>DAHUZP010000030.1 GCA_027306505.1 Thermoplasmata archaeon | reverse complement strand
AATAATAATGAGTACCACTCGGGCCGCGGGTATTACCGCGGCGGCTGGCACCCGTCTTACCCGGCCCTTACTTCTCGAGCTTTTTAGGCTCGGGAACAGAATGCACAAAGTGCATACACTTGGAGTTCCCCCATCGTGGTTTCCCACATTGTGGAGGTTTCGCGCCTGCTGCGTCCCGTAGGACCTGGGTTCATGTCTCAGAACCCATCTCCGGGCGACTTCTCTCAAAGCCCGTACGCGTCTTCGGCTAGGGGGTCTGTGACACCCCCTACTACCTGATACGCCGCAGACCCATCCTCGGGCGGCGCACCTTTCGCCGTCCCAGCCTTCCATCACGGAACGGCTATGGGGTATTATTCCCAGTTTCCCGGGGTTATCCCCCACCCGAGGGCAGATTGTCCGCGTGTTACTGAGCAGTACGCCGAGGTCTTGCACCTCTCGACTCGCATGGCTTAAGCGAACTCCAATAGCGGTACCCGCCGGCAGGATCAACCGGATTTGTGATTGAGTTTCTTCCGACCACGAACGGTCGGAAGGGTTCGTACAGCCTCTGACTGCTATTCCCAGGACCTCCGGTCCTGGTCGCGTCTTTTCGCCTTCCCCTGTCAGTTCCGAGAGGTCACCCCGCATCTCTGCGAGGGGTTTCTCGGAGCCCCACGTCCCTTTCGGGCCATCTGTGGCGCCGCATGGATTCGCCGGTTCACGGATCCCCGGCGTAACGTACGGGCGCCCCGGACGACTTGGACCCGAAGGCCCGTCGTTCGGTGAAGGATTTCAGAACCGGCCTTCTATTTAACGATGCCATGGCGGTGGGCTGACGCGTCCTCCGCGCTCATCGAGCTCCGGGGGCCCCATCCCACCTCGAGGTGAAGGGCGTTGTCTCCGACCGGCGAAGGTTGCGCTCTCGGCGAAGGAGCACGATCCAGGCCACCGTCGCGACCAACGCCGAGAGGAGAAGGCCCGAGGAGATCGAAGGGCCCACGAGCCCCCGTGTCGAGCCCGCCGGGTTCGGGCTGGACGGCGACACGACGCTCACCGTGGCCGATGCTCTCGCGAAGCTCGAGGCCGCGTCCCTCACCTCCAGGGTCAGCGTGAAGGTCCCGGTCTCCGAAGGCGTACAGGTGAGGAACGGAGCGGCGACCGGCAGGCAACCTGGAGGCAGCTGGGCCCAGTCGTAGGTGTACGGTGCGACTCCCCCGCCCGTCTGCGAGCTCCACTGGGCGGTGGAGCCGAGGACGATCGACTGGCTCACCGGCAGGATGGAGACGGAGAGAGGCACGGGGCCTTGGGTGACGTCGATCCAGAGCTGGGTCTGCGTCGCGTTCCCGTTCGCATCCTGGACCTGCAGGCTCGAGTCGAAGCTTCCCACCTGCGTGTACGTGTGGGCGGCCGAGGCCCCCGTCGAGGAGGAGCCGTCCCCGAACAGCCAGGAGTAGAGGTAGGGAGGGGTTCCTCCGGAGACGACCGAGGTGAAGACCACCGAGAGTGGGCTCGGCCCGCTCGTGACCGAGGCGTGCTCCTGGACGTTGAAGACCGTGAAGTTGCTTCCGACATCGATCTGGATCCCTTGCTGGATCGAGCTCTGGCTCGAATCCGTGACGAAGAGCGTGGAAAAGTAGGAACCCGACGAAACGAAGACGTGCGAAGGATCCGGAGCGCCCGAGGTCGAGCCGTCCCCGAACCGCCAGAGATACGTGTACGGGGGCGCTCCGCCCGACACGCTCGATACGAAGGCCACGGTGAGGGGTGCGACGCCCGAGCTGGGAGAGGCGCTCACGCTGAGGGCGAGCCCGCCCGAACCAGTGGAGAAGAACTCCGCGCTCACCGTCGCGTTGGGCTGCACCCCGCCGACCACGGCGCTGGTCGAGCTCAGCAGCGGGTCCGTCAGCGACAAGCTCCCCGTCGCGACCCACTGCCCGAACGTATACCCCGGGCAGCTGGGGGCGGATATCGGGTAGGTCGCGGGAAGAGCTGTGAACGTGGACCCGTCAGGCTCGGAGGAGAACGAGTTCCACAGGACGTCCCCACAGAGGGCCGGGCTCACGAGCACGGTCAGGGCGACCAGACCCACATCCGGCGCGTAGACGGCGGTGATCGTGCCATTACCGGTGACCTCCAGTGTCGCGGAGCTCCCCGAGCCCGTCGCGACGATGGCACCGGAGACCTGCCAGTAGAGGAAGTTCCGGTCACCGGGACAGGTCGGGGGGGCGGACACGTTGTGCGTGCCCTCCAGGAGGGCCCCCGTGCTTCCGTTCCAGACGGTCTCGCCATCGATCCAGAACTCGTCGCATCCGCCCGCGATCGGTGAGACCTGGTAGTGGAGCGTCGCGGCCGGCCGAGAGCGGACCCACGAGACGGAGGTCGAACCGTAGTCGGCGACCACGGGTCCTGAAGGCGCGAGGGCGAACGCTTCCGGGTGCGTCCCGACGGAGAAGTGGGTGACCTCGGTGAGCGACCACGTCGAGAAGATCACCACCTGGTCGATGGAGGTCGCGGCGACGGCGAGCTCCTGGGAGTCGTAGAGCAGGGCGAGGGGCATCGAGTTCCCGGGAAGGGGGAGCGTCGCTTCGAGCGACCCGGTGCCGGAGTTCAGGACCGTCACGTTGGAGGAATAGGCGTTCGCGACGAAGAGGCGCGAGGTCCCCGGATCCAAGGCCAAGGCGTAGGGGGCGTAGCCCATCGAGGGGAAGGTCACGATAGCGTCCACTCCCCGGACGTACGTCACGAACGTGACCGAGTTGGAGTCCAGGCTGCTGACGTCGATCGAGTGGTAGGACGGGTCGTAGATCAGGGCGAACGGCTCGACCCCCACGAGGACCATCGCGCTGAGCTGGAAGGTCGTGGTGTTGATCGCCACGATCGATCCCTGCGTCCCCAGGGCGACCCACATGAGACCATCGATGGGATCGTCCGTGAGGCCGCAGGGTAGCGCGTTCGCTCCGAAGTTGATAGTCGCGACCACGCTCAGCGACCGGGATGAAAGGATGCTGACGTTCCCCGATCCTGCGTTCGCCACGTAGACGGCCCCGGTCGAAGGGTCGTACGCGATCGCCCTGGGATAGTCCCCCACGGCGATGCTCTTGAGCACGGCCCCGGTGGCGAGGGAGATCACGGACACGTTGTCCGAACCATCGTTCGCGACGAACACGAGGCCTCCCGACGGGTCGACCGCGAGGGCCACGGGATCGCTCCCCAGCGGCGTCACACGGTCTACCGCGAAGGTGGACGTGTTGAGGAAGGCGACCTGGTCGCCGCGCTCGTCCATCACCGCGACCTCGCCCGGAAGCCCCGTGAGGAGCCCCCACGGCCCTTCGCCCACCCTGACCTGGGCGAGTTGAGCGCCTCCGTAAGGCGCGAAGACGCTCACGTTCCCCCGACCGTTCGGGGCGAGGTTGGCCGAGCCGTTGAACTCTGTCACGAAGACCTCGCCGGTGACCGGATCGGCGGCAACGCCCATCGCGCTCACCGGGACCGAGTACTGATGGACGACCTGCAAGGTCGTCGCCGAGACCAGCACCAGCAGGTCCAGGCCCACGGAGGGGTCGCCCTCCACGTCCAGGTTCCCGTCAACGGTATCGAAGGCGATCCCCTGGGCATAGATGGGCAGGGCGATGGACGTGGTCACCAGCCCGGTGCTCTCGTTGATCTCGACCAGAGCGTTCGATGGGAGGGTCACGAAGAGGTCGCGGTAGGACGGTCCGAAAGCGAAGCCGTTCGCGGTGCCGGTGAACTGGACCGTGCGGACGTGGGCGAGGCCGCTCGCGGAGAGGGCCCAGAGGCCCTGGACGCCCGGGGTGTACATCCCTACATAGACCAGGCCCAGCACCGGGTCGACCGCGACCGGGGTAGCGAAGCCAGGGACCAGCGCGGAGTAGACCACTTGAAGGGAGGCCACCGAGATCGCTGTGAGAGCGAAGTAGGTGGCGTTCCACGCGCTCGTGACGTAGAGATCTCGGTCGGCGGCGTCATAGGCCACCCACTCGGGATGCTGGAGACCCCCCACCGTCCCCACGACCCGACCGGAAGCCGTGGAGACGATGGAGAGGTCGTTCGACCAGTAGCAGGTGACGAAGAGCTCAGCATCGGTCGGGTCAAAGGCGGCCGAGGTGGGAGCGGCTCCTCCTGCCGGGACGAAGTTGTCGGGCAGCGCGCTTCCGTTAGCGAGGTCGGTCGTGAGGGTGACCTGGGACGAGGACGGGAGGGAGATGGGCGCAGGAGGGGCGGTCAGGCGCCTCGTCGCGGCGCTCGCGTCCATGAGAGGGGTCGCGGGCGTGGCACCCCTCACGGAAGGGGCATCGAGGCGAACGGAGGGGGGGCCACTCCCGGCTACCACCTGGGGTAGTGAAGCCACCGCGTTCGACCGCCCCGTTTGGACCGATGCGGCGAGGGAGGGGACGCACAGGAAGAGGACGAGGCAGGTCAACGGGAGAGCGAGCGGGCCCCAGGCAGGCGGGGCACGGAAGATGCGGCGAAGTGGCGAGCGGGGCAAGAGGAGGCCTTCGAAGCACCGTGAGGCCAGCGGAGGTAGATGGCCCTGTCTAGCCCTGGTCCCAGGCCAGGGTCCGCGAAGGTCGCGCGTCCTAGGCCACGTTGACGGAGACGATGTCCGAGTGTCGCAGGAGGACCGCCCTGGCGACCTTGAGATTCTTTCCTTGCTTTCCGATGGCGCGGGCCTTGAACTTGGGGTCCACCACGACCGTCACGTGACGGCCCTGGGGCTTCGCGGAGAACTCCACCCGCTGGGGGGAGAAGGGGAAGAAAAGGTTCTGGACGAACTTCGAGGTGTCCTCGTCCCAGACCACCACCTGGATCTCCCGGTGGAAGAGCTCCTTGAGCCGCTCCACGATACGACCGTGGGGACCCACAGCCTTCTGGAGGTCCTCCGGGTGGATCACGTAGATCAGCTTGTCCTCGGCCTCGAGGCAGTCCATCACCTTCGCCTGGGTCAGGTCCTCGAAGGCCCGCATGAAGCCCAGTTGGGCCGTGTCGAAGGTGATCTCGGGCATGTCCAGGGGAAGGTCCCGCTCGAGGTCCGTCGGGGGGAAGGGGTTCGGCGAGGGTGGGGGGGCTCAGCCCGTTTCCAGCGAAAGGATCGCGGAGGACCCGGGGTCCAGGATGGCGAGCGTCGAGACCGGGAACGGACGGCCGCAGGCGGCGCCGAGCTCGGCCGCGGTGCCCTCGTAGTGGTAGATGGGGACGCCGTTGAGCTTGCGCTCGGAGAGCAGCTTCGCGTCGGGGCAGGTGGTGGAGACCACCAGAAGCTTCGCCTGCTTCTGCTTCACTGTCGCGAGCGTCTCTTCCAAGCCCATCTTGACCTTTCCCGTGCTCAGCGCGACCTTGAGGGCGTGGGTGATGTCCATCGGTGCTCCTCCTGGGTCCCTTCCCGCTACGACCGACCTTCTTTAGCCTTGACCTGCGGCGCGACTACGCCCCGGTCGTGGGCGCGGCCCCCTCTTCGGGCGCGGGGGGGGCAGGGGGGGCGGCGGGCTTGGGCCGGGTGTGGTTCGGGCTGGAGGCGGGGGCGGCTAGGGGACGGTAGATGAGGTCCACCGCGCCGGTCCCGAGAGCGATCGGCTGTCCCACGATGATGTTCTCGGCGACCCCCTTGAGCTCGTCCACCTCGCCGGTGATGGCGGCGCGCAGCAGGTGGTTCGCGGTGATCTCGAAGGCGGCCCGGGCAAGGACGCTGGTCTTCTTCCCGCTGATCCCGTGGCGGCCGATGGCGCGGATGTCGCCCTCGTTCGTCATGAGGTCGGAGACCAGCATGATGTGCCGGATGTCCACCGTGAGCCCTTGCTCCGAGAGCGTTCGCGACGCCTCGTTGATGAGCGCGGTGCGCGCGGCCTCGACGCCCAGCACCTTGTAGATCTCGAAGACCGAATTGGTGGTGGTCCGGGAGCGGTCCACCCCGGGGATCTCGAGGACCCCGGCGAGGTTCGACCCTTCCGTGTAGATGACCCACTCCGTGCTCTCCTTCTTGATCAGGGCACGCTTGATCGAGGACAGGCCCTTGATCTGGATGGCGCGGACCGCTTCCGCGGCCGCGAGCAGCCGCCTGAAGGGCATCTCCTCCTCCGGCTCCTTCCCCGTCTTGGGCGGGGCGGTCTCGGCCTGGTGGATCTCGAAGGAACGACCCTCGCCTCCACCGCTCCCGTTCGAGAGCGTCCAGCGCCGCTTGTCGAGCGTCTGGTCCAGCACCCGCTCCAGGTCGGAGCGGGTGAGGCCGCGGGCGTCCAAGAGCGCGGGGCGCGGGGTCACGACGACCTTGAGCTCCTCGACCACGGTCCCGATCGCGGCGATGTCCGGAACCGTCGTGACCTCGATCTTGAGCGCGATCTCGTGGACCTTCTTCTCGTCGGCCCTGACCCCGCGGTCCAGGTAGACCGTCATCATCGGGGTGGAGGGGACCCGCCGAGCGTCGACGAGCTCGATGAGGCGGGGCAGACCGAGCGTGACGTTCATCTCCGCGACACCCGCGTAGTGGAACGTCCGCAGCGTCATCTGCGTACCGGGCTCTCCGATGCTCTGGGCCGCGACGATGCCCACGGACTCGTGGGCGTCGACCTCGACCTTGCGGAAGCGCCGGACGAGCTCCTTCGCGACCTTCCGGACGTCCTCGGCCTCGATCCCCCGGTGGGCGGCGAGCATCTCGCTCGCGCTGAGGAGGAGGATGCGCGGGAGCCTGACCCCTTCGGCCTTCGCCAGGCGGTCGAGCTCTTGGCTGAACTTCTCGCCCTTGGTCTCCGTCATGGCTCAGTCACCTCCGCTCTCGCCGCCGCCCTCTCCGCCCTCGAAGCCGCCGCCTTCCTCGGCCTCCTCTTCCTCGGTCTCTTCCTCGGCCTGGGCCTCGGCGAGCAGGTCGAGCTCCTCCTCTCCGACGACGGTGGTGCCGACGATGCCCTCGCCCCGGAGCTCGAGCTCCGTGCGGTACTTCTTGCCGAGCGCCTCGCGGAGGACCTCCTCCACGATGAGCGCCTTGCCTTGGACGCTACGGGAGGGGTCGACCCCGTCCTCGCCGAAGCGGTACTGGATGATCGTCCCGGCCGTGTTGCGGACGGTCCCGTCCTCCTCGACCCGCAGGTCCTCGAGAGCGTTGATGAGACGGCGCTGCATGTACCCCGACCGGCTCGTCCGCACGGCCGTGTCCACGAGACCCTCACGGCCCCCCATGCTGTGGAAGAAGTACTCCGTCGCGGAGAGCCCGGTCTTGTAGGACGACGAGACGAACCCGCGAGCCTCCGCGCCCAGGTCGCCCCGGGCGAAGTGGGGGAGCGTCCGGTTGTAGTAGCCGCGCAGCAGACGTTCGCCACGCACGGACTGCTGACCGACGGCGCCGGCCATCTGTGTCAGGTTGAGCATCGTGCCCCTGGCGCCGGACTTCGCGAGAATGACGGCGGGGTTGTCGAGGCCCAGGAAACGACCCGCGATGTCGCCGGCCTGGTCACGGGCCCTCGAGAGCGTGCCCCGGATCTGCACCTCGAGCGTCTCCTCGAGGGAACGTCCCGGCATCTGCTCGAGCTTCCCGGTCTTGTACTGCTCGACGAGCGACTTCACCTGCTCGCGGGCATCGGACATGACCTTGCTGATGTGACGGCGGGCGTCCTCGGGGACGTCCTCGTCATCGATACCGGTGGAGAGGCCCTTGAGCGAGATCGCCGTGATGGAGAGCCGGCTCATCTCGTCCAGGAACCGCCGGGCGCGCGCGGGCCCGTTGTTGCGGGCGATCGCGTCCAAGATGACGCCCTTGCCGGCGGCGATGGCCTTCGCGTCGATGGTGCCCGAGGTCAGCTGACCGTGCTCCACGACGACCAGGCAATCGTCCTCCGCGTGCTCCTTGGGCTCCGCCCCGCTCTTGTGCGAGCAGATGGACGAGCGGAACTCGAGCGTCAGGTCCTCCGGCAGGGTGAGCGAGAAGATCTGCTTCCCCGTCCAGTACGCCTCACCGTTCTTCTCGTGGCCCTTGGGGGGTGGCATGGGGATATGGCTCTTCGAGAGGATGTAGCAGGTCTCGGCCTCGTTGAAGTGCGGGTCGTGATGCGTCAGCAGGAACGCGGAGGTGATGTGGTCGTGGATCATCCCGATGATCGGGCCCCCGTAGCGCGGGGAAAGGATGTGCTCCTGGACCTGCATGATGACCTTCGCCTCGGCGCGGGCCTCGTGGCCCTGCAGCACGTGCAGGTTCATCTCGTCGCCATCGAAGTCCGCGTTGTACGGGGTGCAGTCGCACAGGTTGAACCGGAAGGTCTTGTAGGGCAGGATGCGCACGAAGTGCGCCATCATGCTCATCCGGTGCAGCGAGGGCTGGCGGTTGAACAGGACGATGTCACCGTTGACCATCTGCCGCTCGACGCGGCACCCGAGGGTGACCATCGCGGAACAGGCCTCCGCGTTCTTGTCCATCACCTTGATGCGCTGGCCGTCCGGCCGGACGAGGTAGTTGACGCCCGGTAGGTAGACGCCTCCCGTCATGGGGGGGGCCGGGCCGCGCTTCACGAGCTCCTGCGCGACCTCCAGGTTCTGGGGGGTCACGTCGAGGGGCACGGTGAGCGCCCGGGCGACCTCGACGGGGATGCCGACCTCGTTGATCGAGAGCAACGGGTCCGGGCTGATCACGGTACGAGCGGAGAAGTTCACGCGCTTTCCCGACAGGTTCGACCGGAACCGTCCGTCCTTCCCTTTGAGGCGCTGGACCAGGGTCTTGAGCGGTCGGCCCGAGCGGTGCCGGGCCGGGGGGATCCCCGAGGTCTGGTTGTCGAAGTAGGTCGTTACGTGGTACTGCAAGAGCTCCCAGAGGTCCTCGACGACGAGCTGGGGGGCGCCCATGTCGCGGTTCTCACGCAGCCGCTGGTTGATGCGGAGCACGTCGACCAGCTTGTGGGTGAGGTCGTCCTCGCTCCGCTCTCCGCTCTCGAGGGTGATCGAGGGGCGGACGGCGACGGGAGGCACGGGAAGGACGGTCAGGACCATCCACTCGGGGCGGCCGAACTTGGGGTTGAGACCGAGCTGCCGGCAGTCCTCGTCGGTGATCCGCTCCAGGCGCGCGCGGACCTCCTTGGGGGTGATCTTGTGCCCGCTCTCACGGAAGGTGGTGGGCTTGTCCAGGACGATCTTCTGTTGGACCTCCTGGCAGTGAGGGCAGACGAGGTCCTCCTTGACCGGGCGGGAGAAGCCGCCGCCAAGGTCCTCGATCCCGCTGAAGGCGACCCCGCGGCCCGTGAGGGCGGCCGGGATGATGCGCCCGCAGGAGCGGCAGGTGCTCTGCAGGAGACGCTTGATCTCCTTCGCGTAGCCCACGTGGATCACGGGCATCGCGAGCTCGATGAGCCCGAAGTGGCCGGGGCACTCGTTGACGCGGCCCCCGCAGGTACGGCATCGCAGGTTGGGCTCGATGACCCCCAGGTGGAGGTCCATGAGCCCCATCTCGATGGGGTACCCGTCGTCGTCGTAGGTGTCGGCCGTGATGATCTTCACGGCCGCCATCCGCCGGATCTCGTCCGGCGAGAGGAAGGCGAACTGCAGCGAGCGGATGCGCTTGGCGAGTCCCGTGGGTGGCATGGTCTTCTCCTCCCTCCGTCCTTACTTCATGTCCTCGAGCTGCAGTCGCATGATCACGCCCAGGCTCACGAGCTCGTCCAGCAGGAGCTTGAACGAATAGCTCATCTCGACCGGGTAGATCGACGAGGTGTTCCCGCAGGTCGCGCACCGCAGCGATCCCGCCTTGTGGTCGGGGATCGCGATGTGTCCGCACTGGGGGTTGCCGCAGACGTACTGGACCGTGCCGTCGGACTCGTCGAGCAGACGGTCCTTGATGACCATCGCGACGCCGTGCCCGATGAGCGTGTCGCGCTACATCTCTCCGAAGCGAAGACCGCCCTGGCGGCTGCGACCCTCGGTGGGCTGCCGCGTGAGGATCTGGACCGGTCCGCGGGAACGCATGTGGAGCTTCCCGGCGACCATGTGGTGGAGCTTCTGGTAGTAGATCACGCCCATGTAGATCTGGGCGTCCATCTTCCTGCCCGTGAGCCCGTCGTAGAGCACCTCACGACCGGTCGGGGCGAGCCCGAGCTCCAGGAGCGACTCGCGAAGCGCCTCCTCGCGCTCGCCGCTGAACGGCGTCCCGTCGATGAAGCGGCCCTCGAGCGAGCCCACCTTGCCCCCGAGCATCTCCAGCACGTGGGCGATCGTCATCCGCGAGGGGATGGCGTGGGGGTTGATGATGAGGTCCGGCACCATGCCGATCCGGGTGAAGGGCATGTCCTCCTGAGGGACGACCAGCCCGACGACCCCCTTCTGCCCGTGGCGCGAGGCGAACTTGTCGCCGAGCTCGGGGATCCGCTCGTTGCGGACCTTCACCTTGACCAGCTTCGAGATGTTCTCGCCCTCGGTGAGGACGACGGAGTCGACCCAGCCCGCCTCTCCGGCGCGGACCGTGACGGAGGTCTCGCGTCGCTTCTGGGGGGTGAGCAGGTCGGTCTTCTCCTCGAGGAAACGCGGGGGGGAGGTCTTGCCGATGAGGACGTCCCCTTCGGTCACCTGCAGCTCGGGGAAGATGAGCCCATCCTCGCCCAGGCTCCGGTAGGCCGTGTCGACGCGCGCGCCGGCCACGTCCGGCCGGGGGATCTCGAAGCGGTCCTCCTGGCCTCCAGGGTACTTGCGCTCCTCGCTCCGGTAGGTACGGAAGAAGGAGGAGCGGCCCAGGCCCCGGTCCACCGCGGAGCGGTTGAGCACGAGGGCGTCCTGCATGTTGTACCCTTCGTAGGAGAGCACGGCCACGACGAAGTTCTGACCCGCCGGGCGCTCCGTGAAGTGCACGTAGCGCATGGTCTGGGTGCGGAGCAACGGGGCCTGCGGATAGTGCAGGATGTGTCCCCGGGTGTCCGGGCGCCGCCGGTAGTTGACGGACTCGACCCCGAGCGACTGCTTCGCCATCCCCGAGCCCATCGTGTTGCGGGGCGTCGAGTTGTGCTCGGCGTAGGGGATGAGGCCCGTGCAGACCCCGAGCATGAGGTTCGCGTCGATCTCGAGGTGCGTGTGGTCCTTGCTGACAAGGAGCGGAGCGGGGAAGTCCTTCGAGCAGCGGCCGCAGAGCAGCTTCGCCTCGTTCGCCTTCTCCCCGATGTTGAGCCACTTGGTGTCGCCGCGCGAGAGCGCCCTCTCGCAGTGCGGGCAGCGCTCCGGCAGGTCGAAGGGCTCCACGGCGATGAGCGTGTCCTCCTCCTCCTCCGCGTCCAGCCACTCGACCTTGCCGCCCCGGATGAGGTCGGTGAAGGCGAGCGAGCCGCGGCCCAGGTCGTCCAGGTCCTGGCGCGTGAGCCGGGTGACCCCGTTCTTGACCACCAGGAGCGGGCGGCGGAGCCGACCGCTGTCGGAGTTGACGATGACCTCGTTCATCTCCGTGTCGTAGCGGACGTTGATCTCGTAGGCCCGGTCGCCGAGCGTGGGGGAGAGGGTCCCACCGCGGCGGCGGTCCCGGATCTCGCGAACGAGCTCCTCGGGGTTCGAATGCAGGCCCACCAGGTTCCCGTTGACGAAGACCCGTGCCGCGCGTCGGCCACGGCTCGAGGGGCCTTCGGTGAAAACCTCGGGGCCGATCTCGCGCGTATTGAGGTCCCGCAGGATGAGGGTGACCTCGTCCTCGTCCGCGCCCTCGGAGACGTCGACGGCGAGGGCATAGTTCTTGACGAGACCGCAGTTCTGCCCTTCGGGGGTCTCGTTCGGGCAGAGCCGAGAGAACTGCGTCGGGTGCAGGTCGCGCGCCTCAAAGTGAGGCTGGCTGCGGGTGAGCGGGCTCGTGACCCGTCGAAGGTGCGAGATGGTGGACATGTGGCTGGTCCGGTCGAGCAGCTGGGAGACCCCGGCCCGGCCGCCGACCCAGTTGCCCGTCGCGAGGGCGTGGATCAAGCGCTGGGTGAGGAGGTCCGGCCGGATGGCTGAGGCGATCCGGAGGTCCTTCTTGCGCGCGAAGGAGCGCTCGAGCTGGTACTTGAGGTCCTTGAGCAGCAGCGTGAACGCTACGCGGAAGAGATCCTCCATGAGGTCCCCCGCGAGCTTCAGGCGCTTGTTCGCGTAGTGGTCCTTGTCGTCCTCACCGCGCTGCTTGAGGTAGAGCTCCAGGACGGTACGGGCGATGCGGCCGAGGTAGAGCGCCTTCTTGAGCCGGTCCGTGCGCGCGTCGCCGAGGTGCGGGAGCAGCGCGCGGTCCAGGATCGCGTCGACCTTCCGCTGGCGGTACTCCTTCGCCTGACCGGTCGCGAACTTCTTCTCGAGGAAGAGGAGCGCGTCCTCCACGGTCATGATCCCCTCGGGGGGGTAGGTCTTCTTGCTCGTGCACTCCTCGAGGTTGACGTTGAGGAGGTGCTTCATGGTCTGGACGAACGGCTCGTCCAGCGGGAGCAGCTCGCCCAGGACCGCCTGGTAGATCTCCTCGTCGTTCTTCATCCCGAGGGCCTTCATCAGGACGACCAGAGGGATCTGGCCGCTGGCCGACGGTACGGAGACCTGCAGGACCCCGTCCTTCTTCTTCTCGACGACGGTGAGCGACCGGTAGCCGCCGCGCTGGGAGAAGACCTTGGCGCTCTCCACGGGGGTCCCGTAGCGCTCGTTGAACTCGGCAAAGATCCGGTTCGGGGCCAGGTCCTCGAGCGAGATGATCGCCCGCTCCGTACCGGCGATGATGAAGTACCCTCCGGGGTCGAGCGGGTCCTCCTGGTACTCGACGAGCTTCGCCCGGTACTCCTCCGGATAGAGGGAGAAGCCGGTGTCGCGCTCGATGTTCGCGCGGTGGAGGTTGCACGGTCGGCTCTTGACCATCACCGGCAGGTCGCCGATGTGCACGTGCTCGGGGGCGCGCTCGACGCCGTTCTCGACGACGGTGACATCGAGGAAGATCGGGGCCATGTAGGTGAGGTTCCGCAGCCGGGCCTCCATCGGCGTGAGCGTCGGCTTCGATCCCACCGGCTCCTTGACGAAAGGGCTTCCGACGAAGATCGTGGGCTCCGCGTTGGGGTCCACGTACCCCCGGGCGTCGCGGCGGCGGCCGACGCGGACGTAGATCGAGCTCTTGGTCTTCTGGACGTCCAGGCGGATGATCCCGCGGTCGGTCGCATCCTCCGTGACCCGGGCCTCGTCCACGATCCTCTGCATCCGGGAGTCCGGATTGTCGGGCGTGGGGAGGAAGTCATTGAAACTCGCCAGGTGGTGATTGACGATGGAACGCTCGCGGAAGAAGCCGTCAACGATCTCGCGCATGGGAACCTCTCCTCCTTCTCCTACTCTCCAGGGTGAACTCTCGTGCTATGGACGTCCCTCTCGCCTACCGACCGGAACCTATTCCTCGCGGAGCGAGGCGCCTCCGACCATCACGCGGTAGACCGCGGCCTCCCCCGCCGTGGGGGAAGGGCGGCGAACTCGGACCAAGCGGCCCAAGAGGGAACGGGCCCCCTCGGCGGACTCCGCGACGGACCGGTACTTCGGATCGGTCTGGAGGCCGGGGTCGTCGAAGAGGATCTTCGGTAGCCGCTCAGGGGGGGTCTCCAGCTGCTTCAGGATGGTCGCGCTCTCCTCGGGGGAGAGGACCTCGTGCGTCGGGACCAGTGCATGCTGGACGGGGGGGAGCTTCGGCGTCTCGGCGGGAGGCGCGGCACCGGTCTTGCCCTTGCGGGCGCTCTTGGTCGGGCGCTTGGAGCTCGCGGACGCTGCGGATTTCGATGGGGTCATGCGGAACCTCGGAGTGTTGGGGGAGCTTGGAGCAGGGAACTGGCTGGGACGGGGTGGGGGTGTGGGTGGAAGAGTGGGTTCCTGTTCGTCGATCGGAGGGCGTAGCGGGCCCGCGGGGAGCTTCGGGCCTCCTCCCTCGGTCGGAGGGATGCGGAGACCTTTCGAACCCCGGACCATCCGGTTAAAAGCCGGATGCTCTTCATCGGGGCGGGAGAGGTTCCTCCCGTCCAACCGACCTGAGCTACGGGCCCACCTGCCGCCCGGTCGGCAGGCAACCGAGCACGGGGCTTAACGGTTCCCAATCGCGTCAGGCTCACTGGAGGCTCTCCAGTTGGCTGATCAGTGACCAGATCGCCGTGCGGCCGTGCACCGGGATGTTCGAGTCGTTCGCGAGATCGTCCAGAAGACCGACCGCCCCCGCGACGCGGACATCGACCGGGGCGCTTCCCTTCGTCAGGGCCTCGCGCGCCCCCTGGGCCCCGCGCCGGATGTTGCGGGGCAGCGAGGGGTCCTCCGCCATCTGGACCAAGGAAGCGAGGACGCGCTCGAGCTCCGGGCGGCCCAACGGAGCGGCCGTCGGGGTCGGTGCGCGGGTCGCCTCCGTGAGGGGGACGCTCCGAGCGTCGGAGGAGGGGACGGTAGCGCCAGGGGCGGTAGAAGGCCCGTTGGGATCGGAGGGCGTCTTGAGCGGGCTCGCCCGAGGCTCGGCCCGGGTCGCTGCGGTGGAGCTCTCAGGGGTCGTGGAGCGAGAGCTCATGGCGCCCCCTTGCGCTCGCCCGCCTCTTTGTAGGCGGTCACGACGAGGAGGGTCTTCGACTCCCGGATGCCCTTCACGTCGGGTAGGCGGTGGATCACGAACTCCTTGAGCTCGTGGTAGTTGGAGAACCGTACCTTGAGCATGATGTCCGTGTCACCGGTCACAAGGAAGACGTCCTCGACCTCGGGGAACTTGGCCGCCTCGCTCGCCACATGGTCCGCCTCGCTGGTCTCGACCTTGAGGGCGACCAGGGCGACGACGGCGTCCTCTCCCCAGACCTTCGTGAAAGCTCCCTCCACGGCGGCGCTTACGGGCGGGTTCCCCCCGCCAGATTTCGGCATGCCTCCCGCGCTACGGGCCCGCGACATCCCTCGATCGAACTAGCTCGGCGGTGCGGACTCGAACTCTTCGCGGAGATCGTCGACGACCATCTCGATGACCTCGAGTGGGAGGGCGCCGCTGTACTCACGGACCCCCCCGGCCTCGCTGGCCACACGGGCGACGACCTTCTGCTGCGAGCGCAGAAATTCCACGGAGAGAATGAGTTCTTCCACTGACGAGAGCCCTCCCGAAGGCGAGGTGGGGACTAGGACTTGCAATTAAGCTTTGCTGAGGATTCTCTACCCTGGACTTTTAAACCTTACGAGAGTGGGGGCCGTCCCGGAGGCCGGAAGAGGCGTGAGGAAGAGGGCCGCGGAACCTGGAGCAGTCCCTAGCCAGCGGGTCGAGGTGCGCGTGGAGCTCAAGCCCGGGGTCATGGACGCCGAGGCGGAGGCGGTCCAGAAGGCCCTGGGGCTCCTCGGCGTGAAGGGGGTCACCTCCGTGCGCGTCTCCCGGCTCTACACCCTAGAGTTCACCCATGTGAACGTGAGCGAGGCCCGCCGAAGGGCGGAGCAGGCCGTGGAGCGGCTCCTCGCGAACCCCGTCATCCATCGTGTCGAGGTCCATGCCGCGTCACCGCGGGCGCGCTGAGCGGACTTCGGCCAAGCCCGCACGCCGCCGGGCGCCCGCCCGAAGCGGGCGATCGGTGGGAGGGAGGGCCGCTTCCAAGGGCGGTGCGAAGCGGAGCGCCCCTCAGGGAGCGGGCCCGCGGTCGGGGGAGCTGGTGGGACCGTTCGTCCCGTTCCTCGGGAGCTCCGCGGAAGAGCTACAACGAGCGAGCGCCCGGCTCTCGCTCGGCTTCTCCCCGTCGGAGCTCGCCCGCATCCAGTCGCACTTCCAGCGGGAGGGCCGCAATCCGACCCAGGTCGAGCTCGCGGGCATCGCCCAGTCCTGGAGTGAGCACTGCTCGTACAAGTCCTCCCGACCCTACATCATCCGTCACTTCGGCGGCCTGCCCCCGGACCCTCGGGTCCTCGCCAAGGGGGACGCCGGGGTCATGGTCCTCAACGATGAGCTCGCCTACGCCCTACGGATCGAGTCGCACAACCACCCGAGCGCGGTGGAGCCCTACGGGGGCGCTGCGACCGGGATCGGAGGGATCCTCCGAGACGTCCTCGCGATGGGCGCCCGCCCCATCGCACTGGCCGACCCGCTCTTCTTCGGGCCGCTCGACCTCCCTCCGGGTGACCTGCCGGGGGGCGTGAAACATCCACGCTACCTCTACGCGAACGTCATCGCCGGGATCCGGGACTACGGGAACCGCGTAGGGGTCCCCACCGTCGCGGGCTCCATCACCTTCGACCCTTCCTACCGGGTCAACCCCCTGGTGAACGTGGGATGCGTGGGACTGCTGCGACGCAAGCACCTGCGACCGAACCGGGCGACCGCTCCCGGCCAGGCGCTCGTCCTCGCGGGCGGGAGGACGGGCCGCGATGGTCTGGGGGGGGTCGCCTTCGCTTCCCGGGAACTCTCCGCGCGCAGCGAGAAGGAGGACCGCGGAGCGGTGCAGCTGGGGAACGCGATCATGAAGGAGCCGCTCATCCACGCGGTCCTGGAGTGCGTCGAGGCGGGCCTCATCGCCGGCATGAAGGACCTGGGAGGGGGCGGGATGGCCTCTGCTTCCGGGGAGCTCGTGAACGCAGGAGGCTTAGGCTCGGAGATCTGGCTCGACGCGGTGCCCCTGCGCGAGACCGGGATGGAGCCCTGGGAGATCTGGATCTCTGAGAGCCAGGAGCGGATGCTCATGGCGGTCGATCCGCTCAAGGTGCCCGCCGTCCTCGCGACCTTCACCCGGTTTGACGTCCCGGCGGCCGTGGTGGGCCACGTGGTCCGTGGGCACCGTGAGCGCCTGAGCTTCCGAGGCAAGCTCGTCGCGGATCTGGAGCTCCCCTTCCGGGTCGACCCTCCCCCCGTGCAACGCCCCATCGCCCCTCCGCCCCCACCCGGGGACGAGCCATCTCCGCCGTTCGCCCGGGACGCCGCCGAGGTGGTCCGACGGCTGCTCCTCCACCCGGACTCCTCGAGCCGGGAGCCGGTCATCCGGGTCTACGACCATGAGGTCCAGGGACGGACCGTGGGGAAGCCCCTGGTGGGGACCCTGCGGTCCCCCAGCCATGCCGACGCAGCCGTGCTCCAGGTCGACCCGCCCGGCTACCTCGGGCTCGCGATCTCGGTGGGGAGCCAGCCGTTCCTCTGCGCGGCGGACCCGCGGCGCGGTGGCCAGGCGGTCCTGGAGGAGGCCGCGCGGAACCTCTACGCGGTGGGCGCCCGACCGGACGCCTTCACCAACTGCCTCAACTTCGGCAACCCCGAGGACCCCCGGGTATTGGGGGAGTTCAACGCGGTGGTGGCCGGGATGGCGGAAGCGGCCCGGGACCTGGGCATGGCGGTCCCCTCGGGCAACGTGAGCTTCTACAACGGCGGCCTCGGGGAGGCGATCCCCCCGACCCCCGTGGTGATGGCGACCGGGATCGTCGGGGACGTACGGCGCGTGGTGAGCTCGGACCTCAAGGAGCAAGGGAACCTCCTCTACCTGGTGGGGCCCTCGGACCGCGGCCTCGCGGGCTCCCTCTACGTCCGGGTCTTCGGGGGGCACGCGACCCGGACCGCGCCCTACCAGGGGGCGCTCACCCGCGGCCTGGGCGAACGCCTGCTCGCGCTCAGTGAAGCGGACCGCCTCCGCTCCTGCCACGATGTCTCGGAAGGCGGCCTCGCGGTGGCCCTGCCGGAGATGGCCTTCGGCGGGGAGCTCGGGTTCGATGTGGACCTCTCCAGGACCGACGGGCTCGAGCCTTGGCAGGCGCTGGTGACGGAGGGAGGCTCCCGGTGGGTCGCGGAGATCGCACCCCAGGACCAGCCGCTCTTCGAACGTACCTTCCAGGGCCTCCCCTACCGGCAGTTCGGTCGCGTGGGAGCTTCTCGCGGGGTCTTCCGGGCCGGAACGGACCGAGTGATCGCTTCGGTCGACCTCGCCGAGCTCTACGGTGTGTGGAGGGCGGGGCCGGAGCCGGGCGCGGCCCCCACCAACGATGGGACCGCGGGTGACCGCCGTCCCACCGCCCGGCCCCGGTCGGGCCGCGGGCGATGATGGGAGGGCGGAGCGCGTGAAGATCGCGGCCCTCCTCTCCGGGGGGAAGGACTCGCTCTACGCCGCCTCGTTGCTCGAGAACTTCGGCTGGAGCGTCGAGGAGCTCATCACGCTCGAGCCCTCGGAGCCGGACGCGTGGCTCTTCCACACGCCGAACCTGAGATGGGTCCCCCTGCTCGGTCAGGCCTGGAGGAAGAAGCACCGCCGGGTAGCGGTGGAAGGAGCGGGGGAGGAGGCCGAGCTGGAGGCGCTCCGGGAGGCCCTGCTACCGGTCAAGAAGGCCGGATGGAAGGGCATCAGCGTGGGCGCGGTGGGTTCCTCCTACCAATGGACCCGCATCCATCGGATCGCCCACGAGGTGGGCCTGGGGGTCTTCTCTCCGCTATGGCGCGTCGACCCCGAACGGGTCGTCCAGGAGGAGATCGAGAGCGGCCTCGACATCCGGATCGCCCACGTGGCGACGGAGGCCCTGGGCCCGGAGCTCCTCGGTCACCGTCTGGACCATCACGTCCTGGAGAAGCTGCGGGAGCGCTCTCGCCAGGTGCGGCCCTTCAACCTCGCCGGGGAGGGCGGGGAGTACGAGACCTTCGTCGTCGCCGCCCCCTTCTTCCGGGGACGCATCTCCGTCCTGGACAGTCACGTGGAGCCCCAGGGCTCTTCGGCCACGTGGGTCATCGACGACGCCCGGTGGACGCGCTGACGGAAGACCGAGGGGTCTACCCCACAGCCTTTTGGCCCTCGCCCGGGTGTCCTTTGCGATGGCGGGATCGAAGGCGGCCCCCGTTCCTTCCCACTCCGGGGAGCGGAAGGAGCCCTCCCCCGAGGGGCTCCAGCACCTGACCGAGCGTCAGCGGTCCTGGGAGGAGGAGACGCTCCGCCCCGCGCTCAAGAAGAGCCCCGAGCGCTCCGACCGCTGGGAGAACCTCTCCTGGGTCCCCATCGAACGCCTCTACACCCCGGTCAACTCGAAGCGCTCGGCCCAGCGCCTCGGGTTCCCCGGCCAGTACCCCTACACCCGTGGGGTACACTCGACCATGTACAAGGGTCGGGTATGGTCCATGCGGATGTTCGCGGGGTTCGGCACCCCCGAGGACACCAACCGGCGCTTCCACTATCTGTTGAAGCACGGGGAGAGCGGGCTCTCCATCGCCTTCGACGACCCGACGCTCTACGGCCTCGACGCGGACCACCGGGAGTCCGCGGGGGAGGTCGGGAAGTGCGGGGTGAACGTCTCGTCGGTCGACGACATGGGCCGCCTGCTCAAGGGGATCCCGTTGGAGCAGGTCACGACCTCGATGACCATCAACGCCCCGGCGTCCATCATCTGGGCGATGTACATCGCGACGGCCGAGGCGCACGGGACCCCGATGTCGAAGCTCGGCGGAACGACCCAGAACGACATCCTGAAGGAGTACATCGCCCAGAAGGAGTTCCTCTTCCCGCCCCGGCCCGCCCTGCGGCTGGTCACCGACACGGTCGAGTTCGCGACCCAGCACCTCCCGCGCTGGAACCCGATCTCCGTATCCGGCTACCACATCCGGGAGGCGGGGTCCACCGCGGTGCAGGAGCTCGCCTTCACCCTGGCCGACGGGTTCACCTACGTGGAGCAGGCGAAGCTCCGGGGCCTCGACGTGGACGAGTTCGCCCCGCGGATCTCCTTCTTCTTCAACAGCCACAACGACTTCTTCGAGGAGATCGCGAAGTTCCGCGCGGCCCGGAGGATCTGGGCGAGCCGGATGCGGGAGCGCTACGGCGCCCGCAAGGAGCGCTCGTGGTGGATGCGCTTCCACACCCAGACCGCGGGCTGCTCCTGCACAGCCCAGCAGCCGGAGCTCAACATCGTCCGTACCACGGTCCAGGCCCTCGCGGGCGTGCTCGGCGGGACGCAGTCGCTCCACACCAACTCCTACGACGAGGCGCTCCAGCTCCCCACCGAGGACGCGGTGCGGATCGCGCTGCGCACCCAGCAGATCCTCGCGGAGGAGACCGGGGTGACCGACTGGATCGACCCGTTCGGTGGGTCGTACTACATGGAGTGGCTCACCGACCGGATGGAGGAGGAGGCGAACCACTACTTCGACCAGATCGACGCGATGGGGGGCGTCGTCGCCGGGATCGAGCGGGGGTTCTTCCAGCGCGAGATCCAGGAGGCGTCCTTCCGCTTCCAGCGCCAGGTGGAGAGCGGCGAGCGGAAGATCGTGGGGGTCAACGCCTACAAGGTGGACGAGCAGCTCCAGGTGCCTCCGCTCCGCATCACAGAGGAGGCGCGCAGGGCCCAGACGGCCCGTCTCCAGCGGCTGCGCCGCTCGCGCGACGCCCGCCGGTATGAGGGGGCGATCGACCGGCTCAAGAAGGTCGCCGCGACGGAGAGCGGCAACACCATGCCCCCCATCTTGGAAGCGGTGAAGGCGAAGGCGACGCTCGGCGAGATCGTGCTCGCCCTGCAAGAGGTCTACGGACCCTACCGCGAGCGGGCGATGTACTAGGGCCCCCTTCCACCCTCCCCTCCCGTTGGGGCCCGGACCTGGCCCGTGAGCCATGCTCCCATGCGGTATTATAACACGGAGAAGTTCGGACCGCCGTGAAGACCGCTTGCCGCCCCTTGGACCGCAGCTCCCACGTACTCGTGGTCACGACGGCCACCCTCCTGCTCGTCTCTGGCCTTCCGGTGCTCTTCCCGGGCCTACCCTCGCCTTTCGCCCCGCTCGCCGCGCCTTTGGAGGGCGCGATGGCCGAGCTCCTCCCGGCCTTCGCAGGATCGGTCCCAGGGGCGGTCGACCAGGGCCCCCTGCCCCCCACCCCGATCACGGTAGGGCTCGCCATGCCTGCCCAGGACCCGGCGGCCTCCTCAGAGCTCATCCAGGCGCTCTACACTCCCGGCTCTGCGGCCTACCGGCACTTCCTCACCCCCGCCCAGTACGAGTCGCTCTTCTCCCCGACCGCCGAACAGGCGAGCGCTGTGGAACGCTACTACGCCGGGTTCGGCCTCACGGTCACCCCGAGCGCGGACCGCCTGATGTTCTCCATCTCTGGGAGCTCGACCCAAGTGGGGGCCGCCTTCCACACGAGCTTCGACCGGTTCCGGCTCGCGGACGGCAGAAGCGTCTACGGCACCAGCGAGGCCGCCTACGTCCCGCAGGGCCTGGGAGCGAGCGCGCTCACCGGCTTCACCGATCGCATGGGGATCCAGCCGTTCTACACCGCCCCGCCCAGGGCCGTGCCGAAGGCCCCTTCCCCCTCCATCCCGGCGGCCTGCAGCCCGGTGAGCGGGAACCCTCCCTCGCAACTCGAGGGCCAGTACGACGAGACGCCGATCCTCTCCACATACAACGGCGCCGGGATCACGGTGGGGATCGTCGACGCCTATGACGCCGCCTTCTCGCAGAGCTCGGCCCAGTCCGACCTCACGAACTTCGCCTCGGGCTGCGGTCTCCCGACCCCCCACATGAACTTCCTCTACCCGGTGCGGACGACCGGGAACCTCAACAACAGCAACTCCGGCTGGGGTGGGGAGACCCAGCTCGACATCGAGACCGTCGACAGCATGGCCCCAGGGGCGACCATCGACCTCACCTTCGCATCCGACAGCTCCCTCGCGGTGTACGAGGCGGTGGACTTCCTCGTCGCGAACAACGTGACCCAGACGATATCGATGTCCTGGGGCGAGCCCGATCAGGGGAGCATGGCGGCCTTCCCGCCCCCTTGCGTCTACTTCTATTCGTGCAACGCCTCCTGGGACAGCTCCTACGCCTTCCTGCACCCGGTCTTCGCGGAGGCGGTCGCCGAGGGCATCTCCCCCTTCGCTGCGACGGGCGACTGTGGTGCCTATGACGGCACGAGCATCCTCACCACCGACTATCCGGCGAGCGACGAGTACGTGACCGGGGTCGGCGGCACGCTGTTCAACACCACCGGCACGACGTACGGAGGGGAGATCGGCTCGAACGGGAACGGCATGAACTGCGGCGGGAACGCGGCCGGGGACGGGGGCGGAGGGTTCGCCCCCTGGGGCCGCCCGTTCTGGCAGCACGGTCCGGGCCTCCCGAGCACGCCTGCGCGGCGCGCGCTGCCCGACGTCTCCGCCGTCTCCCAGGACGGCACCAGCGAGGCGACCCCCGTCTGGGCTGGGCTCATCGCCGTGGGCGACCAGATGCACGGCGGCACCGGGCTCGGCCTGCTCGGCCCTTCGCTCTACTCGATCCTGCGGTCCTCGCACTACACCAGCGACCTCCACGACATCCTGGTCGGGAACAACGGCTACGCCGCGGGCCGCGCCTGGGACGCCGACTCCGGCATGGGCAGCCCCAACATCGCGAACCTGTTACCGGACCTCTTCCGCTACCAGCCCTCCCCGGTGAGCAGCGGCATGAGCGCGACCCTCACGGCGACCCCCGGTAGCGGGGCGAGCGAGACCTTCACCGCGACCGTGACCGGGGGCACCGCGCCCTACTCCTACGACTTCGTCCCTGCCCTCTACCAGAGCCAGTGGTCGACCCAGAGCACGCTCGCCTACACCTACCCAGGCACAGGGGCCCAGTTCGCGATCGTGGAGGTCTGGGACGCGAACGGCAACTGGACCCAGTCGCTCCCGATCCTGGTCCAGGTCTCCGGCTCCCCGCTCAACGTCTTGCTGGTCCCTTCGGTCTCCTCGGTCCAGGTCGGGAGCCCGGTCTCCTTCACGACGAGGGTGACCGGGGGCTCGGCGCCCTACGTCTACACCTACCTGTGGGGGGACGGGAGCTACGGGTACAACGACAGTGCGACCGACACCCACGCGTACATGGCCCCGGGAACCTACTGTCCCTCCGTCGAGGTGGTGGACAGCGCGTCGACCTCGGACGGTGGGGTCGGGACCGCCGCGTGCATCCAGGTCGTGGCCGGTGCCGCGAAGCTCCACGCCTCCTTCACGGCGACGCCGACCTCTGGCACCCCCTGGCTCCACGTGAACTTCACCTCGGCCGCGTCCGGCGGCGCGGGAGGGTACACCTACCTCTGGAGCTTCGGGGATGGCTCGCCCACGTCGACGGCCACCAACCCCTCCCACATCTACACGAGCCTGGGCAGGTTCCAGGTGAACCTCACGGTCACGGACTCCGCGACCGCGGTCGCCCACGCCTTCGGGAACATCACGGTCGCTCCACCTGCGCTCTCGGTGTCCCTCACGGCGACCCCGACGAGCGGGAAGGTGCCGCTCGCGGTCGCGTTCCGTGCGGGCGTCCAGGGTGGGGCGTCCCCGTACACCTACCTCTGGAACTACGGCGACCTCTCCCCCACCTCGGGGGCCGTCTCCCCCAACCACACCTACAACGCGACCGGGACCTACATGGTCGTGCTCACGGTGGGCGACCTTGCCGCCCAAACGGCCCACGCCTACACGAACATCACGGTCTCCGCCTACCCCACGCTCGTCGCGGCGGTAGCCTCGTCCCCCACCACCGGCAACGTGCCCCTCGCGGTGACCTTCAACTCGACCGTCAGCGGCGGGCTCGCCCCGTACACCTATGCATGGAGCTTCGGGGACGGTGGCACCTCCACCCTAGCGGACCCCACCCACACCTACTCGACGACGGGCACCATGCAGGTCATCCTGACCGTCACCGACCAGCAGCCGGTGAAGCGCGTCGCCTTCCTCAACGTGACGGTGAACCCGGCCCCGCTCACCGCCTCCTCCTCGGCGCTTCCGCTCCTGGGGACCGCCCCGCTCACGGTGACCTTCAATGGCACGGCGGCTGGGGGGACCGCCCCCTACGTATGGGCGTGGACCTTCGGGGACAGCTCCGTCGGCTCCCACGCACGGAACCCGACCCACGTGTACAACGTCTCCGGGAGCTACCAGGCGCAGCTCTCCGTGACCGACGCCCAGGGGACCCTCGCGAGGGCGAGCGCCATGACCGTCACGGTGAACCCCTACACGGTGACCGTGGCGCCCACCGGTCCCACCGGCCCCATCGCCGTCGGGGCCCCGGCGGGCTTCTCCGCGAGCGCCACCGGCGGGGTCGCCCCCTACACCTACAGTTGGACCTTCGGCGACGGGGCGACCGGGACCGGCTCCGCCGTCTCCCACACCTACGCCGCGGTGGGGACCTACACGGTCTCCGTCCAGGCGCGCGACAGCGCTTCCGTCCCCTCCGCCGCCGTGAGCCTCACCGTCTCCGTCACGACGCTCCAGCCGCTCTCCGTCCAGATAGGGGGAATGTCGACCTCGACCGTGGGGAACCCCGCCTCCTTCTGGGCGGCGGCGAGCGGGGGCGCAGGCGGCTACACGTTCTCCTGGAGCTTCGGCGACGGCGCGGTCCTCTCCTCGGGGTCGGCCAACTCGACGACCCACGTCTACTCCTCGGTAGGGACCTTCGAGGTCTGGGTCACCGTGACCGACAGCATCGCGAGGTCGGTGACCAGCACCACGCACACCATCCGGGTGAGCGCGGCCGGTGCCCCCGGGACGGGAAGCCCGGGCGGGGCGCTCTACGCCAACGGCAGCCTCACCCTCTTGGGCTGGGTCCTGGTCGCCCTGGTCACGATCGCGGTCGCGGTCATCGGAGGCCTGCTCTTCGTCGTCCGGAGACGCGCGCGCGCGGGCCCTCCCGGGCCGGAGGCTTCCACCTACCCTCCGGGGTCCAGGGGCTCCCCCTATGCGAGCTACGGTCAGCCCTACGGCGCCCCCGGGCCAACGCCGGACGGAGGGTACCCCGGTGGCGGGCCCCCTGGACCCGGGTAGTCCCCTGCGGAGCGGGCGGGCGCCCGCGGCCCCGGCCCCACCCACGCCCCTCGGAAATCCTCTAAAGGTGGACGCGGGGTCGCTCGCGCGTGAAGGAGTTCCAGGAAGCGCTCTCCTACCTCTGGGGGTTGAAGCGCCTGGGGACCCGCCCGGGCCCGGAGGTCACGGCGGCGGTCCTGCACGAGCTCGGCGACCCCCACCGTAGCTTCCGCGCGATCCACATCACCGGGAGCAAGGGGAAGGGCTCCACGGCGGCGATCTGCGCTTCTGTGCTCCAGGCCTCCGGCCGTCGCACCGGGCTCTACACCTCTCCGCATCTGCTCTCCTTCCGGGAGCGGGCCCGTGTCGACGGGCAGATGGCGACCCCGGAGGATCTGGTGAGCGGCCTCGCTCGCGTCCGCGAGGCGATCCGGAAGGTCCAGCGCCGGGGCCTCCTCGACCGCGACCCGACGTTCTTCGAGGTCACCACCGCCTGGGCCTTCGACCTCTTCGGTCAGCGCAAGGTCGAGGTCGCGGCGATCGAGGTGGGACTGGGCGGGAGGCTGGACTCGACGAACGTCCTCCAAGCCCCGGTGACCGTCGTGACGACGCTCGAGCTCGAGCACACCGAGCTCCTGGGGCCCACCCTCGTGGACATCGCCCGCGAGAAGGCGGGCATCTTCCACCGAGGGGCCTGGGGGGCGACGGGCGCAGCGCCAGGACCGGGCCTGGAGGAGCTCAAGCGCCAGGCGTTCCGGCTCGGCACCCCGCTCTGGGAGCTCGGCAAGGAGGTCCGTCTTCTCGGTGACGAGCCGGTGGACGGGACCGAACAACGGCTGGAGGTGGAGACCCCGCTTGGGCACCTGCGGGACCTCCGTCTGCCCCTCCTGGGAGCCTTCCAGGCCCGCAACGCGTCCATCGCGGTCGCCGCCCTGCAGCTCTTCAGCCGGGCGACCGGTCTCGCGATCGGAGAAGAGGCGTTCCGGGCGGGGCTCGCGTCCACGCGCTGGCCCGGTCGGCTCGAGCGCTTGGGCGACCGTCCCCCCTTCTACGTCGACGCGGCCCACACGCCGGAGAGCGCCCACGAGGTCGTGAGCGCGCTGCACGCCCTCCACCCCAGGGCGCTCCCCGAGAACAACGTCATCCTCTTCTCCTGCCTCGCGGACAAGAGGGCCCAGACGATGCTCCAGGAGCTCTCCCAGCTCGGTCACCAGGCGGTGATCTTCGAGCTGCCCGCCGAGCGGGGGATGCCCATCAAGGAGCTCAGCCTCGCCGCGCGCCCATGCTTCTCCAAGGTGGTGATCGCCCGGACGTTCCCCGAGGCCCTCACCCTGGCGCGCGCCTCCGTCGGGGAGGACGGGCTTCTCCTGGCGGTGGGAGGCGTCTACCTCGCCGGGGCCGTGCTCTCGGAGGTCCACGGGATCGCCCCCGAGGGCCCGGACCTCTCCGACCCGGTCGGACGCTCGCTCTGGAACGGGTCCTCCTCGGCCCAGGACCGCCCCGAGGGTCGAGCCGAGAAACGCCGGGCGGCCCCACCTCCGACCCCGCGGCCAAGGGCCCGCAGGTCCCTGACCGGTCCCGGGAGCTCGCGGTGAGCTCGCGCTCGCCCCGACGTGGGAAGGCTCCGTCCGCTTCTCGCCGGGCGTCCTCCCCCGGGCGTCGGTCGGGCCGCGCGACGTCGGCTCCGTCCCCGCGTGGCAAGGCGCCTCGCGTCCTTCCTTGGGAGACGGTGCTCGACACGCTGCGTCGCTTCTACCACCCCGGGTCCGACGACGCCTCTCCGCCTTCCGGAGCGAAGGCGTGGAGGGTCCCCTACCTTCGGGAGCACGCGGAGACGCCCTTCCAGGTCCTCATCGGCACGATCCTCTCCCAGCGCACGCGCGACGAGACGACGGACGTCGCCTCCGAGAGGCTGTTCCGTGCCTACCCGACCCCCGGGGCCCTCGCTCGCGCCCCCCTCCCACGCCTGGTGGAGCTCATCCGGCCGGTCGGGTTCTACTCGACCAAGGCGCGGGGGATCCGCGACTGCGCGAAGGCGCTCCTCGAGCGGCACGGCGGGAAGGTCCCGACCTCCATCGACGACCTGCTCGCCCTGCCCATGGTCGGTCGGAAGACCGCGAACTGTACTCTGGTCTTCGGCTTCGGCATCCCGGCGGTCCCGGTCGACACGCACGTCCACCGGATCGCGAACCGACTAGGCGCGGTACGTACCCAGAGCCCGGAGGAGACCGAAGAGGCGCTTCGGCAAGTGGTGCCGAAGGAGCTCTGGGTCCCGATCAACCCGCTCTTGGTCCAACACGGACAGAACCTCTGCCAGCCCCTTCGTCCCAGGTGCGAAGCGTGCCCGATCTCGGAGCTCTGTGAGCTCGGGGAGGAACGGCGCGCGGCGGTGAAAGGGCCCCGCAGGGCTCCCGCTCCTCCACGGAAGGGCGCGGCACGGCCCTAGCCGTCACCGCCCCACGTACCGCTCCGGGGGGGCGGGAACGCGACAAGGGACGAGGGGGCCGTGTCGGTCGATCCGACCCGCACTTCCAGAACGCCATCCATATCGAGGGGGAGATGGGGGCGGCGCTCCTGTCGCGCGGACGTCGGCTAGCTCCGGCCGCGTAGCGCTCCCAAGGAGCACGGGAAAACGAAGATATCCCACGTGGTCCGTAAGGTTGGTGATTTGCTCGGGTCGGTCGCGTCCCAGGAACAAGCGCTGCTGCAGCGCCTTCCGCCCTCGCACCGGGAAGGGGCCTTCCCCCGCTCGCTCCTCGCCCCCAGCGAGCGGATCGTCTTCGAGACGAAACCGCGCCTCGTGGGCTTCGTGGGGGTGCCGCTCCTGGTCTCCGTGATCTGGAGCATGATCTGGGGCGGGGCCTTCCTCGCGACCTTCAACGTGGCGAACTGGGGCGGCGAGGTGGCCGCGATCGTCATCGTGATCGCTCCGGTCTGGTGCTGGCCCCTACTGCGCCTCCGGAACTGGCGGGGGTCCGCCTACGCCCTCACTGATGTGCGGGTCGTCCGCCGTAGCGGGAGCGGAGGAAGCCAGCTCCAGGACGCCCGCTACGATCTGGTCCAACAGGTCCAGTCGGATGGGACCACGATCCGCTTCCGCATCGCGAGGATCGCCGGGGTCGGCGCGGCCTACCACGGCGGCGGGCTGCTGGGGGACCAGGTGGTGTGGAAGGACGTGGAGTTCGCCGCGCAGGTGCAGGTCTTCGCCCAGGCCTTCATTGCGCTCTACGCCCAGAAGATCCGGGACGACCAGATCCTCCAAGCGCTCCGTCTCCGAGCGACGGCGAACAAGGTCACCTGCGCCTACTGCCATTCGCTGGTGGACCTCGCGGTCCTCCCCGCGCAGCGGTTCAAGTGCCCGAACTGCTCCGCCCCGATCCTTCCCCCCGGGTGATCCCGGGGGAGCCATGGACCGGCGGGACCCGCAGGGTCCCCGGCCTCGGTGGCCTAGTTGCGGGTCATCAGGGTGTAGCGCACCCTGGAGCCTGCGAGCAGGCTGTGCATCTTGCGGACCATGTTGCCGTACTGCTCAGGGGTGTGCCACTCGACCGAGAAGTCGAAGTCGCCCACCTCGGCCCGGAACCCGAGGTTCCTCATCTGGTCGACCAGGTCCAACGGTCCGGCGCCCTCGCTGCTGAAGTAGAACTTGACGTAGGTCCTCATGGGTCCTCTGCAGGGGCGAGCGCGCGAGGGATGCCTTAAATGTTTCCGCCCGGCCCGTGACGCAGCCACGCAGGGAGGGCGAGCCCTTTTCCCTGCCCCGGAGTTGCGGCCGTCCCCATGGAACCTCGAGAGTACGAGAACGCCTTCTTCACCCGCCAGGGGTTCCGCCGGCGGGCCTGCAAGAAGTGCGGGGAGGCCTTCTGGGCGCAGGGTGAACGGGAGGTCTGCTCGGAGACCCCCTGCACGCCCTACTCGTTCCAGGGGAACTCGCCCTTCCGCCGGTCCTTCGACCTCTCCTCCTTCCGCGAGTTCTACCTCTCCTTCTTCGAGAAGCACGGGCACACCCGGCTCCGCCGCTACCCCGTCGTCCCCCGCTGGCGCAACGACGTGATGTTCGTCCAGGCCTCGATCTACGACTTCCAGCCCTGGGTCACCTCCGGGGCGATCCCGCCGCCGGCGAACCCGCTCACCATCTCCCAACCCTGCATGCGCTTCACGGACATCGAGAACGTGGGGGTGACGGGCCGGCACCTCACGATGTTCGAGATGATGGCGCACCACGCCTTCAATTCCGCGGAGAAGGAGGTGTACTGGAAGGACCGCTGCATCGAGCTCTGCCATGAGCTCGTGACGAGCGAGCTCGGGGCCGCTCCCGAGGAGGTCTCCTACAAGGAGGAGGCGTGGGAGGGGGGCGGGAACCTGGGACCTTCCGTCTCCGTCGGACTTCGGGGCCTCGAGATCGCGACGCTCGTCTTCATGCAGTACATCCGCGACGGCGAGCAGCTGAAGCCGATGCCGCTGCGCGTGGTCGACACCGGCTACGGGCTCGAGCGCTTCACCCACATGTCACAAGGCACGCCCACGATCTACGAGGCGGTCTTTCCCGGGATCCTCCACGACCTTCCCTCGGAGTTCACGCTACCGGAAGCGGCGGTCCTCTGCGACCACGCGAAGAACTTCCTCTTCCTGTTCACCGACGGCATCGTCCCCTCCAACGTCCGGGAGGGCTACCTCGCGCGTCTGTTGCTGCGGCGCATCCTGCGCACCCTCGACAAGCACCCCGGGGCGCTCACTCTCCCCCGGCTCATGGAGACCGTGGTCCGCCACGTCTCCAAGGACTTCCCCGAGCTCGCGGGCGACCCCAAGGGGCTCGCGGAGGTCCTGCGGGTCGAGGAGGAGCGCTTCGCGGAAGCCCTCACGCGCGGTCGGGCGCAGGTCCGCCGCCTGGAGGAACGGGTCCGCAAGGAGGGCCGAGCCCCCAACGTCGACGACCTCGTGATGATCTATGATTCTCTCGGGGTCACCCCGGACGTCGCGGTGGAGGAGCTCTCGACGAAGGTCGAGGTGCCCCAGGACTTCTTCGCGCGCGTCACGGAGCTCCACACCCGCACCCCCACGCAGGGCTGGGGCGGGTACGGGGCGGACAGCGCGGAGGCGAAGGTCCCCGAGCCTCCGACCTCGGTCCCGGCGACCGTCGTCCACTACCACCGAGACCCCTACACCCATCAGTTCACCGGGAGGGTGCTCTGGCGCAGCGGGCCCTGGGTCATCCTGGACCAGACGTACTTCTACCCCACCGGCGGCGGGCAGATCACCGACCGGGGGGAGCTCTCCGGCGTCCCGGTCGAGGAAGTGGTCCGCCATGGGCCCTGGGTCATGCACAAGCTCACGACCCCGGAGGCGCCGCTCCCCGAGGTGGGAGCGACGAGCGAAGGGCGCATCGATGCACCCCGGAGGCGGCAACTGATGCAGCACCACACCGCGACGCACCTGCTCAATGGTGCGCTTCGGCAGACGCTTGGCCCGCACATCTGGCAGGCGGGCGCCTACAAGGGCACCGAGGGTGCGCGGCTGGACATCACGCACTGGCAGGCCCTCACCCCGGAGGAGATCCGAGAGGTGGAGCGCCTGGTGAACCGAGTGGTCCGCGAGGACCGGCCGGTCAAGAGCTACTTCGAGACCCGCTCGAAGGCGGAGGAGCGCTTCGGCTTCGGCCTCTACCAGGGAGGCGCGGTCCCTGGGAAGGAGCTGCGGATCGTGGAGGTCGAGAACTTCGACGTAGAGGCCTGCGGGGGCACCCACTGCACCCGCACCGCAGAGGTGGGGTTCGTCAAGGTCCTCGGTACCGAGCGGATCCAGGACGGCATGGTCCGACTTCACTTCGCGGCGGGAGAACGGGCGCTCGAGGTTCTCCAGGAGCACGAGGCGATCCTCGCGGAGGCTTCGCAGAAGCTCGCGGCCCCGGTGGCGGACATCCCCAAGGCGGTGGACCGGCTCCTCGAGAGGCTCAAGGAGGGCCACAAGGAAGCGAAGGCCGCCTCCAAGGCGGACGTGAAGGAGCTCGCCCAGCGTCTCTCGAGCTCCCCCGCCTCGTCGCACGCCCTCGCTGGAGGGAAGCTCCAGGTCGTCGCTGCGAAGGTCGAACTCGACCGAGAGGGCCTGCAGGCCCTGGCACGGGAGGTCACCTCGAGGCCCGGCGGCATCGCGCTCCTCGCCGGGGAGGACGAGAGAGGGGCGATCCTCTTCTTCGCGTCCTCGGACCCCAAGCAGATGCCGGCCCGAGATCTCCTCGCGGTCGCGCTGGAGGCCTGGGGTGGCAAGGGAGGGGGCAACCCCTCGGCGGCGACAGGGTCCGGACCGAAGGGTCCCAAGGTCCAGAGCGCTCTGGACGCGGCCCTGGCCAGGGCCCGGGAGCTCTCCGGTAGCGCCCCCCCATAAGCCCGTCGGGCCGGGTGGGGCCGGGGGTATCGAATATATATGCGGCTCTCACTCCCAAGTCTCGGATTCGGGGGAGATAACTGTGGAAGCAGGGACCCGACAAAGGGCCGGGATTCCGCCGGAAGTGGTCACGTTCCTGAGCGGCAAGGGCGGCAGAAGCCTCATCGTGAAAGGTGGGGCCGGTACCGGTAAGACCACCTTTGGGCTCGAGTTGCTCGAGAAGGCGGGACGGCCTGGCCAGAGCTTCTACCTCTCGACGCGCGTCTCCGACGAGGCGCTCTACCGACAGTTCCCGTGGCTCAAGACCACCGAGATGCGGACGCGTGTGTTCGACTCGGGGAAGATTTTCCTGGAGACCCTGGTCGGCAAGGACAAGGAGACCTCTGCGGAGCCTCCGGCCGATGTGAAGCTCAAGCTCCAGCAGGCCCGGGACTTCCTGAAGGCGGTCGGCGAGGAGCGTGGGGCCCCCACGAAGGTGGACCGCGGCCAGCTCCAGACACTGCTCCAACGCACCCGGATGCCCGAGCTCGAGCACATGTACGACCGTGTCGAGCGCGTGCTCCCCGAGAAGGCGTTGCTCGTCGTCGATTCCCTCGAGGGTGTGACGCACAAGTACGGGCTCGAGATGGAAGAGCTCGTGATGTGCCTGCAGAAGGACCTCGTCGAGAACTCCAACACCAACGTGGTCATGATCCTCGAGAAGCCCGAGGCGGGCGGGATCGAGTACCTCGTGGACGGGCTCATCTCCTTCTCTCGGGAGGAGCTCGACGAGCGCCGCGTGCGCCACATGCGCCTGGACAAGCTCCGGGCGACCGCCATCCCACGGCCTCGCTACGCCGTGACCCTCGCGGGCGGTCGCTTCGAGGCGCTAGGGATCGCTCCCCGGCCCGAGACCACCCCGAGCGCCCCCAAGCCCTGGCGGGCGATCCCGGACACCGAGCGGCACTTCTCCACCGGTATCCCGGACTTCGACGCCCTCCTCGGCGGCGGGTACAAGCGCGGGTCCTACAACGGGTTCGAGATCGACGTCAACGTGTCGATCGAGGACTACTACTTGCTCTTCGCCCCGACCTTCCTCAACTTCCTCTCGCGGGGAGGCGGGATCCTCGGGGTCCTCTCCGGCGGGGAGTCGCCCGAGAAGCTGCGCGAGCAGCTGACCCAGCACATCCCGGCGCAGACGTTCGATGACCGGGTCCGGATCACCGACTACTTCGCGATGGAGGCGAAGGCCCCCTACATCCTGCCCATGCTCCGGGCGGGCCGCGAGGAGGCCCAGCGCACCCTGCAGGGCGCGGAGCGCGCGGTCCGTGGCGGCGAGGGGAAGCCCTTCATCGAGTACACGGGGTTCGATACCCTCGAGTACCTCCAGGGCGACCAGCTCGCGATCAAGAGCCTCTTCATGGGCGTCGAGCGCACCAAGATCATGGGCGACCTGGGGATCGGGCTGCTGAAGCCGGGGCTCCTCGTCACCTCGGAGATGATCAACATGATGGACACGTACTTCCGTATCGTGAACATCGACAACTCCCCGTGCGTCTACGGGATCCGTCCGCGCACGATGGTCTACGCGATGAGCGTCGACACCGAGAAGGGTCCTCCGCACGCCCGGCTGACCCCGATCGTCTGAGGTCCTGAGGGCGCTCCGCATCGTCCCAGCCCTCTGCCTCCTCCTGGTGGTCGGGCCTTGGGGCCCGAGACCCCCTATCCGCGGGAGAGCCAGGGCAGGTGGAAGCCGAGGGGCACCGCCCCTGGCATCACCGTCACGATCGCGAGCCATAGCAGGGCGGGCAGGAGCGGCATCAGGAGGTCGTCGTCGAGGGCCCCCATCCTCCGCCCCTCCACGGCCGCCGCCAACGCAGCGCCGCTCAGAGCGAGGAGGGAGGAGGTAAACGCCCCCTCGGGGGAGAGCCAGAGGAGCAGCGGCAAGGAGACGAGGACGAAGGGCCAGAACGAGCCCCACCACCTCGCCCGGTCCGGCGTCAACTTCCAGGTCGAGCGGAGCTCCCCCGCGAGGACGTCGGCGACGGAAGCCGCCGCGAGCGCGGCTATCGCGAAGGGCTCCGGGAAGAAGGCGACGAGGATCGCGAGCGAGGCGCCCCAGTAGACGTATCCCGCCGGACGACGTCCCTCGTAGTGCCGGAGCGCCGGGACCCGAAGGGCCCCTGTGAGCCGGGCCACCTCCACCGCGGCCACGATGGCTGCGCCCAGGGGGATCGCCCAGTAGACGGGTACCCCGAAGACCTTCTTCGGGAGCCAGTAGTACACCAGGATCAGCAACCCGCCGAACTTGAGCCCCCGACGGAGGAGGCGCTCGAAGGGGGTGGGGCGAGGCGGGGAGGAGGGGGAGCCCGCCTCCCTCCTACCTTTCCTGTCGGGTTCCCGGGCCGGGTCCTCTCGGGAAGGCTCCGACACGGGATCCGCCCGAGGACCAATGGTGGGATATCAACCGCGCGCCGGCATGAGCGCGAACTCGTTCCCGTCAGGGTCGGTCAGGAGGCAGAGCCAGCCCCACGGCATCTTCTCCGGCGGGTGCGTGAACTTGACGCCCTTGCGCTTGAGCTCGCGATAGGCCTTTTCGAGGTTGCCCGGGACGCGGAGCAGGATGCCGGTGTTGCCCGGCTCGAGCTTCCCCTTGGGGTCGTACTCCGTCGTCTGGCAGAGGTGCAGGCGGAGCCCGCCCTTCTTCGAGCCGACGGTGACCCAGTGCTCGTGCTGGTCCAGGACGTCCATGCCCAGCTTCTCGCGGTACCAGCGCACCGCCCTCTTCCGGTCCTTCACGACCACGGCGACGCTCACAGGGCTAAGTTTCGGAGCCATCTCGACGACCTCTCGACCCGGGAACCGCCTCGCCCCATATACTCGGACGACCCGGGCCGCTCCCGCCACCACGCTTATGCGGCGGGAACGGTCGCCGGGCCTCCATGGACCTTGAGAAGTTCCTGACCGAGGCCGTGGCCCGTGTCCAGAGCCAGGTTCCCGTACCCAAGCGGGCGATCATCGCCGCCTCGGGGGGCATCGACAGCACCGTCGCCGCCGTGGTGGTGGGACGGGCCCTGGGGGAGCGTGCTACCGCCCTCTTCGTCGATACCGGGCTCCTTCGGAAGGGAGAGGTGGAGCGCACCCGGGAGGTGCTCGCGGGCGCAGGGCTCGAGCCCCACGTCGTCTCGGCCGGTCCCCGGTTCTTCGAGGCCCTCAAGGGGTTCACCGACCCGGAGCGGAAGCGCAAGCTCATCGGTGAGACCTTCATCCGGGTCTTCGAGAAGGAGGCGGCCACGATCCGGGCCGAGTTCCTGGTCCAGGGGACCATCGCGCCCGACTGGATCGAGAGCGGAGGATCGGCGGGTCCGGGAGGGCCCGCCACAGGTGGGAGCGCCCGAGACACGATCAAGAGCCACCACAACGTGGGCGGCCTTCCGAGCGACATGAAGCTGCGGCTCGTCGAGCCGCTGCGGGACCTCTACAAGGACGAGGTCCGGGCGCTCGCGAGGCTCCTCAAGGTCCCCGATCCCGAGCGACAGCCGTTCCCCGGCCCGGGACTCGCGGTCCGGGTCGTCGGGGAGGTCACCCCGGAGCGCACAGAGACCGTCCGGGTCGCCTGCGCGGTGGTGGAGGAGGAGGTCGAACGGGCGGTCAAGGAAGGGCAGATCCCGCGCCCATGGCAGTACTTCGCGACGTTGCTGCCCGTCCGCACGGTCGGGGTCATCGGGGACGTCCGGACCTACGGCGACGCGGTCTCGGTCCGCATGGTCGAATCGCTCGACGCGATGACCGCGACGGCCCTGCCCGTGCCTCCGGAGGTCCTGCGCAGGATCGCGGAGCGGATCACCCGCGAGCTCTCAGGGAAAGTGACCCGGGTCCTGTACGATGTGACGGACAAGCCTCCCGCCACCATCGAGTGGGAGTAGGCCAGGGGAAGGGGGCTCCCGCCCCTGACCTCGCCCTCCGTTCGGTGCTCCTCCCATCCCTGCGGCGGTCCGTTCGTCCGCCCAACCCCCCCCGGATACGAGACCGGGGCCCGGACCTCGGTGTGGCATGCGTCACTGTGAATGATGGAACAAAGCATAAGAACCTGAAATCCCGGTTCATGCTTGAGGAAAGTCTGCGGGTACACCCCGCGTTCTCGCATGTCGTCCGTTGCACGCCCCGATGGAGCCACGTGCCCCGGGTGCGGGCACCCCCGGGCCGTTCGGGAGGGGCGCACGGGCGAGCTCGTCTGTCCCCATTGCGGGCTCGTCCTCGAATCGACCGTCATCGACTCCGGGCCGAGCTTCTCACGGACGGGGACCACGCCCAACGCGCCCCAGGGGCACGGACCGGCCCAGGCCCCCTTCTCCCCGCGCAAGCGGACGGACACGGTCTTCCCCGGATACCGCGATGCCCAGGGGAACGTCCTCGCCCCGTCGGCCCAACGTGAGTTCCGGCTGCTGCGCCGCCGGGCCCGCGAAGGGGCTTCTCGGGTCAACGCTCGCCCAGGGATGAGCTCCAAGGGGGAGGAGATCGTCCGCCGCCTCTCCGTTTCGCTGAGCCTCCCGCCCCTGGTCCAGGACGCGGCGCTCCTGGTCCTCGCGAAGGGCGGTGAAGCGCGTCTCTTCCGTGGCCGGTCGGCCGCCGCCTCCGCCGCCGCCTCGATCTACGCGGCCTGCCGTCGCTACTCCCTTCCCCGGACCTGGAGCGAGGTCGCGGACGCGGCCGGCATCACCCGGGCGGAGTTCGGCCGGGCCTACATGGCGCTGCGGCGGGGCCTCAATCTCGACCTTCCCCCGGTGGGGCTCGGGATCTACGTGCGCCGCTTCTCCACCGAGCTCAAGCTCTCCTCCCAGACCCTCGGGAAGGCCCTGCACATCCTGGACGGGATCGGTGATCATCCCGACGCTTGCGGTGTCTCCCCGAACGGTCTCGCCGGGGCCGCGCTCTACCTGGCCTCCGTCGAGTGCGGAGAGCCCCGCCGTCAGAGCGACATCGCGCGCGTGGCGCAGGTGACCGACGTCACGCTGCGGCACGCTTTCCGACGGCTGGGACGCATCCTGCGGAAGGAATAGGGCGCGCGATCTTGAGACCCTTGGGCCTTCCGAACGTCCTCAGCCCGCCTCGGTCCGACCAGGTCTCGCGCAGGGAAGGCCCCCGATCGTGAGCGAGAGGACGGTCCCCATCGCCCTCCCCGAGGAGCTCTGGAAGAAGGTCCGGTCCCGGATCGATGGGAGCTCCTTCGCCTCGGTGGACGACTTCGTCGCCTTCGTGCTAGCTCGCCTGGTGGAGGGGACCCCCACCTCGGGCGAGCCGTTCTCCGCTGAGGACGAGGCCAAGGTCAAGGCCCGCCTGAAGGCGCTCGGCTACATCGATTGAGCGAGATCGGTCCCTCAAGCCGATCCCTGGCCCCCCGGGGGACGAGCGCATGGGTCGACCCCTGGGCGCCTCCGGGCATCGCTCGATGCCCCGTCGGGCCGAAAACGAGAGATACCTCTCTCCGATATGGAGGTGGAGCGATCGGGGGGTCCAGCCACGTCCAGCACTGCTGAACATCGACCGAAGCCGGCCGGGCGAGGGGCCACATCCATCCCCTCCCTGCTCTTCCAGGAAGGAGTGAACCTGGCGACGGGGGTCTACGCCCCGCTCCCCGGCTTCCTGGGCCGTAACGACCATGACCGGGTCGTGCACGAGGGCCGGATGGAGAACGATGCGCCTTGGCCGCTCCCGATCAACTTCCCCCTCAAGGAGGTGGGAGGCCGGGAAGCGGGCTGGAAGGAGGGGGACGAGATCCTCCTCACGATCGCCGGCGCCGGTCCCAAGGACGAAGGGGCCGCCTCCGCGGTCCTTGAGGTCGAGGAGATCTTCCGCTGGGACAAGGAGGCCTGCGCGCGCGACGTCTTCCGCACCGAGTCTCGAGAGCACCCCGGGGTCCGTCGCTTGGACACCCTGGGGGACGAGCTGATCGGCGGGCGCTTCCGCCTGCAGCGTGCGCCGCAGGACCCCTACTCCGCCCGCTCCTTGAGCCCGGAAGCCACACGCGCCGAGTTCGCGCGCCGTGGGTGGAAGAAGGTGGTCGGCTTCCAGACGCGGAACGCCCCCCACGTCGGCCACGAGTACCTCCAGCGACACGCCCTGGAGCTCACCGACGGGCTCTTCGTGCACCCGCTCATCGGCGAGAAGAAGAGCGGGGACTTCAAGGACGAGGTGATCGCCTCGGCCTACGACGCCCTGGTGGAGAACTACTTCCCACCGGACCGGGTGTTCTTCTCCTACTTCCGGACGTTCATGCGCTACGCGGGGCCCCGGGAGGCGCTCTACCATGGGCTCGTGCGCCGCAACTACGGTTGCACGCACTTCATCGTCGGCCGGGACGCGGCGGGGGTGGGCAGCTTCTACGGCCCCTACGACGCCTGGACGCTCTTCGGGAGCTTCGAGGACCTCGGCATCACGCCCCTGTTCTACACCAACACCTTCTGGTGCACGAAGTGCATGGGGATCTCGACCGAGAAGACCTGCCCGCATCCCCCTTCGGCCAAGGTCACCTTCAAGGGGACCGAGGTCCGGGAGCAGATCCTCCGTGGGGAGAGGCCTCGTCCCGAGGTCATGCGACCGGAGGTCTCGGACGCGATCCTGCGCTTCCCCGAGCCCTTCGTACCGTGAACGGCACACTCCCCGCTTCCTCGGCATCCCCCTCGATCCCCTCGGAGGACCTGCTGCGAGGGTGGGCCCCTCTCCAGGCGGGCGACCCTCCATCGCTCCTTGAGCGCGGCTCGACCTACCTGCCCTTCGAACGGGAGATGCGTGAGCGATGGAGCAGCTGGCTCCTCGCCTTCCGTCGCACGCCCCCCGAAGGGCCGGTGCCGGGGGATCTCGTCGCGGTCCTCCGGGAGGTGCCGAGCCCAGGCGGGCTCTTTCGGGCGCTCCATCGTCGGCCGACCTTCCGCGCCTACCCGGTGCCCGGACGGCCCATCGAAGGCCCTCGCGTCGTCCTCGAGGACCCGGACGACCGGGCACGGGAGGGAGGCTGCTACCGCCTGGCCCGGGGTCGTCGCCGCCTCTTCGCCTGGCGCGGGCCCGAGGGGGTCCTGGGGACCGAGGAGGTCCTGTGGGTCGACGGGCTGGAACGGGTGCCTGAGTCCGAGTTCTTCCCGCCGCTACCGAGGGGCCCCACCGGGGCCGAGGCGACGGTGCGGGAGTTCTCGGACGCGACCGGGCTCGACCGGTCCGTCGCCCCTCTGCTGCTCCTCCCGTTCGTGGGGAGCCCGCCGTGGCATGGGCGACCGCCCGGCGTTGACGTGGTGATGGGGAGCTGGGGGGCGCCCTCCGCCCTCCTCGCCGGGGCGGCCCGTCCGCTGCGCCGGCTCCTTCCCCCCTGGTGCGTGCCCTTGTCGCGCGTCCGGGGGCGAGAGCGCCGAGAAGCGGGGGGGCCCTCCTTCTCGACCCCCTACTCCGTCCAGCTCGACCCCCTCTCGAACCGCTCGTGGGAGCGCCTGCAAGGCAAGGGGACCATCTACGAGTCGTCCTTCCTGCTCTTCGGGGGCCCGGACGCCTCGGAGCTTTCGCGCGTGCTCTTCGACGCCCACCTTCCGCTCTTCGATCCCCCCGACCGATGGCAGGACCTCGCCGCGACGCACTGGGACGACGAAGGTCCGGGACGGTGGGCGGACCACCTCGTGCGCGTGCACTTCCAGGACCCCATGGTGCCCGAGGGCGACGAGCTCCACCGCGGCCTCGAGCGTGGGCTCGGACGGATCCGCAGCGCGCTCGGGGAGGTCCCCCGTCTCCTAGGACTACCGGAGCAGGAGTTCCAGCGCTTCCTGCTGGACAGCCGACCGCTTCGGGACCACCTGGTGCAAGCCGCGATCTCACGGGCGCGGGTGCTGGGACGGACCACGATGCTCGGAGAGGACCTGGCGGCGATCTCGGACCGCTTCGTGCTCGCGGTCGAAGATCCCGCCCTGGGGTCCTCCCGCAACACGAGGGCGCTCCTCAGCCTCGGGGGCCGGCTCCGCTCCCGTCGGGAGCAGGTGCGCTTCTTCGTCCTCCGCTCGATCCTGATGGAGCGGCCGGACTCGAGCGTCCGGGAGCTCTGGTCGCGTGTCCACCGCAAGGACCTGTGGAGCTCCTTGGAAAGCTTCGAGGACTACCTGCTGCGTCGGGCGGCGGAGGGGGTCCTAGCGTCGCTGAGGCCCGAGACGTACCGATGGGAGGGCGTCTGAAGGCTCGCGCGGGCAGCCCATGGGGCCGGGCGTAGCGAAGGAGCGCCCCCTGCCTCGCACCTCGCGACGTCTGACGAAGGTCTGCCGACCGCGGCGAGGGCCGCGTTCCAGGATTACGTATAACGTTCAACTCCAGTAGTGCGGTTAAATACCCCTGGACGGACATTATGAGTAGGAGTGCGCATGGAAAGCAAGAGCCGCACGCCGACGCCGAACTCGCAGGAGAAGTCTCCCTGCCCCATCTGCCGAGGCGAAGGGCAGGAGCGACGCTGGCGCTACGACGAGCGCACGAGCGTCCTGGAGGAGGTCACCCGCCCCTGCGCGTACTGCGGAGGCAGCGGCAACGCGCCCCCTCGGATCGATGTCCGACCCGACGATCCCACGCCCGGATGGGCCTGGGAGATGGGAAGTCTGACCTGAGCCGAGCGGACCTGCCTCGCGTGGACCGCCCTCGCCCCCACGCGGGGGGACGACCCCTCGAAGGCGTGGGCGAACCCTTTGAGCTCTGGAGGTTCGAGGTGGGCGGAGGCCCGAGCGCGGTGAAGCTCATCTGCCCGTTCTGCGGCGCGGCGGAGACCGAACGACTGGAGGTCGAAGAGAAGCTCGTGGTCATCTTCCCGTGCATGTTCTCCCCCTTGCTCGACCCGTCCGTCCCCGAGGAGGGAAGACAGGCGGCCCTCGCCGAGTACGCGAAGGAAGGGACGGGCTACTTCCAGAAGCAGTGCGACCGCCTGCACTACTTCGTCACCAAGGGCGCGGGCTCGGTGTTCGCCCAGGGCTCCTCAGGCGCCTCTCCCCCCGCGGCGAACGAGCCGTAGAAGGGCTCGAGGCGCGGAGCCCCGGACGGTCGAGCAGAACGGGGCGGGCCCTCCCCTTTCGGCCCCTGGACCTAGGCGGGCACGCCGACGGGGCCCAGGCGTTCGAGAGCGCTCCGCGTGTCCACCATGTGGCGGCGCAGGCCCAAGGTCTTGGGGTCCAGCCCGAAGGCGAGGCCCAGGATCTGCGGGAAGTGGAAGACCGGCATCTGCAGGTCCTGGCCCACCGCATGGCCGGCCTCCTTCTGGTAGGCGTCGAGGGAGATGTGGCAGAGCGGGCAGGGGGTCGCGATGGCGTCTGCCCCGTGCTGCTTCGCGTCCAGGAGCTGCTTCCCCGCGATGCGCTCCGCCGTCTTCGGTTTGACGAACTGGATCGGGAAGCCGCAGCACATGACCCGGCCGCGGTAGTCCACGGGCTCCGCCCCGAGCGCCTGGATCACCGCTTCAAAGGACCTCGGGTCCTCCGGGTCGTCGAACCCCTGCTTGTCGTGCGGCCGGAGGAAGTGACAGCCGTAGAACGCCCCGATCTTGAGCCCCTTGAGCGGCCGCTTGACCAGGCGACGGATCCCCTCGGCACCGCCCAGGTCCTCGACGATGATCTGGAGCATGTGCTTGGGCGTCGCGGTCCCCCGGTACTGCATCCCGACCTGCTGGAGGACGTGGTCGGTCCGTGCCTTGAGGACCGCATTGTTGGCGAGGTTCCACTTCGCGAGCTTGAGCATGCCCTGGCAGGTGGAACAGACCGTCATAATGAGCGAGAGGCCGGCGGCCTCGGCAATGGCCAGGTTCCTCGCGTTGAGCGCGGCGTTGAGCCCGTAGTTGGACTCGTCGATGAACCCGCTGCCGCAGCAGGAGAAGCTGGGGAAGTCCTGCAGTTCGATCCCCAGCAGTGGAGCGACGGCCCGGGTGGCCATGTCGAGCTCCTTGCCGGATTCCTGAGCGACGCAACCGGGGTAGTACGCGACCTTCATGTTCCTCCTCCTGGCGAGTCCTTCTTCGGCGGTGGAGGGGGAGGGCGAGGGGGCGGAGGGGGTGGAGTAGCGGGTGACCAAGAAGGCGGTGGTGGGGCCGGTGGGGAAGGCGGGGGAGGTGGAGCGAGGGTGGCCGAGCGTGGAGGGGGCGAGGGCGCGGGAGGGGACGGCGCCGGCCCTGAGAACGTCGGAGTTGGAGAGGAGGGGGAAGAAGGGGGGGCCACCGGCGGAGGAGGGGCAGGCGCAGGTGCTGGAGCGCTCGCCGGTGGAGGCGCGAGCGGGGGTGAGGCCGGAGGGGTCGGCCCCGCGGTCGCCGCAGCGGCGAGAGCGGGCGCGGGCAGAGCGGAGGAGGGGGTGAGCGGTGGGGACTTGCCCCGTACGCCCCCGTCAGGGGTCATCGGCCGGTGCTGGAGGTCCTCCCGAGAACCCATCTCGCGATAGATCACGTCGAGCTGCTCGCGTCCCTGGATCGGGGCATGGGCTCCCAACGACCGCCCGTGGCTCATCATGGCGATCGCCTTCGGGAGCTGTCCCAGGGTGCCCGCGAGACCGAGCGAGTCCATCGCGAGCTTCCGCTCGTTGAGCAACCCACCCTTCTGGATGTTCTCCCGGAACCCGATGGAGTGACGGCTCCCCGGCTCGCGCTTGCCGATCTCCTGGTTCGCCATCCACTTGAGATCGAGGATGCGCTCGGCGGGCCTCACGTCCTTCGGGCAGGACTCGACGCACAGGTTGCAGCGCATGCAGAGCCAGAGGCTCTGGTTCTGGACCATCTCCAGCCGGTGGTGGAACCCTCCGTCCCGCGGGTCCACGACGAACCGGTAGAGCTTCGCGAGCGCCATGGGACCCAAGAACTCCGGGTCGGCGTCCATCGCCGGGCAGGCGGAGAAGCAGGAGGCGCAGGCGATGCACCGGGGGGTCTCCTGGAACTGCGAGACCTGCTCGGGGGACATGGGGTTCTCCCGCCCGACGGGCATCGGGTGCGCCGGGTCGGGGAGGAGGTAGGGTTCGATCTTGTGGTAGCGCTCCCAGAACGGGCCCTGGTCGACCACGAGGTCGCGCAGGACCGGCTGGTTGCCCATCGGTTCGATCCGCAGGACGCCCCTCCGGGCGAGCTCGGGACCGACCTGGGTCACGCACGCGAGACGGCTCTTCCCGTTCACCCGTATCGCGCAGGAGCCGCAGATCGCCTGGCGGCAGGAGTACCGTGCGGCGAGGGTGGGATCGATCTCGTCACGGATCTTGAGGAGCGCGGTCAGGATGGGGGCGTGCTCCTCGAGCTCGAGCTCGAACTTGTCGAACCGGGGCGATTGGCCACCTGGACCGCTGCGGAAGACCTCGATGGGTACCTTCACCATGACCTTGACCTCCTGGTTCCCGAACTCGTCCCTCTACCTCGACCTGGAACGCCTGGACCGCTCCCCTCCTCCGGGCAGCGCTCAGTAGTGCCGCTCCATCGGCTGGTAGCTTGTGACCGTGACCGGCAGGTAGCTCAGCGCGGGTCCGGTCGGGGTGTACTGGACCAGGATGTGCTTCATCCAGCTCGCGTCGTCCCTCTTGGGGAAATCGAGCCGGACGTGGGCCCCGCGCGACTCGGTGCGGTGGATCGCGCCGGCGACGATCGCCTCGGCGAGGTCCAGGAGATTGCCGAGCTCGATCGCGTCGGTGAGGTTCACGTTGTAGGTGGTCGACTTGTCCTGGACGTGGACCTTCGTGTAGCGCTGCTTGAGCTCCGCGATCTTGATCCGTGCCTTTTCCAGCTGTTGCGGGGTGCGGTAGATCCCCACGTCGTCCTTCATCGACTGCTGGAGCTCCTGCCGGAGGGTCGCAGGGGACTCGCCTTCCTTGCGGTCCCACATGACGTGCAGGTTCTGGACGGAACGGTCCACATCGGCCTGGACCAGGTCGCTCGCGGTGGCCTTCGCGGCCGACGCCGCCGCGTTGGCGCCCGCGATCTTCCCGAAGACGAGCGTCTCGAGCAGGGAGTTCGCGCCCAGTCGGTTCGCGCCGTGGACCGAGACGCAAGCGGCCTCCCCAGCGGCGTAGAGGCCGGAGATGTTGGTCTCCGCCCTGGGGTTGGTGCTGATGCCCCCCATCATGTAGTGCTGCCCCGGATAGACCGGGATCGCCTCGACCACCGGATCGATCCCCGCGAAGTTGCGGGCGAACTCGACGATCTCCTGGAGCTTGGTCATGATCTTCTCGCGCCCCATGTGCATGAGCTCGAGATGGCAGGTCCCGTCCGGAAACCCGCGTCCTTCGTTCACCTCGGTCGCGATGGCGCGCGACACCACATCGCGCGAGGCGAGCTCGAGCTTGTTCGGGGCGTAGCGCGCCATGAACCGCTCGCCCTTCGCGTTCCGAAGGATGCCGCCCTCCCCCCGAGCGCCCTCGGTGATGAGGATCCAGGAGCCCGGAAGGCAGGTCGGGTGGAACTGGACCATCTCGATGTCCTTCAGGTAGGCCCCAACGCGGTAGGCGAGCGCGGTCCCGTCACCGGTCGAGGCGTGCGAGTTGGTGGTGTTGGGGTACATCCGGCCGAAGGGCCCGGTCGCGATGACCACCGCGCGGGCCGCGAAGCCCTCGATGGTCCCGCTCTTGCGGTCCATGGCCACCACGCCCTGGATGCGTCCTTGACGGACCACCAGGTCGATAGCGGTCCACTCCTCGTAGACCTTCAGCCGCTTCTCCCGGGAGATCTCCTCGAAAAGCCCCTGGAGGAGCGCGAGACCGGTGCGGTCGGCCGAGAAGATCGTCCGATTGTAGGAGGCGCCGCCGAACGCCCGCCGGTCGAGCGAGCCGTCCGCCGCCCGGTTGAAGATGGTGCCGAAGTGCTCCATCTCGATGACGGTGGGGCCCGCCTCCTTGCAGAGGATCTCCACCGCGTCCTGGTCGGCGAGGTAGTCCGATCCCTTCACCGTGTCGAAGACGTGGTCGTGGACCGAGTCCTTCGGTCCTAGCGAGGCGTTGATGCCTCCCTGGGCGGCCGCCGAGTGGGACCGGAGCGGATGCAGCTTCGAGAGCATGCCCACGTCGAGGCCGGCGCGCACCGCTTCGAGAGCAGCGCGCTGTCCGGCGAGCCCGGCGCCCACCACGAGAACATCGTGTCGCTGCAAAGCTTCGCCCGGAAGCGGCGCAATATCGGTCGGACCTTAAGGTCTACTGAGGCGAACGAAGGGCCGTTCGACGAGCGGAGGGGCTACGCGTTGGAGAAGCGCTGCGATTCGACGAGCCGAAGGTAGTCCCCCGCCATCTCTTCGAGCGTCCGACCCGAGAGCTCCCTTCGCCCGCGCTCGGCGATCCGCCCTCGGGCCGCGTCATTCCTGAGGAGAGAACGGACCGCGTCCGCCCATTCCGCCGGGCGATTGGAGCGGACCTCCACATGGCTCTCTCCCGGTCGACCGAGGTCGAGGCCGCTCGCTTCGCTCGCGACGATGGGGAGGCCCAGGGCTGCCGCCTCCTGTGCGATCATCGGGAAGCCCTCGTACCGGCTCGGGAGCAAGAGAAGGTCGGAGGCGACCATCACCTCGCGGAGCATCGGATCGGACACGCGCCCGAGCCCCACGACCCCGTCCTCCTCGGGAGCTGGGGCCCCGCCGACATGCAGGAGACGGACGCTCTCCCCCTCGATCCTCAGCTTGGCGACCGCGGCTCGCGCGACATCGAGACCTTTCCGGTACGGGTCAGCGCCGACCAAGGCGAGGAGGCGGGTCCGCGGAGAGGCCGAGAGGTGCGCGCGCGCACGCTCGCGCTCCTCCGGTCGAGGAGGCGGGACCGTGGGCTGCCCGTTGTAGATCACGCTCGCCCGCGCGGGTTCGAGCGCATAGGCCGCTTCAGCGTCACCGAGCACGCGGCGGGAGATCGCGACCACCCGGTCGGCGCGCTCGATAGAGCTCCTCTCGAGCGCCCGCACCGCCCGCAGGTCGGGGTAGTACCCTGCCCGCGGACGCAGACCTCGTCGCGTCGCACGTTCGAGCTGCATGAACCGCAGAACGAGACCGTGCAGGACCACCACCGAGAGCACCGAGCCCCCGGTCCTCCGGGAGGGGAGGAACGCCCCGTACTCGTTGTTCGCAAGGACCACATCGGTGCGGTCACGGGCCTCCTCGGCCAGCCCTTCCGCGAGCGAGCGCTCCAGGCTCTTCGGCCTGTGGGCCCGTCCCTGAGCGGGGAGCGGGACCGCCCGGACGCCCTCCCACTCGGAAGGGGCCCTGTCGTCGAGCGCGTTCTCGGGAAAGGCGACCCGGACCTCGTGACCCGCTCGTGACCAGGACCGGGCGAGCGCGGAGACGACGTTCGCGACCCCGACCGAGCTCACCGAAGGATGCCGCGGCGAGAAGAGGAGGATCCTCAGCCTTCGGGTCATCTCGACGCGGCCCGCTCCCTGGTCTATCGACCGGTCGCGGGAGAGGCCCCCCTCCGAATGAACCTGCCCCTCCAGCCTCGGCCTCTCTCGCGGGCTCTCCTTGCGCGGGGCGAGACCCGCTCAGGGACGCCTTTTATACCGGATGCGATAAGGAAGGTTGGTTCTGATGTTCTCAACGGATGCGGCAGCCATGCCGGCCTCCGGGAATCCTATCGGCCTGCCCGAGGGGGCCCTACGAGGCACCACCACGGTCGGGATCGTCTGCAAGGACGGGGTGGTCCTCGGGACGGAGCGACGAGCCACCCTTGGCGGTGGGTTCATCGCGAACAAGGTCGCTCAGAAGCTGTTCAAGATCGATAACCAGATCGGCATGACGATCGCCGGATGGGTGGGCGATGCGCAGACGCTCGTCCGCTACCTCCGGGCCGAGGTGAACCTCTACCGTCTCCGCCGACAGGCCCCGATCTCGGTCGAGGGCGCGGCGACGATGCTCGCCAACATCCTCAACGGCAACCGCATGATGCCCTACCTCGCCTGGGTGCTCCTCGGGGGGATCGATCCCAAAGGTCCCCACCTCTTCTCGGTCGATCCCGCGGGGGGGAACATCGAGGACTCCTTCGTCTCGGTGGGCAGCGGTTCGTCCATCGCCTACGGGGTCCTGGAGGAGTCCTACGAGGAGGGCATGACCCTCAGCGAGGGCGCCGACCTTGCGCTACGGGCGCTGACCGTCGCCATGAAGAGGGACTCGAACAGCGGGGACGGCTACCTCCTCGCGACCATCTCGGAGAAGGAGTACCATGAGTACACCGACGATGAGATCCGCAAGCGCTTGAGCAAGCTCAAGCTCGACTAGGCCCCGACCCTTCCCCGTCCTCCCAGCCCCGGCCCGCCACCCTCGGTGGCGGCGGAGGCCCGAACCCTTTCCCGGCTCGACCTGCGAGGACGCGGGTCGTCCGTTCCCTCCCCCTCCACCCTAGGAAGCACGCCATGAGCGTAGAGAGTCTCCTTCAGCAGACGCGCGATTGTTTGAACGAAGTGCTTCCCGAGGGCATCGAGGTCACCACCATCGAGCTCGAGGGCCCCCACGTCGTCGTGTACACGAAGCAGCTGGACGCCTTCCTCTCCGGAGGGGAGCTGCTCCGCCAGATCGCCCAGCGCCTGCACCGACGCGTGCTCGTCCGCAGCGACCCCGCGGTCCTCGTGGATCCCAAGGAGGCGGAGAGCGTCATCCGCGAGCTCGTCCCTCCCGAGGCGGAGGTCAACCAGATCTTCTTCGAGCCTGAGACGGGAGAGGTCTCGATCGAGGCCGCGAACCCCGGGGCCGCGATCGGCCGCCAGGCGGCGGTCTTGAACGAGATCAAGCGCCGCATCGGTTGGGTCCCCACGGTCGTGCGAACGCCCCCCATCCCCTCCAAGACCGTGGAGGAGGTCCGGACCTACCTCAGGAGCGTCTTCGACGAGCGCCGGAAGATGCTCAAGAAGGTGGGTGCCCGGATCGTTCGCGACCGTTTGCAGGAGAAGCTGTGGGCCCGCAACACCTCCCTAGGAGGCTACCGGGAGGTCGGCCGCAGCGCGCACCTCCTCACGACCCAGAACTCGCGTGTCCTGATCGACTGCGGCATCGATCCCGGCTCCGAGCGGACCCCGTACTTCTCCGCCCCCGAGGCGATGCCGCTCGACAGCTTGGACGCGGTCGTGGTGACCCACGCCCACCTGGACCACTGCGGGCTCGTGCCGGTCCTGCTGAAGTACGGCTACGACGGCCCGATCTACTGCACCGCGCCTACGCGGGACCTCATGACCCTCATGCTCCTCGACGCGATCAAGGTCTCGAACCAGGAGGCCCGCAAGGGCCTCTACGAGTCGAGCCATGTCCGGGAGCTTGTCTCCCACACCATCCCGCTGCGCTACGGTGAGACCACCGACATCGCCCCGGACATCCGTCTCACGCTGCACAACGCGGGGCACATCCTGGGCTCCTCGATGTGCCACTTCCACCTGGGCGACGGCGACTACAACATGGCCTACACCGGGGACCTCAAGTTCGAGCGGAGCTGGTTGTTCAACCCCGCGACGAACCGGTTCCCCCGGCTGGAGACGCTCATCATGGAGTCCACCTACGGCGGGTTCCGCGACGTCCAGCCCCCGCGCCAGCAGGGGGCGGAGGAGCTCGGCCGCTTCATCGACAAGGTGATCTCCCGCAAGGGACACGTGCTCATCCCGGTCTTCGCCGTGGGGCGGAGCCAGGAGGTCATGCTGGTGCTCGAGGAGAAGATGCGCGAGGGGAAGATCCCGCGGGTCCCGGTGTGGCTCGACGGGATGATCTTCGAGGCGACCTCCATCCACACCGCGTACCCGGAGTACCTCAACAGCCAGCTCCGCACGCAGATCTTCCAGCAGGGGGACAACCCGTTCCTTTCGGACGTCTTCCACCGCGTCGAGTCCAGCCAGAAGCGGATGACCGTCATCGACGACAACGACCCGTCGATCGTCCTCGCCACGAGCGGGATGATGAGCGGAGGGCCGGTCCTCGAGTACTTCAAAGCCTGGGCCCCCGGGGAGAAGAACGGCATGGTCTTCGCCGGCTACCAGGCCGAGGGGACCTTCGGACGCCGGCTCAAGCAGGGGCTCAACGAGGCGACCCTCATGGACGGCGGCCGGACGGTGAGCGTCCCCGTCAAGTTCGAGATCACGAACTGTGAGGGGTTCAGCGGGCACTCCGACCGGGTCCAGCTCATGAACTACATCGCGACGGTGGAGCCACGGCCCCAGAGGATCCTGGTCTGCCACGGCGAAGAGCAGAAGGCCCTCGACCTCGCCTCGAGCCTGCACAAGCGCTTCGGCGTCGAGACCCGGGCCCCCTACAACCTGGAGACCGTCCGGGTCCTCTGATGTCGAGGCCCCCGAGGACCCTCCTCGTCGGGCTGGACGGGGCGACCTGGGACCTGCTCGACCCCGTCCTGCGGGCGGGGGCCCTCCCGAACCTGCGTCGCTTCGCGGAGGCCTCGGCGCGGGCCCGGCTGCGCTCCGTCGATCCCCCCGTCACCATACCTGCTTGGTACTGCGCGGTGACCGGCCGCTCGCCGGCCTCCCTCGACGCCTGGGGTTTCACGGCCCCTTCCGGGACCGCCGGCAAGATGGAGTGGGTCTCCACTTACCGGCCCCACGACGCCCTATGGGACGTTCTGGGGCGAAGAGGAGCTCGGGTGGGAGTTGTGAACTTCCCGACCTTCCCCGCCCCGCCGGTACACGGATACTTCGTCGGGGGCATGCTCTACCCGGGCGGGCGTGCCACCACCCACCCCGCTTCCCTCGCGACGAGGCTCGAGCAGGAGTTCGGCCCCTGGTCGTACGACCTCCCGGGCGCAGGCCGGGGGAGGCTTCCGTTGGCGCTTCGCACGTTGGAGCAGAAGGCGCGCCTGGTGGAGGCGCTCGAAAAGGAGGCCCCCTCCGACCTGCTCTTCGTCCTGCTCTGCGAGACCGACCGCGTGCAGCACGACCTCTACGAGGACCTATTGAGGGCCCTCCGACGCCCCGACCCGGAGGTCGAGGCCTACTGGTCCGCCCTCGACAGGACCTTCCAGAGGATCATGGAGGCCTTTCACCGGGGGCATCCGGAGGAGGGGCTCACGGTGGTCCTGTCCGACCACGGCTTCGGGGCACAGACGGGAGAGTTCTACACCAACCGCTTCCTGCAACGCACAGGCTTCCTCCAGGTGCTGCCGGGCGCCCCCTCCGAGACAGGGCCCCGGCTGAGGGACCTCCTCGCCTCCCTGGACCGCGTCGTCCCCCTCCGACGGTTCCTCCGCTCACGCAGCGAAGCCTCCACCGACACCGCCGGAAAGGTCGCGGGTAGCGCGGAGGAGCGCCCCAAGCCCAGTGTCTCAGAGGGCGGCGAGGACGGCGGCCCCGGGGACCGGACGTTCGGATGGTACAGCCAGTTCATCGACTGGGACCGGACGAGGGCGGTGAGCTTTCCCATCCCCGAAGGGATCTATGCCGCGCAGCGCCCCGGGCACGCCCCCTCGCCAGAGGAACGGGCCTCGCTCAAGGAGGACCTACGCCGCGCCTTCGGATCCCTGCGGTACCCTCGGATCACCTTGGTCGATCCCGAGGTCGCCTACGGTCGAGCCCTCGGCCCACACGCTCCGTTGTTCCTGCTCTATGCGGAGGACCACGCGTGGGAGACCCACGGTCACTTCAACCACCACCGGACCTATCTCGCGCACCGACCGAGCTACTTCGGCCGTCAGGGGACGCACCGGCCGGAGGGGATCCTCGCGGTCGGCGGGAGAGGGGTGACCCCCGGAGTACTCAAGGAGGCGGTCCCGCTCCTCTCCCTCACCCCCACCCTCCTTGACGCGTGGGGTCTTCCAGCTCTCACGAGCTTGGACGCTCCAGCCAACCCCCAGCTGCTACGGGCGATGGGTGGCGCTCCAGCGGCCCCGTGAAAGGGCCGGTCCTGGCCCCTCCGCTCTCGAGGAGGGCGCGGCCTCCGATGCAAAGCGACTTAAGCGGCCCCCGAGTGGTGCGCGTCTCCGGAAACCCCTGTCGGCCCACGCCATGTGCATCGCCAATCGGGGCACCTGAGAGCCTATGAGCGACCCCGAACCCGCCCCGGTCGACGAACCGGGCGAACGCGAGAAGACCTTCGACGACCTTCCCCTCCACCCCACCCTCCGTCGGGGGGTCCGGGACATGGGCTACCGTGTCCCGACGCCGATCCAGCAGACCACGATCCCGGAAGCGGTCACGGGCCGTGACCTCATCGGAACCGCCCAGACCGGCAGCGGCAAGACCGCCGCCTTCCTCCTCCCGATCCTCGAGCGGCTCCTGCAGCACCCGCCAGGACGCACCTACGCCCTCGTGCTCACTCCGACCCGGGAGCTCGCGCTACAGGCCGAGGGCTTCCTCCGGCAGCTGGGTCGCCACACCCGGGTCCGTGGGGCCGCGGTCTATGGCGGCGTAGGAATGGAGCCGCAGGAGCGTGCCCTTCGCGGCGGGGCCGAGGTCATCGTCGCCACCCCGGGGCGCCTCCTCGACCACATGAGCCGCGGCTACGTAGACTTCCGGGCCCTCGAGATCCTCGTCCTGGACGAGGCGGACCGCATGCTCGACATGGGCTTCATCCCGGACGTCCGACGGATCCTCCGCCATCTGCCCACGCGCCGCCAGACCATGCTCTTCTCGGCCACGATGCCACCGGAGGTCGTGCAGCTCTCGCGTGACTTCCTCCACGAGCCGCGCATGCTTCGGGTGCAGGAGGCGACGGTCGCCGCGGCGGGCGTCTCCCACCGGGCGCTGCCCGTCCCGTCCCACCAGAAGACCGACCTGCTGATCACCCTGCTCAAGGACCCGCAGCTCTCGAGCGTCCTCGTGTTCACCCGTACGAAGCACCGGGCGGACCGTCTCGCCCGACAGCTCTACCAGTCCCATATCGACGCGGGGGTCATCCACGGCAACCGAAGCCAGAGCCAGCGGGTCAAGGCCCTGGAGGCCTTCCGTCGGGGGGCCCACCGGGTGTTGGTCGCGACGGACATCGCCGCCCGAGGGATCGACGTGGAAGGGATCACGCACGTGGTCAACTACGATGCGCCCCAGGACCCGGAGACCTACGTTCACCGCGTGGGCCGGACGGCCAGGGCCCAGCGCCAGGGCGAGGCCATCACCTTCCTCCTTCGGGAGGACGAGGACGACTTCTCCCGGGTCGAGCAGTTCCTAGGCGAGCGCATCCCGCGCGAGCGCCTGGAAGGGTTCCGCTACGAAGAGGACACCTCCTCCCGGGGTGGGGGATCGGGACCCGCCCGACCCGCCGGACGCGGGAGACCCCACGGTTCCCGCTGGGGGTCACCCAACTCCCAGCCTCCGCGGCGCAACCTGACCTCCACCTCCCGTCGCTGGTGAGGGCCGGGACCGATCGACCGGCGGACCGGCCCTTCGCGGCCGCCACCTCGGCCGTGGGCTCGGCGGTGCGGTGCGGTGCCGACCGGTCAGGTGCGAGGAGAGCCCGGCCGCCGGCGCACCCCGTCGGGGCCCTCGATCGTCAGTCCCTGCTGCTGGCAGACCTGGAGGATGCGGTTCAACCCTGCGAGGGAGATCCGGTGTCCCCGTCGCTCGAGCTCCTCGAGGATCAAGCGGCGACGGATCGGCCCGGGCCCGCGGTCGAGCACCTCCATGACGAAGGAGACCGAACCATCCGGGATTCCGGGCGACATGCGGTAGCGCAGGGCGCCTCCGAGCGACCTCGACCGGTCCTGCCTCATGACCCTAGCCCGTCGCGGGTCATCGCCTCCCCCCTTCGGGAGCATGACCGCGTTCAGAGGGAGAGCCTCGAAGAGAGGCGCGCAAGGGTTCAAGGTCCGGCATCGCCCTTCTCCGCTGGCGTAGGGTGATGATCGAGGTCCGAGGGCTCACCCGCCGGTTCGGCGAGGTGACCGCGGTGCGGGACCTCGACCTCACGGTCCGCTCCGGAGAGTGCTTCGGCCTACTCGGGCCCAACGGCGCCGGCAAGACCACCACGGTCCGGGTCCTATGCGCGTTGATCGCTCCCAGTTCGGGATCGGTCCGCGTCGCCGGGATCGATCTCGGCGACGCGGGTGCCGGGGAGAGGATCCGGGGGTCGATCGGGCTGCTGCCGGAGAACCCGGGTCTCTACGAGAGCCTCACGGCACGGGAGAACCTCGCCTTCTACGCGGAGCTCTTCGGGCTCTCCCCGGAGAGCTCGAAGGACCGGGTGCAGAGGCTGCTCGAGCTCCTCGGTCTGGAGAAGGCCGCCGACCGCGCGACCGCGACCTTCTCGAAGGGCATGAAGCAGAAGGTCGCCCTCGCCCGCGCGCTGCTGCACCAGCCCAAGGCGCTCTTCCTGGACGAGCCCACCTCCGGGCTCGACCCGTTCTCCGCGCGCGTGGTGAAGGACGTCCTGCTGGGGCTCAAGAGGTCGGGGACGACCATCTTCCTCTCGACCCACAACCTCCCCGAAGCAGAGGAGCTCTGTGACCGGGTCGGGGTCCTGCGTCAGCGGCTCCTCGCGGAGGGGACCCCGCAACAGCTGGCCCGGCGCCTGCCGGAGCGACACGGCCGGTTCCGTTGGAGGAGCGGCTTCGGGCCGCAGCTTCCCCGGCTCCGGTCCATCGAGGGGGTGGGAGCGATCGAGGTCGAGCAGGAGGGCATGAGGGTCGCGCTCGCCGATCCTTCCTCCCAGCTCCCGGCCCTGGTCGAGGAGCTCGTGCGGGAGGGCGCCCGGTTGACCTACGCCGCGGAAGAGGTGCCCTCCCTGGAGGAGGCCTATCTGGCGATCATCGGGGGGCCTCCGTGAAGCTCGGACGCTCCTGGACCCTCGTGCGCAAGGAGCTCAAGGAGTACCGGCGGCACCGGTTCATCCTCTCGACCCTCCTCATCCCCCCGATCCTCCTCGCGATCCTGGGTCCCATGGGGGCGTCCTTGCCCCTCTACCTCCAGGACCACGCGGTGGACCCGCACGCCCTTGCCACCTTCCCCGCGCCGACCACCAACCTCACCCTCAACGCGAGCGATGCCCCGAGCTACCTCGCGAACCACACGTCGAACGGGGTGATCCGGCTCGACCATGTGGCGCTGGTCGGGCTCTCGCTCGCTTTCGTGGTCCTGGACAACTCCACCGTGACCGGGTCCTCGCTGGTGCAGTTCACGCTCAATCACAGCATCGTGCGCGGCTCGAACCTCACGAGCGGAGTGGTCACGAGCTCCCTGCTCTACCACTCCGACCTGCGCAAGGCGGTGGTCCAGAACTGCACCGGGCTCGGGCTCAACGTCTCTCAGACGACCATCGCCGGCTCCCCCGACCTCCAGGTCCTGATGAACGACGGCACGAGCTCCACGGGTCTCGCCTCCCAGCTCCTGCAGGCCTATCCGCTGCTCATGTCGGTCATCCCCACGGTCCTACCGGCGAGCATCGCTTCCTACGCGCTCGTCGGTGAGAAGACGAACCGCAGCCTCGAGCCGCTGCTCGCCTCCCCGCTCTCCGACCGCGAGCTGCTCTGGGGGAAGGTCCTGGGCATCCTGCTACCTACCCTAGGGGTCACGACCCTAGGCTTCTGCCTGCTCGCCCTGGTGAGCGACCTGCTCACCTTCGGACCGTTCGGCTACCTCGTCTTCCCGAACGCCGCCTGGGCGATCGCCCTCCTCGCCTTGTCCCCGCTCCTCGCCTTCATGGCCATCACCTTCTCCATCGTGATCTCGGCCCGCTCCACGGACGTTCGGAGCGCCCAGGAGGTCTCGAGCCTCCTCGTGCTGCCGATCATGCTCCTCTTCGTAGGGGCGATCCTCACATCGGTACTGGTGAACCTGCTCGTCCTTGCCGTGCTGGCGGTGGGACTGCTCGCACTGGACGCCGTGCTCTTCCAACTGGCGGTGGACCTCTTCCAGAGGGAGAAGATCCTGGTCTCCTGGAAGTAGCGCGCACATCCATGGTCACCGGACCTCCCCCGGCCAGGACCTCCTCAGGCCACGTTCCCGCCCGGCACCCGGCTCTCCCTCCAGACCCCGGTGGCCTCACAGGGACGAGCTGGTGTCGCCTCGACCGTAAGCCCCCCTAGCTCCCGCGCCCCCTCCCTTCGGAAGCGACAGCGCCTCCGGTCCCGGCCCTCAGGGGGTCGGGGTCACACCTCAGCGGGCTCGCCACTCCTCAAATACACCTTACATGTGGGGAGCATCGACCATGTTCGGGGCCATCCCTCCACCTTCCTCAGCGCCGTTGACCGGACGCTCGGCCGCCGCCTACCAGCTCCCGGGGGGGATCCTCAAGGGGACCACCACGGTAGGCCTCGTTTGCGAGGACGGCGTCGTCCTCGGAACGGAGCGACGGGCCACGTACTACGGGGGCTTCATCGCTAGCAAGTCCGCCCAGAAGCTCTTCCGCATCGACGAGCGGATCGGGGCGACGATCGCGGGAGGGGTGGGGGACGCGCAGTCGCTCATCCGCACCCTGCGGGCCGAGGCCGCGCTCTACCGACTGCGGCGCACCGCCCCCATGACGGTGGAGGGCGCGACGACGCTCCTGTCCAACATCCTCAACGGCAACCGCTACTTCCCCTACTACGTGGGCATGCTCGTCGGGGGCGTCGACCCGAGCGGGAACCGTCTGTTCTCGGTGGACGCCGACGGCGGGGCCATCTCCGACACCTACGGTTCCGTGGGGAGCGGTTCCACCATCGCCTACGGTGTCCTCGAGGAGGCCTACGAGGAGTCCCTCTCGCTCAACGAAGGGGCCGATGTGGCCCTTCGCGCGCTCACGGCGGCGATGAAGCGGGACGCGAACAGCGGCAACGGCTACCTCCTCGCCACGATCAGCGAGAAGGAGTTCCGGGCGCACTCGGACGACGACATCAAGAAGCGCCTCACCAAGCTCAAGCTCTCGGCATGAGGGCGCCCTCGACGAGGGACCACACGACCGGCTCCGCGAGCCCTTTTAGGGGCTCTCGCCCCTGCGGGAGCCTGGAGCGGGTGTCCCCGGAGCGGGGCCCCTGAGCCTCCTTCAGCTCCTCCGGTGAGCGTCCGATCACACCCATGGCCAAGCGGGACTACTACGAAGTGCTCGGGGTCCCCAAGACCGCGGACCCGGGGGAGATCCGGTCGGCCTACCGCAAGCTTGCCCGGCAATACCACCCCGACCTCAACAAGGAGGACCCGAAGGGCGCCGAGGAGAAGTTCAAGGAGCTCTCCGAGGCCTACGAAGTGCTGGCGGACGAGCAGAAGCGCAAGCACTACGACATGGGGGGGTTCTCCGCCGTCAACCAGGACTTCGGGCCTCAAGGGTTCAACTGGCAGAACTTCTCCCACGCGGGCGATGTGGAGGACCTCTTCGGAGGGATGGACCCGCTGCGGGCCTTCTTCGAGCAGGCCGGGGTGGGCGGCGGGATCTTCGGGAACCTGTTCGGCCAGAGCTTCCAGGTGACCTCCCGGGGCCGCGGCCGCGACCTCGAGATGGCGATGCCGGTGAAGCTCGGGGACTTGATCGAGGGCCTCGAGAGGGAGGTCGAGGTCACCCGGACCGAGTCCTGCGCCTCCTGCAAGGGGACGGGGGCCGAGGGGGGGACCGCGCTCGAGACCTGCAAGACCTGCGGCGGGAGCGGCCAGGTCCGCAACGTTCGCCGCTCGGGCTACACCCAGGTCGTGACCATCGGGGAGTGCCCCATGTGCCGCGGCGCGGGCCAGAAGGTCCTCAAGACCTGCCCCACGTGCGGTGGGGCCGGCCGCCAGAGGGTCCCTCGGCATCTCCGGATCCGGGTCCCGCCCGGGCTCGAGGAGGGCACCATGCTCCGGCTCTCCGGGGAAGGGGAGCGGGGCCGGGGAGGACGTTCGGGGGACCTCTACGTGCACGTGGTGGTCGAGCCTAGTCCTTTCCGTCGGGAGGGGCGTGACCTCTACTCCGAGATCTCCGTCGATCTCTCCCAGGCGCTGCTCGGGGATAGCGTCCGGATCCAGACCCTCAATGGCCACGCGGACCTCACCGTCCCTGCAGGGACCCAACCGGAGTCGACCCTGCGCCTGCGAGGGGAAGGGCTCCCTCCCCCGGGGGGCGGCAGCCGCGGGGACCTCTTCGTGACCGTCCATGTCCGCCTGCCGGAGAAGCTCACCTCCACCCAGCGCGATGTCGTTCGGCAGCACTTCCCACCGAGCCCCGGGAGCGCGGGAGCGAGCGGTGGCGCCGAACGCGAGAAGAGCGGCACGGGCTTCTTCGGCCGCCGTCGAGGCTGACGTGCCAGCGGAACCGGACGACGACGGGGCCGAGGAGGGGCCCTCGGCCAGGACCTCGCGAGGCGCGGGCCGGGACGCGGGGTTCCAGCACTACTTCTCCGCGCATCCGACCGCGCCCCATGCGACGCGCCCGTTGCGCTTCCTCTATCGAGGGCAGGTCCTGAACTGCACGACGGACCGGGGCATCTTCTCCTCGGAGGGGCTCGACCCAGGGACCTCGCTCCTCATCGAGAACATGGAGCTCGGCGAGAACGACCGGGTCCTCGACCTGGGCTGTGGATGGGGCGCGATCGGGATCGCGGCGGCGATCGGGGCCCCTCGAGGGCGTACCACGCTCACCGACGTGAACCACCGGGCGGTCCATCTCGCGCGGTCCAACGTCAAGATTAACCACCTCACCAACGTGGAGGTGCTGCAGGGAGAGCTCTTCGCTCCGGTGGGGGAGGAGCTCTTCGACCTCATCGTCTCCAACCCGCCCTACAAGGCCGGACGAGAGGTGATCCTCGCGATCCTGCAGGGAGCGCCGGCCCATCTTCGAGAGGAAGGGCGCCTGCTGCTCGTCGGCAAGGGCAGCCAGGGCATCCTGTACTACCAGGCCTGGCTCAGGGAGCGCTGGCGGAGCGTCGACGTGCTCGCGCGGAGCAGCGGATACCGTGTGCTTCTCGCCCGGGGGCCGCCGCGTCAGTAGAGGGTGCTCACCGCTCTCGGCGGTGCGCGAGCGCGTGACCCCGACAAGCTCCACGCCACCTACGGCGCCCTGAACCAGACGGGGTACCGTATACCCTACGTGACCGCACGGCAGCCCTTCCCGGGCCCCGTGCTGCCGCCCGCGCGTTACGACGCCTCGTTCACCTACGACCCGGCTCTGGGCGGACTTGTACTGTTCGGAGGGGTAGGAGCCGGGGGCCAGGTGCTCTCCGACACCTGTGGGTCTTCCGACACGGGGACCGGAGCCCGCAGTACGTGGCCGGCCC
>DAHUZP010000016.1 GCA_027306505.1 Thermoplasmata archaeon | reverse complement strand
GACCCTCCAGAGAAAATACCCCGAGATGAGCCTCTCCGAGGCGCTGGGCCACCTCGAGAACGTGGCGTGGGTGCGGTTCGGGACCGGGAAATCGGTCCGGGAGTGGTGCACCCGGCTGAGCGGGAAGGCGGACGAGATCCTCACGGCCCTCGGAGCTACCCGTTACCTACCTGTGGTGTAAGCCCCTCGGAACCCAGGCCGGGGAATCGGTGGAACAGTGGAGGCGGAAGAGGCGATGAAACAGGCGAGACGAAGGAGACAGAACGGTCAGACGGAGGACGTATATCCGGCCGAGCGGCGCGTCATGCCGGGGAACCATTCAAGTGGCTCAAGGACCAGTACGTGGTGTCGCTGAAGCCGATGTGGGTGCGGCACGACGCGGCCGTCCCCGGGCACGTGTTCCTGTGCGTGATGGGGCTGACGCTGCTGAGGTACCTCCAGTGGGAGGTCCGGGACCTGGACCTTTCGGTCAAGGAGCTGGTGGAGCGGCTGGGGCGCATCCGGGTGGCGGTGGTGAGCCAGGGAGGGCAGCCGGGTTCCGGGGGCCGCCCGGGGTGGGTGCTCGAGGAGATGGGGGTGGGTGAGGCCGAGCTGGTCTCCCGCTTCCGGATGCTCGACGAGCTCAACCGAGAGAACCGTCTCGCCGCGTGAGCGCCCCTCCGGGGCGATGTACAGTGCTACACCGCTTACGATAGGAAATCAGGGGTCTCCGACGAACTCAGGGGAGGCTGAGCCGAATCGCTTAGGGCGCAGGGTCAGTCCGGCCCGATCGGCGGGCTGCGCGACCCCCCGGAGGCGCCCACACCACCCGACGTCCCGGGGGAGGTGGTCGGTTTCGGGGCGGCCGCTGCGGCTTGGCCGGGGGCGGAGGACCCCGCGCTGGTCTGGGGGACCTTGGACACGGGGGGAGCGGTGCCGGGGAAGCAGTGCACCGAGATGCCCTTCCGCTGGAGGACCAGCAGCCTGTCCTCCGCGAGTCTCTTGGCGTTGTACATCACCTGCCACTTGGTGATCCCGATGCGGTGCGCGATCTGGGAGTATCCCTGACCCGGCTCGTCCCTGCACGCCTCCACCAAGCGCTTCTGCACGAGCGAGAGGTAGCGGTCACCTTGGACCATGGGGGCATCCGCGGCGTAGAACTGCTTCCACTTCCTATCGCGTCGTGACCGCAGGAAGCCAGCCATCTCCAGATAGTGCAAGTGGTAGGTCAGTACCCCGTTCGCAACCCCGACCGAATTCTTGAGCTCGGTGTACGTGATCCCCGGGCGCTCCTGGATGGACTGGTAGATCCGGCCCCGGAGAAAATGGTCGAGCGCCTTGGTCTTTCCAAGCCTCGCGTAGAGAGCGGGGGGTAGGACCAGGAATCCGTAACGCCACGCTTCGCTCGTGGCCAAGAACACCGCCAGGATGGCGGAGCCGGCGAACACCGTTCCGGCCGCGATCACGACCGGGTCCTCCCAGAGCGGAGCTGCCGCTTTCGCGGGGGGAGGGCGGAGGTAGTAGACCGGGCTCCAGGCGGGAGGAGTGGGGACCGTGTCGATCAGCACATCGGTGGTGGTCCTCGCGTCCGCCCGATATCGGAGAGAAGACGGGTCTCCGAGCAGGGAGAGCGGAACGCCGACCTCCCAGCAGGTGCATCCCGCAGGGAGCTGCCGGTCGCAGACCGGGCCGGGCCCCAGGTAGCAGGTGTACAGCGTGGCGCTGAAGTTCCAGACCTCGAGCCCCCACGTGGCGAAGACGAGGTCGTAATCCCGGACCCCGGAGCCGGTGGTGTCGATCCATATCCGGTACCAGGAAGCGTTCGTGGGCTCGGCCTGAAGGCCGACAGCGAAGAAAATCCAGGAGGGGCTGTTGCAGACCTTCCCCCAGAGGATGTCCCGCTCGCTGTTGTTCGAACCGTTCGGAAAGAGCGAGGGCCCCGCGATCGCTCCCGCGGAGGCGTTCGTCCACTGGGAGGAGAACTGGCCGTTGGTGAGGTTGATGTCGCACGGAGATTCGCCCGTGTTGTTCGAGGAGAGCGGCGTCGACGTCTGAGAGGCCGACCAGGGACTCGAAGAGGAGCGCGCGGGCGCCAGAGGTGCCGCCAACAGGGCTCCCACCATGATCACGAGCGCGAACTGCAGCACCCGCACCGCAACAGGCCGACCCCGGCGAAGGTCGACGAGGGGCTGGCGGGACCTCCACCCGGTGACCGTCGTGGATCGAAGGTCGGAGCGACGGCGGTCGGAACGAGGTCCAGGAAGGCCAGGAGCTGATGAGGCGTGGGGCAACGATGGTCGACCGCCGACGCTCCTCGCCCCCGTCAGGGGGCTGGGTCCGAACTTCCCGGTCACGTCCCCTTCCTCCCTTCCCCTGACCGCCGTCCTGGCCTCAAGGCGTTGACCCAGACCCCGGCAGCCACCACGCTCTCAGAGTCCGGAGCGGGGGTATATCTGTGGATTGGAACGAACTTGCTACGCTTGCGACTTCGTTCCAATCTTGGGAATATCCCCCCCCTCCGTAGGGTCTCCCATGCCCCACCCCAATCCTGGAACGGAGCCTCGCGAGCGAATCCTCGGATCCCTCCTCTCGGTGGGCCGACACGACCGGTCGGTCCGCATCGCCGAGATGGCGATCGGCGTCTTCACGGTGGTCGCGCTGATGGCCCTAGGCCCTGGGTGGGCGCCGGGTGCCGCCGGTGGAGGGGGCACGTCGGTCCCGCTCCCAACGGCAGCGCATGCGACGGTCGCTCCTGCCGCTTGGGTCGCGAACGCCCGTGCCGCCTCGGGCCTTCCCGCCATGGGTCCGCTCACCTCAGGGGGGGGCAGCCAGCTTCCGACGTATGCACCACTGGCGCCGCGGGTGCAAGACCCTGGCCTGGCCGGCCTGGGGTCCACCTGGAACGGCATCCATCTCTTCTCCGTGTTCGGCGGATCGAACGGGCCGTCACCCGCCGCGAGCTGGAGCGGCTGGGACTGGGGTGGCAGCTGCCCCGACCCGAACCCTTCGGTCCCGAGCTTCCAGTACATCCCGTGGGAATACTACGAGTGGATGCCTCCCTACACCAACCAGACCTGGATCTGGACCCACCACCCGGAGTGGATCGAATACTCCTGGGCGCAGTACCAGAACTATACCGGATCGGGGTGGACCACGAGCGCTCCGCTGCGGGCGCCGGTCGTCCCCGATGGGGTGCACCCGATCGTGGACATGACCAACCCCGCGGTCCAGAACTTCATCATCCAGACCTACGTCGAGGGGGGGTCGATTGGACCGAACGCGTGCGACGGCATTGCGATCGACATGTACCACTCGTCCAACACGGACGGCTTCAATCTCTGCGAGGCCTCGGTCGGCGGGAACTGCGTCAGCTATCTCAACAGCACGACGAACCTCGTGGGACACTATAACTACAGCACGGGGTCGCCGGTCTGGGTCTCCCAGTTCGCGGGGGACGGCACCCAGGACGCCGCCTACGAGAACGCCGTGGCGATCGGGGCGATGCACTACTTCGCCTTGCGGTGGAAGATGGAGGCGGCCAACCTCAGCATGCCCGCGTTCCCGATCGTGGTGAACGACGACGGATGGGAGGGTGACCTCTACGGGGGCGGCACCGGCGTCCATGAGGGCTGGTACTACGGCTCGGGCCCCTACTACTGCGGGGGATGGGACGACCCCATGGGATCCGCGGACATCCTGGCGTCTGAGAACGGGTTCGATGGGATCAACGACGGCAACTCCCTCTGCATGAACAACACCTGGCTGACGATGGCGCAGTCCTTCATTCTGGAAGGGCAGCACTACGGCGGCGGGATCGCGCTCATCGGCTCGCCCGTCTTCACCGGCGCCTACCTCCACGAGTGGTGGTCGAACATCACGGTGGGGACGAACACCACCGCCCAAGATGCTCGCGCGTACCTCAATTGGACGGTCGGCAACTACCTCCTGATCAAGGGCAACTACACCTGGTTCTACATCGCCGATGGACCCCAGGGGTACACGGGGCTGGACTACTGGGAGCCCGAGTACGCCTCGCCCATCGGCCATCCCACGGGGCCGATGTTCGACCTGCTCGAACCGACGGGGAGCGGCGGGCAGCTGACCCGGGTCTACATGAGGAACTACACGGGCGGGATCGCCGTGGTCAATCCCTCGAGGACCAACTGGACGAACGTGACCTTCCCGGCCGGCGAGTACGTCGACATGCAGGGGGATCCGGTCACGACCTGGACCGCGGCTCCGGTGGGGCCCTGGACGGAAGGGGGCTACGGCACAGCGACGGTCCTGCTCTTCCGACACCTCACCATCTCGGCCTCGGCGAGCCCTTCCTCCGGATCCGCTCCGCTCACGGTGAGCTTCGCAGGGACCGCGGCGGGAGGGTCCCCGCCCTACACCACGTGGGCCTGGCGCTTCGGGGATGGCGGGACCTCGGCGCTGCAGAGCCCCAGCCACACCTACACCCTCCCCGGGACGTACGACATCACCCTCAACGTGACCGACAGTGGGGGAACCACCGCCACAGGGTCCGTCGCGGTCACGGTCCTCCCTCCCGCCGTGCCGATATCCATCTCCGCTTTCACGGCAGCTCCCCCCGCCGTGTCCGTCGGAGGCCGGTCCTATCTCAACGTCTCCGCCTCGGGAGGGACCGGTACCCTCGCCTACGCCTACACGGGCCTCCCATCGGGCTGCCTGACCGTCGACGCCCCGAGCCTAGGATGTGACCCCTCGACCGCGGGGACTTACAGCGTCCGAGCGTTTGTGAACGGGACGGTAGGGGAAAGTGCGAACGCCACGACCTCGCTCACGGTCAACCCCACGCTCTCCTCGCTCTCCGTCTCGCCGAGCACCAAGACGCTCTCCCCGGGGAGCGTCGCGACGTTCTCGGGCACCGCCACCTGCCTGGGAGGGCCATGTCCCGCCACGGGGATCACGTATGCCTGGTCGCTCACCAACGCTCTCGGCAGCCTGAGCTCTACCACGAGCTCATGGACCACCCTCACGGCGGGATCGGTCGCAGGGGCCTTGTCGCTCTTTGTCAACGCGACCCTGAACGGAGTGACCCGGGAGGCGACCGCGACCATCACGATCAGCTCGCCCCCCATCGTACCCACCCTGGCCTCGGTCTCCGTCGACCCCTCTTCCGTGTCGTTGGCCACCGGAGGATCGCAAGCCTTCACCGCATCCGCCACGTGCAACGGTGGTGCCTGCCCCGCCGGGCTCACCTACACGTGGGCTCTCTCGAGCCCGCTGGGCTCCGTCAGTCCCAGCTTCGGAGGCTCTACGACCTTCACTGCGGCGAGCGCGGCGGGGAGCACGACACTCTCGGTCCAGGCGAGCCTGAACGGAAGGACTGCGTGGGCCAGCGCGACCATCACCATCTCGGTCCCCGTTCCCCAAAAGTCGAACGGCTTCCTGGGCCTCAACGGGGAGATTGACCTGCTGCTGGGGCTGGTGTTGGGTCTGCTCGTGGCGGTTCCGGTGGCGATCTGGGTGGGCCGGAGGAGAGGTGGGGGCGGAGACGACCGACAGGGATCCCTCGACGAGGGATCCGAGGTGGCCCCGCCGGCATCGTGGGGGGAGCCCGAAGCTGCCACCGCGCGCGTGGACGCGTCCTGGTCCCCACAGAACTTCCCGCCGCCGGGCGACCCCCCGCCCTACAGTTCGGCGTCTGCGGGGGATGCCCCTACCGGGTGGCCTGGTGCATCGTGGTCCGTTCCCCCATCATCTCCCTCTCCCAGCGACCCTCCAGCGCATAGCGCCGGAACGTCCATCCAAGCGGACTCGATCCATCCTCGCCCCGGAGCCGGGGGGCCCTACGCACTTTCAGATGCGCCCGGAGAGCCCGAGGCGGTCCCCTCCTCGCCCGCGCATCCCGTCCAAGAGGACGCGCGCGCCCACGCCCCTCCGGCATCGCCTTCTCCACCGGCGCCTTGGAACCCTGAGCCCGCGCGAACGGATGCGACCGGCCCGGTCCCCGACCCGCCCTCGTCCCCATTGTCGGGGGACGTGATGCATCAAGGTCCCGACGGATTCTTGGAGCCCGATGGCCTGCCGCGCTTCCCCTCGGAGAGCGAACCTGCATGCCAGAAGTGCGGGGCTCCGCTCCTCCAAGCGGGACATCCCTGCATCGTCTGCATGGCCACGGCGTGAGAGGCTGCCCCGGGGATGGGCTGCGGACTCAAGCCTCTCCTTCGAAGTTCCACGGCCAGCTCCAGCGCTTCGAGGAGGAGGTCCTGTCCAGTCTCGTCAAGCGAGGCCCTACGGAGACCAAGCGGAGCCCCCGAGGGCGCCCGTGCCTATTCCTGTCCCGCGGGCTCGGACGCGGGATCGGTCTTTCGCTCCGGGGCACCCTCGCTCGGGGGAACAATCGGAGATAGGGGCTTGGAAGAGGCCACCTTGCCGGACCCGGTCGTTCCGCCCGAGGGGAGCGGCGCGCTCTCTGAAGTTGTGGAGAGGCTCTTCTTGCACTTCCAGCAACTGGTCTCCCCCTTGTCCACCACGGCGTGGCAGTGCTGGCAACGCAGCTCGGCGACGGGCACGGTATCGTCCTCTCCACCGGCGGACGCCTTGGCCTTGGCCAGGCCCATTCGCTCGCGGCCCTTGAGGTAGGTGTAGATGAGCATCACCGCCACGAGGACGCCCACTAGGAGCGCCATCGAGAGGTGACGCGCACCCCGTAAGATTTGTTCACCTGCGTGGTTGGTGGTCAGGGAAGGGGACCGAGAGAACGACGACGGGGGGGAAGGGCGAGCGCCCGAAGGGCGTTCGGGGGGCGGAACCGAGCCTGAACCCTGCGGGACCGCCATCCTACCGAAGGGCGACCGGTCGATCCTCCCCATGGCCCGAACGGGCCTAGACAGGGGGGAGCTCAGCGCCCATCAGGACCCAGCGACTCCCACCAGGGTCCAGGGATGTTCTCCGGAGGTACGAAGAACCGGTGGCTGGGCTCCACCATCGCAGTGGGCTTGACCTCCGTCCCCTCGGCTCCCTCCTGCACGGGGATATCGGCGTGAGGACCCTTCAGTTGCTCCATGAGGCTGAGGGAGTCCGTCAGGTGCGTCTCGCGGTCGATGAGACCGTTGCGGATCCGGAAGAAAGCGCAGATCGGGACGTCCACCCTCCGGTGGGTGGGGGAGAGCCCCTGGAAGTCCCCCAGGTGCGTTCCGGTCCAGTGGACGCGGATGGCCACCGTGTCCTTCTCGGCCACAATGATCCCTGGCCCCATCTCGATCCTGAAGTCGGGGAACGCCGAGATGAACTCCTGTCGCCACTTGATGGCATCCTCTAGGTCGAGGTCTCCGGTCAAGACCCCCCCGGATAGACGAAAGGCCCGAGAGACGTACCTGAAAGGTCCGAGTCGGTCGCTGGACGATAGGGCATTCAGGTAGGAGCGAACCAACCGCTTGTTTCGTTCGGTGCTCAGCGTCATGGTCATAGGCTAGGTTGGGAAAACTCGCCCAAGCAGTTAATTCCCTGGCTCGCACTCGTGTGCAATAGCGACATGCACGCCCAAACTTTGTCCAGAGTGCACTCCGGGGCCCCCGCAAGGATGCGGCCGCCCTCGGGGACGAGCCGTCCGAAGCGGCTCTTGTCACTGGACGATCTGGACGGGGCCATCCTCCGAGAGCTGATCCTCGGAGAGAAGGACCTCTTCCGGACCGAGCGAATGAGCTTCGAGAAGATCGCCCGTGACCTCCACCTCCACCGGAACACGGTCGCGCTACGGATCCGCAGGATGACCGCCGCCGGGGTGTTCCTCCCGCTCTCCTTGGGGGTGGAACCTACGCAGCTCGGTCTGGTCCGGGCGACGCTGTGGGTCGTCCCTCGGCCGGAGCTCCGTAACGAGGCGACGCTCAGGGCCTTGTGCATGCTGGAGGGGGTGCAGCTCATCATCCAGTACATCGAGGGATGGGCCGTCATCAACTACACCGAGGACGAGGAGGCGCTCGAACCCCGGCGGGAGCTCATCGCGCACCTGTGCGGGGCGACCGAGAGCTCCTGGGAGTCGATGAGCTCGCAGGACTACCCGAAGCGCACCCCCATCCGACTGACCAGCACGGACCTGGGCATCCTCCAAATACTCCTCCTGAACGCGCGCACCCCCTTCCCCAGGATCGCGAAGGAGCTCGGCACCTCGGCACGGACCGTCCAGCGACGGGTGCGATACCTCACGAGCCGTGGCGCGATCATGGTGGTCCCTACCGGCAAGGCGAAGACGTCAGGGCTGGTGTTCGGGTACCTCAGGACGTACTTCACCTCAGGGACCACCCCAAGGCAGGAGATCATCCACACGATCGATTCCATGCTCTCCAGAGCGGTCTTCCGGAACCTGCATCACGCCAAGTTCGCGAGCTGGATCGTGGGCGTCCCCTCTCTGGGCGACCTGGAGGCCCTCCTGGAGCTCATCCGTAGCGTCCCACAGGTCAAGGCGGTGTCCGTGCGGATCATGATCAGTCTACGGCTCAACCCGCTCTGGGCCTCCTGGCTGCTGCGGGTGCTCCGTCGGCGCTTCACTCCTGATGGTACCCTTATCCCGATGGGGAAGGGGCCCGTGGACCTTCGCGAAGAGCAACCCCCTGCCCGACAGGCCTCCCCGTCGGGCGCTCGCCGCCGCGCTCCTGTTGACCGCAAGGCCCGAGCGGCCGGCTGACGGTACGCCCCCGTGGGCCCCCCCCGATGCAGGACCCCGGTGGACGGGGATGCCGTCGCAGGTCAGCTCGTCGCTTCGGCCGCGACCGCCGCCGGGGTCGCGCCCTCGGGCCCATGGACCGTGCTCACCCGTGCCGACGCCGATAGCACGGGGCAGTAGGCCCGGGCGAGGTAACCGGAGACGTCGGTGATCTCGGTCCCCGCCGGCGCGACCCGACGGAGGTTCGCGAGGCAGAGCGGGCAGAGGGTCACGATCTTGTCCGAACGGGCACGCAGCTGGTCGACACGCTTGCGAGCGATCTCGTTGGAGCGCTGGGGGAAGAGCATCTCGATAGGCCCGCCGCAGCAGTGGGTCGCCTTGCCCGAGAGCTCCACTTCCGCGATGGAGACCCCACCCCTCTGGAGCAGTTCCCGGGGCTGGGCGATGACCCCCTCACGACGGGCGTAGATGCACGAGTCGTGGATGGTCACCTGCTCGTTGAGCTGGGCCCTCGGGGCCGGCCGTCGCTCTGCGAGGACCTCGAGGTAGGTCCGCACCTTGAGGTCATAGCCGGGCACGATGCGGGGGTAGACGTCACGGAGCATCTCGGTGGTGTGCGGGTCCACCGTGATCACCTCTCGGACCCCATGCTCCATCAGGCGACGATAGACCCGCTGGGCATGGTCCTTCAGGGCGTCGTCCAGCCCCTCGTCGTAGGCGAGGGCGCCCGCGTAGAGGTCGTCCTCGTAAAGGTAGCCGAACGGGACCCCCGCGGCCTGCAAGAGGGAGGCAATGTTCCGCAGGTAGGCGTCGTACTCCCGGATCTCCTCGGGGTCTCCACGGGCCATGACCGAGACCAGGTTGACCAGGCGGTTGATCCGTCGGGCGAGCCCGAAATAGCCCGCCATCCAGGAGCCCTCCATCTTGGCCAGGCGCTCGGTCATCGCGTTGATCGCGGGCACCAGTTGGTACATCTGCCCCGTGTAGAGGACCGTCGGTCCTTCCCGGGGCAGCTCGAGCCCCCGGGCCCAGGCCGTCGCCTTCCTCCGGGAGACCGGCATGACGCTCCCGCGCTTCCGCAGGTTGTCCCCCAGCATCCCGAGGGTGTCCTTGATGGGGATCGGCATGCTTCACCCCTCCGCCGGAGCGAGGGCGAGCGCCTCTCGGTCGATGTAGCTCCGGAGCGACCGTATGTTCTCAGCGATGTGGACCCCCGCGGGGCAGTTCTCCTCGCACATCTTGCACAGGAGGCAGGAGAAGATCTCCTCGGTGTGCTCCAGGACCTTCTCGCGGGAGCCCAGCAGCACGTAGCGGAAGAGCTTGCGCGGAACGAGCGGGATGCCCAGAGGGCAGAGCGCGGTGCAGGAACCGCAATTGATGCACGCGGACGCGTTGAACGAGGGGTCCCTCGCGAGACGGTCGCGCAGGGTCGGGTCCACCCTCATCGGCCCCCCTCCATCGCACGGTAGCGATAGTACTCGTCCGCCGGGCCCTTGGGGACGTCTGCGACCCGGCCGTAGCGCCGGAGCATCATGACCCAGAGCATGACCTCGCGGGATGGTCGGTGCAGGGTCTGGGCGATCTCGGGTATCGTCTTCGGCCCGTCCTTGAGCACGTCCAGGACCTTCTGCTGGAGGTACATCCCCTCCCGGAGCACCTCGGACAGGTCGCGCATCCTCTCGGTCATGAGCTCACCCCTCCTCCGCAAGCGCGTCGATCATGGAACGCACCTGGACGTGCGTGTAGCCCTCGACCTCGATCGCCTGGGCCGGGCAGACCGGCACGCAGGCCCCCTCCCCCTTGCAGAGCACGGGCTCCACCCGAGCGACGGCCTTCCCTTCGGCCTCCACCTTCTCGACGGCCCCATAGGGGCAGGCCTCGAGGCAGGCGTTGCACCACTTGCAGAGGCTCGGGTCGACCTTGGCGACGAGGGGGTCGAGGTCGACGTAGCCCTTGAGCAAGATGCCGGCGGTCTTCGCGACCGCGGCGAGCGTGCTCGCGACGCTCTCCGAGACGTTCTTCGGTCCCTGCGCCGCCCCGGCGACGAAGACCCCGTCCACGACCGTTTCCACGGGACGCAGCTTCTGGTGGATCTCGTGGAAGAACCCGTCCGCGCCCACCGCGAGCTTGAGGACGTCCGTCAAGGTCGCGTTCTCCCGGGGCACCATCCCGGTGACCAGGACCACGAGGTCGGTGGGGATCTCGACCTCCTCTCCCTCCGTCAGGAGGTCCTTCACCCGCACCCGCAGCTGGCCGTTCTCGCGACGGACGGTGGGAGGGGCGTCCTCGCTGTAGCGTAGGAAGACCGAACCGCCTTGGAGGGCCTTCTGGTAGAGCGCCTCGTACTTCCCGTAGGTCCGGATGTCGCGGAAGAGGTGGTACTGCTGGACACCGGAGACGCGCCCTGAGGTGCGCACGGCGGCGAAGGAGGTCGCGCTGCAGCAGTAGCGCGAGCAGTAGGTGTGTCCGTTCCCCTCGCCCTCTGGGCTTCGGGACCCGACACAGTAGACGTAGGCCACCGATCGGACCGCCCGCCCGTGGTAGACGAGGGGCCCCGTCCCGTCCGCGAGGAGCTCCTCGTACTCCGGGAGCGTGAGCACCCCCTCCTCCCCGTAGCCGAACTCACCCTTCGGCGGAAGGTAGGGCTCGTAGCCGGTCGCGACCACGATCGCGCCCACCTTGAGCGAGACCTTCTCGCCGCTCTCCGTCCGGATCCCGACCGTGAAGTCTCCGATGTGGCCTTCCTTCGAGACCACCTCGGCGCCGGTGAAGGTCACGATGTTCTCGCGGCGGGAGACCTCCTGGACCAGATGCTCGATGACCTCCGGCCCGCTCCTCGAGTTCGGGAAGAGCCGCGCCCACCGGGCGACCTGCCCCCCGGGCCGCTTCTCGCGCTCGACCACGTGCACCGAGATGCCGAGGTCCGCGAGCGCGACCGCCGCGCGGAGGCCCGCCACCCCTGCGCCGATGACGAGGGCGCTAGGGGCGGTCTCGGAGCGGATCGGCTCGAGCGGGTGCGAGCCCGCCGTGTGGGCGAGGGCTGCACGGGTGATGGCGAAGGCCTTCTCGGTCGCTCCGACCCGGTCGTGCGTGTGCGCCCAGGAGTCCTGCTCCCGGACGTTCGCTTGGGTGTACTCGTAGGCATTGAGGCCGCCCCTCCGGGCGGCCGCCCGGAACGTCTGGGTGTGGAGCTTCGGCGAGCACGAGGCGACCACGATCCCGTCCAGCTTCTTCTCTCGGATCGCCTGGACGATGGCCTGCTGTCCCGCGTCCGAGCAGGCGAACATCTGGACCTCCGCGTGGGCGACCCGGGGGTCTCCGGCGAGGCGCTTGCGGACCTCCTCGGTGTCCACGTAGTCCGAGATGTTGCCCCCACATTGACAGAGGAAGACCCCGACCTTGCGGCGAGGACCCTCCTCGGCCTGTCCCTCGGGGGGGGCTCCCAGTACCGGCTTTGGAGGGTCGCTCATGGCTTCGACCTCCTCATGAGGTATCCTGCGATCTGCGCGGTCGCGGCACCCGCGTGCAGCACCGTGTCCGGAATGTCACGTACCGCGGTCGCCGACCCCACCGCGAAGACGCCCTCCACATTGGTCCGCCCGGGGTCCAGCTCCTCGTCCACTTCGCGCACGTAGGAGAGCGAGTCCCGCTCCAGATGCGCCCCCTGGAAGAGCTCCGCCGGGAGCTGGGTCGGGAGCAACCCCACCGCCAGGACCACCAGGTCGTGGCGGGCAACGGTGCTGCCTCCCTCGCCCTCAAAGTTCTCGAAGTGGACCAGCAGGTCCTGATGGTCGACCTCCTCGATCCGGGCGACCTTCCCGCGGACGAAGGTGACTCCCATCCCCTTGGACTGCTGGAAGAACTCCTCGTACCCCTTGCCGAAGGCGCGGATGTCGGTGTAGTAGATCGTGACCTCGGCGGTGGGCAGCGCTCCCATCAGCAGCTGCGCCTGCTTCAGGGAATACATGCAGCAGACGCGCGAGCAGACCCGGTTGTTCACGGTCTCGTCCCGGGAGCCGGTGCACAGGACGAACGCGATCGAGCCTGGGGCCTTTCCGTCGGAAGGCCTCAGGACCGCGTTGTAGGGACGGGTCGGGGCGAGGATGCGGTCCATCTGGACCCCCGTGATGACGTTGGGGAAGCGACCGAAGCCCAGGAGGGGCTTCTTCCGGGCGTCGAACACGTCGAAGCCCGTGGCGAGCGCGATCGCTCCGACCGAGACCTCCTCGGTGCGCGACTTCATGGCGAGGTCGATCGCATCGGCGGGGCACGCCGCGACGCAGGCACGGCACTCCGAGCACCCTCCGCAGTCCAGGCACCGGCTCGCGGCGACGCGGGCCTCCTCCTCCGTGGGGGCCCGCTCGAAGGTATCGAAGGAGGTGAGACGCGCGGCGGCCGGGGTGCGGGGGACCGGTTCCGGCGGATCGGGAGTCGCGTTGGCGCGGGCCCGCGCGACCACCGCGGCCTTATCGGCCATCGGCATACGTTCGTCGAAGCGCACGCCCTGGAGGGCCTGTCCCTTCAGGTAGCGGTCGATGTAGAAGGCGGCCCTCTTGCCCTGCCCCACCGAGCGGACGATGTTCGCCGGCCCCGTGAGCGCGTCGCCCCCGGCGAAGACCCTCGGGTCGCGGGTCTGCAGGGTCTCAGGGTCGGCCCGCAGCGTGCCGTTGCGGTTGAGCTCGACCTCGGGCCCCAGGCCCCCGGTCTGGGCGCGCAGTCCGATCGCGAGCAGCACGACGTCGGCTTCGACCTTCTCCGTCTGCTTGGGGTCCAGGACCGGTGCGAAGCGCCCCTTCGCATCGAAGACCGAGGTGCACTTCTGCAGGTGGAGCGCGCTGACCTCCCCCCCCGGCCCGGTCTCGAGGCTTCCCACGCCCCAGGAAGGATGGACCTCCACCCCTTCCTCCTCGGCCTCCTGGACCTCCCAACGGTGGGCGGGCATCTCCGGGCGGGACTCCAGGCAGTAGAGGCCCACGTGGGAGGCGCCAAGCCGAAGGGCGCTCCGCGCGGAATCCATGGCGACGTTCCCGCCGCCGACGACCACCACCCGCTTCCCATGAAGGTCGAGAGGGACGCCCTCTCGCACGCCGTGGAGGAACTCGATCGAGTCGTAGATCCCCGGCGCGCCCTCGCCCGGGACGTTGAGCTTGCGACCCCCGGTGCTGCCGACCGAGAGGAAGATCGCGTCGTAACCGTGCAGGTCCCCGAGGGAGGTCACCCGCTGGCCGGTGCGGATCTCCACGCCGAGGGCGGTGATGTTGAGGAGGTCCCGCTCGAGGACCTCCTTGGGCAGGCGGTAGGACGGGATGCCCCACCGCATGATCCCCCCCGCCGCGGTGGAGGCTTCAAGGACGGTCACGGAGTGCCCGGCCCGGGCAAGGAAGAAGGCCGCGGAGAGCCCGGTCGGACCGGACCCCACCACGGCGATCCGCTTTCCCGTGAGGGTCTCAGGAGGACCGTACTCCGGCACGGGGTGGCTCGCGTAGTAGCGGTCCACCATGAACCGCTTGATGCCGCGCATAGAGACGGCGCCGTCCACCTCGGCGCGCGAACAGGCCTCCTCGCAAGGAGCGTAGCAGGCGCGGCTCAGGGCCCCGACCAGGGGGGCATCCTCCAGATGTTGGCGGAAGGCCTCGTCGTACTTTCCGGCGCGGACCAGCGCGATGTAGCCGTGGGGCTTCACTCCGGCCGGACACTCGAAGGAGCAGGGCGAGAGCCCCTTGCGCGTGATCACCGCCTTCTTCGGGACCGCCTGGGGGAAGGCGATGTGGGCCGCCTTGCGGGCCGATAGGTCCGCGTTGAACTCGTCCGGGAGAGCGACGGTGCAGGCGGTCTCGCACAGGCTGCAACCGGTGCACTTCGCGAAGTCGACGTAGGTCGGCCTCTGGACCACCGTCACGTCGAACCCCCCGTCGGCCCGCGGGGTGATCTTCTCCACCTCGCTGTGGACCAGGGTCCGGATGTTGGGGTGGTTCTGGGTCCCCGCCATCTTCGGGGTCGAGATGCAGCTCGCGCAGTCGAGCGTGGGGAAGACCTTGCTCAGCAGGATCATCTTCCCGCCGACGCTAGGCTCCTTCTCCACCAGGAGGACGTGGAACCCCATGTCGCCGAGCGACAGGGCGGACTCCATGCCGCCCACCCCTGCGCCTATGACCAGAACGTCGTACTGCATGGCCGTGCTCCCTCACACTTCGGCGGCGACGCTTCCGCTCGAGGGAACGACCCCTGCTCCCGAAGGGGCCGGCCGTACCGGTAGCTTCGCGAGCTCCTCGGCGAACTTGCGCATGTGGGTCGCGAACGGCTCCGCGCAGACCGAGCAGACGGCCGCCATCTTCAGGCGGGCGGGGTCGTACCCTTCCCCGCGCATGAGGACCTGGGCCCGGGCCACGATCTGCCCGGTGCGCTGCGAACAGTCCGCGATCTTGCTGCAGTCGCTCCCGTCCGCCGCGATGAAGACCCCGTCGAACCCTCGACGGAAGGCGTGCAGTACCCACCGGGGGTCGATACCGCTCGAACACGGCACCGAGAGCACCCGGACCGAAGGAGAGTACTCCACATGCGCGCTTCCGGCGAGGTCGATCCCCGGGTCGGAGACGTTGTTGGTCGAGAAGACCAAAATCCGGGGCCCGGTGGACCCGCGGGCCTGCTCCGCGGCTGCCGTGGACATCGCCCGACCGCCCCTACTTCATGCGGCGGACGTAGATCCGCCAGAATCCGGCATCGGCGACCGTCCCCAGGAACTCATGGCCGACCTTCTTTGCCCAGAGCGGGACGTCGTTGGTGGTCCCCTCGTCCGAGGAGATCACCTCCATCACGCCCCGTAGCGGGACCGAAGCGATCGCCCGCTTGGCCTCGAGCAGCGGGCCGGGGCAGGCCATGCCCCGGGCATCGACGATCTTGTCGGCCTTGTGCGCGCTCAGCGGTGGTGCCATCTGTGCTTGCATGTACTTTCCCCCCGGTAGGTGACCTGGACCTCTCTCGTCGCCTCAGACGAACATCGTCATCCGGCTGCGGTCGGCCGCATCGATGAACGAGGCGACGTTACCGTAGGTGATGCCATCGAGGAGCTCCTCCTTCTGGATGCCCATGAGGTCCATCGACATCGTGCAGGCGATGAACTGGACCCCCTGCTCCTTGGCGGAGGCAATGAGGTGGGCGAGGTCCTGGACGTGCTTCTTCGACATCTCCCGCTTGATCATTCGGGTGCCGAGGCCCGCCATGCGGAGCTTGGAGAGCTGGAGCGCCTCGGGCCCCCGGGGCATCATCCGGCCGAACATGCCCTCTACGGTGGTCTTCTTATGGCCGACGTGGACCGGGCCTCCCTTCCGCAGGATGTTCAGCCCCCAGAACGTGAAGAACATGTGGACCGGAAGGTCCATCGCCGCTGCCCCGTTCGCGATGATGAAGGCGGCCAGCGCCTTGTCGAGCTCGCCGGAGAAGACCACCATCGATAGTCCCGAGATCTTGGGCTCCTCGGTTGCCGGCAGAGAGCTCTCACCGGCGAGATGGGTCACTTCTTGGGGGGCGATAGCGGATGATGCAGCTGCCGTCATGTTTCCTCCTTATTCCTCACAGGGACTCCCGACAACCAGGACATTCGTCGCGGCGCGCAAAAGCGTGCAGTCAACGAGCGTTGACCCGCCGCGAGCGACGCACCGTCCGTGCGACACCCTAGGACGCCCCTGAGTTCCGGTCCTTCTGGCCGTCGCCCTGGAAGGACTCTACGTCGCGCGCCCTCGACCCGTATAGGCGGCCCCCCAGAGAGCACCTCCAACCCAATGGGTCGGACCCGACGTCCGGGCGGGAGACGGAGGCCATGCCCCTCCGATCCCCTCATCCTCGCTTTCGATAGAAGATGCCCGCAAACGGCCCGAGGAGAGCCTTCCCTCTTCTCCACGGCCCGCACACGGTCAACGAGGGTTGACCCTCGATTTATCTCACGAGGAGCGCCATTCTTCTCTTGGCCCGTACCCGCGGCCCGTGACCGTCCATGGCTTCGAGCGTCTCCCTCCGCAGCGCGCTTTCCGCGTCCAACGTGCCCCCCGACCTGGCGGGGCCCGGCATCGGCAATTACGCCAGTGTCGAAACGGTCCTGCCGGAAGGGTACCGCGCCCTTCTCTCGCCCAAGGAGACGCAGCGGGCGATCTTCGCCGCGAAGGCGTACATCGAGGAGCACCTATGCCAGGAACTGAACCTGATGATGGTCACGGTCCCGCTGATCGTCGAGGCCGAGAGCGGGATCAACGACATGCTCGACCGGGACGGGAGCCGCACGCCCATCCCGTTCCACATCGCAAACGACCGGGAGCTCAACCCCGTTGACGCGCAGATCGTCCAGGCCGCGACAAAATGGAAGCGGATGGCCCTCCGAGAGTTTGAGATGGGGCCGGGGGAGGGGCTTTGCACGGACATGCGCGCGGTGCGCAAGGACTACTTCCTCGACCACGACCACAGCGCCTACGTCGATCAGTGGGACTGGGAGCGGAGGATCCGTGCGGACGAGCGCAACCTCGACTACCTCAAAGACACGGTCCGGAGCATCTGGAAGGTCCTCACCGGGGCCGAGCACTACCTCCACCGCCACTTCCCTCAGCTCAAGGACCCGAGGTACCGGCCTCTGCCCGAGGACATTCGCTTCCTGCACGCGGAGGACCTCCTCGACATGTATCCCGACCTTCCACGCAAGCAGAGGGAGACCGAGATCCTCCAGCGCTTCCCGGCGGTGTTCCTCATCGGGATCGGCTGGCCGCTCCGCAACGGCTACCCTCACGAGATGCGCGCCGCGGACTACGACGATTGGGCGACCGAGGTCCAGGAGCGCGAGGGGAAGCTGGCCCACGGTCTCAACGGCGACATCCTGGTCTGGAACCCGGTCACCAAGCGACGGCACGAGCTCATGTCCGGTGGGATCCGGGTGGATGCGGAGAGCCTGAGGACCCAGATGCAGATGGCGGGGCAGTCCGATCTGCTCCAGCACCCCTACCACCAGGCCATCCTGCGCGGGGAGCTGCCCCTCAGCATCGGGGGAGGCATCGGCCAGTCCCGCACCCAGATGCTCCTCCTGCGCAAGGCCCACATCGGCGAGGTGAGCGTCTCCGTCTGGCCCAAGGTCCTCAAGGAGATCAGCGCGAAGAAGCACATCCACGTGCTGGAGTGACCGAAGGGGGTGGGCGCGCTTCCCCTTCACCCGCGAAGAGGGCCCGTACCATCGCCTAGCTTGCCGGGAGCCTTAGGCGGCCTCTTCGCCCCAAAGCGGGACCGGACCTCCCCACAACCGTAATGGAGCGCCGGGGGTTCATGGACCATATCTCGCTCACGAACGAGCTTGGGAGACGGGGAGCACGCGATGGATAGTCCACCCGGAGCAAGCGAGCGCCCGGGAGTCCAGCCGACACCGGGGCGCGGTGTGCGGCTGAAGGTCAATGGCCGCGCGGTGGTCCTGCCCAGATCGCCCGAGCGTTCGCTCCTCCAATCTCTGCGTGTCGAGATGGACCTGACCGGCACCAAGTATGGCTGCGGGGAAGGGGAGTGCGGGGCTTGCATGGTCCTGCTCAATGGCCGGCCCGTCCGAGCCTGTCAGACCTCGGTCCGAGATCTCGAAGGGGCCGAGGTCACGACGATCGAAGGTCTGGCGAAGGACGGGAGGCTCAGCCCGGTGCAGCGGGCCTTCGCCGAGGTCGGAGCCTTCCAGTGCGGCTACTGCACGCCGGGAATGGTGATCTCGACGACCGCCCTGCTCCGCAAGGATCCCCATCCCTCCGATGCCGAGGTTCGGGAGGCCCTCGAAGGGAACCTCTGCCGCTGCTGTGGCTATGGACGCATCCTGCGCGCGGTCCAACGGGCCTCCGAGCTCCAACAGAACGAGGCAGGTGGAGCCGCATGAACGAGGAGCGACCTCGCCGACCCTGGGACCTCTCGCAGATCGAAGAACGCGAGTACTTCGACCTCCTCGGTGATGGCCTCCTCGTTGTCCTTCCCGCCCGGCGCCCGGGTCCGGGGGGAGCGGGGGGATGGTCCCCTCCCCTCGGGGGCGCCTGGGTCCATGTCGGGGGCGGCGGGAAGGTGCGGGGATTCACCGGCAAGGTCGAGGTGGGCCAGGGCACCCGGACGGCGCTGTCTATGTTGCTCGCCGAGGAGCTGGGGGTCCGGCTGGACCAGGTGGAGCTGGTCATGGGGGACACCGACCTCACCCCCTGGGACATGGGGACCTTCGGGAGCCGATCGATGCCCGATGCGGCCCCCGCGTTGCGCGCCGTCGGGGCGACGGCTCGACAGGCCTTGTTGGACCTCGCTCAGGAGAAGCTCGGTGTCTCCAAGGACCGCCTGGAGGACCGCGAGGGCCGGGTCCAGGTCCGGGGGAACGGCCGTTCCTTGACCTACGGTGAGCTGATCCAAGGCGCTCGCAAATTGATCATCGCGGACCCGAAGGTCGCCCTCGCTCCGGCCAAGGATTGGAAGCTCGCGGGACGGCCGACCATCGACCCGTTCGCCGAGGAGGTGGTGACCGGCCGCCGCACGTACACCTCGGACCTCCGACGTCCCGGCCTCCTCTACGGAGCGTTCCTGCACCCCCCGCGATATGGGAGCCGCATGGAGCAGGTGGACGTCTCCACGATCTCCAAGGAGCGGGGAGTCCAGGTCGTCCAGGAGAAGGACTTCGTGGGCGTTGTCGCTCCCACCCCGTGGCAGGCTCGCTCCGCGATCTCCCAGATCGAGGCCACGTGGACCGAGACCCCGCAGCCTTCCGAGGAGGAGATCGAGGCCTACCTGCGGAGCCACCCGCTCCCGGGCGACCACTGGGACACCGATTCGGGGACCGAGGGCGACCCGGAGAGGGCCCTCTCCTCCGCCGCGACCCGGGTGAGCGCGACGTACCGCAGCGCCTACATCGCCCACGTGCCCTTGGAGACCCGCGCGGCGGTGGCCGAGTGGGACGGGGACCGCCTCACGGTCTGGGTCGGCACCCAGACCCCGTACCGTGCTCGCGAGCACCTGGCCTCAGGTCTTGGGATCGACCAAGACAAGGTGAGAGTGAAGGTGCCGTACACCGGCTCCGGCTTCGGCGGCAAGCATGTGGGCGAGCTGGGCTTGGCGGCGGCACGTCTCTCGCGGGCCTCCGGGCATCCGGTGCGGGTGACGTACACGAGATCCGAGGAGTTCCAGTACGGCTACCTCCGCCCCTACACCATCATCGACCTCAAAGCGGGGGCTGACCCACAGGGCCACCTGACCTCCTGGTCGTTCCACAACGTGAACGGCGGGGCGGCCTCTCTTCGACCCCCCTACCGCATCCCGAACCTCAAGATCGACAACGAGCTGTCGGCCTCGCCTTTGCCCCAGGGTGCCTACCGCGCCATTGGTGCGACCGCGAACAACTTCGCAAGGGAAGGGGCGATGGACGAGCTCGCGCGGGCCCTGGACCTGGACCCCCTGGTCTTCCGAGAGAGGAACCTCCAGGACGAGCGGCTGCTCGCGGTGCTCCACCTAGCCTGCGAGACCGCCCGATGGGGCCAGCGAAAGCGCACCGAGGGCCACGGGTTCGGACTCGCGGTCGGGCTTGAGAAAGGGGGCCGAGTGGCCACCGTCTCGGACCTGACGATCGTCCCCGGCCGCAAGGTGCGCGTGGACCGGATCGTATCGGTCTTTGAGGCCGGTGCGATCGTCAACCCGGACAACCTCCGCTCCCAGGTGGAGGGAGCCACGGTCATGGCGCTCGGTGGGGCGCTCTTCGAGGCGATCCACTTCCGGGAGGGGGTCGTGCTGAACCGCCGCCTTTCCGAGTACCGGGTCCCCCGCTTCTCCGACCTGCCGTCCCTGGAGGTGGTGCTCCTCGATCGCCCGGACCTTCCGCCGGCCGGCGCTGGAGAGACCCCCATGATCGCGGTGGCCCCATCGATCGCGAACGCCATCTTCGACGCGTGTGGGGTCCGCCTTCGCTCGCTCCCGTTGGTCCCAGACGGCAGGGTCCCGCCTGCGACCACGTGACCATGATCCCGTGAAGGGCGAACTGCTTCGCCCAATGGAATCCCGGAGGAACGGCCACCCTCCACAGGAGAGCGGACTAGCTCCTGGTGTCCGCCTGCCCTACGGGAGACGGGTCTTCGTCCTCGCCGAGCGCGCTCTCGCGCCTGGAGAGATAGTCGTTGAGGACCGACTCGTCGAGCTCAGGTGACACTCCCGCCGCGGCCTTGGGCCTTCCCTCGGAGGCTGGTAGGGCGAACAGAGGCGAGTCTGCTTCCTGGCCCTGCTCCACCATCACGATCCTCCCGGCCTTCTTCATGGCGAAGAGCTGCTCGAGGAGCTCCGCATCGGAAAGGACCTGTGGGGCCATGACGGCCCGAAGCTCCCCCACGCTCGTGGCTTGCCGACCCTTCATCGCTGCAAGGATCGCGACGTCGACCTCTGCGCTCCGCCGAAGATCGGCCTCGGTGACCGTCAGGCTCTCAGGGGGTTCCTGCTCGACCTTGGCCCCCTCGACCTCGGGACCACCCCAGTCCGCACCTTCAGATCGTCCCGAGGACGATCGCGCCCCGAGTCCCCTCCCGGGCGGGGGAGAACGAGGTCGGCGGGTCCTCAGGACCAGCAACAGGAGGAAGATCGCGAGGACGCCAAGTCCCAGGTCCAACGGCAGCACCCAGCTGTCGTACCACGCTGTTCCCCCGGACGGTCCGCCAACGGGCGTTCCAGCGGGCACGGGACGGACGCTCACGGACAGTGGGAGGCTCCAGGCGTAGAGCCGGAATTCGTCCCAGACCTCTACCTTGACAGAGTAGTTCCCGGGGACGGCAAAGATGTGGGAGGCGTTCGGGCCCGGGCTCGAGAGGTTGGAGCCGTCGCCCCAACTCCAGGTGTACACATAGGGTGTGACCCCGCCCGAGGTACAGGCGATGGTGAAGTTGAGGGGGCTTCCAGCGGTGAGGTGGCTGGAGGAGAGACTTGGGGAGCACGGCACGCTCGGACCCGGCGCCACGGTCACGTTAGTGAACGCCTCTCGGAGCGTGTGGTCGCTGTCGTAGACGGTGACCTCGACCTCGTAGGTTCCCGCCGCTGCCCAGCTGATCGTGTAGGTGGGGGCGCTCGTGGAAGCATAGGTCCAGCCGCCGGAGAACCCCTCGAGGTCCCAAGAAAACTCGAAGGGCGAAGTCCCATGCTGGAAGGAAAGATCGAGGACCACGCCCGTCCCCACGTCCACCGGGTCCGGGGAGGCCACCAGCACGAGCGAAGAGAGCCCGTTCACGACCTGAATCGTGAGGCTGACGCCAGTCAGCCCACCTCCCGAGTCCGAGAGGTCGAAGAGCGCGAGGTAGGTGCCGGGCACAGCAGGCACCCACACTGCGTCCCACTCGGCCCCCGTCCCGTTGAACGAGGAGAGGAGCCGGCCACCTATCCACCACGAATAGTGGAGCACCCCCTTCCCGCCGCCGAAGGTCGCGTTGAGGAAGACGGCGGCCCCGGTCTCGGCGGGGAGGACTTGGCTGGAGGTGACCTGCGTGGATCCCGTCGCGGCAGTTGCGGAGCTCACCGAGGGAAGGGAGAGGCCGAAGAGGTGCGTGGTGGCGGTGGAGGTCTCCCCGCAGGCATCGCGAAGGGTGGCCACAAGGGTATGGTTGCCGGCCCAGGTCACCGGAAAGCGACAGACCGCCACGTAGCCACTGGCCAGAGAGGTCGCGAGGCAGACCGGTACGTTAGCGGTCGTGTCGTTGACCCACAGCGTGTAGGGCCCAGCGCCGCCCGAGAACGAGAGGTTCTCGGTGGAATCGAGCCCGTTGTATCCCCACCACGGGCTCGAGATCGTCAACGAACCCAGCGCGGGAACGATCGTGACGTTCGTCCACACGGTTCGGTTCGTCCCCGCCGAATCGTTCTCCGTGAACCCGATCATCATGGTCTGGGCGTTCAGGCCGTGGAACGGGAACGTGGCCTGACCGAGAGAGGAGCGTGGGGCGCACCGCACGTACCCGGAGCTCCCCATGACATCGGCGCACAGACGGTAGGGAGGAGTGCCACCGGAGACCACCGAGGAGATGTTGAACCAGAACCCGACGGGAATGGCCAAGGGAGCGTTGTGAAGGGAGAGGGCCGGAGTTGGATCGACCGTGAGCGTGAACACGATGGAGCGCTGGACCCCAAGCCCGTCACGGAGGGTCAGATTCAGCGAGTGGGTCCCCACCCAGAAGGGAGTGAAAGCGCAGGCGAGCTGCGCCCCTGGTTGAGTGGCGGTCGGTCCACAGAGCGGACCCCCGGTAGTGGAGTCGTTCCACCAGGAGGTCACCAGGGGAGCCCCATGCCACCAGGTCGCCACCAAGAGGGTCTTGCTGCCCTCGTCGGCCGAGGGCACGGTGACCGAGGACAGGATCGGCAAGTAGTAGACTTGGAAGAGCACGGGAACGGTCGCGTTCCAACCGGTCGCATCCTGCGCGCTGAAGATGGCCCTGTAAGTGCCGGCAAGATTGTAGGGCAGCGAATAGTGCAAGCTGACTCCGCTTCCCGTAAGGCAGATGGTCCCCATCCCGGCCTGTTGGGTCGCGTCACACTCCCGGTAGCTTGGCGATCCCCCGGTGACGTTCAGCACGACGTCCCAGGTCGCGTTCGCGTAGGTGAAGTTCGAGCCCTCGTCGAACCAGACCGTCAGTATCGGATCGGATCCGACGAAGAAGGTCACCGGGGCGCTCTCTGCCATCACATGGTTGGTGTCGTTCACGAAGGCCCGGACCGTGAACGTCCCGAGAGCTGTTGGGCTGCAACTGAGGACCGAGGTGTTCTTCGAGGAACAGCCCGAAGGTAGCCCGTTGTAAGAGTAGGTGTAGACCCCGGTGCCCCCGGTCGCGGTGGCCGTGAAGGAAATGCTCTCTCCCAGGTCCATGAGCGACCGGTTCTCGGCCAGTGAAACCGTGGGAGGCGTGTTCACGACGAAGCTCACCGTCGGTGAGGTCGCAGCATAGCCGTTGGAGTCGGTCACCAGCACAGAGATCTTTGCGACCCCAGGAGTGTAGGGGACGCAAGCGAAGATTGTCACGGTGCTCGAGCCACAGCGCATCCACAGGGGTGCGCTCCAAGCGTAGCTCCACCCTCCCGACCCGCCAACAAGGGGGTCCGTGAAGCTGACAGGTTGACCGACATCTGAGCTGGGAACTGAAGGTACAGGGGCGTTCGCCACAGGGTCGCTCCATACGTGGAACGGCATGGTGGAGGTGACCTGACGGCCCGAACCATCGGTCACGGTCGCGGAGACATTGGTCCACCCTGGGGCCGTTGGGGAGCAACTGACCGAGGCCGTGCCGCTGTCCGTGCAACCAAGAGGGAGGCCGGTCCAGTGCGTGGTGAGGGGAGGGTTCCCTCCCTGGTTCGATGCGAGGAACTGCAACGACTGGCCAACGTCCACCGAGGCGGGCTGTGCCGTGAGGGCGGTCTCAAGCGAAGCAGGCCAGGAGTACTGGGTGGCTTGGTTGTCCTTCGCGCCCACTTGCTGGAAGATCACGTACCCGAGCTGGTCGTCGTAGGCCATGACCTCCGAGTTCGCGAGCGCGCTTCCCGGGCTTTGCGCGGGGAACTGCTGGGTCCAGACCCCATTATAGAAATCCCAGGTATCGTTGCAGAGGAATCCCGGGTAGTTGCAGCCGATTCCGCCGTAGAGCAGGACGTACCCGTCCTTGGTGTCGTCGGCCATGAGCGCCTCGTCCCGAAGGAGCGGACCGCCCACAGAGAGCTGGGTCCAGTGGTCGGAACTGAACGTCCAGGTGTCGCTCTCGAGCGTCATGGACACGTCATCGAACCCTCCGAAGAGCAGGTCGTAGTGGTCCGCGGTGTCAGAGGACATGGTGACGAAACGACGGGGAGAGGGGGCGGTCCCGACACTGGAGGTGATGTTGTACCAATCCGTTCCTTGCAAGGCCCACGTGGCGTCCGTGGTGGCCTCGCAGGTGCAGGACGCATCATAGTAGCGGCCACCGAACACCACCACCTGATGATCGACGGAGTCGTACGCCATGGCCTCCTCCTGGAGCCCAACGGGAGGGGAGGTCGAGGGGGAGGCCTCGGACCATCTGCCGGCCTGGAAGACCCAGGTCCCATTATCGAGAAGGACGACCTGGTTGGTCGCTGCGTCGTAGGTCATGCCGCAGAACTCACAGGCCGGGGGGCTCACCCACTGCCGTCCCGTGATGTTCGTCCAGTACACCCCTGAGAAGGTCCAGGTGTTCGGCTGGCCCACCGTGGAATTGCCGAGGCCCCCGAAACGGACCAGGTAGCCATCAATGACATCGTCCGCCATCGCGTCCCAGGTGGAAGAGCCGATCACGTAGGTGCTCCCCTGTCCCCACGAGATGGATTGGATCCGGGGACCGAGGGCGTCGGGGCTGACCCCGCCGCCGCTCGTCCGGATCGGTGATCGGGAGGCCGACCCAGACGGAGAGGACGGGGTGGTGCCCACGGCCGTATGGTCGTTAGCAAGCGAGGTCGAAGGAGGGCGAGCTCCGCTTCGGGCCTGCAGGGTCGAGCTCGAGACAGAAGGCGAGTGGTCGGTGGCGGGTCCCTCGATGGGCTGAAGCGTCCTAGGTGCCGCTGGCCCACCGTGCGGGCGAGACACCGGCTCCGCCGACACGCTGAGACCGCTCACCGGGACGTTGGAACGATCGGTGTCCTGAGTGGCGCGACTTGCGGAGGCTCGAGGGGTCGAGGCGACCCGGATCCCTGTGGACGGGACCCACGGCAAGGCAGCGAGGATGAGCACGAGAACTAGCGGGACCCAGAACCCCAAGGACCCCAGGGGTCCGCTTGGGGCCGTGCGCGCGGAGGGCCGTCCTCGCATCACCCAACTTCCCCGGGCCGGGCCTCATGGCCAGGCACCATGCCAGCGGCCGGGCCCTTGGAGTAGATGTATCTTACCCCGCGCTCGAAAACCTAGTGATGCCCCCGGCTTGCCAGTCACTGGCTCAGTCGGCCCTTGGCCAGCCGACAGTATCTGGGGTCGACCTCCACCCCGATACCTTCTCGTCCGGTGTTCCGGGCCGCGAGCAGCGTGGTGCCGCTGCCCAAGAAGGGGTCGAGCACCGTGTCCCCGATGAAAGTGAAGAGCTTGATGCAGCGCGTGGGGAGCTCCAGCGGGAAGGGCGCGGGATGCCCGATCCGCTTCTTGCTCTCCCCGTTGAACGTCCAGACCCCGTTGGTCCAGGCGAGGAACTCCTCGCGGGAGACATCGGACCGGCCCTTGCCATCGATCTTCTTCCAATCGCGCTTGTAGAGCACCGCGATCATCTCCACGGGAGCGATCACGTACGGGGCGGAGGCGCTCATCCAGGACCCCCAGGCGGTCCGACGGGAGATGTTCTGCTCGTTCCAAACGATGGTGGACTGGTAGCGCCATCCGACCTTCTTCGCGATCGCGATGAGGTCCGCGTAGACGCTCTGCTGGCCACCCTTGTTCTTGTCGAGCGGGACGTTGAGGCAGAACCGGCCGTCCGGCCGGGCGAGCTCGTAGCACTTCTCGATCCACTCCTGGCTGAACCGGAGGTACTCCCGGTAGGTCGCCCCGTCGTCATGCGAGCCGTAGGGGACGTCCACGTTGTACGGAGGAGAGGTCACGATGAGGTGAACGCTCGACGGGGGAACTTTCGTGACCTCTCGGATGTCGCCCTGGAGGATCCTCTGCCCCTTCGTGGTGTAGAACGACCGGACGCCCACGGAGCGCTCCCGGCTCCGCCAGCCCTACGGCCGATAAAGCCTCGAGGGGCCCCGGTCACGGCAGGGCGTACCCCACGTCGGACCAGGCCCCTCTCCCCCCTCAGGGCACGATGCATCCACCGACGATGGGCGCGTTGAGGGTCCTCCCCGCCTCCGAGCCGTAGAAGACCGCGGACCCGAAGGTGAAGACCCCGCCGTCCGACCCGAAGAGGAGGTAGCCCTGCCCGTGTACATCGGCGACCATGGCCACGATCGGGCCGTTCAGGGTCTTCCCTGCGAGGCTCCCGTAGTTGACCGCGTCGCCGAAGGTGTAGATGCTCCCATCCGCGCCCACGAGCCAGTAGCCCTTCCCGTCCGAGGTGGCGCTCATGGAGACGATGTTGCTCACGGAGATGTGGCTTCCAGGAAGGGAGCCGTAGAAGGTGGCGTCGCCGAAGGAGAAGATGCCCCCGTCGGCTCCGACCAGCCAGTACCCTTTCCCGTCCGAGGTCGGGGCGATCCCGCGGATGTCCTGGACGCTGATGCCGAGCCCGGGGAGCGAGCCGTAGAACCCCGCGTCCCCGAAAGCGAAGACCCCGCCGTCGGCACCGACCATCCAGTATCCCTGCCCGTCGGGGGCCGGAGCGAAGCCGACGATAGGGGCGTTGAGCGTGGTGCTTCCCAGGGACCCGAAGAAGCCCGCGTTCCCGAAGGTGAACACCCCGCCGTCCGATGCCACGAGCCAGTAGCCCCCCCCGTCGGGCGTGGGCGCCATGCCGATGACGGGAGCGTTGAGGGTCTTCCCGCCCATGGAGCCGTCGAAGCTCGCGTTCCCGAAGGAGAAGACTCCGCCGTCGGAGCCTACCAGCCAGTATCCGCTCGAGGGCCGCGCGACGACCTGGGTCGTCGCCTTGACGCTCTGTCCGTTCGAGCCGTCCGTGACCTGTAGGGTCACCGTGTAGCTCCCGGCGGCGTAGGTGTCCGTCGGAGCGGCCGCCGAGCTGCTCACCCCGTTGCCCAGGTCCCAGGAGTACTGGAAGGCCCCCGTGCTCCCCGTGATCTGCGCGGTGAAGGCGACGCTCAAGGGGGCGAGGCCGGAGGAAGGGGTGGCCTGGAGCGAGAGCGACCAGGCGGGTGGGGATGGGACCACCGCGAGACCGACCGCGGGGGCGTTCAGCTTGGTCCCACCCATCGATCCGAGGAAGGCTGCGTCTCCGAAGGAGAAGATCCCGCCGTCCGCCCCGACGAGCCAGTAGCCCTTCTCATCCGGGGTAGGCGCGATGCCGACGACCGGGGCGTTGAGGGACTTGCCGCCCATGGACCCGTAGAAGCCCGCGTCACCGAAGGCGAAGACCCCGCCGTCGGAGGCTGTGAGCCAGTAGCCCTTGCCGTCCGCCGTGCGCGCCATCCCCACCATGGGGGCGTTGAGGGTCTTCCCTCCCATGGAACCGAAGAAGCCCGCGTCACCGAAGCTGAAGATCCCGCCATCGGCGGCGACCGTCCAGTAGCCCCGTCCATCCGGCGTAGCGGCGATCCCGACCATGGGGGCGTTGAGCGCCTTCCCTCCCATGGAGCCGTAGAAGACCGCGTCGCCGAAGGAGAATACCCCGCCATCGGAGGCCACAAGCCAGTAGCCCTTGCCGTCAGGGGTCGCGGCGATGCCCACCACAGGAGCGTTGAGGGTCTTGCCGCCCATCGAGCCGAAGAACCCCGCGTCCCCCCAGGCGAGCACGCCACCGTCGGCCCCGACGAGCCAGTAGCCCTGACCGTCAGGGGTCGTGGCCATCCCGACGATGCAGCCTCCCAACGTCTGCTGGGCGGCGCTCCCGAAGAACCCCGCGTTCCCGAAGGAGAAGATCCCACCGTCCGCCCCTACGATCCAGTAGCCCGTGCCGGAGGAGGACGGGGACGACGGGACGGCGGAGGTCGTCGGCCCCTCCGGGCGAGCCTGGGGGGAGGGCAGGAGCGCCGTGCCGCCAGGAGCGAGGTTCGGGCAGGGGGGCGCCTTGCCGCCGCCCCCCCCGTTGCCGAGGATGTGCAGGAAGTCGAAGAGGGCCGCGCCGCCTCCGGGGTTGTTCCAGGCCTGTGGGGTCGTGACGACCGAGCCCGCCCCGTTCCCGTAGGAGTGCTCGGCCACGAGACCGTTGCCCAGGTAGACCGCCGTGTGGTCCCAGGTTCCCGTGCCGGCCCATTCGTAGAGGATGAGGTCCCCCGGCTGGAGCGAGGAAGGCAGGGAGGTCCCCTGGACCTCCGAAGCGAGCCCGTTCTGCAGCAGGTAGTTCCGGAGGCCGTTCACGCTGGGGTTCCCGTAGCTCGGAGGGGCGACCGTGGGCACGGAGAGCCCTCCCGCCTCGAGCGCGAGGGAGGCGAAGTGGGTGCAGTCGTCCCCGATGCCGTACTGGGAGGCGATGGTGGGGGTCGTGGTGCCGAGCGGGAAGGACAACTGGCTTCCGCCGTTGACCCAGTAGTAGCCGTCCGATCCCACCACGCCCATGTACGAGGTCGCGTAGGCGGCGGCCGCGCTGCCGTCGTAGGAGGGCCCTCCTCCTCCGCTCACCGTCGAGCCGGAGCATACGTCGTTGGGGCAGACCAGGCTCCAGGGGAGTCCCGCCTGGTTCTGGCCCGCTCCCGAACAGCCTATGGGGCCGGTCCCCACGAACCCGCTAGGGGCCCACTGGCAATAGGCCCCGGTGAGGTAGCTTCCCCAGAAATTGTACCCATTGACATGGTAGTAGGCCAGCGCCCACTCGAACGCGCAGGACGGATCGAAGTAGATCGGTCCCCAGTCGCTGCCCCCTGCGTAGGTCGTGCAGGTGGACGGGCTGTAGCCGGAGAGAGGGAAGGGGTTCCCCTGAGGCGGGGACTGACCCGCGGTGCCCTCCTGGAGGACCCCTTCGGCATGGGGACCCGGCTCGATGGCGGCCGGGTCGAACCCGCTCTCCTGGAAGGCCATGGACGCGAAGGTGATGACCTCCGGCCCGGAGAAGCCCGCGTCGAGGGCGCAGCTGACCACCTGCTGGAGGGTGAGGGTGGTGGGCTGACCGTAGTAGTTCCCGTTAGGGCAGGCCGCCGACGCATAGGGGGCGGGTGGGGGAGCACCCGAGCCCGAGCTCGGTCCGTTCCCACCCCCGGCGACCGGCCGAGGAGCGGGCGCAGCGGGAGGGGAGGAGGAGCCACCCGGGGCCCCTCCGAACGCGGAGGAGAGGACGTTCGTGTGCTGCAACAAGGTGGCTTCGATCGACCCCAGGAAGACCCCTCCCAGGGGGGAGAGCACCAGCACGGCCACGATAGCGACGGGGAGGACTGCGAGGGCCCCCGCCTTGCGCCGCTTCCCGGATGAGCCCTCCTCGCTAGGCCTCCGCCCGCCCGTCCGCCGCGGGCTCCGCGATGTGCCGGAGGGGTCGTGCGCCGGGCTGGACGGCCCGGGTCGCAGGAGGGAGGGGGGTGGGACCTCGTCGGCGCTGAGCAGAAGGGGCGGGCGGGAAGGGCCCTTCGATGTCGTCATCGAAGTGACCTACCGTTCGAACCCCCACTTGAGGGGGTGGCGCATGTATGTCAGCCCCGGAGGGACCAGGGCCCCCCGTTCTTGCGCCGGCGCGGACCCGGCGCCCCCCTCCCCATCTAGCCGGGGGGGACGTGCCCTTGCGTCATTTCGGCGGCCACGGCCTCGCCTGCGGGGGTGGCACGGTAGGTCTTGAGACGGCGGGCATGCCCCTCGATGCGGCGGACCTCGGAAGAGACGAGCCCCCGTTCGACGAGCCGGGCGAGCGTCTTTGCGAACCGGGCCTGCGGCAGCCCAAGGGCCGAGGAGAGCCCCACCTGGGTCAGGGCGACCGGGACCCGGTCCGAAGGGCCCCCCGAGGGGCCCTGGTGGCGGAGCAGGTGGAGCAGGATGACCTGGGCGAGGGGCGCGGAGGACGCTCGCCGCCCGGAAAGGGTCGTTCGTCCACGGGGGCCGGGCGCGTGCGTGTCCGTTTGCGGACCGGGCCATCGACGGGCCTCCGCCGTCCGCTTCGGATCGACACCACAGGACCTCCAGAGCTGTTCGGCCGCGAGGCGGAGCGCGCGGACCTGCGAGGCGGGGCTCCCCGCCCCGGCCTCCCAGTCGGCCTGGGCCATCGTGACCTCGGCCTCAGAGTAGGGGTTCCTCGCCTCCCGGGCCGCTTCCCTGGCCTCCTCGAAGGCCGGACGGGCCGACCCCCCTTGCCCCGAGCGCACCAGGGCCTCCGCCCGGGCCCAACCCAAGAGGAAGCGCTCGCCCATCGAAAGGGAGCCGTGTAGCCCCCGCTCGACCGCGTCGATCCTCTCCAGGGCCCTGGGGGCGTCCCCGCTGAGCGCCTCTGCCCGCGCGAGCTTGAGCAAGCAGGGTGGCGTGGACTCCCGGTCGCCCAACCCCTGGTAGGTCTGGAAGGCCTCCTGCAGCTTCGAACGAGCTTCCAAGGGGTGCCCTGCCCGAAGCCACATGCTGCCTTCGAGCAACGAGGCATGGGCGATCCCGCGCCGGTCATCGAACCGGCGGGCGAGGGAGAGCATCTCCTGCGTGCGCTTCCACGCGTCGGTGGTCTGCCCGAGGTCGGCCTCCGCCTCGGCGAGGTTGCCGAGCGTCGAGATGATGTTGTGGATCGCCCCCGCGCGTCGGTGCTGTTGGAGCGCCTCGGTCATCGCGTTCCGTGCCTCGAGGACCGCGCCGCGTACGCTGGCCAACATGCCCTGGAGCTCGAGCGTGAGCCCCAGGAGCCGCGCGTCGTGGAGCTCCCGGGCGATCTCCATCGACCGGTGCATCGCCTCCTGCGCCTCTGCGTGCCGCTCCTGGAGCCCGAGGCACCAACCGAGGTAGTAGTACGCTCGTCCCAGCTCCCACCGGTCCTTTCCACCCCCCAGCAGCTCGATCGTCTCGTGCGCTTCCCGCAGCGCGCCCAGGAAGTCTCCTTCCCGGATCAGCAGGACGGTCCAGTCCAAGGCGACACGTCCCCGAAGCCCCCGCTCCGGGTCGCCCTCGGGCCCGCGCTCCGAAGGGCCCTTGAGCTCCCGGGAGAGCCGTTCCAAGAGGGCGCGTCCCTCCTTCGGGGCGCGCACCATCTCGACCCACGCGAGCCGCTCCTCCACCTCGCGGTGCAGGGGGCCCGGCGCGATCTCCGAGAGGAGCGACCCCAGGATGCGTCGTGCGACCGGATGGGCTCCGCTCGAGCGGAGGTAGGTGCGGACCACCTCGAAGCGCTCCCGAGCGGCCTCGGTCGAGTCGACCCCCTGGGCCCGGAGCGCCTCTCCGAGCCATTCCCCGAGCCTTTCGAGCCCCTCCACGTCCAGAGAGGCGAGGGCGACCTCCGTCGCGCGGCGGGTCCAGGCCACCGTCTGCGTGGCCGCCCCCGCTTCATGGAACAGTCGAGCGATGGACATCGGGTCGCCGGGGCGGTCCCGGACGTACCAGTCCGCGAGGCGGCGGGACCGCTCGCGCCGATCGGAGGGCGAGGCCGCCCCCTCGATGGTCTCCCACAGCAACGCGTGGGAGAAGGAGAACGCGCCACCCGGGCCCTCGGTCCTGACGAGCAGACCCCCCGGCGCGGTGAGGGGCCCCACCTCCCTGGCGAGGTCCTCCACGGGCATCTGGAGCGCCCCTGCGACAGGCTCGAGGTCGAAGCGAGGGCCGAGCACGGCGCCCAGCTGGAGGGCCTCCCGAAGCTGGGGGGGGAGGCCCGTGAGCCGAGAGAGCACGGCCCTGGTGAGGGTCGACGGAGCCGGGAGCGAGCCTGCGGCCTTCCTGGGAGCCCCCGACCCTCCGAGGTCCGCCGCTCCATGGGCACCAGAGCCTCGCTCAACTCTCCTCTCCCACGCGGGGGGCGTCGCCAGGGTCCACCGACCCCGTTCTCTCCGGGCGAAGCCCTCCAGGACCATCGACCGCACGGTCTCGGAGAGGATGAGCGGGTTGCCGCCGGATCGCTCGATGAGCTGACGGAAGGGGCGGGCGTCGACGGGCGTCGCGAGAGGGCCGCCCAGGACCTCTTCGACGAGGCGGTGCGCCGGGGCGGCCACGAGGGGCGCTAGCGGGACGATGGCCCGCCGGTCGATGCGTTCCGCCTCATCGAGGAACGTTCCCGGTCCGATCTCACGGTCGATCTCCGCACCGACCCTTCGTCCCTCGGCCCGGGCGGAGGCGAGAAGCACGACCGGGAGGTGTCCCGCGTTGCGCGCGAGGAAGCGCAGGCCATGCAAGGAAGCGACGTCGCCCCACTGCAGGTCGTCCACCACCAGAAGCTGGGGGCAGTTCCTCGCGAGCTCCTCCAATCGGTGCAAGTACCCCAGGAGCGCCGTCGCCTCGGGGACGGGGCGGGGAGCGGACAGGGAGGCCGCCAGTCCCAGGGGAAGCATCCCACCTGGAGGCGGCGAGGGGCCCACGACGTCAGCCGAGGACGCGGGCCGACCCGAGGCGGGCTCCAAGAGCGACCCGTCCTCGTCCTCCTCCTCCTCCTCCGAGGCACCGAGCGCGAGGATCGAGGAGAGCCGCCCCCGGTCCCCTGCGTGGCGGTCCGAAGCTCCGTCAGATGACCCAGGTCCGCTCCCGCTGCCCGCGCTCTTCCCCAAAGGGAGGAGCTGGTCCAGCAGGAAGAACGGACCGGTCCACCCTTCCAGGGCGTGCGACCATCGGACCTCGAAGCCCAGCTCCCGTGCGACGGAAGCGGCGTGCTGTAACAGCAGGGTCTTCCCGATGCCGCTCGGACCGGTCAGCACCCGAACGGCCCCGAGGCCCTCCTTGGCCTGGGTGAGCGCCTCGCCCAGCATGCGGGCTTCCGCGTAGCGGCCCAAGGGTGCCGCAGGAGCGCGAGGGGGGCCCGCACCTCTCGATGCACGGGTCGACCGACCGGTGGGCACAGGACGTTGAGGACCCCCGCCCAATATCAAGGACCTGCGGGGGAGGGGGAGGTCTCACCCTCCCCCGACCTGGCTACTTGCGCCCGACGAAGCGGGAGGTCGTGGACGCCCCCCGGTCCGGTCGTCCGTGCGGGCGCCGACCGGACCCGCGTCGAGGGACGTGGGGCGCGGCGGAGGTGCGCCGCTCCCTCAGCGACGCGGAGGCTGCGGCAGGGGTCGCGGGGGGAGCCTCGCCGTGGTGGGGCAGCCCCGAGGTGTTCTCGCGGTGGTGCGCGAGGTGTTCCACCATGGCGACCGGCTCGCCGGGAGAGGCGACCGGTTGGACGGCGAGGGTCTTCCCGCACACCGGGCAGATCGCCCACGCTTCGCCCACGAAGGGTCGACCCCATCCCCCTTGAAAATGCTTGGCCACGACCTCGCGGCCTCTCCGTGCCGTGCGGCCGGCTCCGGCTCTTGCGGAGGTCGGCTTATGGGCCAGCCTCCCTCCGCGCCACGGACGATGTCGGGGTCGCGAGCGCGATTCGACCTGGGGATCGTGGGCAGCGGGATCCTGGGCTGCGCGCTGGCCCATCACGCGGCCGCTCTCGGCGCAGGGCGGATCCTCCTCTACGACCGGGACCATCCTTGCGCCGGTCTCTCGGCGAGGGGTGCGGGCGCTTTGGACACCTCGGGCGCGGACCCTTGGACGAGACGCCAGGCGAGGGAGAGCTCGGAGGAGTATCGGGCCATCTCCACACGTTGGGGGCTGGGGGCCCACCGAGCCGAAGGAGAGCTCCACCTCGCCCGGGACGAGCGGGAGGCCCGTCGGCTCGAGGAGCTTCGCGCGACCTTGACCGAGGAGGGTCAACGGGTGGAGGTGTTGGAGGCGGACGCGGTCCGCGAGCGGCTCGCTGCGGGCGCCCCCCGCGGCGTGCGGTCGGGGCTGTTCCTGCCCGAGGGCGCGACGTTCTCCACCGCCGAGATGACCTTCGCCTACGCCGAGCTCGCCTCCCAGGCAGGGGTCGACCTGCGATGGGGGTATGGAGAGGCCGACCTCGTCCGCGAGGGCACGGGCTGGGTGGTGAGGACCCCCGTCGCGAGCTTCTCCGCGCGCGAGGTCGTGGTTGCCTGCGGCACCCGTGCTCCGCGGCTGCTCGCCCCGCATGGGGTCACCCTCAGCGCTCTCGTGGAGCGGTGGCAGGCCTGCCGGCTCCGTCCCCCTCGCCTCGCCGCACCCTTCCCCAGCGTCCGCGAGGCGGGAGCGGGCCTCTACGTTCGCTCCTCGCCCGGAGGACGGCTCGTCACCCTCCTGCGTCCGGAGAACGGGGCGACGGGGGACCCCCCGATGGACGCCTCCGCCGACTTCGCTTTCCTCGAGAGGGTCGCGCGGGAAATGCACGAGGTCCTCCCGGGCTGGGAGGAGAGCCGCGTCGAGGACAGCTGGGCCGGCACCTGCCTCACGGGCCCCGATGGGCGACCGTGGGTCGGACGTTGGCCGGCCCTCCCCACGCTCTACGTTGCAGCAGGGCTCGGAGGAAAGGGTGCCGCTATCGCCGGGGCGGTCGCGGCTAAGCTCGCCCGCGGTATCGTTGAAGGGTCCTGGAGGGACCTCGTCGCGGTGGACCCCGCCCGGTCCATCTAGCGAAGGATCGGTCGGAGGTTCGCGTGGAAGTTGGGCGCCTCCGCTCCGGTCGACGGAGCGAGGGCCGCCGCGGAGGAGTCGCCTGGCGAACGCAATGGGGCGTATCTGTTCGGTGGAGAACAACAGAACGTCCCCCTGTTCATGCCATGGAATGGCCATCTGGTTCGAACCGGAGCGATTCGAGATGCCGAAGAAGACGAAGAAGTCGAAGGCGAAGAAGGGCAAGAAGTAGGGAGCCCCCTGCTGCTGGCCTCGGGGCTCCCCTAGGATGGGTGCCCTCAACCCCTTCCCCACCTCGGTGGGACGCGAGAGAGCCCCCTTTTCTACTTCGGTACCGTCGGTCGCCCGACATGGCTCGGATCTTGATCGGGGTCGCCTGGCCGTACGCGAACGGCCCCCAGCACATCGGGCAGCTCGCGGGTAACGCGCTCCCGGCCGACCTCTTCGCCCGCTACCACCGCTCGGCCGGCCATGAGGTGGTGATGGTCTCGGGCTCGGACATGCACGGAACGCCGACCACGGTAAAGGCCGAGGCGGAAGGGGTCGACCCGGGCGTGATCGCGGAGAGGTTCCACCAGGTGCATGCGGAGGTGTTCCGTCGCCTGGGGATCTCCTTCGACCTCTACACGAACACGCACACCGACCTCCATGCCCGGACGGCCCAGGGGGTCTTCCTGACCCTTCTCCAGGAGGGGTACGTCGAGAAGAGGACCGCTCCCGCCGCGTACTGTCCGAAGCATCAGAGGTTCCGGCCCGACCGCTACGTCACCGGCATCTGCCCGCACTGCGGCAGTCCCTCCGCCCGGGGCGACGAGTGCGACAGCTGTGCCCGAGTGCTCGAGCCGCAGGAGCTGAAGGAACCCCGCTGCTTGCTCTGCGGCACGCCGGTCGAGTTCCGCCTCTCCGAGCACTTCTACTTCCTGCTCCCCAAGTTGACGGACCGCCTGAAGGCCTACCACGACTCCGTGCGGGACCACTGGCGTCCCCCGGTGCGCTCCTTCACCGAGAACTATCTGCGAGAGGGGCTCAAGCCCCGTCCGATCACTCGGGACATCCCCTGGGGCGTCCCCCTGCCCCTCGACGGGTACCCGGACAAGCGGCTCTACGTGTGGTTCGAGGCCGTGATCGGCTACCTGTCGGCGACGAAGGAGTGGGCGGCCCGACAGGGGAGCCCGGACGCCTGGAAGCGCTTTTGGCAGGCTGGTGAGGACGTGAGGATCTATCAGTTCCTCGGCAAGGACAACATCACCTTCCACACCATCTTCTGGCCGGCGATCCTCCTGGGGGTGGGCGGCCTGCAGCTCCCCTATGACGTGCCGGCCAACGAGTGGGTCGTCTTCGAAGGCGGGAAGATGTCCAAGTCCCGCAGCTCCGGGGAGGCCTCCATCTTCCTTCCCGACCTCCTGGAGCGCTTCTCCCCCGACACGATCCGGTTCTACGGCTCCTACCACATGCCAGAGAACCACGACACGGAGTTCCACTACGACGACATCGCCCAGGACCACGACCAGATCCTAGCGGACCAGTGGGGGAACCTGGTCCACCGCGTCCTCACCTTCGTCACCTCGCGGTACGAGGGAAAGGTGCCCTCACCACCCGCCGGGTGGACCGAGGAGAAGAGCGCGGCCGCTCAACGGATCGGAAAGGCCCACCGCGAGGCGACGGAGCACTTCGAAGCGGTCCGCCTCAAGGAGGCCCTGGAGACCGTGCTCGAGCTGGTGAGGGAGGGCAACCGGTCCTTCCACGAGTCGAGGCCCTGGTCGCAGCAGGGGGCGGAGCGGGACACTGCGGTCTTCGAGGCGCTCTGGACGCTCCGGGCGGCTACGGTGATGCTCTCGCCCTTCCTCCCCTTCTCCTCCGAGCGCGTCGCGAAGATGCTCGGCACCCCGGCCTTGACGGGACCAGGAGGATGGTCGCTCGCGGCCTCTCCCCCGACCCCTGGGACCGCGCTGGGGCCGGTGAGCCCGCTCTTCAGCAAGCTGCTGACCGTCGCCTCCCCCGGCGGGAACGGCCCCGCGACCGGCGGTTCGAGCGATGGCGTGAAGCCCCCGGTCCTCCCCGCGAAGGGTCCCAAAGGCCCCGCGGAGACGCCCCCTGCCGCACGATCCCCATCCATGCCACCCACCGTCGTCCCAGCGGCGAGCCCCCCCTCGGGCCCGCCACCGTTGCTCGACATCCGCGCCGGCCGGATCGTCACGGTCCTCGACCACCCGAAGGCGGACAAGCTCTACGTCCTCACGATCGAGGCCGGGGAGGAGAAGCCCCGGACGCTGGTGGCCGGGATCAAGCCGTTCTATCGACCCGAGGAGCTCCAGGGGCAGACGGTCGCCTTGCTCTGCAACCTCGAGCCTCGTGCCCTTCGAGGGGTCACCTCGCAGGGGATGATCCTCGCGGCGGAGTCCGGGAGCACCATCTCCGTGCTGACCGCGCCGCCGGGGACCCCCCCTGGCACTCGGCTGCAGGGTCTGCCCACGCAGGTCCCCATGATCCGCTACGAGGACTTCTCCCGGGCCCGGCTCGTGGTCGCGAAGGCCGTGCTCCCCACGGAGGCGGAGGCGACCGGCTACCTCGACGCCGGGGAGGGGATCCGGGCCGCCGTGGTCCCCTCGGGGTCACCCTCGCTGCTGATCGCGCGCCTCGATCCTCCGGACGGGAAGCTGCCCGCCCCGCTTCTGCTCGCCTCGGGCGGATGCTACGTGCCGGGCCGGGAGCTCCCCCCCGGGGCCAAGGTGCGCTGAAGGAGGAGAGGACCGACCCGCGCGGCCCCGTGGGCGACCGGCTGTAGGGGGAGGGCTAGGACATGACCCAAGCGCCTCGACTGGACCTGCACATCCACACCCGCGCCTCCCCGGATTCCCATCTCAGCCTGGACATGGTCCTTCGGGACGCCTTGGTCCAGGGACTGCAGGGGGTCGCGGTCACGGACCACAACAGTGTCGCCGCGCTTCCAGCGGCGCGGAGGCTGTTCGATTCCACGAAGGGATTCCTCTTCCTGCCAGGTGTGGAGGTGTCCACGGTCGAAGGACACCTCCTCGTCTACGGAGTGGACCGGGCCCCCCGCCCTCACCGACCGCTCGCCGAGACGATCGAGGAGGTCCGGGCGATGAACGGCGTCCCGGTCCTCGCCCACCCGTTCCGCTGGGCCCACGGGGCCGGCCGGCGGGCAGCGGAGAGCGCCTCCGTGCTCGGGATCGAGGCGATGAACGGGCGGAACTCCGAGGTGCCGAACGCGAAGGCGCGCCTGGTCGCGAGCAAGCGACAGCTCGCCATGACGGGGGGAAGCGATGCCCACGAGCCGGGGAGCGTGGGGCGCTGCTTCACGGTCTTCGACGGAGAGGCCACCACCACGGAGGACCTCCTGGAGCTGCTTCGGGCAGGGAAGGTGAGCGCGGATGGGAAAGACCAGACCCTGGGGGGGCGCGTGCGGATCTCCCTCACCAATGCGGGGAAGCGCATCCTTCGCGGGTTCTCGGGCGTCTGATCGTCCCCGCTCCCCTCCCGACCCAGACCTCGGGGTCCGAACGAGGGGGCCTCGCTCGGGCAAAGGCTCATTCGCTCGGAGGAATGCACACGTCCATGGTCCACATCCGTGACGAGGGGAGCGAGTTCGACGCGACGATCGAGGAGATCTGGAGGTTCCTCGGGTCCCCCCAGGTCCACACCCCGGCCCACGTGAGCCGCAGGAACTCCCAGGTGAAGCCCATCGGGGAGAACGCGATCCTGCTTTCCGTGGAACAGAACATGGGCGGGCATTGGCAGAAGGTGCTGAACCGGGTCACCCTGCTACCACCGATCGGGATGGCGGTCGAGATGCTCGACGGGCCCTTGGCCGGTTCGAAGTTCTTCACCTACTACACCCCGAAAGGGGGGAAGACCGGCGTCACCGTGGTGGGGGAGTTCGTCAGCAAGTCCATCCCTCCCGCTCAGCTCGAGTCCGAAGTTCTCCGCTCGCTCGAGGAGACCTTTAACGAGGACAACCTCGCGCTCCGAAAGCTCGCCTCCAAGGTGTGAGGGCGGCGTCCTCCCGGGTCCCGGGCAGGAAGCCAAGGAGGACGGGCGGACCCCGTCGCCGACCTCTTAAGCGTGGAGCGTGCTCCGCGCTCTGCCGCCGAGGTGGCAGAATGGTTAATGCGACGGACTGCAGATCCGTTTCTTGGGGGTTCGATTCCCTCCCTCGGCTTGCCGTCGCGAGGAGCCTCCCCTCAGGGTAGTCGCGCTCCGGCACCCCGCATCGGGGCTTTCGTCCGACCGCTCCCGGGGGCCGGTAGCGACCCTTCGATCCCCTTCCATCGAAGGGAGGGAACTCGTGAGCGCGACCGATGGAGCAGCGCGTCGACCGACGCCTATATCGGGTCAGGGACCTCCATCCGTACCGGTTCGAGGACCGGATGTCGGAGCCCCTGGTGCCCTTCACGGGCGAGGCCCCCCCCACCGCCACCCCCACCCCCTCGGTTGTGACGACGCCGCGGGTGCTCCTGGGGGCCTGGTCCCTCGCCCTTGGCAGCCTCCAGTTCTTCATCGCGATGGCGATCGAGCAGGCGCTGCGACCGGGCTACCTCGCGGTGGGCCCCGGGTCGAACACGATCAGCGACCTCGGCGTGAACATCGACGGCTGGGGGTACGCCTGGATCTTCGACGGCTCGATCATCCTGTTGGGCGCCCTCGCCATCGCCGGCATCATCGCGATCTACCCCATCTTGCCCCGCTCCGGGCTCTCCTACCCTGCCTCCTACGTCCTCGCGATGGGGTGTGTCGGGGCGATCGGGGTCGGCATCTTCACCGAGCAAAGCACGTGGATGGGGGGACATGCCCACGATTACTTCTCGGTCTGGACGTTCGCTTGGGCGAACTTCGGGCTCTTCCTCATGGGCCTCGCCATGTGGGGGGACTCCCGATGGGGGCGCTACGCGCTCTTGACGACGTTCCTGGGGGTCCTCTCCACCGTCGCGCTCGGCTTCTACATCCAGAACATCCTCACCCACGGGGCCTTCTTCGGGCTCGGGGAGGGCGGCCTCGAACGGGTGGTCGCCTTCCCGGTCCTTCTCTGGGCGATCCTGGTGGGCCTGGTCATCCTGCGCCGCGCCTCGCTGGAGAGCCGCTCCCTCTCGCGACCCTCCGCGGCGACCCCCTCCGCCGGTTCCGCGGGCTGACCCGCTGGCCAGCGACAAGGCCCGCCGCCCCTTCGACGACCCTGGGGCGAACGGTCGTCCGTCGCCATATCCATAAACCTCCTGGCTCTCGCCCCGTCCATGTCGGAAGGCCCGAACCTGAACCCACCGGACATCGACCATCAGGTCATGGACGACAGCAATTTCTCGACGGGTGACCTCTCGCAGGCCCTCGGCATCTTGGGCCTGCCCCGGTTCCTGGTCCGCCGCGAGATGAAGGACGTGGAGGGCTACTACCTAGAGAACCCCGCGAAACAGGTCCTGGGCAGGGTCGCCTGGGTCCAGAACGGGGCGTGGGCCGTCCTGGACCGGACCGGGCGGACGTTGGCCGTGCTCTGGCGCCAGCACACGGAGGACACATCCGTCGACCACCTCTCCTCGCTGGTCCACCTAGGCCTGCATCGGTGGGAGGCCGCCCACAAGGCGGAGGAGACCGCTTCGATCTACTGCCTCGCGAACGTCGACAAGACGGTGCGCTTCTTCATCACCTTCGCCCACGGTGAGGCCATCCTGGATGCCCCTTCGAACCGCCCCGTGGTGAAGATGGCCCGGGGCCCCCACGAGAACACGATCCAGTTCGTCGACGCGTTCGACGACCCGGTCGCTCTGGTGCACACGGAGGCGCTGGCCTACAACGAGACGCACGACATCACCTTCGAGGAGGCCGAGGACCCCTTCCCGGTGGCCATATTCGCGGTGGCGCTCAGCCTGGAGATGGGGTTCCGGCACGGCGGTCAGTGGAAGTCCCCCTACGCGATGATCCACGGGCCGGCCTAGGACCCTCCGCTCTCGCACATGGCCCCGGGCCCCCCCGCAGCCCCTGCTCCGCCGAACGGCCGTGCCTCGGCAGGGGCTCCGATGCCCTGCGGGGCCCGCGCTATCATTATCTAGACCCCCTCAGTGCGCTCTCACCAGCCGCACGGTGGGGCCGTGGGGTAGATTGGACCATCCTTCTTGCTTGGGGTGCAAGAGACTCCGATTCAAATTCGGACGGCCCCATCCCCCTCCCTGTTCAAATTCACCCAGAAACGGGTGATTGGACCGAGAAGCAGCACCACAAAATCGCGTGGTTCGCAAGAGGAATACCGCGATCAAGGGCATTAAGGCTCCGTTTTCCGCGAGCGAGTGGCCTCGTCTACAAGCCCGGGGCTCTGGATGGCCCTTGAAGGCTCGAGGTTGCTAGGTCCGATGGGCACGCATCAGGCGGAACCACCCCGCGACCTTGACGGCATACTCGGCGGCGGGAATCTCGTCGGGTTCACTCATGAGGAGGGTCCGGAGCGGATGGGCTGGATCGAACGTCTCCGCGACGGCCTTGTGGGGGCGGAGGTTGACAGGTCCCCGAACGGGAGCACGCGTACACCCAGGCTCGGGAAGGGCAGCCGGCGGGGATGCGCCCTCCAAGGACTCCTCGAGGGTGACTACCCTTCGCCCGGGCTTGGTTTCGACCCCCGGCGGAGGAAGGGCCGCCGCACTCAAGAGGGGCCCTCCGCCGTGATCTCCCCCGTGCTTGGTGCGAGCGTAGGCGTTCCGTTCGAGCTCGGAAGGAGGTAGACTCGGACCCATCGGGCATAAGTTAGCCTCTTTCACCTCGACCACACCTCACGGAATCGATGGCGGGTGACGTGCGGGTCCAGCGCTTGGACCGTGAGGAAGCGATTGGCCATGTCGAGGGAGTCCGCGGACCCGGGCCGTCGTCCGAGAGCGGACCTCATGAGCTCCAAGACGAACGTCGAGCCGTACCGGAAGGCCTTCGCCCACCGCAACTGGGTGTAGCGGGGCCGAAGTTCCTCGGGAGCACGCTCTCGTACCAGGTTGTGCAGTCGACGGCTTGCCACGAGGGTCAGGAGCGCGGCCAGGATGACCGCCTTGATGGCGTGCTCGTTCTTCGTCACGAACTTGTCCAGCGCGTAACTGGACTTCAGCTCCTTGAACGTCAACTCGATCGTCCAGCGGAGGGAATAGAGCTGGGCCACCTCCTCCGCGTTCAGTTGCTCGGGGGAGATGTTGGTCAGGTAGACGTGGTAGCGACCCGCCTCCTCATTCCAGATGGCCACGAGTCGACACCGGAACGTGTCCGACGAACGGGTCCCGCGGTAGACCCGACGCTTGAGCGTGATCTCCACCTCGGCGCCCAGGATCCCTCGCTGGAGCCGAGGAAGGACCTCGGAAAGGCGCTTCCCCTCCAGGTCAATGGCCCTCCCCCGGTGGACCTTGTACGAGCGCACGAACGTGGGGTCCGCGTTCTCCTTCTCGCGGGTGACGAAGTACCCACCGTTCTCGTGGATGCGGGCCAAGAGGCGGTGGCAGTAGTAGCCCAGATCCGCGAGGAAGATGCGGCCCCTGACCCAGGCCCCCACCCGGAGGGTCTTGACATCGGCGGTCCGCTCGGGGAGGAGGGCCACGCTCTTGGGACCGTTGGCGCAGATGCTCACCACGGTATCGATCTTGAGCCCGGCGGCGACCTTGCGGGAGCGCGTGGCGGGGAACTTGGCCGCCAGGCTCGCGTGGAGGCGGACGATGCTGGAGTCCTTGATCAGCACGTCCTGGGCGAACGCCTTCAACCGAGGGTCGAGGTCCCGTCCCTTCTCCCCCGCCAGGTTCGACAGGGCGAGCTCGAGGCAGCGCTGGAGGAAGAGCACCAGCTCGGGGGTGAAGCGGAGGTAGTAGCCGGCGTAGGTGACGTGCTTGATGCGGGCCCAGAGCGTGTAGGCGGCGTGGAGCCCGGCGAGGGAACGCTGAACATCGACCCCGAAACCGAGGACGATGGCCCAGAAGAAGGGAACGGGCTTGATCTTGCGCTCCCGCTTGACGAAGCCGGTCTCTCGAGCGATCCGCTGGATCTCCTGGTCGGGGACCAGCGCCCGAAGGGCACCCTCCACCTCACCGCGCTCGAGCTGCGTGGGGCGCAGGCCCCTCTTGCGAGGAGCGGACCGTTCGGGCTGGGGCTGAGCAGGGGGGAGTGGAGAGGCCACCGCCATGAAGGACGGGTGGCGACCCCTTCAAGAAACCGACAGGTTGGACTCGAGAGAGGGGTCGAGGAGGGCCTACCGGCTTAACTTATGCCCGATGCTCCGCCATCGGGATGCTGGCGGAAATCGGCGACGTCCGGCGGTTCAAGGACAAGCAACACCTGGCGTCGTACGGGGGGCTTGTTCCGAAGGCGGACAACAGTGGGGACAGGGTCAGCGACGGGCGTCCGGTGAAGAAGGGGAACCTCCAGCTGAAGTCCTTCCTGTGCACCGCGGTGAAGGCCATGGTCAAGGCGAAGAAGGAGACGGCGGTGACCAAGTTCTACCGGAAGAAGGCCGAGACCCAGCCTGCGCAGAAGGCCACGGTCTCCGCCGCTCGCAAGCTCTCCGGCGAGGTCTGGAAGATCCTGACCTTCGAGACCCCCTATCGGGAGGAGGACGCCGACCTCACCGAGAGGAAGGAGAAG
>DAHUZP010000013.1 GCA_027306505.1 Thermoplasmata archaeon | reverse complement strand
GACCACGGGGCAGCCCGCCGCCGCGCCTCCGCCACCGTCACGCCCGCCGTCACCCCCGCCCTCGCCCCCTCCGTCGGCCCGAGGCACCCCCTACCTCGACCTCCCTCCACTCAAGATCCCTGCGACCGTCTCCCCGGCTCCCGCCCCCCACTCGACCCCCGCGACGGTCCCTCCTCCGGCCCCCGCCCCAGCTGCGAGTCCTTCGGGGCCCGGCGACGTTGCCGGTTCGAACACGGCACGCGTGGCAAGCCCTCCCGCTCCCCCTCCCGCTTCGGCGTCGGCGGTGGTGGAGCCCTCGACCGCATCACCGTCCAATGGGGCCCCGTCCCCCGCTCCGCGGGCCGAGGAGATGGCCCCACCGGTTCCCATCGAGGAGCCAGAGCCGCCATCCCCTCCGGAGTCCGAAGAGGCCCCCGAGCTCACCCACGGGTCGGTCGCTCCGCCTCAAGGGATGACCGACCCCCCGCCCGTTGCTCCGCCCCCTCCTCCACCCACGTCGGTCCCCTCCGCTCGATCTGCCGAAGTGACCGCCCCGGTGGTCGTGGACGAACCCCCGCTCCCGACACCGTCGCCGACCCTGGAGACGGCCCAGGAGTCGGGGGAGACCTCGATCGCCGAGATCCCCGCCGAGAACGAGCCCGCTCCGCCCGCCCCCGTTCCTACGGAGGAGGACGACGCGCCGGTCCCCAGCTCATCCTCGAAGCGATCCCCTGCCGTTCCAGCTCCGAGGTCCACGATGGGCCCGGCGAAGTCCAACTCGAAGAAGAGCGCCCCAGCTCCGCCCTCCAAAGGCGGCGGTGTGGTGCGCCGTGGAAAGCCCGCTTCCAAGAAGCGGTAGGAAGCGGGACCCTCGCCTGCCGTTCGACGCTCCGTTCAGGAGGTCGGGACGACGAGCGTTCCACCCGACTTCTGGTGCGAGGGGAGCTTCGCCGTCGCGGTGCCCTTCGTCTTCCAGAAGATCTCGGCGAACTCCTGGACGCATCCGAGGAGCTCCTCGGCCGCCGGCAAGCCCGTCTCCTGGCGGGCCTTCGAGGCGCACTTCAGGATCCGGAGCACCAGGTCGCTGACCCCGGGGTTCGCCTTCAGCATGTCCGCCGTGAAGTAGTCGCCCCAGATGACCCGCACCTCGTGCTTGACGCGCTCGGCGTGGGTCTCCTTCACGGAGGTGTAGCGCTGGAGCTTGTGGATGTAGGCCGCGCGCTCCTCGGGCTTCGCGTCGTTCGCGGGCGCCTTGAGCTCCGCGATGAGCTGGTCCATCCGGAGCACGGTCAAGGCGGAGATCTGGGCCTCGTGCGGGTCGTAGATCCCGCAAGGGATGTCGCAATGCGCGTACACCTTTGTCGGGGGTGAGAGGGCGTCCAAAGCTCGGTCGAGGCCATTCCGGAACTGGTCGAGCGCGTGCATGCGAGCCCCTAACCCATATGGTCGATAAGCCTAGCCAGGGGGGGAAGGGTCTGGACTTGAGCTCCGGTTCTGGCTCGTGGGTGGAGCGGCTGGCGCGCCGGCTGAGAAGCCGAAGGTTCCTCGTTCAGGACCACAGCATGGAGCCGACCTTCCTTCCGGGGGACAGGCTCCTGGCGCTCCGCGAGAAGCGGGAGGGCCCTCCCCCGACAGAGGGGCAGGTCGTGGTCGTCCACGATCCCGAGCGAGCCGATCGACTGCTGCTGAAGAGGGGCGTCGCAGTACGACCCGCCCCTCCGGGGTCGGGAGGTGGGGGCGGCGTCGAGCTCGACCTGCGGGGAGACGCCGCGACCTCGAGCCGCGACTCCCGGGACTTCGGATGGGTGCCCGCGAGAGGGGTGGTCGGACTCGTCTGGTACCGTTACGCACCGCCCGAACGGCGCGGAGAGCTGCCTGTCGAACACGGGCGCACGCGCCCCTGACGGCCCCGGCACGGTTCGAGCCGAAGGACCGGGTCGACCCCTCGGACCGTGATGTCCGAAGCGGAGGTGGTGAGGAACACGACCGGACCGCTTCCTCTCGTGACGAGAGAGGGTTCAGCGCTGGAACGGTACGTCGTCCCGCTTTTCCTTGGGCGCGGGCTCCATCGACAACGGCCTCACCGGAGAGAGAAGGAGCGGGAGGTCGCCGAGGGAGAAGAGCCTCAGGACGGACCGGTTGCGTGCACGAAGACCGCGGGGAGTGACCCGATCGCTCTGGTCCTCCGGCATGATCGTCCTCGCTCGGGCGGGCGGGGCCTGGATGTCTCCGCGCGGCCTTCGTCCCGTTGATACGTCGACAAGTGAAACGGCTCGCGGCTTACCGGTGCGCTCTCGTTCAAGGGTAAGGAGTGACGCGCCGATCTCCATGCTCCGAACGGAGGCGCGCGCGCGTCTCGCCGAGAACTGGTGACCAGTACCGGGAGTGACCGACAGGAGGGTCAGGAGGGGGATCGAATGGACCGGGCCCGATCGCATGACTTCCCTCATCGGTTCCGCGCGCTGAGCAAGAAGACCTCGATGCAGAGCCCACCCGGCAGGAGCTGCCCACAGCTCCCGTCGCACACCTTGGCGCTCTTGTAGCAGGTCGGGAGCCCCGTAGCGCGGGACGGAGCCGGTATCGGGACCGGTCGACCGCTACGTGGCGGGAGGCGGGTCGCTCGACCCAGCTCAGGCGACCAGGCCCGCACCGACGTGCGCAGGTCCGCCGTGGGCGTCCGGTCCCCACCCTTCGGGGTCAGATCTTCGACCATGTTCCTGGACCTCGTTCAGTTGAGGATGCCACCTTCCACACGATGGGCGCAATCCTCGCAGACCCAAGCCCGCGCTTCGGGGGGTTCGCGAGGGCACCACCTCATCGGCCCGGTGCATCGAGGGCACCTCGGGTTCGGACGCACCGCGAAGGCGGCGCGGACGGACGGCTGGAGACGTGGGGTTGCGGCCGGGACCGGCTGAAGAGCAGGAGCCTGCCAGGGATCCTGGCCACGACCGAGCGGACCCACGGGCTCACAGTGGACGATGACCGACCCGCGGGTGGAGTTGGCGGGGACCGTCAGAGAATAGGTGGCGTCAAGGACCGACCCCGGTGGGAGGTCGCCGGTGGTCGCTAGGCCACCGCGCTTTGGCCCCCCGTCCGTGTCGGTCAGAACGAAGAGGCGCACCGGCGTGGGCGAGCCGCCAGCGTTCTGAACGAGGATCCGAGCCTCGACGGGTTCCCCCGGCGGAAGGACCTGCAAGGGCACCTCGGCGGCGAACCGCACGCCGGCACCGGCGTCCGTCCAGAACATTCGCAACGACCCCGGGCGGGGCTGCTGAGCAGAGAACAAGACCGCCTGCGGCGGGGGGGGGAGGGGCATCGCAGACGTGGAGAGGGGCGTGGATGGCCGAGGTCGTCCGACGGTGGGATCCTTCTCAGCGACGGGAGAGGGTGGGGGGACCTTCTCCCGGTGCTCCCCGAAAGGCGCGAAGCCGCAGTGGTCGCAGACGTAGCCCTGCGGGCCCTTCCGGAGCCGACCGGAGTGACAGCTTCGGCACTCCAGGACCGTCCGAGGCAGCAGCAACGCGTCGGCCACAATGGGGGTGGGTGCCAGGAGGTATGACAATCCTGCGTCAAGCGTAGTTTACCGAATCTGCGCGCCACGCCCCGGGTTCGTCCACTTCTCTCGTCCCCGGAGGGCTCGCCGCGCACCGCACTCGGGTGCCCGGGTCACCCGGGTCACCCTTGATATGCCGAGCATGGTCGCTGGTCGGAGCCCTACGAATCCCGCTCCCTCATGGCCCACGGGGGCAGAGCTTCGGAGACCGAGCACATGGGACCGACGGCAGTGAGCAGAGGCCGGCTTCCTTCTGTCACCTCGGTCACGTTTCGTCGGGGCCTCTACGCGGGGAGGCTCTTCCTGGGCGTCGGTCTGATGGTCTCGCTCATCCTGACGACCGTCCTGCTTCGGAGCCCCAAGGGCGCGGTGGTCTTCGAAGCCACGTTCCCCTTGGAGGTCCCGCTCTTCGCGTCCCTCGGGGCCATGGGAGGGATGATGCTCTTCGTCAGCGACCGCTCGAAGGGCGTCCTCGAGTACCTGATCGCGTACGGGATCCGACCCGGCACGCTGTTCGCCAACTGCCTCCTCACCACCATCGGGCTTTCGTCCATCGTCCTTGGCTGCGCCCTTGCGGTGGGCCTCGGGGGCTTCCTCGCGACGGGCCACCCGCTCACGACCGACCTCGAGAACTCCGTCCTTGGATACACGATCCCGATGACCTACGCGAGCTCGCTCTTCGCCGCCAGCTGCGGGATGATCTGGTCGACCCTCTCGACCCCACGCATCGGTTACAACAGCCAGGCGGGCGTCGCTCCCCTCCTCGGGGTCGCGCCCCCCATGCTCGTGCTCGTCTTGGCCGAGGCGGTCGACCGGTCCCAGTACTACTACGTCACGGTGGGGGCCTCGCTGGGCTTTGTCGCCCTCGTCGCGGTCCTCCTTCTCGCCTCGACGCGGCTGATGGGCAGAGAGCGGTACCTCTCGGCCATGTGAGAGGGTAAGATGGTGGCCACCTCGGGAGAGCGCTCGTCGGGTCGTACCGGCCCGGAGGTAACCTGTCAGAACGTGAGCTCCGGCTACCTCGGGAAGAAGGTCCTCGACGGGGTCAGCTTCACCGCCTCCGAGCCGGCGATCTACGTGGTGCTCGGCCCCAACGGGGCCGGCAAGACCACCCTCTTCCGCACCATGGCCGGGATCCTCCGGCCGTACTCGGGCCGGATCGAGATCGGCGGGAGGTCCATCGAAGAGCAGGCCACTCGCGACCGACTGCACTTCCTCTCGCACGTCGACGGGATCCCGGATGGGCTCACTGTCGAGGAGGCGCTCCGGTTCTACGCATCGGTCGAGCGGGCGGGGGAGGAGGATGTCGAGCGCGTGCTTCGCCTCCTCGAGATCGAACCGCTGAGAAAGAGGTTCTACTCGGAGCTCAGCGCCGGCCAGAAGAAGCGCGTCTCCGTCTCACGGATCTTCCTTCAGGAGAGGGACATCTACCTGCTCGACGAGCCCACGGCCAACCTGGACCCCAAGGTGGCCTCCGAGATCCGCGACCTCATCCTGAAGCTCAGCCGGAACAAGGTGGTCCTGTACTCCTCGCACAATCTCTTCGAGGCCCGGGAGATCGGCAGGTACGTCATCGCGATCCGGGCCGGGAAGATCTCGCTCTTCAGCCGGATCTCCGAAATGAGGTCGAACCGGTACACGGTGGGCGTGCGCGTGATGGGAGGGGAGTCGTCGTTGCCCCCGGAGAACCGGAAAGGGGAGTACTACATCTTCGAGCTGAGCGGGCCCGAGAAGGTCCCGGGCCTCCTGCAGGACCTTCAGTCGAAGGGCGTGCAGGTCCGTGAGGTCAAGGAGATGGGAAACCCGCTCGAGGACCTCTTCGCCTAGCGTGGTCCGGAGCTGGCGGGAGCGAGCGGCCTCGACCCATTTCCTCCCTCCCGCGTGGGTCGCGCGGAGCCCGGTAGTCCCGCCGTGTCCGGTCCCCGGCCCCGCGCGAGCGGGAGGACCGCGTCTGGGACCTTGCTGGGAGCTACAGTTGCGGCCGAAAGGCCCACCAGTCTCTCTCGCCTAGGGACGGCGCGACCGGTGACTTCACAGAGGTCCTCGTCGATGAGGTAAGGCCGTGTCACGACTCGAGACTCAGCTCGAAGGGGTCGATTCCGGCTTCGCCCGAGTCCTCCGGGAGGTTCCCCTCCTCGACAACCCCCCGCTCGCGCCGGATTGGCTGAGATGCGAGATGCTGGAGCGCTACCAGGTCCTCCAGCAGGCACCGGTCGTCCACGGGAGCACGGTGCTTGAGGTGGGGAGCGGAGGGCATGGGATTGCCACGGTCCCTCTTGCTTTCCTGACCGGCGAGACCGGCCGGGTGGTCGCCCTGGAGCGAGAACGATGGGGCATGTTCCGAGAGATCCTCACCCAAGCGGGCTATCGGGACAGGATCCGCCCGGTGACGGGCGACGCTCGTCAGCTACCCCTCACCCCGACCTCCGTCGACCTCGCGCTCTGCGTTCACGGGATCCGTTCGCTTCGAAGCGAGCCGATCATGGTCGAGGTCTTTCGCGAAATGCTCCGTGTCGCACCGAAGATCTTCCTGGCGGAATCCCTACCCGTGGCGGTCAACGATGCTCAACGCGCCCATCTGGAGATGTACGACCTTCGACAGGAGTTCTTCGAGGCCACGACGGGAGAACGCGACGACCTGCACTACCTCGCCCAAGAGAGGCTGGGACAGCTTGTGGCCGAGGCGGGAGGTGTGGTGCTCACCTCCAAGGTCGTGGAGGTCGATCTCCCTCATGCTCTGGCGTACTTCCCGCGGGACCTTCTCAAGAGCGTCAAAGACCCGAAGAGGCGAGAGGAGCTGTTGGCGCGATGGGACCGGGCGGAGCAGCTCCTCAGGCTCCACGGAACCGACCATCCCCCCGTCGGGGTGATTGTGGCGGCGCGTTCCTTGTGAAGTTCCGCGCGAAGTGTAGAGCCGCGGCTACCAAAAAGGTAGTAGCGGGGCATGGATTTGAACCATGGATCTACGGGTTATGAGCCCGTCGGGATGACCTGACTACCCTACCCCGCTATGACGAGGCCGACCAACTGGGGGGCGTATTTGAAGGTGAGCGCACGAAGTCCTCCACCGATAGGCATTGTCGGGTCCTTCCACCTGCGGACGAGTCACATGGGGTCCCGACCGGGCCTCATGCACCTTGGCGGAGAGGGCCGAGCCTAGCCACTCGGTCCCCCCGAGCGAATATCCTCGCAGGTGAGAGGCGCGCTCCGTTCCGGCGAGCACCGGGGGCTATCCAGATGCGCTCGTCTTGGGGGCCCACTTCGCGGGCCGGTGCGCGACGTTCCCGATGAACTCGAGCCAGACCCCATCCGGGTCCGTCACGTACACGAGCCACTCGTGGGGTTCGTTCACCCGGTCCACGATCTTGCCTCCGAACCTCCGGGCCTTCATCGCCCAAGCCTCGGGGTCGTCCAAGCGGAAACCCAGGTGATCGAGCTCGGAGCCTCGTCGGTATGGTTCGCGGAAGCGGGTCCCGGGAGGAATACCAGTTCAGCTCGAGCCGTGGGACCTGGTGAGGAAGGCGAAGGTGGACCCAGATCCCCCCATGCCCCATCGTCCCCCGGAACAGTTCATGGAACCCGAGCCCCTTGTAGAAGCGGAGGGAGCGAGCGAGGTCTCGCACTTCGATCCCCGTGTAGAGGAATCTCAGACTGGGCCGCGACACGGCCTCTCCAACCCCGTGTCGCCATATGGACGTTGCCTCGGCTGCCTGTCCTCAGCCACGATCCGCCACGCTTCCCCTGCGCGGCTCTAGCGCATCACGATCCAAGGTCAGAACAGCGAAAGCGCGTCACTCAGGTGGTCCAGGCAGGGGACGGACGTTCCCGAGGGGGGCGGCACCGGCGGACCTTCCTCCGGGTTCCAGTAGCGTGGCCAGAGCCCTCGATAGAGCGCGGCGTGCATCTTCGCTCCCAGGGCCCCCACCACGTCCCGGTCCCATCGGTCACCCACATGGAGGACCGCCGAGGGGTCCACGTCCAGACGGCGCGCACCCTCCAAGAAGAGCCGCGGGTCCGGCTTGCGGGCCCCCAGGTCACAAGAGGTCACCGCCTCCACTACCGGGAGGCCCCACACGTCCCTCAAGAAAGACCTCCAGGTCCGTCCGGAACGAGAGGTGTTGGAGGTGACGATGACGGGGACCCCACGAACGACCAGTTCATCGGCGAGCTTGCGGGCCTCGGGGTTGAGGTGAGGGGGATGCTCCCGAAGACCGGCTTCGGAGTACCTTTCGGCGAGGTCCTCCATCGCGAGGTTGGTCCGAGCGCCCAGTTCTTGCATGACCTCACGCACCATGTCGGCATTGGGAAGACTGCTCGCGATGAGGCCCGTGGTGCCCCACCGCGCGAGGACCCTCTGCCGAGCGGACGACACCTCGTCGATCGAGAGGGGGGCTCCCGAACGGCCCACCAGAAGGCGAGCGAGCGTCTCGACCCGCCCGCGGGTCTGGGCCTCGAGGATCTCGCGGGTGTCCCAGAACACCGTCTCGCCCAGGTCCAGCGAAAGGGCGCTCGCACCCGATGACGTGTTCTCCAGGAGCGCCACCCCCATCCTTCATCGCGCGTCAACGGCGCGCGAATCGTAAGGGTTGCGGCCGACCAACCACCCTCGGTCGCTGCTGCACCCCTTACCCGGGGTCGGGGAGGGCAGGCCGATCGCCGGGGCGCCGGTCGGAAGGATCGAAGAGCCGCGGGAGGGATTTGAACCCTCGGCCTGCTCCTTACCAAGGAGCCGCTCTACCAGCTGAGCCACCGCGGCACGCCCTCACGGGCCTCTCGGGCTAAGGTAACGGGTTCTTTACCTTCGCGCATCCCAATGCCCCCCGGGCGATGGGGGACCGCGGGTAGCTCCGCCCGTCCTAGCGCGGTGCGTCCGCTCGCTCCGAGGTCCTGGGGCGGGCGTAGCGACCCATCGGAGGGTCTCGGAGAGCGGCCTGGGTCCACGTCCGGTAGCTGTCCGAGGCGCTCCGCATGAGGGCGAAGAAGGTGTCAAAGGCCCTCTGGCCCGCGTCACGGTAGGCCTCGGCCAGGGCCATGACATCGTACGGGCTCTTGAGGGTCGGGAGCGAGGCGGGGGACCGGGGCGGGCTCGGGGAGGGGCCGTTGCTTCGCTGGTAGGCGAGCACTCTCGCGCTCTCGAGCGGGTTCCCCGGGCTCTCCCACGGGAACTCTGGCTTGCGCCGTGTCCAGTCCCGCTGGTCGGGGAAGTTGGCGGGCCGCTTCTCGAGGAAGGCCCTCATGCCTTCCTTCTGGTCCTCCGTCTCGAACAGCAGGCCCCAGAGCTCGCGCTCGTACTCGAGCCCCATGAGCCGGCTCGCGTCCGAGGCCTGGTTCACCGCGTACTTGCAGGCGGCGAGGGCGACCGCGGGCTTGGTCGCGAGCTTCTCGCCCAGAGCGACGGCCTCATCGAGGAGCTTCGCCCGGGGGACGATCTTGTGGATGAGGCCATCCTGGAGGGCCTTCTCAGCGGGCACCTTCTCGCCCGTCATGATCCAGTCCCGTGCCCGAGCGGCACCGATGGCGCGTGTGAGGCGCCGGGAGCCACCCCAGCCGGGGATGACCCCGATGTTGATCTCCGGCTGCCCGAAGACCGCGTTGTCGGCCGCGATGATGAAATCACAGGCCTGGGAGATCTCCGAGCCTCCCCCCAGGCAGAAGCCGTGGACGGCCGCGATGACCGGGAGCGGAGAGCGCTCCAGGAGGTTCGCGACGGCCTGGCCCTTCGCGCTGTGACGGCTCGCCTCCTCGCGGTCCATGCGGACCATTTCCTTGATGTCCGCCCCGCCGGAGAAGGCCTTGTCGCCCGCCCCCGTGAGGACGAGCGCGCGGACGGACGGGTCCTCCGAGAGCTCCAGCACCTGGCCCGCGAGCTCCTCGAGCACCGCGGTGGTGAAGATGTTCACCGGAGGGTTGTTGAGCGTCAGGATGGCGACCGGTCCCCGGCGCTCGACGAGGACCAGGGGTCCCGCGTCGGCGTCAGCGGCGGCAGTCGGTCTAGCGGGTTCGGACAGGGTGCGTGCGCTGCGGCGTCGTGCTGCGGCCATGTTTCTCTCCTACGATCGGATCAAGCGTTCTTCCGTCGGCGGTTCGCGGGTCGTCCGGGCCGTCGGGTCCTCGGGGGACGTGCGGGTGGGCGGGTGGGCTTGGCCCTTCCCGCGCCCGCATTTGGCGAGGCCGGTCGGTCGCTCGTCGTGGACCCCCGGCTTCGGGCGAGGACCCAGTCGGCGTAGCGGGGCCAGAGCTCCTGGTGGGCCCTTCGACTGACGGAGAGGCCGATGTGTCCACCGGGGAACTGGAACTTCGTCGTGTCCTTCGAGCCGACGTGGTCGAGCACGCGCTCCGTCGACTCCGGGGGCACCAGGTTGTCCTTGAGCCCGACGATCGTCGCGAGCGGCATCGTGAGGTTCGAGAGCTCGACCGGACGGCGCTCGCCGTCCAGGGTCCACTCCCCTTTGATCAGGAGGTTCCGCTGGTAGCCCTTGTCGATGAACTCGGCGTAGGTGGGCCCCGCCATAGGGATCCCGTCGTTCGTCCACTTCTCCATCCGTAGGAAGTTCTCCACGAACGGCCGGTCGTCCATGCGCTCCAAGAGGTCCTTGAACTTGAGGTAGTTCGTCCGCAGCGGGTCGAGCATCCCGAAGGCCGAGTTGAAGAACTCCGGGGGCAGGAGCCCGTAGGTCCGGGCGATCTTCCAGGCGTCGAATCCCGGCGCGTGGGCCCAGATGTTGAGGTAGCTCGACCGGGTGTCGAAGTCGAGGGGCGCGGCCATGAGGGCCAGGGTCCGGACGTTCTCGGGGTGCTGGGCGGTGTACATCGCGGAGAACGTGCCCCCCATGCAGTAGCCCAGGATGTGGATCTGCTGGAGACCGGTCTCCCGCTGGACCGCCTCCACCGACCGAGCCACGTAGCCGTTCACGTAGTCGTGGAGCGTCAGGTCCTTGTCGAGCTGGTTCGGCGTCCCCCAGTCGATGAGGTAGACGTCCAGGCCCCGCGCGAGCAGGCTCTCGACGACGGAGAGCCCGGGCTGCAGGTCCATGATGTAGGGCTTGTTGATGAGCGCGTAGACGCAGAGGACCGGTGGACGGCCCTCCTTGCGGACGTTGGGGGGGCAATGGTAGTGGAGCAGGCGCATCCTCCCTTCCTGAAGGACCACATCGGCCGGGGTCTGCCCTACCTCGATCTTAGGGGGGTGGAGGGCCAGCTCCCATGCTCGGCGGAGCTTGTCACTGAACTCGGCGAACGCGTCAGGGGAGCCGGCGTTCGCTTCGGGCGCTTGCGGGGGCGGTACAGCGGTCGCCATGATCGGAAGTTCCTACGCGGCGACGAGCATAAGCTCGCCGCCGCGTCAGGGGGCGGGCCTACGCCCGCCCAGAGTTGAGGCGGGAGACCTTCTCGGAGAGGTCCTTGACCGCCTGGTTGAGCTCGGTGATCTCCCGTCGGGACGGGAACCCCGTGAGCCGGCTGAAGGCATCGTCGCCTTCCTTCATCGCCTTCTGGAGGTCGAGGGAGGCGTCCAGTGTGCGCCCGAACATCGTCACGAACGCGGGGCTCGTGAAGTAGAGCTGGGTCAGCTTCTGGAACGACTCCGAGAACTCCTTGAGCGAGTCCTCCTGCACGCGGATGAGGTCCTCGACGCCCTTGCCGGGCTGCATCGTCTCGACGAGCCGGCGGGACATGTTGGCCGTGAGGCCGGTCCACATCTTCTGGAAGAGCTCGGCGGCCTCCCGGGTCTTCTGCTCCGGGGTGGCCTCCTTCGGGAGGAAGGGGCGCACCCAGGCTTCGAAGAGCTCGTGCTGAGGCTCGAGCCCGGCCTGGAAGGCGTCACGGATGCGGGCACCGATCTCCTCGGCGCGCCGGTTCCACTCCTCCGCACGGGATTGGACCTCCTGGGTCTCCCGGTCGTGCACGGCGGGGCGGGCGGCGTCGCTCATGGACGCGACCCAGGACTCGTAGTTCTTCTGCTGCTCCTCCCCGAACCGTCGAAGGAAGTCGGTGACGGTCTCACCGGTCTCCCGGGCGAAACGGGTCCAGAGCTCGACGCCCTCCTCGATGGGGGCGCGCAGGTTCTGCGCGGGGTTGCCCGGCTCGTAGCGGGGCTTGGGCGCCTCGCGAGGCTCAGCGGGGGGCGCGGTCTTCGTCGGTGGTGCGGTGGTCTTCTTCGCTCGTGGCATGGTTCCTCCAGTTGGTTGGCTGCTCGATCGTTGTCCTCAGGCGCCGTGGGTGGTCTCCTTGACCACGCCCTCGACCATCCCGGTGATCGTCTCGGTGCCCTTCGGGACCGCCCCGGGGACCGGGGTGTTCTCGCGGAGTCGAACGAGGAAGGCGAGCTGGCGCTCGCCCATGCGGGAGAGCTCCTGAGTCGTGGAAAGCGCTTGTCCGAGGATCTCTCGCTGGACGTTGCGGGTCCACGTCATGTAGGCGGTGAGCTCCTTGAGGTAGAGCTCAGAGGCGTGGTTGACCGCGTCGCCGACACGGCCCCACGCCTCGTTGACACGAGAGAGGTCCGGCAGGGTGGTCAAGTGGGTCCAGTTCGGCAGGGTCGGCGCGCTCGGCTGGTTGGTGGTGTTTTCGCTCATAGATACATTCCTCCGTTGAGATTGAGTACTGCGCCCGTGACGTAATCGGCCTCGCTGGAGACCAGGTAGACCACGCTCATCGCGACCTCCCGGGGAGTGCCGAAGCGCCCCATGGGAATCTGAGAGAGGATCTTCTGCCTCACCTTCTCGGGGATGTTCTGGACCATCGGCGTGTCGATGAAGCCAGGAGCGACGACGTTGACCGTGGTCTTGTCCCGCGCGAGCTCTCGGGCGAGGGCCTTGGTGAAGCCGATCATCCCGCTCTTGCTCGCTGCGTAGTTGACCTGACCGATGTTGCCCATCTGGCCGACGAGGCTAGAGATGTTGATGATCCGACCGCGTCCGCTCGCCGAGATCTCCTCGACAAAGGCCTTGCAGCAGTGATAGACGCCCGAGAGGTTCACCTGGATGACCTCGTCCCACTGCTCGTCGGTCATGCGGGTGAAGAGGCTGTCGCGGTTGATCCCCGCGCAGTTGATCAGCACGTCGATCTTGCCAAACTTCTCGTGCAGGCTGTCCCGCATGAGGCGCACGCTCTTCGGGTCCTGCAGGTCGGCCTGGACAGCGATGCTCTTGCGGCCCGCCTTCTCGACGAGCCCGACGATCTTGGCGGCCTCGGTTTGATTGCGGTGCCACTGGACCGCGACGTCAGCCCCCTCTTCGGCCAGGGACTTCGCGATGTCGAATCCGATCCCTCCGCTGCCCCCGGTCACCAAGGCTCGGCGGTCCACTACGCGGTTCATGCTCCCGTTCGCTCCGGTCATGGCCGCTTCTTCCCCGATGCGGAGGACCGGGAGCGCCGCGACGCCGCGCTCTCGTCCTGCGCCTCGGGCCTTTCGGCCCTACCATTGGTGGGCTGAGAAGGCCGGGAGGTTCGACCGGGCGATGCATCTTGGACCTGGCTTTTAACCCATCGGTCAACTTGGGCCAGGACGTCGGGGACCTGCGCCCCGAAGGCGCTCTGCAGGAACGACCGGGTGGCCTCCCAGGGCGTCGAGTACATCTCCTGGAGCGACTGGTAGCGCTGGTAGGCCTGGCGGATCTGCTCGTTCACGAGCTGGGCCAGTCCCTCCGGTCCGGACCAAGGGGTGGAGTCGTTGGACTCGCCAGCGCCGGGGAGGATCACCAAGACCTCGCGCCCGACGAACTCGCTGAGCCCGCTCACCTGCCCGTTGGGGCTCACCCGACGGGTCCCGATGATCTTGCCGTCCGAGCCAAGGTCGAGCCGCATGGTAACCTGTGCAGGACACAACAACACACAATGCATATAAGAACATTTCTAACGTGCCAACTCAGTCCCAGAATTCATCTCGAAGGGGGGATTCCAGGACAGGTTGCCTCCGGGGGCATTCGATTCTGGGACATCCCCTCGACCTCCTCT
>DAHUZP010000020.1 GCA_027306505.1 Thermoplasmata archaeon | reverse complement strand
GTTCTGCTCGGGGATGTTGAGCGGCCACCAGTGGTGGCCCGAGGAGGGACGGGCGCGGGCGAACCTCCACATCTTGAGCTCGTGCGCGGGCGGGGCGGCGCAGGGAGCGTTCCCCAGGACGGAGACATGGGGGAAGGTGAGCCCCAGGACCCGGGCGACCCGGCCCATCGAGTCGCCGTCCGGCGCCAGCACTCGAAGGTCGACCAAGCCCTTGGCGGACCTGGAGACCTCCATCCCCCACGACGCGATGGAGAGGTTGGCGAGAGCGGAGAGGTCGGGGCCGGGGTCCTTGGGGTCCCGCTCGGGGCGACCGACCTGGAGCCATCGGTGGATCATGCTATCCCTCCCCAGGATTCTTCTTCGAGTTCGCTCTCTGCCCAGTGTGGACGAGTTCGTACCTGAACCAGGATTCCGAGGTTCCTCGAAAGTCTGGCTGATGATTGCCGCTTGCCTTGTGGGGTTCCCGGTGTTCTTCGGCTATCTCTACTGGCTGGACCCCTCGAGGGGGCGCACAGGACTCTTTGCGGGAATCTTCCTCACCATTCTCTTTGCGCTGGGTCTGCTTTGGAGATACTTCGCGATAGAGGACATCGCGGCGTACCGGCTCGTAGAGAACGGGGTCGAAGTTCGAATGAGGTTCAGGAGTCGCGACCGAGACCAAATAGTCCCATGGAACCGGGTCCACCCCGTCGAGGATCTCCCCTACGGTTCCCGCAATCTTCGGATCGTATGGCTCGAGGTTGCCTGGCGAGAATCGGCCCGACAACACGGTAGGGCGCTGTCTGGGGCCAGACGAGGAAGGTCCCCAGTTCGTCCTCGGATAACGCTCACCGAAGACGCGTGGATGGTAGTCCAACGACAGATCAAGCAAGACTCCCCTGCCGCGTCTTGATGGAGAGGACACACTCAACTTCGGCTCGGGGCTGTGGGAATCATCCGAGCTTGAGATTGGAATCCCATCGATCCGCTGAGTGAGAACTCCGACGTCCACGCGTGCAGCGCCAGCTTCGAGAGAACCCTCGTGAGAATTCATGCCCTCACCTCTGTTCCGCCTTCCTCCTCGGAGGTCGCGAGCGCGGCGAAGTAGGGGGGGTAGTCGTCCACAGGCCTTCTCGCGGCCTCCGCGGCGGGGGCGGTCGCCGAAGGCGGTGCGATTGAGAGCAGAGGACGTGAGACCGGGGCCTCGGGCTGCCTGCCCAACTTCCGCGACGCAGATCCTGCCGCAACCTCTTCCCGGGACGAGGTCAGCTTCGCCTTGACCTCGTCCGGGTCGCTCGTGATGAGCCAGTGCTCGAAATCGGCGGCCTCGACGCGCATCGGGGTGCGGGCGTTCCCCGTGATGAACAGGGCGGTGGAGTATCCCACGCCCTTGCCGGTCTTCGCGAGCTTGACCAGCTGGACCTGGGTCGGGGTGAGCCCGAAGTACTCCCGCATCGCGGCCCCGACGTTCTTGTGCCGGAAGAGCACCGTGGTGGCGGAGTTCTGGAGGATGTCGTGTCCCCGGGCGTCGTTGAGGAAGGTCTCCGCCGTCTGGTCGATCAGCGAGACCGCGGTGTTGGAATGTCGGGAGTGCCGCACCAGCCGCCAGAGGAACTTCGAGGTCTCCTCCCGGGCCATCAGGAAGTGGACCTCGTCCACCGCGAGGATCTTGGGCTCCAGGTCCTCCTCGCAGCGGGTGTGGACGAAGTCGAGCAGGACGAACATCACGGGAGGAAGGATGGCCTGGTACTGCGCGTAGAGGGTGCTCAGGTCGAAGGCCACCACCCGGGCGGAGAGGTCCACGGTGTTCCGGTGGTTCAGGAACGAGTAGGAGCCCGTCAGGTAGGGGGCCATCAGCATGGCCAGGCGTCGGGCCGGAGGCGAGCCCTCCTTCGCGAGCTCCTGGGCGACGTCCCCGAGGAGGAACTCCTCGTTCCGTTCGCCATGCATGCGGAAGAGGAGACCGTCGAGGAGCGCCCGCTCCTCCGGCGTGAGGTCGATGAGGACCTCGAAGAAGGCCTTCGAGCGCTCGGCGCGCTCGGCGGGGGACCTCCCGACCCACATCGGGTTGAGGTACGTCCCCTCGTTCGGTCCGACCCGCAGGACCGCGCCGTCCAGGGAGCGCGTCAGATGCCCGAACTCTCCCAGGGGGTCGAGGATGTACGCCCGGAGGGACGGGCGGAGGACCATCTGGCGGAGGATCTCGGACTTCAGCGCGTAGGACTTGCCGGAACCCGAGGCCCCGAAGAGGCAGCTGTTGAAGTTCCCCTCCGCGAAGCGGTCGTAGATGATGGGGGTCCCGTTGAGCTCGGAGAACCCGTAGAGGACCCCCTCCTTCTGGGCGATGACCCCCGAGACGAAGGGGTACATCGTGGCGACGGCGCTCCCCTGGAGGGGATAGCCGGACTCGAGGTAGTCCCGTCCGAAGGGGAGGATGCACTTGAGCGCGGTCTGCTGCTGGAAGACCGGGGCCCGGGCCTTGACCATGAGGCCCCGGAGCGTCCCCTGGACCTGCCCGGTGAGCGAGTTCAGCTCCTCGAGCGAGTCCGCGCGAAGCGAGATGTAGAGGCCGGTCCGGAAGAGGCGCTCCTCCTGGCGTGTGAGCGCGGCGGAGACCCCCTGGAAGACCCCGAGCTGATGCTCGTGCGCCACGGTGTCGACCGACCCCCGGTCGACCTTCCCCAACCGCTCGACCTCGACGCGGACCACCTCGCGCTGGAGCATCACGAGGGCGAGCTCCTGGGGGATGGGGGAAACGTGGAGGGTCACGTCCACCCTGGCGGGCACGGTCAGGAGCGAGGAGAGGAAGTTGACGGAGAGGCGCGCGGGGTAGTCCTGGACCTGGAGGACGCGGACGAACTCGCTGCCCACGATCGTGTGGTCCGGGAAGAAGTGGACCTTCGATGGACGCAGGGCCGCGACGAGGGACCGGGCATCTCCTCCGCGGCCCCCCTCCCGGTGCGACCCGAACCGGTAGTAGCCACGGAGCATGTCGACGAGCTCCGCCCCTTCGAGGGGCTCCGCCTCGAGCCCGAGGGTCACGAGGTTCTCGATGAGGGCCTCCACGCGGGAGTCGAGCAGCTTTCCGGCGGCCTGGCGCCTTGCCTCAGGGGTGGGGGATGCGTCCCCCGCGAACAGATGGGGGGCCGCCTGCGCGAGCCGTACGGCCGTTGCGACGTAGAACTTCCGGTCCAGCGTCTCCCGCGTCGCCTCGTCGAAGAACTTGAGGTAGCTGCTCCCGACGTGGTGGAGCAGGCCGGGAGGAAGCTTCTGCAGCCGGTCGCAGAGCGCAAGGAGGTACGAGCGGTTGTCGAACCGGTCCGGCCGGGTGATGATCTGGAGGTCGAAGTCGAGGGCGTTGAGGAAGCTCAGGAAGCCCTGGACATGCTCCTCCCGCTCGTCCGCGGAGAGGAGGGCCAGGTTGACCCCCTTGACCTCCACGACGCGGACGTAGACGTCGTTGGGCAGGAGGAGCGTGTCGTGGGTGAGGCCGGTCAACTGGACGTAGGACTGGGCCGCCTCTCCTTCGAGCGTGGCAGGCCTTGAGAGGAACCCCCGGCGGAGCAGCAGGTAGTGGAGGAGCGGCAGGTCGGCCCGGCGGACGAACCCGAGGAGAAGCCCCACCACGACCGCTCCGACGAAGGCGAGGATCCCCGCCGCGGTCGCCCACGCGGTGTGCGGGGCGAGATCGTTGATGGAGTAGCCCAGGAGGGCTCCCAGCGAGGCCGAGCCCAGAAGGTAGACCCCCTGCTGGACCGTGAGAGGGCCGATCCTCGACGCCAGCGACCCGATGCGGGGAGGGAAGATCACCATCCCGTCCCCCGCGGTCTCCGCCTCCTCGCTCATGCCTCCACCCTCTTGCGCATCTCGCGGATGTACGCGCTGTCGGCGCCGTACCAGCCGCCGTGCGGCAGGGCGAACCCCGACTTCGTCCGGTCGCTGAGGTCGATCTTGCCGGAGGCGACGGCCCGAGCGGAGACCTTGGGTACGCCCATCTTCTGCAGCTTGTGGGCCCTCCAGCCCGCCTGTCCACGGCGGACCATGGGTCGCGCGGCCAACTTCCCGGCGTGGAAGAGCGAGATCGCGCCGATGGCCCCCATGCCGGCGGCCCCGTGCCCGGCGGCGACCAGCCGCGCGGCCTGCCCGACCTTGCCGAGGACCCCTGAGGTGCCCGTCGCGGCCCCCGCCGCGCCGGAGAGCCCCCCGGACGGTCCCTCCACGCCAGGGAGGCCCGAGCCGCCTCCCATGCTGCCGGCCCCGAGGACTCCCCCTAGAACGGCCTGGCCTACCGAGGAGACCGCCGAGCCGCTCTCGGTCATCAACTTCGGCATCGCCGCGGCGAGGGCGAAGCTGCCCAGGACGAGGGCGATGTTCAGCGGGCCGTTCGAGGTGCCGTTCCCGGTGATGAAGAGGGAGGAGAGGACCAGGACGATGCCGATGAAGACGTTGACAAAGGTCCACTCGAAGAACATCTTGAGGATCTTCGTCCCGTAGGCCTGGGTCGTCGGGAAGGACCAGAGCAGGAAGGCCCAGGGGAGGATGGCCCCGGAGAAGAAGACCATCAGGATGCGGACACCCTGCTCGATGAGGAGGGTCACCAGCAGGATGACCGCCATCAGGTAGAGGACGACCGCGAGCGGCCCGGAGGTGCTGCCGAACCCGCTGGACCAGTACGAGGTCCCCAGGACCGAGAAGTTGCCCTGGGAGAGGATGGCGGAGGCGAGCTGGTTCGAGACGGAGATGCAGAAGTTGCCGATGAGGATGGTCGACGAGCCCAGGACGAGCGCGTAGCCGAGCTTGATCCAGAGCTGCTTCAACTGGAACTTCTTCTCGGCGAGCGGGGAGAGGATGTACATCAGTCCGATGCCCGCGATGGCGATGCCCAGGGCCCCGAGGAAGACCGCGTAGGTGATCGTCCAGACGGTGGCCACCGCGGGGTTGGAGAGGCTGGGGGTGGTCGCGACGGCCAAGACGCTCCACTGGAGCAACTGGTCGCAGAGCGCGGCGAAGGGTGAGGAGAGGGCTCCCCAGAGGCTGTTCCAGATGAGGCTCGCGAGGTCCTGCTCCCAGCTCATGGGGGATCCCCCTCACGGTCGGTGGAGACGATCTTCCAGAGGCCCGCGACCAGAAGCGATGCGAAGGCGAGGAACAACCCGACGCCCAAGAGCTGGAGGAACAGCGGGAACGCCGGTGGTGGAGGCGAGAACGACCCGTTCGTGGTTGGGGGTGGCGGGGAAGGATACGAGGAGCTCGTCCAGACCAGGTCGAGGGCAACCGTGGACTGCGAGGAGAGGTTGTCGATCTCCGTCTGGGCTGGGGTCGCGCGGGGGAAACCCGTCAGAGGATGCCCGACGACCAAGACGCTGGTGACGTTCGTCAGGTTCATCCCGGTGAAATTGGAGCAGGTGTAGTTCGCTCCGTTCGAGAGCGTGAAGTTCTCCACCGGCTCGAGGTCCGTGTCGTTGATGAACAGGAGATCGGCGACGGCCTGGGAGACCGGCGCGGTCGAGTTCGAAGAGGAGTTGTGGAAGGAGAGGGAGACCTGGAAGATGGGGCCGTCAGATGAGGACCCGGGGTGAAGAGGAAGGGGGGCCGCGGAGGAGACCGGGAGGAGAGCAAGGACGAGGCCCAGGGCGAGGGCGACGGCGGGCCCCGGCCCGAACGGCTTGCGCCGCCGGGGGATGCCCGCCGGAAGGGGTTGGGGACCAGGGGGGTTTGTGGGGCCCCCGGTGCGAGGGCCCCCGCGCTCCGCCGGATCCCTGGTCCACGGTGGGCGGATCGGCTCGGCACGCCCCTCCTCCGCGCCGGGGGTGGTCCGCAGCAACGAAGGGAGGAGAGGGAGCGCCGCGAACACCGAGTGCGGCGAGAGGCGAGGCGAGGGGGGCCCTGGGGGCAACCAGCGGTCCAGTCCAGGGCTACGGGTCCACTTGCAGGTCAGGCACGCAGCGGCCTTCCCATCCTGGTTCTCGAGCGTGTGGATCCCCCCGCATCGGGGACAGGCGTTCACGGGGCCCCCGCGCTGGAGGAGGCCACCGTCTCCGCCTTCCTCGAGTAGCTGGTGACCGCCCCGGGGAATCCCGTTCCCCGGAGCCTCAAGAGCTCAGGGTCGACGGCGACCAGGCAGGTGAGGACGAACCCCTCCTTTTCCGCGAGACGCCGGGCCTCTTGGACGAACCTTTCGGCGCGCGGAGAGCGCCTCTGCGGACCACCGGGGGCCACGAGGGCCCCGAGCGACCTCCCACGCTGGAGCCTGGCGCCCCTCGGGGGCCGGGTCGCAAGCGCGCACGGGACCCGTGCCGCGATCGGACCGACGTCAACCCCTCGAGCGGGCCCGCGCCACTGCTCTCGGTCCAACGATGGCGGGGCCTCCTCGCCTGCGCTCATGCCCCCCCCTGGGTCCGCCGGGTGGTCGGCGCGGCCCCCTCGATCCCAAGCCTGGCGCGGAGGGACCGAAGGCCGAGGACCTGGGCCTCCAGGTCCTGGAGGAGCGCGGAGTTGACGCGCGCCCGGAGCTCGCGGTCCTCCTCGCCCTCCTGCGCATGGGAGGAGAAGGTCACCCGGACGAACCCCTGCGAGGATTCCCGGAGCGAGAGATGGCCCCCTGCCCACGGCTTCCCGAGCATCGGCCCGGGAACGGAGTCTCCCTGAGACTCCTCGACCTCGACGGAGATGTGGGGGGAGGGCTCGCACGGTGCGGGGGGCGAAGCGGTGGGAAGCGCCGACGGGGGCCGTGGGGGAGCCTGCTGGGGCCTGGGGTACCCCGAACGGGAGGCCTGAGGGGGTGGGTTCTCAGGGTCCCCGCTGGGACCGCCTCGCTTCCAGGTGCCCGCATCCGGCGAGTGCTCGGGCAGCCAGGCCTTTCGTGGCCGGGCCTCCAGGTCCACCACGACCTTGACGTCCTCCCCGGGAGGGATCGTGGCGCCGCATCCGTCCGCGCACTTCGCGGGCCAGCGCTGGCCCGTGACCGTCCGAAGCCTCATGCGGCCTCCGGGGAGGCCGCGCTTGGGCGGGCACTCCCCGCTGCGGCCCGGGCGGCCTGCGCCCCGGGGCTGTGCTCAGGGACCCAGACCTTGCGGGGTTTCGTCCCCAGCTCGACCACGATCGGGACGGTGGGCCCGGCGGGGATGACCGACCCGCACCCGCAGGCACAGTTCGAGGGCCACCTCTGCCCTTCCACCTCGAGCAGGCGTGGCTCGCCCCTCGAGAAGTTCTTGGCGACCGACCCCGAAGCCGGCGGTGCCGCCGTTGCGGGGCCCGCGTTCCCAGGGGCAGGCGACGGGCCGCGAGTGGGGTCTTTGGGCGACGGCGACGAGGGAGGCGACGGGCCGGAGGTCGCAGGGCCGCCGCCCCCCTCACGGGGCGCGTGCTCGTAGAGCCAGGTTCGCCGCGGCCGCGCGTCGAGGTCCACGGCGATGGCGACGTCGGGGCTGGCGGGGATGGGTGTCCCACATCCGCAGGCGCAGACGGTGGGCCAGCGGGTGCCCTTGAAGGATCGGAGCGTCATCGGTGGTCCTCCTCACGAGACGATGAGGCCCTGGGCGACGGAGACCAGGACCACGGACATCAGGACGATGACGAGCCCGACGACGATGCTGTAGAACTGCTTGTTCCGGGTGGCCTTCTTGTTCGGGTCCATCTCCTCCAGGGAGCCCAGCATGTGCTGGATCCCGTAGATGGCGAA
>DAHUZP010000011.1 GCA_027306505.1 Thermoplasmata archaeon | reverse complement strand
GGCTCGCCCACGGGGAGGGGGCCCCACCTCTCACCCTGGTCATCGACGAGGCGCAGATGTTCGCCGTTCCCTCGCTCTCCCAGATGCTGAGCGAGGGGCGCAAGTACGGGGTCCGGGTCGTCTTGGCGAACCAGTACTTCGGTCAGCTTCCTGAGAACCTCCGTGCTGCCATGGAGAGCAACCTGAACGTCTGGTGCTGCTTCCGGACGGGGCCCGAGGACTCGAGGGCGGCCCACAAGGTCACGCAGGCGCGCCAGTGGGAGTACGCCGAGGAGCGGTTCACGTGGCTCCCCGACCACCAGTTCGTCTGCAACCTGCTCACGCACTCGAACCAGGGGTTCTGGCAGACGGCCCCGCCGCCTCCTGCGAGCCCCGAAGCGCTCGCCTCGGAGCGACTCATTCGCGAGACGGGACAGAAGGAGTACGCGGCTCGTGAGAGCTCGGGGGAGTCCCCGTTCCTAGTCAACCAGGAAACCCTCGGCCCAGTGTGCTTCGCGGTCTCGGAGGGTACCCCTCAACGAGAGGACATCGCCGAAGAGCTCGGGATGCCTGCGGGTGAGGTGTTCGCGGCCCTGCGGCGGGCCGATGACCTCGATTACGTCACATGGGACCCGAAGACCAAGGACAACCGGATCACCCCACTCGGGCAGGCGTTCGTGGATGCATGGAACGCCCGGCGAGTGACCGAGTCGGAAGGCGAGATCCACATGGACCTCCTGGCACGTGCAGTCGAGGAGATTCGCGTCATGTGGGGCATCGAGGTCCACGTCACCGTCCAGGGCGCGAACTCGCGTCCCCTCCCTGACGGCACGTTCGAAAAGGACGGGATTGCGGTCAATCTCGAGGTCGAATGCTCGACCCTCACGACCAAAGGGCCCCAGGTCGTCAAGAACCTCCGTAAGGCACGGGAGGAGGGTCGCCGGTGCCTCTTCGTGGTGAAGACCCCGGAACTAGCGGAGCGGCTGGTTCAGGTCCTCCAAGAGTTGGCCCCCGAGGCCAGGCTCGCTGCGGACTTCGCAATCCTCTATTGGGGTGATGGCCGACGTGTGGTCCTCCCCAAGGGAATCTCGCCTGACGGATTCCCCTTCGTCGCCCACGTCGAGGAGAGATCCTCCCTCGATGCGCAGGGGAAGGCCGGCGCGGGCGACTCGCGATTTGCAGGCGCCAGTTGCGCCCCCGCGGAAGGCTGTCCCTCGGATGCGGATGTCGTCCGCGCGGCGGTCGATGTCTTGGCGGGGCAGGGGAAGACCAAGGTCACAGGAGAGGACATCCTTGAAGCCATCCCAATGGCTGATCGAGGACGCTTCATCAATCCGAAGACCGGGAAGCTCACGACGAAGCTTGGTACCATCCTGTCCCGACTGAACATTCCCTCCGACAAGGAGTGGGACAAGGAGAAGGGCTACGCCACAAGGTTCTATCAGATTCGGGTCGGGGCCGCTCTGAACGCGTCGGGACCACCTATGCCGAAGTCCGCGGGCGCCGTGGAATCGGAGGCATAGTTCGGTGGCGACAGTCCTCGAACCCCAGCGCCTGGGGAAGGATCTCACGAAGACGGTCCAGCTCGTTTTCGATAGCGAAGGGGCGGTTGATCGAGTCGCCGGGCATGCCGTCGCCCTGTCCAATCTTGGGGATGGGTCGGAATCCTTGGGGATAGCGAGTCTCCCTGCCAGTCGACAGGCACCTGGGACCGTGCGACCACATAGGGTTCATGCGGGACAGCCTCCGCCAGGGATGGCGGTGATCCTCGTGCCAATCGACCAGCTTCTCGGAGCGCAGGCCCCGCTAGACCTGTCGCAGGTCGGTAACTTTGGAGCGCAGGTCAATCCTCGGGGGGGGCCGGACCTTCCGGGCCGTCAGGTCCTGTCACAGTCACCCGCCGGGCGGCATTCTCTTCCCAGAGGGTGTGGGCCCGCCGCGCCAGCGCCCGAGGGGGAAGCCGACCTGATGGGCCTGAAGCAGGAGGTCGCCCGACTTCCTCGGCACCACCCGCTGCGTCTGGCCCTACAAGGGGAGCCGAATCGAATGCCGCGCGCGGAACTGATCGTGAAGATGCGCGAATGGGCGAAGTACCTGGGGTGGAAGGACTCGCCATGACGACCTGATCGGGTGCCAGCTTGTCCACGAAGCGCCACCCATGGGAGATGAGTGCGGCCACCGCCCCAGGGTCCACGACGATCTGGTGGACACCGTGCATCGAGGGCGAGGGGCGGTCAACTTCGGGACGATAGGTGGGGGTCGAACTGGATGCCAGCCGCTCGCGGGCAAGATCGCGGACCTTCTCGACGTCCGAAACGTCGATCTCCGCAAGTTCCTCGTCGGTATACCCGGCGAGGCGGAGGAACTGCCGGTTGACTGCAGAGTCAACTTGGCTCGCGTCGATGCCCGCAACGGTACCAAGGAAGGGTTCGCATCGATTGTACGCCTGCCTCATGTCCTCGATGAAGTGCTGGGGGAGACGGCTCTTGTTGGTCGTGTAGCGGGATTCCATCGACCCCTTGTGCCCCATCCAGAAGACCCGGTAGTCGTGGGCCACCTTCCCCTTGCTTTCCGCCAAGAGCAGTTGCGTGTCAAAGTAGGCCCGCAGAACGTAAGGCCTCCACGAGAAGCCCGCCGAACGGATCGCGTTCCGGATACCGGTGCTGACCTTGGTGGTCTTGATGAAGTCCTTTTTCCAGCCCGTGGGGGAGATCAGGTCCGTGTCAGGGCCGAGCCTCTCCCCCGCACGCAACCGCTCCTCGAGGTAGTCCCGGACGTAGCTGCACCCCTCGCTCCCGAGGAAGGTGAAGTACTTGTGGCGGGCTTTCGAGAGTTCCGGTCGGACCACCACCATCGCGGGAATCTTGGAGAACTCCACGTGGTCCTTCCTGACCTCCAGCTCCGGGAGGTCCTTCAACGTCAGCCCGTCGTCCCCGGCGTAGTTCCCGAGCACTTCCGGGCGAAGGCCTGCCTGCGCCATCAGCGCACAGGAGACCCGCTCCTTGAGGTACGCTGCGAGGAAGATTCGGCGGAGCTCCTCTTGGGTAGGGACGCGCTCCTCGCTCAGGGTCGGGGTTGCGGATGCCCCGGCGATCTTGATCGGGCGTGTGAGCTGGATCCCGTGGTGGCTCAGCCAGGAGCGGACAGCCTTCAACGTGCTGTGAATGTAGGAACCGGTCTTCTTCCGCTTCGTCTCGGCTGCGATGAAGTCGAGGAGCAACGCGTGAAGGTCGGCCTCCTTCATCGTGGCAAGCTTCTCGGGGGAGACGTTGACCTGGAGGCAGAAAGCACCGAGACGCCGAAGGTAGACGTCCGCGGTGATCGCAGACCCTTGGGCGACGTTGGCGTGCCATCGACGGATGTCGGGCTTCTCGAGGAGCGCCGCGTGGTTGGGACGGGGTCGCTGGAGGGTCATCAACCCCCCCCAGGACGCGAGGGTTCAAACCCTTTTGGGGACGGGCCTGCAGGGATTCGAACCCTGGACCTTGCGGTTAAGAGCCGCCTGCTCTACCGACTGAGCTACAGGCCCGCGCAGGCTGCCGCACGGGCCCGCGTCCTTAAAGCGTGCTACCTCGTGGTCCCGAGAGAGAGGGGCGTTTCCCTCGGACCGGGAAGGGCACGGGCGGATGACCATCGTGGTCCTCGCGAAGGTCGTCCCCGAGCTCGATGAGCTCCGCTTCGACCCCGAGAGCAAGGTCGTACTTCGGGGGGCCACCTCGCTCTTCGTGAACCCCTTGGACCAGCGGGCGGTCGCCGCCGCGCTCTCGGTCCGTCGCCCGCAGGAGCCCGTGAAGGTCCTGAGCATGTCCCCTCCGGAGGGAGAGCCAGCCCTCTCCGAGCTCTTCGCCCACGGGGTCGATGAGGTCCACCTCATCTCCGACCCGCGGCTCCGAGGCTCGGACGCGTGGGTCACGGCGAAGGTGCTCGCCCGAGCGGTCCGCACCCTCGGGCCCGACCTCGTCCTCGCGGGAAGGGCCTCCACCGATTCCTCCACCGGCCAGATGCCGGCGCAGCTCGCAGAGCTCCTCTCGCTACCCTGGATCGACGAGGTCCGGGAGGTGGAGTCCCGCGACGAGGGGCACCTCACGGTGGTCTCGGAGTCCGAGGAGGGATGGGCCAGGTTCCGTGCCCGGGTCCCTGCGGTCCTCACGGTCAGCGAACGGATCGGCCGACCCCGCAAGCCCTCTCCCGAGGCGCTGGTGGCGGCTCGGGCTCGGGCCCCACGGCGGCTCGATCTCGACGTCCTCGGGATCCCCGGGTCCGAGGTGGGTCTCGACGCTTCTCCGACGCGCGTGGTGGGCCTCTCGAAGGAACGTCCCCTGCGCGACCCCTTGGTCCTCGCAGAGGGCCCGCTCCAGGAGCGCGTGAAGACCGCGCTCGAGCGGATCGGTCAGAGGTTGGACGGACGAAGGGGCCCCTCGGCGGTGCCTCATGCGCTCCCCATCGAGGTCGGAGCTGACGACCGGGAGGTCGTGGTCTTCTCCTCACCGCCCGGAGGAGGGCTCGCTCCGGAGGCCCTGCCGCTCCTCGCGCAGGTCCGCCGGCTCCGCGGGGGGGTCTGGCCCTCGGCGGCCGGCTTCGGCCCCCTTTCCCCCGAGGCCCGGGCCGACCTCGCCCGGGCGGGGACGGGACGCGCCTATTGGGTGGAGCGGCCAGAGGGCTACCTCGAGCCTTCCTCAGCGCTGCCGCTCCTCGAGCGGCTGCTCCGCGAACGCCCACGCGCCGTGTCGCTGCTCTTCCCGTCGACCTCGTGGACCCGCGGCCTCGCCGGACGCGCCTCGGGCCGGTCCTCGCGGGGTCTCGTCGGGGAGGCGACCGACCTGCGGTGGGACGGCGATCATGGTCTTCGGTTCCTCAAGCCCTCCTTCGGTGGCGGGGTCCTGGCGGAGGTCACCTCCCCTACGCGACCCACCTTGGCGACGGTCCGGCCCGGATCCTTCGAGGCCCCGCCCGCAGGAGCCCCGTCCGGCACCCTCGAGGTGGAACCCTGGTCGATCGACCTCGGCCCGAACCTCGTCGAGAGGCTCGCCGCCGCGAGCGACCGCGACCCGCGCTTCGGCGATCCCCGCCTTGCCCGTGGGGTCGCGGTCGTGGGGATGGGGGTCGGAGGGCCCGAAGGGGTCGAGCGGGTGCTGAGCCTGGTGGGTCCGCTCGGCTTCGCTCTCGGGGCGACGCGCAGGGTCGTCGATGCCGGTTGGGCCCCTTCGCAGGTCCAGGTCGGCCTGACCGGGCTCTCCATCGCACCGGACCTATACCTGGGAGTGGGCCTCAGCGGGAAGTACAACCACATGGTCGGCGTCCAGCGCGCCCGATGCGCGGTGGGCATCAACGACCGGCCCGAGGAGCCGCTCTTCCGTCACGTGGACGTGGGCCTGGTGGCCCGGTGGGAGGACGCGCTCCCACCCCTGCTCGCCGGCCTCTCGGAGCGCTGGGCCAGGACCTCCCGCTGAGGGGGCGCCGCTCGACCGACACGCCCGCCCCGGGTCGCTCGCGCGCGCGGTCGGAGAGGGACGTCCGGAGGAGGCCCGGCCGTGCCTTATACGAGGTGCTGGTCGGGGTTCCTCGATGGTCGAGCGGCCGACCGTGCCCGCCGGAAAGGGGGGGCTGCTGGACCTGCGGAGGTCAGGGCTGGTCACCGAGACCCTGCTGCTCTACGAGGTCACGGTCCACCGTCACACCCGACTTCGGACCATCGCCAAGGCGCTGGGGGTGAGCGTCCAGGCCACTTCGATGATCGTCCGCGACCTCTCAAAGGCGAACCTGGTGAGCCTCCTTGACGGTACCTACCGGCCCACGGTGCGTGGGATCGATCGCCTCCACGCGACGCTCACCCTGCTCCGCGAGGACCTGGACCAACGGCTCGGGCGGCTCCAGGTCGTGCGCCGCACCCGGGCGCTCGCCGCCCGCCCGCTCCGTGCCGGCCAACGCGTGGTGCTCGAGCTGCGCTCCGGTCTGCTCGAGGCCCGTCCGGGAGCCGAAGGGTCCTCGGTCGGCACCGCGGTCCACGATGCCCGCGCAGGGGCCCTTGTGGAGGTGGAAGGGCTGCGAGGCATCGTCACCCTCCGACCGGAAACGGTCCACTGCCTCGTCCTGCCGTCCCGGGGCACGCTCACCTCCACGTCCGTGCGCCGGGTCGCCCGGGAGGTCCGCCGATCCCCGCACGGGCTGGTAGCCGCCGAGGGACTGGAGGCCCACCACCTGCTGCGACGTTTCACGCAGGGCCCGGTCGTCCGCTTCGGGGTGGCCGCCGCCGCCCGGGAGGCGGCGCAAATGGGAGTGCCCGTCCTTGTGCTCGTGGGCGAGGAGCTCCTTCCGACCTTCCTGCAGCGCCTGGCGGAACCCTCTCCCGTCGTGGACGTGCATGTGGAGACGCTGCCCACCCTCCCCACGAAGTAGGGCAGAGAGCGCAGGGGCTCCCTCCCCCGCCCCCTAGGGCAAGGACCGGGGTGGGGGTCGGGGTGGGTGGTCCCCGTGGAAGGACGACCTACGGTCGCCGGAGCGGTGGAGGCGCGCTCGCTTCTCTCATTCCGTGATCGCCGGGAGAGATCGAGCTCAGCCTCTCCAGCAGCTGGGAGGTGCTCCTCACCTCGGTCCCTCCCTGCGAGAGGATCCGTTCCCTGAGGTGCGTCGCGAGCCCTCCCGTGAAGTCCCACTTCAAGCCGCTCGTCTGAGGAAGCAGGAACACGGGCTTTGTTCCCTCCAGCGCGGCGACGGCCTCCAGGTTGCCGACGTTGGAGGGCCCGACGGGGAAGGTGGCCACCACCACCACGTCCGCCTGACGCAGCAACGAGAGGGTCTTCGCCCGTGTCGCCTCGGAGAGAGGAGCGAAGGGGACCTCGAGCACGCTCGGGACCCCGAGCTCCTCGGCGAGGACGCTGTCGGAGTCGAAGAGCGGGAGCGCCCCCGCGGTGAGGTCGTACCCCGCGTCCAGGAGCGGCCGGAGCACCTCGCGGCCGGAGCCGCCGCCGGCGACCACGTGGACCCGGCCTCCCACCCCGGGGCCTGGGGGAAGCGCCGGCTCCGGGAGCCGGGGGATGAGGTAGGGGACGTGGTCTTTCGCGTCCGTTCGGAGCTCGGCCTGGACGCCCCAGACCTGCTGGAGGAGCGCGGGCGAGAGCACCTCCTCGGCCGTTCCTTCGGCGGCGAGATGACCGTGGGAGAGGACGACGATGCGGTCCGCGAACCTCGCGGCGAGGTTGAGGTCGTGGAGCGCGACCACGACCAGACGGCCCGGCCGGCAGGCCACGCGGCGGACCTGCCCCAGCACCTCGAGCTGGTGGCCGATGTCCAGATGGGCCGTCGGTTCGTCCAGGAGCACCAACGGGGACTCCTGCGCGAGGATCCGGGCGAGACGGACCCGCTGACGCTCCCCGCCGGAGAGCGAACGGACCCGCCGCGAGGCGAAGGGCTCCGTGGCGGTCGCACGGAGAGCCCGTTCCACCGCCCCCGGGTCCGGGTCCTCCCGGGGAAGGAGCCCCCCCAGGTGCGGGCTCCGCCCGTACCGCACGTACTCCTCGACCCGTAGGTCGTCGCCCTCCGGCTCGTCCTGGGGCATCCAGCTCACCTGCCGCGACCTCGCTCCGAGGTCCATCGCCCTCAGGTCCTGGCCACCGAGGGAGATCTCGCCCTCCTGCGCCGCCTGGATCCCGACGAGGGTGCGGAGCAGCGTCGACTTTCCGGAGCCGTTGGGCCCGGCGAGGGCGACCAGCTGGCCCTCCTCCAGGCGCAGCGAGACCGACCGGAGCGCCGCGCGCTCGCCGTAGCGCACGGTGAGCGAGGAGATGGAGAGGCCGAGGGGGGCGTCCTTCACCTCAGGCACCTCGCTCGGAGGGGGGAGGGCGGCGCTGCAAGAGGTAGAGGAAGAAGCTCGAGCCGACGAAGGCGGTGGGGATGCCCACGGGGATCACCGCCGCCGGGATGACGGTCTGGGCCACGTCCCACGCGATGAGCAGGAAGCCCGCCCCCGCGACCATCGAGAGCGGAAGCACCCGTCGGTAGTCGACGCCGACGAAGCGACGGACCACGTGGGGGGAGACGAGGCCGACGAACCCCACGATGCCCGCGAAGGCGACCGCGACCGCGGTCGCGACCGTCGCGAGGAGCATCACGCGGCGGGCGACGCGCCGGGGGTCGGTCCCCAGGCTCTGGGCCACATCCTCGCCCATCTGGAGCAGGTTCAACGGCCGACCATGCAGCACGAGGAGCAATCCTGCGACAATCAGGACGGAGAGGACCAGCCCGTCGTTGGACCAGGTGGCGTAGGGGAAGCCCCCCAGGAGCCAGAAGGTGAGCTGGAGGTTGATGCCCGGATAGTAGAGGAGCATCGTGGAGAGGATCGCGGAGAAGAACGCGTTGAGGGCGATGCCCGTGAGGAGCAGGGTCTGCGGGGAGCGATAGCGGCCGTAGGAGGCGAGGAGGACCACGGAGCCCGGGACGAGGCCGCCCAGGAACGCCGCGAACGGCAGGAGTAGCGCGGGGTCCGCCGGCAGGAGCGCGGCGGCGACGGAGCTGCCCCCCGGGGAGAGGGTCACCGTGAAGGCGGCGGCGGCCCCGAGCGCCGCCCCCGCCGAGAGGCCGAGCAGGAAGGGGTCCGCGAGGGAGTTCCGGAAGAGGCCCTGGAGCCCGGCACCGGAGAGCCCGAGCGAAGCCCCCACCAGGACGGCCAAGAGCACCGCCGGGACCCTCGCGTCCCAGACGATCTCCACCCAGATCCGGCATTGGGAGGGAGCGACGGACCCGTAGCAGGCGGGTCCGCCCAGCGCCCCCGCGGTGGACTGGTGCAGCAGGATCGAGAGCACCTGGAGCGGCGGGAGGCGCTCGGGGCCGATGAGCGGGGAGAGCAGGACGAGGGCGAGAAGGCCCACGACCAACGCGAGAGGGGAGAGCGCCCCCCGGAGGACCGTCCCGAGGGTCCGCGGGTTGGGCCCCCCCGTCCCCGGAGCGAGGGCGGCCCGTTCCACCTCTCCGGGCGGAGCGGGCGGAGCGGGCGGAGCGGGCGGAAGACCGACCGCGCCCTCGGTGCCCGGGGCTTTCACGGAGGGGAGGGCACCAGGGAGGGGTAAAGCAGATGCTGGAGCTCCGGGAGCGCGAGCACCATCGAGGGACCCGGCTCGGAGAGGAGCGTCACATCGAGCGGCACCTTCTCCCCGTTGAGCTGCGACCAGTACGGAGCGGTCGCCCAGACCGACGGGGTCTCCCCCGCGACGAGGTAGGCGTCGTTCCAGCTCGTGCCGTAGAGGATCACCTTCGGCTGGGAGCTCAGGACCACGGTCGCGTTCACTTCCCCGTACTGGAGCGGGGAGCCCGCGGCGAGGTTGGTACCGCCCGCGAGATCGATGAGGGAGGCCCCGAACGTGCCCGGCCCGTAGGAGTAGTACCCACCGGTGTCAAAGTAGTAGGTGAGGAGCACCGACGGCACGGGGGCCTGCTGCGAGGAGAGGTTCGCGTCCATCGAGCTCACCGCGCTGAGCGCGCTGGATAGCTGCGACTCGAGCGTCGCGGCCTGCGAGGAAGCGGAGGGGAAGAGCTGGGCGACCAGGCGAACGTCCCCCACGATCCCCTCGATGTCCGCCGGCGCGAGGACCACCACGGGGATGTGGTAGGTCTGGGTGAGCGTGGTCACGGCGGCCTCGCTGGTGATGGTGGAAGCGAGCACGACCCCGGGAGTGTCGTTCGCTATCGCCTCGGTGTTGAGGGACGGGTAGTCGGTGATGCAGGAAGCGTTGGAGAGGGTCCAGAGGGTGGTCTGGTTGGGGGAGTACTCGTTGTAGATCCCACCGGAGATCGAGGGGGAGCATCCCACCGCGACCACGTGAGAGCGCAGCCCCATCCGGTAGATGATGTCCATGATGCTGGGAGCGAGCACCACCATCCGGGCGGCGTCGGTCGGAACGGTCATGGTCCGGCCGAGGTCATCGACGACCACCACCGTGTCGGGTCCCCCGGTCGAGTGCGAGGGGCGCAGCGCGTAGTAGGCGGCGGTCCCGCCGATCGCACCCGCCGCCACGAGGACGAGGAGGACCACGACGACCAGGGCGGAGACCGCGTGCGGCATGCTCTTGGGCGGGGAGGGGGGGGCGTCCTTAGGGCTTTCGTCAGGATTCAAGGACATTGGATTCCTGTCAAGTAGCCTTTCAGATAACCCTTGCCGTGGTGGGAAGGCCCCAGAGGACCCCCTGGCGGGAACACCCGGCTTCCCCGGCGGACGCACGGGCCGTCTACGGGGGTCACGGTGCTCCCGCGGGGCTCCAGGACCCCTCCAAAAGAGGGATGGAGGGGTGGTGCTTCCCCTGGACGTGAACCCCACCGCCGCCCCGGTCCCCCGAGTGCTCGTGGCCGCCCTCGCCTCCGGGACCGGCAAGACGACCGTCAGCGCGGGCCTCCTGGGGGCTTTTCGACGGCGGGGCCAGCGGGTCGGGGCCTACAAGTGCGGGCCGGACTTCCTGGACCCTCAGGTCCTGGGCGCGGTCGCCGGCGCGCCCGCCCGCAACCTCGACCTGTGGCTCGTGGACCGGCGGACCATGGTGGAGGGCTTTCGCCGAAGCGCGCCGAGCGGCGCGAGGGCCGTCTCGGTCGTCGAGGGGGTCATGGGCCTCATGGACACCCGATCTTGGGGCACCTCCACCGACGATATCGCAAGAGCGCTGGGACTTCCCGTGGTCCTCGTTCTGGACGCCTCGGCGAGCGCGGAGACCCTCGCTCTGGCGGCCCGAGGGGCTCGCTCCGTCCTCGGCCGCCGGCTCGGAGGGGTGATCGTCAATCGCGCGGGCCGAGGCTGGCATGCCAAGGCGGTCCAACGGGCGCTCGAGACCCAGGCCAAGGTCCCAGTCCTCGGCGTGCTGCCGTGGGAGGAGGACGTGCGGATCTCGGAACGCCACTTGGGCCTGCACACCCCGTTGACCGACCGACGGAAGGAGGTGACGGCCGCCCTCCGACGGGCGACGAGCCTGGTCGAGGAGCAGGTCGACCTGGAGGCCCTCCAGGACCTCGCCGAGCAGGCCCCGGGATGGCGTTCGACAAGGTCTTTGTCCGAGAGGGCGGCTCCTCTAGGGCCTTCCCGCCGCAGGACCGTCGCCGTCGCCCGTGACGAGGCGTTCAGCTTCCTCTACCCGGAGAACCTCGAGGCCCTGGAAGCGGCCGGAGCACGGCTGCGGCCGTTCTCGCCGCTGAAAGGGGATCCCCTGCCGCCGGGCGCGGAGAGCGTCTACCTCCCAGGGGGCTACCCGGAGCTCCATGCCGCACGGCTCGCGCGGAACTCGGGGCTTCGCTCAGAGCTCCGCTCCTGGGTGCGTGACGGTCGACCGCTGCTCGCAGAGTGCGGCGGCATGATGTACCTCCTCGACCGCCTCGTGGACGCCGAGGGCGTCTCCCACCAGATGGTCGGAGCTTTCCCCGGGTCCTCCCGCATGGGGCACCGGCTGGGAGGGTTCGGGTACGTCGAGGCCCGCTCGAGGGTGCGCTCGCCACTTGGGCCCGCAGGGGCCCGCGTGCACGGTCACCTCTACCACCACTCGGTCCGCTCCATGCGCCGAGAACCTTCCTGGGCGCTGGCGGTCCGGTCGCGTTCCGGAGGCCCCCGCGGGAAGGACGGGCTGCTGCGCGGCGAGGCGCTCGCCTCCTACCTCCACTTACGACTGGACGCCGTCCCCCGCCTGGTGGAGAGCATGGTCCAGGGGACCGCGTGTTAAGGGTGGCCTCCGATGGGGTCGACGATGGAGAGGACCGCGGTCCAGGGTCCACGCTCGCCCCCCTCCGTGAAGGACCGGGAAGGGCTCGCGCGGCAGCTTCGTGCGCTCCTCGAGGACTCGGTCAAGAGGTCCCCTTGCGAGACGATCCTGCTCTCCGGGGGGCTCGATACCTCCGTCGTGGCCGAGGTCGCCCGATCCCGGGGGCTCCGAACGGCGGTGACGGTCCTCGTGGGCGACCATCCTCCCGACGAGGAGCACGCGCTCGCTGTGGCGGAGAGGCTCCACCTCGAGCATCGCGTCGTCCGTACCGACCTTGAAGGGCTCCTCGCCGAGGTCCCCCTCGTCGTCCGGGTGATGCGGACGTTCGACCCGATGGAGGTGCGCAACAGCATCGTGGTGGCGCGGGCCCTGCGCGCCGCCCGGGAGAGCGGCTGGGGCTCCGCGTTCACGGGGGACGCTGCGGACGAGCTCTTCGGGGGCTATTCCTTCCTCTGGCAGAAATCGGAGGAGGAGTTCGACCGGGCCTGTGAGCGCATGGCCCGGGTCATGCGCTTCTCCTCGTTCCCCCTGGGGAAGGAGCTCGGGGTCCGGGTGGTCGCCCCGTTCCTGGACCCAGCCATCGTCGACCTTGCCCTCGGGCTGCCGCGTGACCTCAAGGTCGGGAAGGTGGGCGACGACCTGCATGGCAAGCTGCTCCTTCGGGAGGCCTTCCCCGACGTCCCGAACCGCTGGAGGCGGAAGGACCCCATCGAGGTCGGCTCAGGTAGCGCGGCCCTGCCTCGGCATTTCCGCGCCTCGACCTCCCCGAGCGAGCTCGAGCTAGAGCAGCGTCGTATCCTTCGGGAAGAGGGGATCGAGATCCGCGACGCGGAGCACCTCGCGTACTTCCGGGTCTTCCGGGAGGTGTTCGACGGCAAGCCCCCGGTCCCCCGGCACGGGGCGGACCCCTGTCCGAAGTGCGGCTACGAGCTCCCGTCGAGGGAGGCGGACTTCTGCGTCACGTGCGGGGCGTGGCCCGCTCGGCCAGCGCAGGCTCGCTAGAGAACGTGGCCCCCCCGGGACCACGGGGCCCCGCCGATGTGCCCGCAGGGCCGGGGCCTGGAGGTCCGATCGGCGCCACGGTTCGGGGCGGGAAGGAGAAAGGGTTTCCCCCGGCGCTGGGCCGGGGGGGAGGAGGGTCCACCCTCAGAGCCCGCTGATCACCGCGGACTCGTCCGGGCTCCCGACGCCTGTGCATGCGTCGTAGCCAGCGCTGGCGTAGTAGTGGCCGTTGTTCCCGACCGTGATGTCGTGGAGGGCGCTGGAGGGGAGGCCGTAGATCGCCGAATGCACGTTGGACCCGTCGACGGACACCCCAGCGGACCGGGCGTCCGCGAAGATCCCCGCCCACTGGGGTGCGGCGTCGCTCGTGCCTCCGACCTGGTTCCACTTGCCCCCGACCCACACCCAGAACCCGGTGTAGGGGGACGCGTCGTAGGCTACGTCCGGGACCGCCCGTCCCGCGGGGGTGGTGCTCCCCGAAGCGGTGGTGATCTGGACCCCGACGCTGGACTGGTAGGAGGGCTCGCTGAAGCAGGTGCTCACGCCCCCGCCTGTCGCGCCGGACGCGTCGTTCCAGACCGTCTCGCCGCTCCAAGCGTACGAGGAGGTGGTCGTGAGGTCGGTCCCACCCGCTCCGACCACGCTCGGGTCGGCAGCAGGGTAGTCCACGGTGGGTGAGCTGGTCCCGTCGTTGGCGCCGCCGTCGCCCGAGGCCCCGACAAGGATCGCCCCGAGGCCGGCCGCGTTGGTGAAGTAGCTGCTCTCCGCGGCCTCGGTCGAGCAACCGAGGCTGCTCTCGGCCGATCCCCAGCTCATGGAGATCACGTTCGCGTGGCCCGCCGCGTAGGGGACCGCGTCGTTGATGAGGTAGGTGAGGGAGGCGCTAGGGGTCTCGAGGAGCAGGAGATTTGCCCCTGGAGCCATCGCGTGGGCGTACTCCACGTCCAAGGCGGTCTCCATCGCCCAACCGGAGTTCGACCCGTGGATCTTGCCGCCGATGGCCGTCACGGTCAGGCTAGGCGGGGCGGGGAGGTTCATGACCTGGTCGAAGCAGGCGAGGTCGGAGGAGATCGAGCTGTCACCGTACGCATCGATGATGGCGATCGTCTGGCCGGTCCCCTTCGCAGCCGTGTTGTAGTGGTAGGCGGTCTGGATCTCGCTCGGGGTGTAGGCCACTCCGTTCGGGGTCGGAAGGGTCGAAGTGCACGACCCGGAGCCACCGCCACCACCACCACCGTGTCCCCCCTTCGTCGGGATGAGGTGGAACAGCGGGGACGCGTCCGGCAGGAGCGCCACCGCGGCGGTAGCCGGTCCCTGCGCGGGGAGGATCCTCGGTGCGATCCCCGCGAAGGACATGAGCACGATCGGCGCGGTCAGGGCGAGGGCGATCCATAGGGCGGTGTGGGTCGAGCGAGGCATGCGGGGAACTCAAGGTCAGGGGGTATAGTCCTTCCGCCGTGTGCATCGCCGCATGCGATGGGACCGCACGCTCCGGACCCCGTCGCGCGAGGGACCGTCGCATGCCCAGGCACGTGACGGAAAAGAGCTGGCTCGGTGTCGTTCGAAGAGTTTGGGACAAAACCCCCCTATCCGGCGGGGCGACGTAGGCGTCTCCACTCACGAGGCTGCAGCACCACCGTCCACCCGTAGACCTCCTTGACGAACTGCTGCAGGAGTTCCACCACGCGCTCCCGGTCCTCCACCCTT
>DAHUZP010000010.1 GCA_027306505.1 Thermoplasmata archaeon | reverse complement strand
CAAGCTCGGCCGGAAGGAGTTCACCAAGGACCGCGGGGTGAGCATGCACTCCTTCCGGGGCATCTTCCTGCACCTCGCCTACGTCGAGGAGCAGCACGTGACGGAGTTCTGCGAGAACCGTGCCACGCCGTGGATGCGGGAGGTCATGAACATCCCCCAGGATCGCTACCGTACCATCGCGTCCGTCCGGAGGCGGCTCCAGGAGGTCACTGCCATGGGGAACGCGCGGTTCCGGAAGTGGAACACGCCCGAGGAGCTCGCGAAGCCCGCGGTGTGGGTCGCCGCGAAGAAGTATCCGCTGCGGCTCTCCCGTGACTCCGCCCTGGCGCAGTGTTTGACCGAGCACCTCCTTCATCTCGGGGAGATCGAGGCGATGCTATGGCAGATGGACGTCGAGCCTCCCAGCACATTCTGGATTGTCCGGCGGGTGCTCCACGGCAAGTGGCCTCCGCCGAAGTCTGCGCTGATCCCGGGGGCGAGGGAGTGGGCCGCCCGCCACGCTGCGGAGTCCAAGCGATCGGGAGGGGCGAAGGCGAAGTAGGGACCCATTCTGAGCCGACACGAAATGGTCGGACCGAGGAGTTTCGAGCGAGGCGCGCCCCTCGGTGATACAGCGTGCCCGTGGCCCACCCACCCCAGGTCAACCTTGCTGGGAGAGGCTCCTAATCCCGGGACCCTCGCGCGTGCCGGTGCCGGTCCCGGTACATCGAGGGAAGCATCGTCACGAGTCGCTTTTCACGGGTTCAGACCTCGCGCCATCCTCCACCGATTGAAATCTGTGGCTTCCTCGGCGAGAGTCGAGCGGTCTTCTCGGCTGCCGCTCCCTGAAAACGGCGTCGCAACCCACCGAAGGGAGCGGGCTGCTCGAGTCTGATGGGTACAAGCCGGGCAGCCGATTCGGTTCCCCCTACTTCGCTGGGGAGGATCTCGATCATCTCCGATTTGAATGCGACGACGTGTCGGCGACCGTGACCGCGCTCGAGCGCCGAGGGGTCGAGGTCATGGTTTGCCCGAAAGAAATTGGAGCAGACATGGGCTGGAACGAAGCCTTCGTGAAGGACCCGAACGGGATCTGGATCGAGCTGCTCCAAGCGAGGCAGAAACCGACTGCGCCCCGTTGAGGCGGATCGAGTCAAGCGCGCAGACGGACCCAAGTCGCTCGGCGAGGAGAGGCGGATCGAGGGGAGATTCGTTCGAAGTCGGTAAGCAACCGGTTTACCCCGTATCGGAAGTTCTCGGGACGTGACCACGGTCCTCCAAGTCCGAGGGGAGATTCGATACGGGGAGTGGAGCCGGTTTAGGGAGACGGTCGAGCGGTACCGCGAGTATAGACGAAGGAAAGGGCGGGAATCGCGCGTCGGTCTCTGCCCCGGTCGTTGTAGGCTCCTCGTTCGAGACCGCCACCCGGCGACACTCCAGGGTATCCCCCTTCGGCCGTTGTAGACCCTCCGCGGGAACGACCACTCGACCTCGGCGTCCCCGCTCTGGCGTTGAAGTCGAGGGAGGACCTCGGAGAGGCGCTTCTCCTCGAGGCGGCGGGCGCGTACGCCGATAGGCTCGACCGCGCTCAGCGCGACCGAGAGAGAGAGGGACTCAGTCGTCTCGGAAGAC
>DAHUZP010000002.1 GCA_027306505.1 Thermoplasmata archaeon | reverse complement strand
GTCGCGAGGGACCGTCGAGCCCATCCAGACGATCACATGGTCCGCGTTCGGGTTCCAGGCAAGGCCCGCGCCGCGCTCCGCCCCGTACATCCCCGTGATGGAGGAGGAGGAGAGGATGTTGTCGGAGAAGTCGGAGTCGGGAAGGTACCAGCCTCCCGCGAGCACGTTGGCCTGGAAGGTGTTGGCCACCTGGGTCTGGAACTGGCTCGAAGGGACGAAGGAGGTGACGTCCGTGTGGTACTCGGCGCCATCCCCGTCATCGTGGTCGAGCCCGGTGGTCGAGAAGTAGTCCACCATCGCGAAGCAGACGGAGTTCTGCCCAGTGGGGTTACACGTGGAAGTGGAGGCGCCGAAGTGGGTCGCGATGATGTTCGCGATCTGCCCCGCGTTCGCGACGAAGAAGGGGACGCCGTTGGACTCCGCGCAGGGTCCTCCGCATGCGGACCCACCCGAGTCGAAGGCGGTCGGGTCGTAGACCCCGTCGAAGAGGGTGGTCTCCACGACGAACACGATCTGCACGTTGGGAGGGCTCGTGAGCTCGTTCCCCGTCGCGTTCACGGTCAGGGTGATCCGGGCGTCCTGGGGCACGCCCGAGCAGGTCCCACCGGACTTGCAGATCTTGTCGGGGATCGCCGAGATGCCTGGGGTCAGGTGGGGGCAACTGCCATTGAGACCGACGGTGCAGCCGCCGTTAGGGATCTCGGAGAGTGCGTTGGGTCCCGCCAGGGAAGCGTAGGGGGTGTACCCCGCGAAGGGCCCGTAGGTCGGGATGCCGGCCGCGCTGACCGGGTCGACGTGGGTGAGGGCCCCTGGGGTGGGCGCCGCCCCAGGGATGGGGGCCATGGCCCCGATCGCGGTGCCGCTCGCTCCTCCCGCGGTCCCAACGGAGCTGGAGTAGCCGAGCCCGTAGCTGGTGACCGTGAGGAGGGCGAGGAACCCGAGGGCTAGCCCAAGGGCCAATCGCTCGGCTAGGCTCCTGCCCCGGATCCCCCCTCGGCCCCGGCCCACGTCCGCAACGGCGAGGGTGTCAGACTTTGTCACGGTCGGGGGGGCTTGCGCCAAGAGGGGCGGGACGGGCGACACGACCCTTAGGGGTGTCGTCCCCATTCAAATACCTCCCTCAGAGATACGACATGTACACGACACGAACGTCGTATCTGGGGCGTACGACCCCTTCCTTCCCTCACCGCTCCACCTTCGCCCGCAGAGGCTCCGGGGGGACCTCGACGGGTCCCGGCCCCCGGGTCGTGCGGGGAGGCTCATGCCCATCCCCCCGCGGGCGGGGGGGGTCCCGGAGGGGGTGGGTAGCCTCCTCCCCCCCCTGCGGGGTAGGGTGAGGTCGGCGGGACGGGAGGGGGATACGACGGGCCCTGGTAGGGGGGTGTCGGCGGCCCTTGGGGGTCCGGGAAGGAGGCGCCCTGGGCCTGACGTCCTCGCTTCCTTCGGACGCGGAGCAGGGCCGCGACGAGGACCACGACCACGACCGCGACCCCGCCCACCACGAGGAGCTCGGTCGCGCCGACCCCTGAGCTCCCTGCGACGACGGTGACGTTCGTCCAGGCGACCCGCACGTTCCCCACCGGGTCGGAGACCTGGACCTCCACCTGGTAGGAGCCCGCCGAACTGGGGGAACAGGTCAGGGTGCTCGCGTTGACCGAAGTGCACCCTGGGGGGAGCTGCAGGTAGTCGTAGGTGATGGGCCCGGGGCCGCCCGCCGCCGTGACGGTGAGCGTGCCCTGCGATCCTACGGTCCAGCTCGTCGGGGTCGGGGTGACCCCGGCCAGCTCGAGCGCGGGATAGACGAAGAGACCCACCGTGACGTTCGTCTCTCCACCTCCCTGATCGGACACGGAGACCTCGATCGTGTAGCTCCCGGCAGACAGGGGATGGCAGGTGAGCGTGGGGGAGTCCCGCGTCGCGCAGCCAGGGGGGAGCCGGGGGTAGACGAAGGTGTAGGGTGGTGTCCCACCGTACGGGGCGACCGAGATCGACGTGGACCCCCCCAGCTCGAAGTAGTCCGGCACGGCCGAAGGACGTGGGACGGATATGGGGGGTGCGACCTGGAGCGAGACCGTGACGCTCTGGTTCGCCCCCCCTGAGTCCGAGGCGTAGAGCGTCGCGGTGTAGTTGCCGAGCTGGAGCGCCTGGCAGGTGATGGACTCGTTGCTCCCCGTCTGGAACGAGGGGCAGGCGAAGGAGGAGGCCGGGAGCCCGAGAAGACCCAGGCTTCGGAGGGGAGGGGTACCGCCGGTCGCGGTGAGCGTGATCGTCGTCCATGCGAACTGGGTGACGTGCGCCGGGGCGGCGCTGGCATGGACCGTGAGGGGCCCGTCCACGGTCAGGACCATCGATGCGCTCCCGCTCTTGTCGAAGTTGTCCCAGAAGTCCACGACGACCGTGTAGGTCCCCGAGGAGGTGGCGGACGGAGCGCAGGTCAACACCGAGAGGTCCAAGGAGGTACATCCCGCCGGAAGCCCGGTGTAGGCGTAGGAGACGGCCCCCGGTCCGTCCGGTACCTCCACGGAGAACGTGACGCTCTGACCTGCGGAGACGGGGTTCGGAGCCGCCGAAAAGGAGGTGGCGACGAGCAGGCCCGAGGCCGCGACACGGCCCGCGGACTGGTCGGCCATGAGGAAGTAGCCCGTGACCGGGTCGAAGGTGAGCCAGTCCGGCGAGCCGGGATCCGGGTATTGGGCGACGGTGGAGAGGGTCTTGGGGTCGATGACGGCCACCAGCCCCGCGCCCTGGGCGGTCGCCTCGACGTAGCCGTTCTGTGGGTCCACCGCGACGCTGCTCACGCTGTTGCCCGCGACGATGTTGGTGATCGGGAGGAAGCTCGAGCCGTTGACGACGCTGACCGTGTCGCCACCGGAGTTGCCGACGTAGATGTTCTGGTCGATCGGGTCGAAGACCGCGCCGTTCGGCGCGGACTGCACGGGAACGGAGAAGGCGACCACGGCATGCGTCGTTCCGTCCACCACCGTGACCGACGCTGACCCCGCGTCCAGCACCCAGACCTGCCCGGTCACCGGGTCGTAGGTCCCACCGAACGGGAAGGCCCCGACAGCGATCGTGGTCACGGTCTGCAGGGTCGCCGCGTTGAGGACCGTCACGTTGTTCGACAGGGTGTTCGTGACGTAGACCTCACCGGTGACCGGGTCGTCGATCACCCCTTCCGGCTGGTCCCCCGCTGCGAGCGTCGCGACGACGCTACCGGTCGCGGCGTCGATGACCGTGACGCCTCCCTGGGAGTCCCTAGGGGTGCCGAACTGGTCCGCGATGAAGATCCGGTCGGTCCCTCGGTCCCACGCGAGTCCCTGGGGATAGGTCCCGACCCCCACGGAGCCCAGGACCTGGAGGGTCGTCGCATTGAGCTCCCAGACCCGGTTGCCCAGCTGGTCGGTCACGAACAGGGTCCGGTCCGTCGCGTCATAGACGTCGTTGATGGCGTTGCTGCCGGTCACGAGCTCGCCCGAGATCGTTCGGGTGGAGAGCGCGATCTCGGTGAGGTTCCCCGACCCTTGGTCCGCGACGTAGAGCAGCCCGTTCGACGGGTCCGCGAGCTCCCCCGCGGGGGTCTTGCCCACCGGGAGGCTTCCCAGGGAGGCGAGCGTGAGGGGGTCCACGACGCTCACGTCACGGGAGACGGCGTTCGCAACGTACAGGGTCCCCGTGGAGGGGTCTGACGCGATGCCATCAGGGGAGGTGCCCAAGGCGACCTGTCCCACCGAGAGGTCCGTGCTTGGGTTGAGGATCGTGAGGTTGTTGGACTGGCCGTTCGCGACGGCCACCCGGTTCGCCGGGGCGTCGAAGGCGACAGCGTCCGGTCCGCTACCGACAGGGACGGGGCCCTGGAGGGTCCCTGTGGTCGTGTTGAGGATCGAGACGCTCGAGGAGCCCTGGTTAGCGATGTAGAGCTGCGCGTTGAAGGGGTCCAGGGCCAGAGCCTCAGGTGTGGAGGCGACGGTGAAGGTCGAGGTCACCGACAAGGTCGCCGCGCTGACCTCCAGGACCTGACCCGCGCCCTGGTCGGCGATGTAGAGCTCTCCGTTCGCCGCGTCGTACACCATCCCGGCCACGTTCGAGCCCACGTGGACGACCTGCAGCAGCGAGCCGGTGGTGGCGCTCAGCGCGCTGAGGTTCCCGGTGTAACCTCCGGTCACCAGGACCTCCTGGCTCGACGGAACCACGACGAGGTCCGCCGCTCCGCTGGGCATGGCGATGGAGTCGATCACCCGTTGGGGCGTCCCGCCGATCTCCTCCACCACGCTGGGACTGTTCCCGCAGATCCAGAGGTCCGTGGTGGTGCTGTCGTAAGCGACCTCGGCCGGCGATCCCTGGTTGGGCAGCACGACGTCCCCCGGGACCACGGTGCCGTTCGCGAGCACTACCGAGGCCGAGATGTTCAGTTGGAGAACGGGGGCGCGTGGTGCTCCTGGGAAGCGCGAGACGGTGCTCACGGCACGGGAGGCCCCAAGCGCCGGGGTAGTGACCACGGAGCTACGCGGAGTCGCATCCCCGAAAGCGGTCGGCGATGCCACCTCGGCCCTCCCGGGTCCTTGGAGCGGAAGGGCCGTGAGGCCCAGGGAGGCGCCCGAGAGGACGAGAAGGGTCGCCATCCCCAGGAGGACCGCGGCGCGGGATCGCCACCCGGGCCCATGGCAGGTTGGAGCTCGTCGGTCGGTCCGCGGGTAACTTCTCAAGCCCTCAACCTCCCGGGGGCGACCGGACGGGGGCTACTTCTACACGACCTTCAAAGACCTAGCCTTGCCGCGGCGTCCACCCGGGTGGCCCTTGCGCCTCGGCGTTCCCCCCTTCTGAACGCGCCGAAGGTGGGGGGGGGCTCTCCTCGGGCGGGCACCGAAGGGGGCGCGGGCCCGGGGAAACCCCTCGGGCGCCGCCTATAGACACATATGTGGGACGCCTCTGGTCGCCGACCGTGATCATCACCCGTACGCCGCTGCGCGTCTCCTTCGTGGGAGGCGGGACCGACCTCGCCTCCTTCTACCGCCACCACGGAGGTGGGTCGGTGGTCTCCGCCGCGATCGACCGTTACGTCTACGTCCTCGTGAACGAGAAGTTCGACGAGGACATCCGGGTGAGCTACTCTCGGGCGGCCGAGTACGTCTCCTCCGTCGACGCGATCAAACATCCCGCGGTCCGCGAGGCGATGCGGATGACCGGGGTGAAGGGTTCCGTGGAGATCGTCACCGTCTCCGACATCCCCGCCGAGGGGACGGGTCTGGGGAGCTCGAGCGCCTTCGCCGTGGGCATCTTGAACGCCCTGTGGGCCTTCCAGGGGGAGCTTCGGGGGGCGAAGGAGCTCGCCGAGGCCGCCTGCGAGCTCGAGATCGACCGCCTGCACGAGACGAGCGGCAAGCAGGACCAGTACGCCGCCGCCTTCGGGGGGCTTCACCAGTACGAGTTCCGGGAGGACGACAGCGTCGGGGTCCACGCCCTCCCCCTATCGCGGGAGGAGCGCGAGCACTTCTCCCAGCACTTCTCGCTCTTCTATACCGGAACGACCCGGTCGGCGAACACGATCCTCTCCGAGCAGGCTCGCCGGACCGACGAGAACCTGGAGGCGTACCGGCGCATGCGGGAGCTCTCGGACGAGACCCGGAAGGCGATCATGGCGAGGGACTTCCCCAAGGTGGGCGCCCTGATGGACGAGGGGTGGAACCTCAAGAAGGGCCTGAGCCACGGCATCACTAACCCTACGCTGGACGGCATGTACGCCGCGGCAAAGGCCGCTGGGGCCTGGGGGGCCAAGGTGACCGGTGCCGGAGGGGGGGGCTTCCTCCTCGTCGCCGCCCCGCCCGAGACGAGCCTTCAAGTAGAGCACGCCCTCTCAGGACACCGTCACCTGCCCGTCCACATCTCCACCGAGGGCTCGCGGATCATCTTCGTGGGCCGGTGAAGGGACGGCCCGAGCGACCATGTCGGAGACCCCCCAGCAGTACACCGCGCGCTACGTGCGCGAGACAATCGAGTGCCTGAACGGGCCCTACATCGCCGATGGGCTCGCCCAGATCGTCGCAGCGATGGTCCGGGCGCGGGCCGAGGGGCGCCTCATCTTCTTCTTCGGGAACGGCGGCAGCGCCGCCACTTCGAGCCACATGTCCCAGGACATCGGGAAGCTCACCATCACCGAGGGAGAGAAACGGTTCCGGACGCTCTCCCTGTCCGACCCGGTCTCGCTCATCCTCGCCTGGGCGAACGACAAGAACTACGCGGAGATCTTCGCGGAACAGATCAAGAGCCACGGCAGCCGGGGGGACATCGCGATCGGCATCTCCGGCAGCGGGAACTCCCCAAACGTCCTGCGGGCGATGGAAGAGGCCCGGAAGCTGGGGATGACCACGGTGGGCTTCATCGGCATGGGCGGAGGGAAGCTGCAGGCGCTCTGCGACATCCCGATCGTGGTGCCCTCCCACAACATGCAGCACATCGAGGACCTCCACCACATCATGCTGCACCTGCTGGCCGCCTACCTGCGCGACGAGCGCGCGGCGGCGTGAGGACCTCGCCGTCCGGGCACGGACGTGGCGAAGGCTGACCGGAGGGGACATGGCCGAGAAGGTCCGGGAGTACATGATCCTCCAGGTCGAGCACGAGAGCGAGACCGCGACGGTGGGGGAGGCGATCGACCACCTCATCAAGAGCCGCCACCACGGCTTCCCCGTGGTCGGGCAGGGGATGAAACTGGTCGCCTTCGTGAGCGCGAAGGAGCTCCTCCGCCACGCCGACCGGCGCGGGCTCCACCTGCGGAACATCATCCGCCCGGGGACCTACACGGCGACCCCCGAGATGCCGCTCGACGACGCGGCAAGGGTGCTCTTCCGATACGGGCTGCGGGACCTGCCGGTGGTCGACGAGAACGGGGTCCTGGTGGGGATCATCGGCAACCTGGACGTGGTGCGCTCCCACTTCGAACGGGCGACGCCGGTCAAGGCGGACACGCTCCGTCGACTGTTGAACGAGCGCTACGGCTTCACCTTCTCCCTGCACCGCGGGCTCGTGCCGCTGCACGACCTGCGACCGACGCAATGGAAGGTCTACGAGGACGAGCTCGAGGGCCGTCGCTACGAGCTCGAACGGGGCTTCGCGGAGCCGGTGCTCGCGATCCAGAAGGGGGAGTCCTACATCCTGGTGGACGGGCACCACCGGGCGCTCGCAGCCCGGGAGATGGGCCTGCGTCAGCTCCAGGCGTTCATCCTCTCCTGTGACTCACCTCAGGACTTCGCGAAGGTGGAGATCGGGCTGGAGCGGATCGCCAAGGAGCACCATCTCGACTCCTTGGACGACATCGAGGTGGACCGCAGCGGCCACCACCCCTTGATCGAGGTCACGACCCAGCTCATCCGCCGCTTCGAAGGCGAGGAGGCCCCCCGGGTCTCTCCGGGCGGCCCGGCCCCATCCGCCAGCGGCGCCAGCGGCGGCAGCGGCTCGTCCTCCGCCCCGCCGCCCTCTTCCTGAGCTCTTGCGTGGGCACCCCCCGCGACCACGAGTTTGGGACAGAACTTCCCGGTGGGGTGTCCTGATGGTCAGCCGGCCATAGGGGCGAAGGACGTGAACGTCGTGTCCCGCTCCAGCCATCGCGGGTAGCAGAGGCGCCGAAGGTTCCTCACGACACCCCTGAGCATCGCCTCCGTCTCCTTCCCAGGAGGGAGCCGTTTGCGGATCTTTCCCGGGTTCCGAGCT
>DAHUZP010000001.1 GCA_027306505.1 Thermoplasmata archaeon | reverse complement strand
CGTCCTGGACCCAGGTTCTCGTGACCCACTGGGTGTAACGCTGGCTCGTGATGTAGAGGTCGAAGTCCCAGAACCGCTCTATGTAACCGATCAGCGTGGTCAGGTCGCGACACGGGTACCAGCCAACCCGGATATCCTTGCCGTTCTCACTCTTCTTGGCGAAGAAGTCGTACGCCTCTTTCCCCTTGACCCACCCCTCGGTGAAGTAGTAGAGTTGGGCCTGGAAGTTCTTGGGCAGCACCGTCGTCACTAGAGTACCTCTGAACGGGTCACTTCGTAGATGCGGGGAGGTTTGGGTTCGGGGTGGTCCGTGTCGTAGTCGTTGGTTCGTAACCGTTCAACTCGAACTGAAATCAGGCTCAGGTCACCTATCGGCGGTTCTTGGGGTCCAGTGTTCCAGTCCCAGAGCGATTCCCGGTCATCTCGGAAGAGGAGACCGTCCTTTCCTTCTGGCGTTGGGAAGGTGTTGATCTCGGCGAGTTTCAGATATCCACGATCGGCTGCAGCGATTGCTCGCGTGATAATCCGGTTGGCCTCCGCGAGCGTGGGCTCGTGCGTGTACCAGAAGTACGCATTGAACAGAATCTGGTCGATGTGCCCCTTGCTACCGACTGTGTACCAGTATTGGATGTAGAACTGCTTCACCTCCGACGGGGCTCTGCGTGGTGTCGGGGCTCGTGGTCTGGGCGATGGAGGTCGGTGCATCGCGGCAACCACCGCTTCCTGTTCCCGTTGAATGTCTCTCTCGATTTCTTCGACCCTAGCCCTGAGGCGAGCGAACTCCGGGGTCAGCGCCTCGAGCTTGGCGATGTCGACGGGGTTGGGCGCTTCACTCTCCTGTGTCTCCTTCTCGATGCGGCCTCGTAGTTCCTTCTGGAGAAGCGGGATGTCCTCCAGCCTATCCAGCGCATCGTAGAGGTCCAGTTCACGCCGGAGGTGAGCCCTCCGACGCGCTCTTTCCTGGCGAGAGGGGCGTACGGGCTCACCGGCAGCTTCTGGCTCGGGAGTCATACTGCACACGCCCCGGAAGCGGGCCCGATCACACGCTGAGTGGAGTCCAATCCGGAGACCAAAGGGAAGGACCTGCTAGGACTGGTTCCAGGGGTTTTGGGGTGGGGGAGGGGTGTGGTGGGGGTGTTTTTGATTTGGACACAGCGAGAAGCGACGCTGCTGGCCGTTTCGGACACGGTATCGCTCTTCGCTTTCATTCCTGGTCCTCCCCGTCGTCCTGGGTCTGCGGAAGCACTTTCCATGTGAGCACTGCACCAAGCACGCTCGCTTCCTTTCCCCGCAGCCTGACGTCAGGCAGGCACTCGACCTTCCACCGAGCCAGCCAGCCGAGCGCTATGTTCTTGGAGAACTTCTGGAAGGGCTGGCTGTAACCGCTGACAGGTGGCGGGCTCTGGGCTCCCCGGCGAATCTGTTGCGCCCGCACGTACAGGTCGTTTTCGGACCTGAGAGCAGGATATCTCCCAGGTGGATAGGGATCGTACTCGAGCATCCGCTTGAGGAGCCTCGATGGGTCATCGCTATCCGTCGGACTCCGACCCAATCCCCCCTCCCCCACCCCAACCCACCCTAGAACAGAGGAGACCCCTTCCGTTGTGTTCGGTACTGTGGATGTGCTGAACCCGAACTGGCTCAGGCCCTCTGTTGACACCATCCTCGGCCCGTCCGCACTAGGTCGCCCTGGAAGGGGCATGAGCAGCCGGAGAGGCAGTCCCCAGGTGTGCCAGATGATGGTTCGCAAGGACTTCGCTGTCGTGGAGCTTACGCTCAGCGCGTGCGCCATCTCATCCGAGGTGGGGACGTGCCCTGCCTCTCGAACCCGTGAGGCAAACACGTACTCGTAGACCTTCATCTTCGCCACGAACTGAAGTTCGATACTGGTCCCGCGAAGATTGTTCTCGAGGTTGCCCATCGGCAGGATGAACCGTTCGAACATCTGCTCGTGGTCGTACCGAGACAAGCGGGTGATCGTACAAGTTGCCCTGACCTCCGGGTAGTCCTCCATCAGGAGACCGAGACGGTGCCGGCCATCTTCGAGAACCAGCTTGTTGTCTGGGGTTCGATAGAACTGCAAGCTGCCCGTAATCGGGAAGCCCTTCTCTTTCGACATCCGGTCCATGTCGTTGCGCAGGCTCCTCAACAACTCCTGGTGCAGGCGCGAGCCGTCCTCAGTGACGGAGCAGAGGTAGTCTGGTTGGTCGAGTGCTCCGCGAAGATCGGTCAGAATCTCCTTGGCTGATAGCTGGACCGCCTGTATATCGAGGGAGCCGTCGGTGGTTCTCGCGATGTACGGGAGCATCCCGATGAGCTTGACAAGCTCAGGGTGCTGCTGAACGATGGAACCCTGTGCCGGTTCTGGCGCAGACTCCGGTGCGGCTGGCATCAGTTCCCCCCCTCTCTCTCGACCGGAGCCTGCGCCTTGGCCCTCCGCGCTGCAGCAACCTCCTGTTCGAAGATCACGACTCTTGGGTCGAGGCGCCCATTGAGCGCGTCTTGCAGATGCTCTCGGCAGAGAAGGACGAAGGCCTCCCGTGAGGTTATCCACGGCTCTTCCAGGATCTCCGTGAGATTCTTGGGATAGATGATGTCCTGCTTGAAGCTCCACCCAGCTGCTCTGGAGCTGCACCCGGGAACGGCACAGTCGTGTGTCGCGATCTCAATCGCTGCTCGCCGCTCCCATTCGGTTCTGGGTTGGAACGATGCTTGAGGTTCCATCGCCTTGACCTCACTTCCAGTACGTGGGCCGAACCCGCTCCAGGAGAAAGTGCCCGGCGTACTCCAGAAGTCGGTCGTCCTCGGGTGGCGGCAGAGTAGACGCCAGGTCGAGGATTAGGTCCAACAACCCTCGCGCTAGGGCGTCGCGCTTGACCTCTTCCTCAGGAAACCGGAATGTGGTTGGCGAGTTCGGCGTACTTGGGCTCGTCGTCTGCGTTTGGTTCATGTTCTCATCCGATTTTGCTCCCCTCGATGGCCGAAACGGGCGGCATGTGGCCTGGTGAAGATGCCCAGCTCGGACTCACCGAGCGTGGCCGGACCCAGACCCTGTTACAGTCTACTCGGTCTCCAAGGAGCGCTTGTGGGTGCTCGTTGGAAAGTCTTTCTGGCCGGCCGTGTCGATGGTAAACGCGGATGTCAGACGCCGCATCGACGCTGATTCATGCGCCGTGTCGTCTGACATTTTGCTGCCGCTTCAGAGGTGCGCGAGAATATGAGGTTATCCCGCGAGCACACGCGCTTCCATCTTCTCTCGGACCTTCGCGTAGAGCCTGAGCGGTCTTCCCGCTTGGATTGCCCGACGGTGGTAAAACGCTGTGGTCTTGCTCAGACCCAGGGCCTTCCTCTCCTCCACACTCATCACGAGTAGGTGAGCCCTGACCTCGGCGGTTGCCGCGCCATTCTCGGCTTCGAACCGATTCGAGAAGTCCAGCCTCTTGTTGGTCCCGGCAATGAACCGCTCAAGGCGGCGCGCGTTCTCCAGCAAGAGGGTCTGATACCTTCGTGGACCTGACTTGGCAGCAACGGACCTGTTGAAGTTCTCGGAGATGCGTTTGACCAATGCCTTCGCGCCCTCGGGCCTGAGCCTCACCTTGTAGTCGGGCAACGTCGTGAAGTCTCTCGGGCTCAACTCTCCTGAGCGAAGCACTTCGATGAGCGACAGATCGATGAGCCACCTGAACAACTCTTCGAGGTCGTACACCAAGGGTGTCGCGTTGTCTTGCGCTTCGTGCAGGAATCCTAGGTTCCAGTCGAGGCCAGTCGTGGCTATGGCTACCCTGCACTGTGCCTCCAAGAAGCCGTACCCGTAGTTGAGCGCGGAGTTCACTCCGTCAGTCGCACCGTACGACCCGCTGATGCCGGGGACTCTTCTACCGATGAACGGGAGTTGGGGCGCGCACTCCCTCACGACCTTCCCGAACTCGTTCCAGTAGGCCTGCGCAACTCTTCCTTCGACGTTCATGAGACCGCCTCGGAGGTCCCTCGTGGGTTTCAGGGCTCGGAGGGCCTTCGCTTCCTTCTCCACCGCGAAGAGGTCTATGGCCGGGTAGTATCGCTTCCAGAAACGGAGGAGGTCGAGTGTCTTGGCGATCTTCTCTCCCACCAATGCGTAGGCGACTGACCACCTCTTCTCGACGCTAAGGTATGCCTGAACCTGGGCAACTCTGAGCTTCCCCGCTATCGGTCCCGGGGGGAGTGTCGACGCGATGAGTCTCCCGTCCCAGTCCATGTGAACGATAGGGACGTTGTGAACGCTGAGGAACCTCACCGCTTCGAACGATACGCTCCCTCCGGCGTTGTGGACCAGGATGGAGTCGAAGGGAAGTTGCTTGGCGGGGTACTCCAGGTGCAGTCGGTTCGGATAGTCGTCTACCTTCAACTTCCAACGATGAACCGATACGAAGACCGCGTGGCTGTGAAGAACCAGGGTCTTCATTCAGCCTCCACTTCCTCTAACATCATGCGGACTATCGCGCCCTGCCTTCCGTAAACCTCAGGACCACGTTTGCGAGTCCTCGGCCGGAACCGTATCAGAGCGCCGACCAGCTTTGCCTGGATCGAAAGAACCTGTTCGAGGCTCACTTGCTTTTCAGGTTCTTCGGTGGTGACCCAGATTTTCAACTCGACAGTGAGCCTCATGGCCTCCTCCTCGAGAGTGGGTGAGTAGCATACTCCCGCGTCCAACGCAGGACTCGTTCTCTTTTTTCTCGAAGTTTGATTTGGATTCCCGCTGGGCGTGTCGCTTCGCTCCACCAGACCTGGACCAACTGGCTAGGCGAGGTCTGCCCCAGAATCTCAAGGAACCCCAATGGCCCGAAGTGCGGCACGCCAGCTCGATTGCAGACGTGGCAGTATCCGTAGTAGGCCCGGAGCAAGACGACTGACTCTTTGCGCCCCTGCGCCAGGGCGACCCCTCGCAGCAAGAGCTGGCAGTGGACGGGGAGTGCTCGGATTCGTCTCGCGGCAGAAGACCCTGCGTTACCTATTCTCTTCATGGAAGCTCCGAAGGACGCGGCGAAAGGCGAGGAAGGGGTTGGGCGAGCCGTTTCCCAATCTCAGGCGGTTGCAGGCTGCTCCTGGGATGGCTGAGAGTCGACCTTGACCCGTTCGCTCCTCGCGATTGGGTGGAACCACAGCACAGTCTCGCGGGACACTACGAACTTTGGCCCGGGGCAGCCTCTGAGCGAGAGGAAGATCGTCTTCCCGTCAACCTCAAGGCTATCGAAAGCCTTTTGAAGGGACCCGCGAAAACTGTTCCCGTTCTTGGGCGCGGACAGCCCAAGTTCTTCGGCGAGCTTGGTCGCTGGGATACCCAGGTCCGTTGACCCCGTCTCTTTGAGTTGGGGGTCGGCTGCCTCGAACCACCCGAGCATCTTTCGCAGGTGGTCTACGGTGATGTGGCCGTTTCTCCGTCCTGCTCTGGCTTGGCCTACCACAAGAAAGTCGGGAAGCCCAGTCGTCGTGTTCGTCTCACTCTGGCGCGGTTTCGGTGGCGTCATCTGTTTCACTCCTGGATCTGGGGTCCAACCCCTTCACCGGCTATCGATGGCCAGGGCCGGTTATGAACGTCTCTCGGCCAATCAGGGATGTCGAGAAAGAACTCGCCATCGGTTTCGCTTCCGTCAACGAATCTGAGAGAGGATTCCTTGAAAGTCACCGAGAGTTGAGAGGCCTGGAGCCTGACCTGCCCCTGGCCTGTTAGTCCTCCGAGTTAGTTCCTGAGGTTGTTGCCGAAAGCAACAACCAAGAAAGGTCGATGGGATAGCCCCGACCGGATTCGAACCGGTGTCACAGGCTCCAAAGGCCCGTATGCTTGGCCACTACACCACGGGGCTGCGGACGGTGGGGAACCCTCGACGGTCTTGGACCTTTGGGTCATCTCGCGAGGTGAGTCGGGCCATCTCCGGGGGCCCACGCCGCACCGTGGGGCGACCTCTTCGACTGTGGAGCACGCTACTATTAACCGGTGCGGCCAGTGCAGGGGCGTGAAGGTCGTCCTGCTGGGCAGCGGGGTCCTCCCGATCCCGCCCCCAGGATGGGGGGCCGTCGAGCGCGCCATCGACGGCCTTGCTCGTGGTCTTCGGGCCCTGGGGGTCGAGGTGGACATCGTTCAGAGGGCGGGCAAGGGCCGTCCGATCGACGAGTACAGGTTCGCCCTCGCCCTCCCCAAGATGCTGCGCGAGGAACGCTGGGACATCCTCCACGCATCCACTCCAGTCGTGGCGAACCGACTGATCCTCCGTCACCAACCTTTCGTCTACACCTCCCACTCGCGCCACTGGAGCGGGCGGCACGGCCTCACCCAGAACTGGGGGTTCTACCTGGAGAAGCGCGCCTGCTCCCGCTCGCTCCGCTCGATCGCGCTCACGCCGCAGGTGGCGGACCTCATGCACCGGGTCTACCCCCCCACCCCGCAGGAACGGATCCGAACGATCCCGAACGGCGTCGACCTCGCGAACTTCCGTGCGGACTGGTCCGTCCGTTACGGCACCCAGGTCCTGGGGGTCGGCGCGGTGCACCCACGAAAGCGCTGGCACCTCGCGGCACAGGCGGTCCGAGGGGTGCCGCAGGCGTCTCTGACCATCGTGGGACCTGTGCAGGACGCGAGGTATGCCGAGGAGGTGGTCTCCCGGGGGGGAGGGCGGGAACGGGTGACCCTCGCCGGAGAGGTGTCGCAAGAAGAGCTTCTCCGTCGCTTTGCGGTGAGCGACGTCCTGCTCCACCCCAGTGGGTCGGAGCTCCTCTCCATCACCGTGCTCGAAGCGATGGCGAGCTCGCTCCCGGTCCTCGGCACCACGATCCTCCGGGAGGAGGTCCCCCAGGGGGTGGCCGGGCTCCTCGTGGAGGAGCGGTCGACCGATGCGGTCAAGGTCGAATCCTTCCGCCAGGCCCTGGTGGAGCTCCTCGCTGACCAGGGTCGTCGGCACACCATGGGCGAGGCCGGGCGGGCACGAGTCGAGGAGCGACACTCCTGGACCCGGGTCGCCGAGACCACCCTCGCGCTCTATCGCGAGGTCCTGGGTCAGTCCTCGTCGCCCGCCGGGGCCGCGTCGTCGACGTGAAGCCCCTCGGAGGAGATGGTGAAGCGTCGCTCCTCGGTGTCGTGGGCGGTCCCCCGCATCCGGAGCACCTGCATGGTCCTGCGCATGGAGGGCCCCGACCACTCCCGCCGGAGCATGAGCTCCCCGCGGCAGAGGATCTGCTCGGGGGTGAGCTCGCCCCCTGGGGAGGGGAGGGCCGTGATGAGCGTCGTGACCTCCCGCTCGGCGAGGAACCGAAGGAGGGACTGGATCTCGGTGCGGTCGGTCTGCTGCTCCCCGGTCGCTCGAAGCGCGAAGTGACGGATCGAGGTCATCGAGTCGATCACCAGCCTTCGCGCCGGCAGGACCTCGAGCTGCCTGCGAAGCTTGAGGTAGATCGACTGGAGCGTGATGTCCTCGGTCGTGGAGGTGGTGGGCTTGCGGTCCCCGAGCTCCTGCATGGAGCGGACCTCCTGCAGGCTCTTGATCTCCTGGACGCTCCCGAGGCGGCGGTAGGCGAGCTGGCCCGGGTTCGCGTCCAGCGTGTGGACCTTCGAGAGGTCCCAACCGAAGGTTCGCACGTTCTCCAGGATCTCGTGGGGAGGCTCGTCCACCGCGACCAAGAGCACGGGCTCTCCGTGACGTAGGCCTTCCATCAGGAACTGGAGGCCGAGCAGGGTCCGCCCGCTCCCGTTGGGTCCCGTCACGAGATAGGGGCGGCCGACGGGGAAGCCGCCGTGCATCATCCGGTCGAGCCCGGCGATGCCGGAGCCCGCGCGTCCGTCCTGTCGGCCTCGCCCTACCACCATTCGTCCCACAACCTCCCGGGAGCTCTAGCTCCCCGTGTCCTCGCGGGTCGAAGGCTCCGAGGAAGGGTCTCCTTCGTCCGAACCAGGCCCTGGAGCGGCGACCTCCTCCGCTTCGGGGGCGGCCTCTCCGTCCGCCGTCTTCACTGCGGCGCTCGACACGCTCTCCTCGATGGAGGCGCCTTTCTTGCGTCGCTTCGAGCGGGTGCCCGTGGACCTCCGTTTGCGCGCCTTCGGACGCGATGCCTCTTCGGTCCCGGGCCCTTCCGGTGAGGTCGGTGCGGCCGCCTCGTCCGCGGGCCTGGTCTCGGGGGCCTGAGGGGTCTCAGCAGGGGCACCTTCCGTCCGGGCGGGCGCCTGAGCGAAGGACGGTTCCGCGGAGTCGACCTGGGCTTCCGTTGGGTGGTCGGCGGGGAGGCTGCCCTCTCGAGTCGGCTCAGCTTGAGCGGGGGGCTCGACGGAGTTGGGGGGCTGCTCGGGCTCCTCGGATGGGCTCGGAGCGGCGTCCTGAACGAGCTCGCGGTCGATCGGGGCTCGAGCGAGCGCTGCCGGGCCCGAGTCGGCCTCGGCGACGTCCGGGGCCACCGACGGCGGCTCCTGGGCCGGCGGAGGTGGCAGCCCCGGAGGGGTGATGGGCACCTCTGGTGCCGGGGTTCCCTCAGGAGGGGGTGGCGGAGGCGGCGGTGGTGAAGGCGGCGCGGGCTCGGGCTCCGCAGCGGGAGCGGGTGGAGCGGATGGGGGGGAAGCCTCGGGCGGTGGAGGAACGGGTGCGGCCACGCTCGGTTCCGGAGGAGGCGCGGCGGGTGGAGACACGGGGGCGGCTGTCGCGACGGCGGCAGGTCCCGTGCTGCCGGGAGGGGAGTGCGGCCTCGCGTCCACAGGAGTCCCCGCGCCGGTGGTCGGGCCCGCCGGACGGGTCACCTCCCGGATCCCACTGCCCGCGGGCGGACGATAGGTGGGTGGCGACGTGGAGGGCCCGATCCTTCCGGAACCGCTCAGCGGTCCTGCACGCTGGGGCGGGACCTGGTTCGGGCGGGTCACAGGAGCTCCCACCCGGCCGGACGGCCCCTCGCTCGGTTGCGGACCACCGGTGGTCCTGTTCGGGGGAAGCGTGGTTCGTGCCGTGGAGGAATACGGCGGTGCGCCCCCGGGACCAGGTGCTGGGGTGGGGCCGGTGGAAGGGGCTCGCGGCGGGGCGTTGGACCAGGCACCAGGCAGCGTGCGCTCGCCGGTGGGGGTCGTTGCCGAGTACTCTGACGCGGTGGAGCGAGGGGTCGGGGCGGGGGCCGGAACCCCCGATGGGCCCGGGCCCGCGGGCGTAGGGGAGGGCGCCCTAGGACTGGTGGGGAAAACTGCCTGGGAAGCGGGTCTCGCCGTCGGGGCCGAAGGGGTCTGCGCAGCGACAGGTTCGCGGCCCGGGCTTGAGGCTGCTGGCGGCAGGGTCGCTGCAGGCGCTGCGGAAGGTGACGCAGGCTTCCCTTCGGTCGACCCGCTGGAGGCGCCCGGAGCACGGGCTGCGGCGGGGTCGCCGGATAGGTTCGGAGATGTTGCAGGAGGTTTCGCGATATTGGGGGCAAGGCTGGGGATCTTCGGCACGGGTGGCAGGGGGGCCCAACCGGGCATCTTCGGCGCTGGGGGTAGGGGTGACGTCCCCGGGGCGCGGGGGGCCTGCGGTGGAACGTTCCCCGGCTGCGGTCGCGCCGCTGAGGGAACTGGACCCGTGCTCGAGGAGGGGGTAGGGCGAGGCTGAGGGTTCGAAGGGGGAACCGCGCTCGCGGGCCCCCGAGCTGCAGGTGGGGCTGCCGCGGAGGGAGCCGGGCGAGGTTGCGGAGCCTGGGAAGCGACGGGGGTCGCTCGAGGGACCGGCGTCGCTCCAGGGGCCGACGACGGCCCGGGCGGAACCCCTCCCCCGGACGGGGCACCGGGTCGTTCAGGCGCGGAGGCGGCGGGTCGCGGAACCCCAGGAACGGAAGCAGTCGAAGAAGAGGGCGCCGAGGGTCGAGCCGTCGTAGGGGAAGTCTGGCTGGCGGGCGGGCCGACGGGAGGCCGAACCGGGGGAGGTGAGGTCGGCGGGGTGGGACTCGTTCCCATGGGTGAAGCAGGCCCCGCCACCGGACGTGCAGGGGTCTCCGACGCTGGAGTCGCAGGGGAGGCCGGGCCGGTGGCCGACGGATGCTGCGCCGCGCCGACGACCGCCCGCGAGGGTTGGCCGACCGGAGGTGGAGCGCTCGGAGCGGCCGGCGCTGGGGAGCGAGGAGCAGGAGCGGCCGCGGGGGCCACGACCGCGGGCGTCACGGGGGGTGGGGGGGCCACAGGAGAGGGCGCGGGAACCGAACGCTCAGAGCGGGCGGTGATCGCGGGGGCCGAGGCGTTCGTGGGGGGAGCGCCAGCCCCTCCGGTTCCAGACGTAACCGAAGGCTCGGCCGCGTGGGTCGCAGGCGCGTCCTGTGTCGCGGGGGTGGGTGCTGGGGGGGGAGCGGTCGTCGCTTCCGGCGGCGGGAGGAGGCCCGGAATGTTCTGAGCACCGGCGACCGCGGCCGCCCGCTGGATGAGCGCCGCCGGCAGGTTCTCGGCGATGCTGCTGTTCGACTTGCTCCCCAGCGCGCCCATGAGACGGGTGAGGAGCGGGAGCAGGTTCGCCGCGGACTCGCGAGTCGCTTGCGACAGCGCGGGGAGCGGCGACGTCGCCGGACGTGGCGGCGCCGTGGTCTCCCCGACCCCAGGTCCGCTCGGGCCGTGAACGCTTGGTCCGACCGGGGCGACCGAGGGAGAAGCGGCGACGGGGGCGGCCTTCGGCGCGGTGCCTGAGTCGGGTGCGGTGGTGGCCACGCGACCCAGCGTAGCCTCCACCTGCCTACGCATCGCAAGGGAAGGCCAGCTCGCCTGGGCCCCCTTCGCGGCGAACTCCTGGGACACCTGGTAGCCCAGCACCAGGTGGTTCACCAGCTGACGGGCCTCGAGAAGGAGGCGCAGCGACTCTCGGGTCTGCATCCGCGAGAGCGCTCCGTGGGCCTGCTGGACCAGCTCCCGGACCATGTCCACGTCGACCCCCACGTCGAGGAGGTCCTGGACATCCTCCTGGATCGTGAGGATGGCCCGACGCGCCTCGATCATGAGCTCGGTCTCCGAGGGCTCGGTCGTCGCCTCCGGTTCTTCCGAAGGCACCGACACCACGGTCCGGGTGTTGCGGGAGATCGCGACGCTGGTGTCCACGTCGAGCCCGTGCGAGGAGACCCGGAAGGGGTGCAACCGGTGGTCGTGGGGGCTCCCGCGGATCTTCTCGATCCCGATTGCCCGCACCATGCTTCCGGCGATGTCCCAACGGAAGAGGTGGATCTCCCCTCGGGCGAGGAGGCGCTCCGCGGTCGGTCGTCCGTTCTCGGGAGCCTCGACGGTGAGCAGCGAGGTGATCCTGAGGTCCGAGAGGAAACGGAGGAAGGCCTGGGCTCCTTGGGCCTCGTCGAAGCCCTTCATGCAGAAGTATTGGAGCGCCGTGAGCGAGTCGATCACGATCCGGCTGTAGAGCCGCCGGACGGTCTCCATCTTGAGCGTCTGCATCAGCGCGCTGAAAGTGATCTCGACGCTGGTGAACTCCCCGGTCTTCCGGATCTCGGTAGGGATATCCCCCAGGCGCGTCGCGCTGCGGACCGCCGCGATGTCCTTGAACGGGGTCTTCTCGTAGCGCATGATGTCGGGGATCGCGTCGAAGACCCAGATCTTGTCGAGCCCCTCGCCGAGACCGGCGAAGTTCTCCCGAAGCTCGTTCGGGGGCTCCTCGAGCGTGACGTAGAGCACGTCCTCGCCCTGTCGAACTCCCCGTAGAAGGAACTCCAGCGCGAGGGTGGTCTTCCCGCTCCCGGGAGGGCCCACCACGAGGTATGGGCGTCCGGGCAGGACGCCGCCTTGGAGCATCCGGTCCAACCCATCGATCCCCGTCGGGATCTTGATGTGGGGTCCCAGGAACGCCCGCTGCATCCGCTATGCCGCCCTCTCTATTCCGCGAGCCAAGTTCCCGAGGGAGATGTGGACCGGGAACGACGGGAGAATGGGGAAAGGGCAGGCCGCAAGATCGCTCGGGGAAGGGAGGGTAGAGAGGGCTGTTAAGGCTACCGCCCGATAGGGGCAGGGTACTTCGCCGGATCCCCCCTTGGCAGAGCTGCCCCAGCGGGCCGCCCCCCTCGGTGGGTCCCCCGGGCGCGGTCTCGCCCTCGCGCGCCGTGGGGTCGGTCCGACGGGGCGTGCCACCTCGGGTCGAAGAGCTATCTAGGGCCACCCCTTGGACGGGGCGTGACCGCTCCCGAGGGCGAGGGCCGGATGTGGGCCTTGGCCGCCGCCTTCCCCCGACAGCTTCGTGACGGTCTCAGGAGCGTCCCTCGCCACGACTTCGCGCTCCGCCCCGGTGTCCCGGTCGCCGTCGCGGGGATGGGTGGGAGCGGGATCGCCGGAGAGCTCCTCGCGTCGCTCGCTTCGCGGGAGAGCGAAACCCCGTTGCTCCCGGTCCGCGGCTCGCACCTCCCGACCTGGGTGCGGCCCCCGGTCCCTCTGGTCGCGGTGAGCTACTCCGGAGACACGGCGGAGACGCTCGCCTCCTTCGAAGAGGCCGGACGGCGGGGGGTGGAGCGGGCGGTGGTCGCTTCAGGCGGGCGCCTGGGCGAGCTCGCGAAGAAGGAGGGTCTGCTCCAGGTCCAAGTGCCGGGAGGACAGCCTCCGCGAGCCAGCCTGGGCTACCTCATGGGCGCCCTCGCTGGTGTCCTACGAGAAGCACTACCTGGCACGGTTCGGGACCTTCCCCGGGCCTCCGAGTCGCTGGATGCGCGGGCGGAGGAGTTCTCCGGAGGGTCCGGTAGGCCCCGGGCCATCGCGGAAGCTTGGGGGGGTGCTCGTGACCTCTGGGTCTACGCCCCGGACGCTCTCGCCGCGGTCGCGCGTCGCTGGAAGACCCAGGCCGAGGAGAACGCGAAGGTGCTCTCCCACTTCGACACCTTCCCTGAGCTCCTCCACAACGCGATCGTGCCCTGGGAGGTCCTGGCCCCCGAGCGGGCCCGCGACCGTTTCGTCGTCCTCCTGCGCGGCGGCGGGGAGGGACCGGAAGCGGATGGCCGGGCCCAGTACCTCGAGCGCGCCTTACGGGAGAAGGGCGTCGGGGTCGAGACCTATGCCTCCCCCTCCCGTGGAGCGCTCGCGGAGCTTCTTGACCTCCTCTGGGCCGCGGACTACGTCACGCTCTGGTCCGCCCGCTTGCGAGGGGTCGACCCGGTCCCGATCATGGGGATCGACCGGATGAAGCGGACGCTCTCGGCTCCGCCTGCGGCCCGCGCCGCAAGAGTATAGAACCCTCCCGTCTCGCGCCCTCGAGGTGCTGAGGTAGCCTAGCCCGGTCAAGGCGCCGGTCTCGAAAACCGGTGGGTCAACCCCTCGGGAGTTCAAATCTCCCCCTCAGCGCTCCCGCCTCTCCAAGACCGAGGACCCCCACCCCATCCCGCACCTACGTTCGAACCGGAGCACCGAGGAAGGAAGTGACGCCCCGAACGCGCGGCAAGGAGACCTCCCCTCCACCGGGACCTCGAGCTCCGCCCGCTCGCTCAGCATCGCAGGGCTCCTACAAGGGGGGCCCCACACCGGCCCCCGCCACGGTGGCCCCCACCGTGGAGGTCCGATTGATCTTCGCTTCGGGGTTCGAAGGCCGGGAGCCCACGTCGGTCTCCGTCTCCCCTGGGAGCCCCCTGAAGGCCCTGCTTCAGACCCTAGGCCTTCCCCCCGAAGGGACCGTCCTCTTCTGGAACGGTGAGCCCGTTCCGAGCGACCTGCCGGTGCCTGGACCCGGGGACCTCGAGATCGTCCGGAGCTTCTCGGGAGGTTGAGGTCGATGGGAGCGAGACAACGGAATCCTCAGGAGGGGAGCCCTTTCTCGGGTCGAAGACGGGTGGCGCACCACCCAAGTAGTCCTTGCGTTCTAGTGGAGGCGGGGTAGGGGGACCGAGCGTGGTGGTGAGCACGAGCACCGAGGGGAAGGTCGGAGGGGAGACCTGCCCCATTTGTGACGGCGCGCTGGGTTCGGAGACCTCCCGCTGCCCGTCATGCGGGTTCCCGACCGCCCTCCTACCTGAGGCCAGAAAGGCCGTCCAGGAGGAGGTAGCGCAGCCCACCCCCGTCTCGGAGGGTGGAGGAGCTCTCCCCCGTTCGGATACGTCGACACCTGGGGGGATCGAGCCGACGCCGGTGGTGCTCCCGATCCTCGAACCGGGGCCGGAGGTCCCGCCCTCCTCGGCTTCCGGGCTCAACATGGAGCAGACCGCGGTGGCGCTCCAAGCCTCGCTCAAGGTGGCCCAGCTGATGGGGTTGGACACGGGCGATGTCGCCTCCGCCCTCACCGCGGCGGCGATGGCCGCCGCCAGGGGGGCGATGGACGAGAGCCTCAAGGTCCTCAGGGACGCTTACGACCAGCTCGAACCGCAGCTCGGCTCGCGTTTCGAATCCCTCGCGACCCAGCTCGAGGAGCAGGAAGGTCGCCTGCGGGAGGACGGGATCGCGGCCGACGTGGCGCGGGACGTCTCGCGCTCGCGCACCGCTTTCGCCGAGGGGGCCCGTATCGAGGCCGTAGAGGTGCTGACCCGGGCCCAACGTGCCCTCGCAGAGCTCGAGGGCGCGTGGAAGCAGGTGAAGGACACCCTCCACAAGGTGGACGGCCTGCGTGAGACCGGGATGAAGCTCGGTATGGACATGTCCAAGGCCGACGAGCGTCTGGGACAGGTCCGCGAGACGCTCGCGGAGCCGAGCCTTTCCGCCGCGACCCTGCAGGAGGCCGGGACGCAGGCCTCGGCGGCCTTGGTGCTCCTTCACGAGCAGGTCCGCAACCAGATCGCTCTCCTGGGCCAGCAGGCGATCCGTAGCCTGAGGGCCCATCCCCCTCCCCCCGGCGAGCGGGAGAAGGCGGAGACGCACCTCAAGGCGATCCTTGGGCACGCCCGGGCGGGACGGCTCAAGGAGGCGAGCGAGGAGATGATCGACTTCCGTGGGAGCTTCCTCTCCCCCGCGCGTCCCTCCTCGGACCCCGGCGCAGCCCCATCCGAAGCAGGCGAGGCGGGCACGACCGAGCCGGCCCCCTCCGTGCCCGCAAGTTCCGAGGGCGTGTCCTCCGCCACCTCGGCGGAGGCCCCTGCTTCCGCTTTTGCGAACGCGGGCGACGCTGCGTCCCCCCCGTCTTCCGGTGAGCTTCCCACAGGCCCCGGCATGGGCCGTTCGGAGGGGGACGAGGCGGTACCGACGGCCGGCTCGACGACCTCCGACCGTGCGCAGGAGGCCCCCTCGGCTTCGGAACCCTCCCCGTCCCGTTCTGGGAGCGCATCTTCGGCCGAACCCACCTCCACCCCTGCTTCCGGGGTCACTTCCGAGGCTCACATCGAGCCCTCGGCCCCCGAGACGGGCGAGGAGCACGCGCCCGCTCCGCCCCGCTCCCTCGCCCAGATCATCGCGGAGGCCCGGGAACTGGGGGTTCAGGTCCGCGACCGCCAGAAGAAGAAGCAGCGGATCGGCAAGGCCGGCTCGTTGCTCAAGGAGCTCACGGTCCTGGTCAAGGCAGGGAAGGCTGCAGAGGCGGAGGCGAAGCTCGCGGAGATCCGCGAGGAGCTGCCGGAGGGGTGAGTTCCGGCCTGATCGGGGGATGCGTTTTACGTCGCGAGCGAGGGGAGGTTCCAGAGGGGGGCCAGAGCTCTCGTATCCAATAACCGTCATTGAGGGGTGACCTCGCCCTGGGGCTCGCACCCGACCGAGATCGCCCAGGCCATGACCTCGGAGTCGAACGGTCCAGGACCCCTCAACGCCCGTAGGAATCCCTCGAGCTGTTCCTCCTCCCGCCCTTTCTTCAGCTCCACGCTCGGCCGCCTCCCCTCCTTGGGCAGCGCCTCGATCCGCCGAGCCACCTCCTCAGGGTCCTGACGGGCGACCTCGTCCTCGCTCTCGGACACCAGGGGGTCGGACCACAGGGTGAACCCGTGGCGGCCCTCCCGGGCACGGTAGGTGACGCGCTTCCCTCCCGAAGGCTCCCCCGTTCCGTCGAACTGGGCCACCAGCCCCCCGAGCGCTCGGACCACCTTCGGCAGCCGTGCCTCGCAGAGCATCCGCCAGCGCACCAGGAACTCGACGGAGAGGCGGGAGACCGTGCTCTGGGCGAGGGGAAGGGTACACCCGTCCTCGAAGAGAGCCTGGACCCTCCTCTCCGGGAGGTCGAGGTCGAGGCCGAAGCGCGCGAGCCCCACCGCGATCATCCCGTCCATGCCGAGGACGGGGTAGGTGCGGGCGAGGGTCTCGCGGAGGGAGGAGGTCCAGAGGACCCAACTGTCATGGGGGTGGTCGTTCGGGCACCCCCAGACGGGGAGCGCTACGGCGGCGGGCCCGTCCAGGGGGAGGAGGGAGGTGGGCTCGCGCTGGCGCTGGACCTCCCGGGGTGTCTGGCAGACCGGGCAGGGCGGGGGGAGGGCGAGGGAGGCGCGGGCCAGAGGAGGAGCGCGAGGCGAGGCCTTTTCTTGGCGTCGAGCTCGAAGCGGATGCCCACGGCCTCGAGATCGCCCAGGGGCATCTCTTCCCCCATGTCGTGGACCGCCTGGACGATGTGGGCGAGGGTGAGGGTTCCGCTCATGATGCGGGTGGCGAGGAGACCGAAGTGGGGCGTCTCCAGAGGGAGGGTCTGGAGCAGGGTGGTCCGGGCCCGAGGATAGACCGGGTCCACCGGTCCCAGATGCTCGAGGACACGGGTCCGGCACCGTTTGGCCTTCCGGTCCCAGTACGACTCGACCCGCTGGCGGTACTTGCGCCCCCCCTTGATGACGGTCCTGATGAAGGACATACTCACCCATAGTGGTGGGTATGGTAGTAAGTAGGTTTCGGTCAATCCTCCAGCGAGAAACGTGGGACCGGGGCCTCCGGCTCGATGACGGTCATGGGATGTCTGAGGGCCAGAGGGCCAGAGGGCGCGCCGGCGCCAACAAGCTTTATACCTGTATCGTAAGTCGCTAATACCCCTTGTCCAGCCCTCATCGACCCGCGGGACCGCTCACCGCCTCGGAGCGGCGTGAGGTCGGCCGGGTCTGCTCCATTTCCGCACGGGGGACGTTCACGGTCCGGGCGGAGCGTGTCGTCGATGAGGGCACCATCGTGACGGACCCCTCCGGACGCTTCCGGGGCCGGGTCGTCCGGGTCTTCGGACCGGTCGCCCACCCTTACCTCTCGATCGCCCCCCGGCGCTCCCTCCCAGCGGAGGAGGCCTTGGCCCTTGTGGGCACGGAGCTCTTGATGGAGGTGCGGCGCCGTGAGCACTGATGGACGTCCCTCCCCCGGGGCGGCGGGTGCCGCTCCCGAGGGAGAGACCAGCGCGCCGGTCCGCTGCTCGAGCTGCGGGTCGAACCACCTCACCAAGGACTACGACCGGGGCGAGCTCGTCTGTGACGAGTGCGGCCTGGTGCTCGAAGAGAGCATGATCGACCAGGGTCCGGATTGGCGGGCCTTCGACGCGGAGCAGGGCGAGAAGCGCGCCCGGGCCGGAGCTCCCAGCACGCTCACCATCCACGACAAGGGTCTTTCCACCGAGATCGGCTGGAAGAACAAGGACCCTTACGGCAAGAGCATCCCCACGCGCAACCGGGCCCAGCTCTACCGGCTGCGGAAGTGGCAGCGGCGCATCCGGGTCTCGAACGCGACCGAGCGGAACCTCGCCTTCGCCTTGGCGGAGCTCGACCGGATCGCGAGCGCCATGGCCCTCCCCCGCAACGTTCGGGAGACGGCCGCGATGATCTACCGCAAGGCCGTGAACCGCAACTTGATCCGCGGGCGCTCCATCGAAGGGGTCGTCGCAGCCTCGCTCTACGGGAGCTGCCGCCAGTGCAACGTTCCCCGGACGCTGGACGAGATCGCGGCGAAGAGCCACATCGGCCGCAAGGAGATCGGTCGCACCTACCGGTTCATGACCCGGGAGCTCCGGCTCCGATTGCTCCCCACGCGCCCCCAGGACTATGTGCAGCGCTTCTGCTCCGAGCTCAAGCTCAAGGGCGAGGTCCAGACCCGCTCTAACGAGATCCTCAAGGACGCGACGGAGCGCGAGCTCACGAGCGGGCGCGGGCCCACCGGCGTCGCGGCGGCCGCGATCTACATCGCGTCGCTGCAGTGCGGGGAGCGCCGCACGCAGCGCGAGGTCGCAGAGGTGGCGGGCGTGACCGAGGTCACAATCCGCAACCGCTACAAGGAGCTCACCGAAAAGCTCAACCTCAAGGTCGCTCTCTGACCCTCCTCCCGATCGTTCGGGCGAGGTTCGGACGAGGACATGGTCGAGGATCTTCTCGAGGCCGCGCTGGAGGCTGCTGAACGACCCGGGGTCCGCTTTGCCGACGTCCGGTACGTGGGCCCCCGTCGCTACCAGCGCTTCGCGGTCAAGAACGGCTCCGCGGAAGCGCTCACGGACTCCTTCGAGGCCGGGATCGGCGTCCGCGTGCTCCGGGAGCGAGGCTGGGGCTTCGCCGCGACCAGTGAGGCCTCCCTCGCGTCCGTCCGGCTCACGGCGAAGCGGGCGGAGCGCCTCGCCAGGGCCGCCGAGCGCACCACGCGCAAGAGCGTCCCGTTCGCGGAGGAGACGGAGCTCCCCAAGGGCCGTCACTTCGAGACGCCGATGCGCGAGGACCCTTTCGCCGTGAGCACGGAGGAGAAGGTCCGTCTGCTCAAGGAGTCCGAGGCCGCGCTCCACACCCATCCGTCGGTGCGGTCGGGGAAGGCCTCGTTCACCCTCTGGCAGGAGGAGAAGTGGTACCGGTCCATCGAGGGGGCGAGCTACCGTACCCGCCTCACGCACGTGGGCGGGGGGATCGAGGCGACCGCCGTGGGGGAAGGCGAGGTCCAGAGGCGGTCGTACCCCACGAGCTTCGGAGGGGACTTCGCCCAGGCGGGCTTCGAGTTCCTGCGGGAGATGGACCTTCCCGGTCACGCGGTGGAATGCGGTCGGACCGCGAACGCCCTGCTCACGGCCCCCTCCTGTCCCCGAGGGGAGATGGACCTCGTGCTCGCGAGCGACCAGCTGGCTCTCCAGGTCCATGAATCGGTGGGCCACGCGACGGAGCTCGACCGCGTGATGGCCTTCGAGGCGGGGTACGCCGGGACGAGCTTCGTCCGGGCGTCCGAGGTGGGGCAGCTCCGCTACGGGTCGTCCGCGATGACCATCGAGGCGGACGCGACCTCCCCTGGAGGGCTCGGGACCTTCCCTTGGGACGACGAGGGCGTGCCTGGTCGCAGCTACCCGCTGGTCTCGAAGGGGGTCCTTGCGGGCTTCCTTTCCTCTCGGGAGACGGCGGCCCGACAGGGCCTCCCCCGGTCCGGTGGCACGGCCCGCGCGGATGGATGGGCGAGGACGCCGCTCATCCGCATGACCAACATCAATCTCACCGCCGGTGACCGCTCCAGGGAGGAGCTCCTGCGCGGGGTCCAGGACGGGGTGTACATGGAGACGAACCGTTCCTGGTCGATCGACGACAAGCGGCTCAACTTCCAGTTCGGATGCGAGCTCGGCCGGCGCATCGTTCGCGGTGAGCTGGGGGAGCTCGTCCGCAACCCCCTCTACTCCGGGATGACCCCGATCTTCTGGAACACCCTGGAGGCGACCTCCGACCGCTCCACCTGGCACCTGTGGGGCCTGCCCAACTGCGGGAAGGGTCAGCCCAGCCAGATCGGCCACGTGGGACACGGGGCGCCGCTGGGGCTGTTCCGGAAGACCCGTATCGGAGGTGCCGCATGAGCCCTGTCGCCCGTCGGCGCGCGGCCCCCAAGAAGCCGGCGCTCGACCGGGCCCGGCGCTCTTCGCGTCGCCCCGCTCCCGCCCGTTCCAGGCCCGCCCCGCGCGGAGCACGCCCCTCCCCTCGCGAGGACCCCTCCCAACCCGACCTGAAGGCTGGCCTCGAGGTGCTGGACCGGGTCTTGGACCTCGTCGGGGGGGACGCGGACGCCCGGTACTACGACGACCGGTGGATCACGCTGCGGTGCGCGGACTCCCGTCTCTACCAGCCCCATGCGGAGCTGACCAAGGCGGTCTCTCTCCGTGTCGCGCTGAGCGGCGGTCGGCTGGGCGTCGCGACGACCACGGACCTAACGCCCGAGGGACTGCGCCGACTCGCCGAGGGGGCGAAGGCCCTGGCGTCGGTCGCGCCGCCTGTCGAAGGCTTCCCCGGGTTCGCGGAGGACGTGAAGGGCCCCACTCCCTCGGTGCCGTTCTCCCGTCGCGTGCTGGACGAGGACCTGGAGCGGCTCGGCGACCGTCTTGCGGGCGCCTTCTCGGTCGTGGAGGAGTCGCTCGGCCCGGCCCGGATCTCCGGGGTGTTCAACCAGGGGGCGAGCCTGCTCGCGGTCGCGAACTCTCGCGGCCTCCGCCGCGGGTTCCTCCGGAGCGCCGCCCAGGCCTCGCTCCTCACGGAGCTGCCCGATCGTGACCCTCCCGTCTCGGGATGGTCCGAGGGGGCCCACTGGGACCCCGCGAAGGTCGACCTCGTCGCCTTGGCCCGGGAGGCCGTCGCGGCGACCCCCAGGGTCGCCCCGCGAGCGGTGGAGCCGGGCAAGTACCGGGTGCTGCTCATGGGACCCGCGGTCTCCGAGCTCATGGGTCACCTCGCCTGGCTCGGCCTCGGGGCCCACGCGGTGGAGGAAGGTTGGAGCTTCCTCGTGGAAGGCCGTGGAAGGTCCCTGGTCGCGCCGAGCTTCGAGCTCACCGACGACCCCTTCTGTTCCGTGGGGGTCCCCTCCTCGATCGATTTCGAGGGCATGCCGCACCGAGCCCGTCCCATCTTCCACGAGGGAGTGGCCCAAGGGGCGGCGCACGACCACCTGACCGCCTCCCGGGCGAAGGTGCCCTCGACGAGCAATGCCCTTCCTCCTGAGGCGCACTTCGGGGAGATGGGGCCCCTCCCGCTCCACCTCACGATGGCCCCGGGGGACCACGACCGGACCGAGCTCCTCAAGGAGCTCAAGCAGGGGATCGTCGTGACCCGGTTCTGGTACGTCCGGGCCGTGCACCCCGGCAGGACGATCATCACCGGGATGACGCGGGACGGCACCTACTGGGTGGAGAACGGAGAGGTCCAGCACCCCATCCGGAACCTACGTTTCACCGAGAGCATCTTGGAGACGCTTGCGGGCGTGGAGGCGGTGGGCGAGGACCGGCGCTGCTTCGCCGACGAACGGGCCTTCACCTCCCCCGTCCTCTCGCCCCTCGTCTCCCGATCGTTCACCTTCACCAGCGGGACGAGCTTCTGAAGGCCTTGCCATGACCGCCCCTCTACCCGCCCCGGGACCGCTCCGCTCCTGCGGGGAACCCCGGCTCGGGCGTGCGCCGTTCAAGGCCCCATCACGGAGCTGAGGAGGAAGCCCCGACGTTGACCGCCGACACCCCTCCACCCCTGCGGATCGCGATCCTGGTCTCGGGAGAAGGGACCACCATGGACGCCGTCGCTCGAGCGGTCTCGAGGGGCGAGCTCCGCGCGACGATCGTCCTCGCCGCTTCGGACCGCTCCAAGGCGCCCGCGGTCGAACGCGCACGGCGCCTTGGGATCCCTTGTGAGACCTTCCTGCCACGGGAAGGGCCCGAGGGGGAATGGGAGCGGCGGCTCGTCGCTCGACTGGAGGAGCTGCGGACGGACCTCGTCGTGCTGGCGGGGTTCCTCCGCGTGCTGGGTCCCCCCTTCTTCGAACGCTTCCCCGGTCGGATCATCAATCTCCACCCCTCGTTGCTTCCCCGCCACTCTGGCCCCGGGATGTACGGGACGAGGGTGCACGCCGCGGTCCTGGCTTCTGGAGACCCTCGGACAGGGGCGACGGTGCACGTCGTGACCGAGGAGGTGGACCGGGGGCCCATCCTCGCCAAGACGGAGATCGAGGTCCGTGCGGGGGAGACCCCCTCGGAACTCGCCGACCGTCAGCGGCCCTTGGAGCATGAGCTGCTCGTCGAGGTGCTCGGCCGCTTCTGCCGACGTGAGCTCCCCTTGCCCTACCCAGTCCCGGTGCGGGCAGCCCCTCCGGCCGGTGGCCCTCGAGGGTGAGACCGTGCCCATCGTTCGGCGCGACCATCGAACTCGGAGGGGCTCCGCGTCACTTCGGACATCCACGACGGGGCGCGGGTAGATGGTCGGGAGGAGCGGTGGCGATGGACCTCACCTCCTTCCTGGACTCGTTCCTGGGGGACCCCTGGACCTACGGCCCCGTCCTGCTCCTCTACACCATCGCCGCGACGGTCTTCCTCCCGATCCCCGAGGAGGTGGGGCTGCTCGACCCGTTCCTGCCGTGGTACCTGCTCGTCCTGATCCTCGCCGTGGGAAAGACCATCGGCGCGGCCCTGATCTATCCACTGGGGGACCGGCTGGGCCGGGTGACCACGAGGTGGGTGGAGAGGCTACCGTGGCTCGCACCCTGGTTCGATAGGCTCCAAGGGCTGGTCGGACGCTATGGGGCCTATGCTCTCTACGCCATCCTGTCGATCCCGTTCATGACGGACACCTTGCCGATCTATGCCTTCGCCCTCCTCAATCCTCCCAAGGGCGAGCGTCGTATCGCGTGGCTGCCGTTCCTCAGCGCGAACTTCTTCGCCGGTCTCACCCGGGGCACGCTTTTCCTCGCGGTGCCGCTCTTGCTCGGTTGGCCCTAGGGGCGCCCGAGGTCCGGAGCCCCCTCCCCCCCTCAAGGCCCGCACCGTACCCCCCCCGCGCGTTCCTCCGGGTCGTCCTGGGATGGACCTCATGAGGTCCACGGTTCTCCTTCACCGGTCCTAGGTCCGGTCCCGTGACTTCCGAGCGTTCCTATATGGGGCTCCTGGTCCTCCTGGGGATCGTCTGGGGCTCGGCCTTCATCGCGATCCGGTTCGTCCTGAGCGACGGGGCCACGCCCTTCTTCTTCGTGATGGCCCGGATGCTCCTCGCCTCGGCGTTGATGGGAGGGTTCGCCTTGGCCCGGCGGGAGCGCCTCCCTCCACCGCGCGAACTGCTCATCTCCGCACTCCTCGGCGGGGCGTTCGTGATGGGAGGGTACCAGGTGATGCTCTTCTGGGGGGAGCAGTACATCACGGGAGGGCTCGCAGGAGTGCTGGTCGCGGCCTCCCCGCTCCTCACCGCCGTCCTGTCCCTCGCCCTTCTGCGGCACGAGGCGTTCGGGCGGACAGGTGCGCTGGGTCTCGGGGTAGGCTTCCTCGGAGTCGCCTTGCTGTTCGAGCCGGAGCTCCTCCATGAGCAGGGCTCCTCCGTGCTCGGGCTCTTGTCGGTGCTCGGGGCCGCCTTCGTCTTCGCTCTGGGGTCGGTCCTCCTTCGGAAGTGGAGGAAGGGCGGGGAAGGGTACTGGGGCGCCGGGGTGGAGTTCCTAGCGGGTGGAGCTTTCGCCCTCCCCTTCGTCCTCGTCTTCGAGCCTCACCCGTACTTTCCCCCAGGGCCCTGGCCCATCCTCGCGTTGGTCTACCTCGCCGGGGTCGCGGGGGCGCTGGGGTTCGCGATCTACTTCGAGCTCCACCGACGGGTCGGTCCGGGGCGGGCGAACCTGGTGAGCTTCGTCAGCCCTGCTGCGGCGGTCGTGTTCGGGGTGAGCCTCTTGGGGGAACAGTACGCGTGGGTCCAGTTGGGAGGCTTTGCCGCGATCCTCGTAGGGCTCCTGCTCCTCCAGAGGGGCCGGGCCCACGCACCGGTGGGGCCCGGACCCCTGAAGAGCCCCGGCGCGAACGCTCCCTGATCAGGGAGCGGGCGCGAGCCGGGCCACGCTCGCCAGGGCGAAGCCGGCGAGGAAGCGCGGGAGGGTGCGTCGGGTGGCCCAGAGGAAACGCACGTAGGTCCGCCAGTTCCACCCCTGGGTGTAACGGCGACGGGAGAGGCGGAGGAAGCCCGGACCCTTCTTCCACGGGTCCTGGACCGCGACATAGGCGCGGCTCGCGACACGAAGGTCATCCCCCACGCGATCGACGAGGCAGCGGGCGACCTTCCCCCGCTGCAGCGCCTGGCGCAGGGCGACCACGTCGTCCGCCATGTTGGCGTCGGGGTACCCGGGCGTGGAGAGGTAGAACTCCCGTCGCCACACGAAGAGCTTCGTCCCATCGGGGTCGGGATCGTGCCGGCCGATGACGAGCACCAGCCCCGCGCGAGGGTGCTCGTCGAGCGTGCGAAGACCCTCCCGGAACGCCTCGGAACGGTAGCGCACGTCCGCATCCGCCTGGGTCACGACGACGGGAGCATGGGTCGCTCGAACGCCCCGGTCCCGTCCCTTGCCCATGCTGCAGGGTTCGACGACCAGACGGAGCGGAAGCTGTACGGTGAGGCCCCGAAGGTACTCGGTCGTCCCGTCCGTCGAGACCGCGTCCACGACGACGAGCTCGCCCCCGGGGCTGAGCGCGGGGGCGATCGAGCCGATCGCTTCCTCGATCCACTTCCTTCCGTTCTTGACCGTGACCACCACGGCGAACCTGGGCTCCGGTCCGGAGGCGGCCCGCTGGGGGTCCCCAGCGGCGGGCGCGGGAGCCGCCGCGGGTGAGGACGGGGTGGAGGGGGTCACGGCTCGGTCCTTCCTCACATGCGGGAGCTATGTGAGTCCTCCCTCGGCCCGCCTTGGGGGGATGGAGGCCCTCGGGGGTGCATGGGAGGTCGCCTCACCCGCAAGCCCCACATCGGCCCCTCCATGGTGCCGAGGGGGGCTACATCAGGTCGTTGAGGTCGGTGTGCCGGTCCGGCAGGCCCTTGCGCAGGCGGTGTCGGGTCGTCTTCGGTGGGAAGAGCCGTGCGGAAAGGGCGTGCGCGATGACCTCTTTCTTCGTCACGGACCCCGGGTAGGTCGAACCGGGGTAGCGGTCGAGCTCGACCATCTCGCTCATGTACCGGACGACCCAGGCGGGCACCCGACGGGCCCTCAGTCGGGTCAGGGCGGCCACCCGGTGGTGCCCGTTGAGGACCACGAACTCCTCCTTGGAGACCAGGATCGGCTCGCGGATGCGTCCCTCCTTCTGTAGGTCCGCGTGCACCCGGTCCACCACCTCGAGCTCGACCTGCTCGTGGGGCCGGAGCTTCTCGATCTCGATGAGCTCGAAGGCGACCTCTTCCGTGCCGTCGGGTGCCCTCGGCGCAGCGGGTCGGGAGGGTGAGGAGGCCCTCGAGGAGCTGGAACGCTTCCCGCTCCCTCGCGTCAAGTGGAAGGGCGCAGGGCAAGGAGCGCCCTGCGCACGAACACCCCCGTCATCTTCCTTCGGTAGTCCGGTGCGAGGTAGGTGTTGTGGACCGGCCGCACGGACCGTCGGACCTCCTCGGAGAGGGTTCGGACCCTCTCCTCCGTGAGACGCTCTCCCACCAGGGGCTCGGTCTCCTTCCTCATGAGCCGGGGGCGGGCCTCGAGGCCTCCCAGGGCGATCTCCAGCCGCTCGACCCTCCCGTCCTTCATCGTGAGCGCGGCCGCGACCCCGAGCTCCGGAAAATCGAAGGAGGGACGTACCCTCAGCTTCGCGTAGTTCGAGCGCTCCCGTCCATCGCCCTTGGGGACCTCCACGCCGACCAGGACCTCGCCCGGGGCGAGGAGCGTGCGGCGGATCCCATCGCCCTTGGGGTCGTAGAGCTCCGCGACGGGGAGGCGCCGGCGGCCGGAGCTCCCGGCCACCTCCACTCGAGCCCCGAGGACCATCAGCGCGGGAGCGAGGTCACCGGAGAAGGTCGCGTAGCAACGCTCCTTCTGCGGTACCACGTGGCACCGGTCGCCGTCCGCCTTGAGGCAGAACCCCAGCGCTTCCCTCCAGGGCTGGGACTGGTTGAAGAAGAAGCAACGGGTCTCGACGAGCAGGTTCCCGCCCACCGTGCCGCTCGCCCGTACGAGGGGGGTCGCGACCTCGGAAGCCGCCTGTGCCAACGCCGTGTGGCGCTCCCGAAGGGTCGGCGAGCTCTCCAGCTCTCGGAGCCGGACCATCGAACCGATCCAACCCTGCTCGGGCCGGAAGGCGCGCAGCTCCTGGACGCGGTCCAGGGAGATGAGCTGGGGCCGCAGGTTGAGGTGCATCTTGTAGTTCGGGAGCAGGTCCGTGCCCCCGGCGAGGAAATCGAAGCGGCCTGGGTGGGCGCTCGCGATCGCCAGGGCCTCCTCCACCGTCGCGGGCTGATGGAGCTCGAAGGCATCGAGATGCATCCTGACCTTCCTCCTATCGACCGCGCTATCTCGGCGTCCGACCTTCGCTCCCTGTTCCCGAACGTCCTAGGCGGAACCGGAGGTCCCCCGACCCACGGATGAGGGCCGCGTGGGAGGCGCGGGTTTGACTCCGCCCCCCTTCTTCTGCTGCCCTTCCAGCGCCCGGACCACCTTGTCCGGCGTGATCGGGAGGTCCAGGAACCGCAGGCCGATCGCATCGTAGATCGCGTTCCCGACCGCGGGAAGGGCCGCGACGAGGGGGCCCTCCCCGGCCTCCTTCGCCCCGAAGGGTCCCTCGGGGTCGTCCTCCCCGACCAGCAGGCACTCGACCTCGGGCATCTGCTGGGGCGTGAGGATCTTGTAGTCCAGGAACGAGGGGTTCATGAGACGCGCCCCTCGGTAGCTCAGCCCCTCGGAGAGGAGCTGTCCCAGCCCCATGTGGATGGAGCCCTCGATCTGTCCCTCGACGGAGAGCGGGTTGAGGGGACGACCGCAGTCGAAGGCGGCCCACACCTTCTCCACCTTGACGAAGCCCGTCTCCACGTCGACGTCGACCTCAGCGACGTACGCGGAGAACGAGTAGGCGGGTGCGGTCCCGGCCTTCGCTCCCTTGAAGGTGCCCCCGAGCGGGGAGGTGGAGTAGGCCCCTGAGGCCACGAGCGCTCCCCGGCGCTCGATCGCCTTGTGGAGCGCCTGCACGAACGGGACGCCCACCTCGGGCCTGCCTCGCAGGTGGATCCTCTCCTGGGAGGCCTCCAACGCCTCGACGGGGTGGCCGAGCAGCTCGGAGGCGGCCTGGAGCAACGGGAGCTTCAGGTTCTCGGCGGCCGAGCGCGCCGCGTTGCCCATCATGAACGTGACCCGGCTCGAGTAGGACCCGAGGTCGACCGGGGCGGTGTCGGAGTCCACGGGGGCGACCCGGCAGCGGTCCATGCGGATCCCGAGCACCTCCGCGACCACCTGGGCGAGCACCGTCTTCGAGCCCTGGCCGATGTCGGCGGCCCCGCAGTGGATGGTGATCCCGGCGTCCATGTCCGCCTTGAGGTGCACGGTGCACTGGGGGAAGACCGGGGTGAAGTGGATGGGGGAGTTGGACCCGGAGATGTAGAAGCCACAGGCGACGCCGATCCCCCTCCCGTAGGGCAGCTGGCGGAACTTCCGGTCCCAGCCGGAGCGCTCCCGGGCCGCGAGGATGCACTGGCGCACCGAGTTGGAGGTGATGCGGAACTCGTTGATCGTCTTGCAGTTCGGGGTCAGGAAGTTGCGGAGGCGGAGCTCGATGGGGTCCCAGCCGAGCTCCACCGCAAGCTCGTCGACCGCGCTCTCCACCGTGTAGCGAAGGTTCGTCCCGCCGTGGGCCCTCATCGCGCCGGAGGGGGGATGGTTGGTGTAGGCCCGCCAACCGTGGTAGCGGAAGTGGTCGAACCGGTAGGGGCCCATCGCGAGGACGCCGTTGTAGTAGGTCGAGACCGTCCCGAAGGAGCTCCAGGCCCCGCCGTCGATAAGGGCCTCGAGGTCCATCGCGCGGAAGCCCCCGTCCTCGCCCGCCGTGATGGTCACCTGGTTCAGCGTCGGGTGCCGCCCATGGTTGAGATAGAAGACATCCTCACGGTCGAAGAGCACCTTCACCGGCCGCCCGGTCTCGATCGCGAGCGCGGCGCAGGCGATCTCGTGGGGGAAGGGGTCGCTCTTGCCCCCGAACCCTCCGCCAACTTCGGGCTTGACGACCCGGATGCGGTGCATCGGGATCCCCAGCACTTCGGAGAGCGAGCGGTGAAGGTAGTGCGGGACCTGGGTCGCCGACCAGACGGTGAGACGGCCGTCCGGGGTGGACTCGGCGATGGTGCAGTGGGGCTCGGTGAAGCCGTGGGTCACTCCGAGGTACTTCCCGCTCACCTTGACCTTGAACGGGGCCCTGGCGATCTCCCCGGGAACGTCGCCGAAGTGCTGGAAGACCTCCTTCTGGAGGTTCGTGTCGCGAAGGGCCCGGGCGTGGATCTGGACCTTGACGCTCTCCCGGGAGACCTTGGGGTCATCGTAGACCGGCAGGGGCTCGTACTCGACCCGGATCCGCCCGAAGGCCCTCTCGCACGTCTCCTCATCGACGGCGGCGACGGCGGCCACGTGCTCCCCCAGGAAGCGAACCCTCCCCAGCGCGAGGGCGGTCTCGTCGTGCGTCATCGGGAGCACCCCGAACGGCGTGGGGTAGCGCTCACCGGTGAGCACCGCCGCGACCCCGGGCAGGCGCCGGGCCTCCGCCACGTCCACCGCGAGGAGCTTCGCGTGCGGCTGCGTCGACTTGAGCAGGCGGCCCACGAGCATGCCCGGCCGCTTGAGGTCGTCCGTGTACTCCGCCCTGCCGGTCACCTTGAGCGCCGCGTCGATGAGGGGCACCCGCTGCCCGATCCAGTGGTACCCCGCGGCCGCCCGGCTCTCCTCGACCTCCTTCACGAGGTCGCGTCCTCCCTCGCTATCGCTGGAGAGGCGCCGGGCGCGACCCTCGCTCCGGCCACCCGCCATGGTTCAAGCCTCCCCGGAAGGGGCCATCGATCGGGCGGCCGAGGCGACCGCGTCCAGGATCTTCACGTAGCCGGTGCATCGGCACAGGTTCCCCGAGAGGGCCCGAGCGATCTCCTCCCTCGTCGCGCTCGGGTGGTCGCGGAGGAAGGCGACCGCGGTCACGATGAACCCCGGGGTGCAGAACCCGCACTGGGTCGCCCCGAGGTCGATGAAGGCCTTCTGGACCGGATGGAGAGCGCCGGGGGCGGAGATCCCCTCGATGGTCGTGACCTCGTGGCCCTCGCTCAGCTTCGCGAGGGCGAGGCAGGAGAGGACGGGCTGGCCGTCGACCAGCACCGCGCAGCAGCCGCACGTACCGAGGTCGCATCCTCGCTTGGTTCCTGTGAGGTTGAGGTCCTCCCGGATCACATCCAGGAGCACCCGCTGGGGCGGAAGATGGAGCTCGTGCTCCTCGCCGTTCACCCTAAGCGTGACCGGGACCTTCTTCGACATGGGCCGGGGCGGCCTCCTCCGCCTTGGATGAGGCCGTTCCGCGCTCGGGGGCGGGGTGGACGTCCTGGATGACCTCTCCGACGATACTCACCGCGATCTCCTCGGGGGTCTCCGCACGCAGCGGGACGCCCACCGGGCATCGCAACCGGGAGACGACCTCGGTGGGGAGCCCGCGTGCCCGGAGCGCTTTGAGCGTGAGCTCGCGCTTCGTACGGCTCGCGATGAGCCCCACGTGCCCGGGGAAGCTCGGCAACAACCGGAAGGCCACCTCCTCGTCCTTCTTCGCGTCGTAGCCGAGAAGATAAGCGTGGCTGAAGCGGTCCCCCGACGCCTCGATCGCGCCCAGGAGCTCCGAAGGGGCGACGCTCCACCGGTGCTTCGCCGAGGGGAACCGCTCGGTCGTGGTGTAATCGGCCCTATCGTCGGCGACGGAGTAGTCGTAGTCCAGGAGCGCGAGCTGCCGGGAGAGCGCGAGGGCGACGTGACCGCCGCCCCAGAGCAAGAGGTGGGGGCGGGCTGCCACATACTGGAGCGAGATGTCCACGCTGCCTCCGCACAGGCTTGGAAGTCCCCCTGGCTTCCAGGCCATGAGATCGAACCGTTGCAGTCCTCCCTCGCGCTGGCGCAGCGCTTGCCGGGCTAAGAACCTGACCTTCTCCTCGAGGCCGGCCCCCCCCACGGTCCCCACGAGGCTCCCATCTTCCTTCACCAGCATCGTCGTGCCCTTCTTTCCCGGCACCGAGCCGTGGGCGTCGACCACCGTGGCCAGCACGAAGGGCACATGCCGCTCGCTGAGGAGGAGCGCCTCTCGGAGCACACGTCGGTCCACTTCAGCCACCTCCCGCAGGCGGGTCTCGAGGGAGTTCTCTACGACGTCGGTACGCGGCCCGTTCGAACGCCTCGAGCGTGTCCACGTTCTCCAACACCCCCGGGTCGTCCACCGGTACCTCGACCACGTCTTGCGGATGGGAGCGGGGGTAGCGGAAAAGGGGTTCGTCGTCGCCCAGATGGAGGACCTCCTGCGCCGCTCCCCTTCCCAGGAGGACCGGGTGGCCCCTCCGCCCCTCATGGACGGGCACGACCCAGCAGCGGAGGGGGGGGCCTTCTCCCCCGGGGGCCGCTGCCGCAAGGGCCCTGAGCGTAGCTATCGAGGCGAAGGGGTGGTCCACCGGCCAGAGGAGGACCGTGGCCCCGGGGTCGAGAACCTGCCGGAGGCCTTGCTTCACGGAGCCGGTGCGTCCTCGCGCCCAGCCCGTATGCAGGACCATCCGGGCCGAGGTCACCTCGACCTCAGGACGGAGGAGATCGGCGTGCGCCCCCAGGACCACGACGATCGGGGAGAACCGGGCGGCCTCCAGGGTCCGCACGACCCGGCCCAGCGCGGTTCCTCCCTCCGGGTGGGGAAGGAGCGCCTTCGGTCGGGCCCCCGTGCGCGTGGAGGCCCCCGCGGCGACCACCACCCCTGCCGGCACGAGGGCCAGGAGGCGGGTGGGGTGGATGAACCCTGAGGGGGAACGGCCGCACGTCCGTCCCCAGGCTTCAAAGACCTGTTCGATTTCCTATCGAGAGGGCCTCAGGGGGGTCAGGGGACCAGAAGCATGTCCGCGGGGCAACAGGCGACCGGGCAGCCCGCTGCGGGGGGACCCCCGCAACGTCCGCCCGCACGACCCTACGGGCACCCTCCGGCCGGGCCACCGGCCGCCGGTCCGCCACCGGTGCCCCCGCCGGCGGCCGTGAGGCCCGCGGGCCCCCGACCTGCCGCTCCGCCGAAGAAGCGCCGGGGGCTCGGAGGGGGGCTCTTCCGTCGGAAGGGACCGGTCCAGGTGCCAGGTCGGGAGATGCCCTCCCCCTCCGAGGTGGTCCAGGCGCTGACCCATTTCCCCCACACGGCCGCTCCCCCCCTGCGGGGGGCAATCCCGTTGGACGTCCGTTTCCGGCCCATGACCTTCCCGCACCCCTCGCGCCCACCCTGGCGCTCCTGCGGGCGATACGCCATCGTCTTCCAGTTGCTCTTCGGCCACAACAACCCCACGCCGATGATCCTTCGGCTCTACCACACCCAGTGGCTACCGGCAGCGGACGCCCGTTACTCTGCGATCACGCGCTGGGTCTGGCAGACCTCCTCCTCGCTCAAGGGGGTCTTCGTCGGGACCTGGTACTATCACCAAGGGGCCCACATCATGTTCACCGGGGCGAACGGCCAGAAGCGGGCCGAGTGGTTCCCCGCCCTCGTGATGGAGCGGGCCTCCGGGACCTCGCTCGACGAGCACATGCGGATGCTCGACACCCTGGAGCCGGCCGAGCGCGACTGGAGGTACCGCCGCCTCACCCAGAACGTGCTCTCCCTCGCGGACCATCTCCAGGAACTGGGGATCTCCCACGGCGACATCAGCTTCGACAACCTGTTCATCGACAGCCAGGACGACATCCACCTCGTCGACTACGACAGCCTGTGGATCCGTGGGGTCGACCTGCCCCCTTCCCCCATCGTCGGGCAGCCCGAGTTCCAGCACCCCGACGTGATCAGTGGACGCGCGAAATGGCCCAAGAAGCCCGACCGCGGAGCGATAGGGGACTCCTTCGCCTTCCTCGTCCTGACGCTGCTCCTCACCTTGAACCGGGTCGACCCGCAGTTCTGGCGCATGGTGGGCCGGACCAAGCCCGCCTTCTCGTCCCGTGACTTCGAGCGGGCTTCCCTCTACAACAGGAAGAGCGAGCTCGTCCGGCTGCTCGGCCACCCGCATGCCGGCGTGCGGCGGCTCGCCGGTATCCTCGTGAAGGGGTGCAACGACCATCTGGCCACCTGCCTGCCCTTGAGCCAGCTCCTGCTCCCGGATGCGAGGGCGGCCATCGACCGCGAGCCCCCGCCCCGGGTCGACTTCCCGCACCGGGGACAGTTCGCCGCGTACGGGGGCTACCCCGCTCCTCCTGGGGGCCCCGCGCCCGGACCCCACCAGCCTTCCGGCTAGCGACGTGGGTGACACGTCCTAGCAATCGGTGCATCGAGGTGTGGTCCCCCTTGCACGACCTTTCATCCCCCTGTCACGAGGTTCCGCCGCTCGAGGGGAACCAGCGGCATGGAGATCGTCGGTCCGTCCACGCGTCACTACCTGAGGAACAAGCCCCGCGAGAACGGAGCAGCGCTCCTCCGAAGTGAGGCGGGTGAGTCCCCCCGCCCGTGGTCCGGCCCTCGAGCGGTCAGCCGGTCCCCCCCGGGCACGGGGAGTCAGGAAGGAGGTGGAGCCGCGCCGAAACCGCTCCCTCATGGCCCCCGTTCAAGCCCGCTCTCCGCTCTCGCGGTCGTCGTGGGCGTCCTCTGCCTCCTGTTGCTCGTAGGGGCCCCGCACATGGCCTCTGGGCCGAAGCTCTCCCCATCGGTGTCGTTACCCCAGGCGGCTCCCGAGCCCCCCGAGAACGGACCCCCCCCTCTCGGTCCGGAGCAGGCCCTGCGCTCGGCGACGGCTTCGCTCGAATCCGGTGGCGGGCCCGCGGGAGGGGTGCCGTGGACCTGCGGGTCGGGAACGGGGAGCCTCCACTGCTCCTCCCGGTCGACCGAGCTCGCCGACTATCGGCCTTCGGGCACCGCTCCGATCTGGCAGTCCACTTCGCCCTCGGGGGCGGTCCCCGCGACCTCAGGCGCCGACATGGTCTATGACAACCATGACGGCTACGTGCTGCTCTGGGGCGGGAGCACGGGCGCGGGCCTCGTCCAGCAGACCTGGTACTATCGTTCGAACACCTGGACCCAGGTCACGGGGACCCATCCCCCAATCTTCTGCTGCAGTTCGATGGCCTACGACGCGGCGGATGGGTACGTTCTGCTCTTCGGTGGCGCGAACTCAGGCACCTTCAGCTCCGAGACCTGGCGCTACGCCGGAGGGATCTGGACCCAGCTCAGCCCCACCAGCAACCCGGGCCCTCGCTTCGATGCGGCGATGACCTTCGATGCCGGTATCGGGAAAGTGCTGCTCTTCGGCGGTGGCTCGACCAGCTACTACAACGACACCTGGACGTACCAGGGCGGGGTCTGGACGAACATCACGGGAAGCCTTCGGGGCGGCGTCTCCCCTCCGCCGCACATGGGCCTCGACATGTCCTTCGACTCGGCCGACGGGTACGCCCTGCTCTTTGGAGGTTGCATGGGCCCGCGCCAGGGCCCCTGTATCTCGGACAACCAGACGTGGACCTTCAGCAACGACACCTGGACCGATCTGACCTGGCACTCCCCCCACGCCCCATCGCCCAGGCAAGGGCTCTCGATGACCTACGACGCGGTGGAGGGTGAGGTCCTGCTCTTCGGAGGCCAGCCCGCGACCGCGTCCGGGCTCTCGGACACGTGGGCGTTCAAGCGGGGGTACTGGACCAACATCACCGCCTTCGTGGGAACCCCTCCCCTCCTCCGGTCGCAGGCCGCGATGACCTTCGACCCGACCGACGGGCTGGTGGTCCTCTTCGGGGGCACCCTCGGCTCGACCCTGTACGGCGACACGTGGCAGTTCTTCGGCACCCAGGTGGTGCCAGGGGTGTACCAGCGACTGCTGCCCACCTCCTGGACCCCCACCGAGGAGGTCAACGCCGCGATCACCTACGACTATGCGGACGGCTACGTGCTCCTCTACGGTGGCGGAACGACGGGGAACACCCACCTCGCCGCCACTTGGACCTACCAGAACTTGAGCTGGCACCTGGTGAGCTCCTCCTCGCCGCCGGGCGGCCTGTGCTGCGCCGCGATGACCTACGACTTCTACGATGGGTACGTGGTCATGTTCGGTGGAGGGACGCAGTCCAACGGACCCCTCGGCGCGACCTGGAGCTACCGGGCCGGCGTCTGGACCGCCCTCGCTCCGACGGTTTCTCCCTCCGCGCGTTGCTGTATGGAGATGGCCTGGGACGCCTCCGACGGCTACGCCCTGCTCTTCGGCGGAGGCAACTCCAACGGGAACCTGGGCGACACCTGGTCGTTCGTCGGCGGGCAGTGGACGCCGCAGACCTCCTCCCCCTCGAGCCCCCCCGCGAGGTCCCAGGAGGGCCTGGCCTACGATGCCTCCGACGGTTACGTGCTCATGGTGGACGGTTGCGTCCAGACCACGAGCAACCCGCTCCAGTGCTGGCTCTCGGACAACATCTGGTCCTACCACGCGGGGACCTGGACCAACCGCACGCAGCCCTCGGGGGACCCCCCCGCGGCCTCCTTCCCCGGCATGGTGTACGACCGCGGCGACGGGTTCGTCTACCTCTTCGGCGGATGCCTGGCCTTCGTCACGGGGTCGGCATGCTCGCAGTGGGGCAACGACACCTGGGCCTACAAGGCCGGAACGTGGACCAACGTCACCGGCTCGGTCGCACCACCGCCTCGCGACGGGCCGAACGTCGCCTATGATGAGGCGGACGGCTACGTCCTCATCTTCGGGGGCTGGAACACGGTGCCCCTGGGGGACATGTGGAGCTACGGCCTCCCGGCCTCCCTCACCGTGACGGCGAGCGTCTCTCCGCTCATCATCGATGCGAGCCAGATTGCGTCGTTCAGCGCGGTCGCTTCGGGCGGCTCGGGGATCTTCACCTCGTTCACCTGGTCGGGTCTGCCCCCGGGGTGCCCGAACACGGGAGCGCCCATCTTCACCTGCGCTCCCAACGCGGCCGGCTCCTACACGCCTACCGTCACGGTCACCGACGGGGCGGTGACGGCGAGCGCGACCCTCTTCATCCTGGTCGACCCTTGGCCGACCGCGAACGTCACCGCCCACCCGCTGGGCGGACCGGCACCGCTCACGGTGTACTTCTCGAGCTTCGCGCACCCCGGGACGGGCACGGTCAGTTCGACCTGGCGGTTCGGGGACGGCAGTCCTAGCGTCTCAGGAGGCAACGTCTCCCACACCTTCACGACCATCGGAAGCTACATCGTCCGCCTCTATGCGAACGACACGCTCGGCGCCTCCGCCCTCGTCAACGAGACCGTGCTGGTGGGGCTTCCCCCCGTGCTCTCGGGGCTCGGAGCGAGCCCTTCCACGGTGGACGTGGGATCGTCGACGCTCTTGCAGGCGAACGCCTCCGGGGGCTCGGGCATCTACACCTTCTGGTGGCAGGGGCTCCCCCCCGGCTGCGCGAGCGCGAACCAGAGCAGCCTGCCCTGCCGTCCGTCCGCCCCCGGGACCTACTCCATCCGGCTCCAGCTGAACGACACCTTCGGCTCCCGGGCCTTCGCCGGGCCGGTCTCGCTGGTCGTGAACTCGCTCCCGACCCTGAAGGTCTCGGCGAGCCCCACGCGGGGCACCGATTTGCTCATCTTCCAGTTCTCCTCCGTCACCACCGGCGGCACGGCCCCCGTCCTGATCTCCTGGAGGTTCGGCGACGGGCAGGCGGGGGCGGGCACCACTCCCGTCCACAGGTACACCTCACCGGGCTGGTACAACGCGACGGCCTGGGCCAACGACAGTCGGGGGAGCTCGGCGGTCGCCCAGGTGACCCTGCAGGTGGTCGCCCCGTTGAGCCCGGACTTCACCTTCTCGGCGAACGGGACCCTGCCCTCGGTCCCGGTCTCGATCTCCGCGTCGGTGAAGGGCGGATACGGGCCGGTGAGCTACTTCTGGCTCCTCAACTCGAGCACGAACCTCACGACGAACCCCTCCCTCTCCTCGCTGTCCTTCACGCCCTCGGGAGAGGCGAACTACACCTTCACGCTCGAAGAGACGGACACGCTGGGGGAGCACGTATCGGCCCACCACGAGCTTTGGGTGGTTGGGTTCCCGTGGATCGTCCAGCTCCGTGCCTTCGCCACGGCGAACACGACCTCGTCCCGTGTCGGCCTTTCGGTGGTGCTCAACGCCTCCGCCTGGGGAGGCACCTCGCCCTACGGCGTGGTCTGGTCCGAGAACGGTACCAACACCACCCAGACCGCCCTTCGCTGGACCACTCCGACCTTCCTGCACCCCGGGACCTACACCTACCGCGCCTGGTTCACCGATGCCGCCGGACGGACCGCCGGCACGAGTTCCCTGGCGATCGTGGTCGCTCCGGCCCTTGTCGGTGGTGGCCCCGGCGGAGGGACAGGCGGTGGTGGTGGGGGGGGCGGCGGAAGCGGAGGGGCACCTTCCCCCGGCTCGACGCTGCTGGGCCTGCCCTTCTTCGTCGGGCTGGCCCTCCTGCTCGTCCTCGTTGCGCTGGTGGTCGCGGCCCTCGTCCTCTTCGCGGCGCGCTCTCGACGTGCACGGCAGCAGGCGCCGTCGGAGGAGCTCTTCCCAGGGCAGGAGGTCGTCCCAGGGCCTCCGATGGAGGGACCGGACCCTGCAGGGTCGGCCGCCTTCGTAGGCGCCCCGCCGCCATCCCCGCTGTTCCCCGAGGCCCAGGTGCTGCCCGCGAGCACGCCGATGCCCCCCGAGGCCGCTCCCGAGGCTTCGGAGGCCTTTGCCGAGGGGGCCACCGCGACACCCATGTCGGCGACCAGTGCCTGGTCACCGATGGACGCTGCGGCGGAGGCCGCCGCCCCCACCGTCCCAGCTGCTACGGAGGGGGACGAGGTCTTCTCCGCGCTGCTCCGCAAGCTGGGGTCGAAGGAGATTACCGACTACCACCTGGTCCTAGGCGCGCTCGGGGTGGGCCCTCTTCCCGCCGGGGAGCTTCAGCGCGACACGAGGATCCCCGACGGTCGTCTCTACATCGTGCTCGCCTCTCTCACCGACGCGGGACTGGTCATGAGGGACCGGGACCGGCTGAGCGGAGGGGAGCGGATCTCCCTGACGCCGCTCGGCGCGAAGTTCGGCGAAAAGCTCTCCGCCCCCCGGTTGGCCCGGTCCTCATCGCCCAAGGAGCGGGCTCCCGTTCCCCCAAGGGTCGTCTCAGGGGCGGACGAAGGAGCTTCCCCTCCCCTGCCCAACCGACCCTAGGCGCGCCCAGGGCGCCGGGCCTGTTCGCCCACGGATAGCGCGAGCCCCTCGGCCTCGGGAGCTCCTTCGCTCCTCGATAGGGACGGTCGAAGGGCGGTGGGCAGGGGAGAGGGGTGGAGAAGAGGGGTCTCGGCCCGCCTCAGGCGACGGGGGGGGCCACCATGGGCCCCGTCCGCGTCCCGACCTGGAGGATCTTGATGAGCTCCTTGCCACCGATGTTGTACCCGTAGCACTTAGGGAGGCCCGGGGAGACCGGGAGCCCCACGCGCTGGGCCTCGGCCGCCATCGATGGCGGCAGGTGGCTCGCGCAGCGGAAGAGCAACTGGGCCTCCGGGGTCTGGGGCGCCTCCTGCTCGTTGCAGAAGATCGCCGGAGGGAAGGTGTCGGAGTCCCCGATGTGCAGGCTGAAGATGAGGACCATCGAGCCGTTCGCGTTGGTCACCCGCTTGAGGCGCGTGCAGATGTCCACGAGCGCCTGCCAGTTCTCCTGGGTACGGGGTTCGGGGATGCCGTCCGTGATGTTGAGGATGATCGGCGGGTAGCTGTTGGGGTTGGTCGCCACCCACTCCTTCACCGGCTCCTCGAGGAGGGCGAAGGCCTGGGTCATGGGGGTACGGCCCTCGGCGACCGGTCGGATCACCTGGAGGCGCCCGTCCGCCCAGCCGTTGTTCTGGTCGGTCCACTCCGCCATCCGGTCGAGCGGAAGGATGAGCGGGTCCTGCTGGCTGCCCACGATCGGGGCGACGAGGTCGCCCTGGAACCCGTAGGAGATGATCTGGCTGTGGAAGTAGGGGACCACCTTGTTGTTCTTCGTGCAGCGCAGGAGCAGGTCGTCGAGGATGCCGTTGATCTGGTCAGCGAGGAAGTCGCACTTGCGGACCCCGGGCATGCCCCGGATCTCCGCCTTCATCGAACCGCTCTGATCAATCAGGAAGATGATGCAACCAGGCTGGTTGTGGGTGACGCTGACTTCTTCGGTGTAGGGTTCGACCAAGGGTATCCCTCGAGCTTCCGAACATCTTCCCCCTATAAATGGTGCCCTCGGCCGAATGGGAACGGCATGGGACAGTGGGGCACCCGCTAGGGCGCGTAGGCCGACCGGAGGGGCGCTCCTTGAGGGGAACCGGTCGCGGGAGGATTCGCGCCTACCTACGGCTTCTTGTAGGTGGCATCGTCCTCCGTGGACCAACAGCGCTCGGTCCACCGGGTGCTACAGAGGTCCCGTTCCCCAGAGGAAATCTGCGGCATGCCGAGCAAATCCGCCCCTCTCTTCACCTTCTTCGAGAGCATGGTCATCTCGAAGGGGCCTCTCGCCGAGTGTGACGACCGGGTCGCGCACTCGCCGCTCGACAAGTACGTCCGGGTCGCCTCGGCGGACGAGCATCGGGTGCTCGAAGCGGGGACGTTCCGCCGCAAGGAGGAGATCATCCGCGTCGCGATCTCGGACGGGGCGACCGAGTCCTCGTGGTCCGGCATGTGGGCCCAGATCCTGACGGACGCCTTCGTCGCGGGCTCGCTCCCCGCCGATTCCGCCGACAGCTTCCTCGCCGCTCTCCCCGAGCTCTCCCAGCTGTGGAGGAAGGAGACCGAACCGCTGCTCGACCTCGCGAACGCGCGCGCGGTCCGCAAGAGGGACCAGGGCGCCTGGGCGACGTTCCTCGGCATCGAGGCGAACCCCATCGAGGGTACCTGGCGCGCGATCACGGTGGGCGACTCCTGCCTGTTGCGGAACTCCGGGGACTCGAAGGCGAAGCTCCTCTCCTGGCCCGTAGAGAAGGCGTCGGACTTCGACACCACCCCTCCTCTGGTCAGCACCCAGGAGGGCTCCACCCCCACCCCGCTCCTGCAGGAGGGGAGGCTCGAGACCGGGACGCACCTGTGGGGAGCGACAGACGCGCTTGCGAAGTTCTTGATCCAGTGGCCCGGGGTGCTCCTCGACCGCGAGCGCTTCAGCGAGGTCGCGGACGGTCTCTTCGAGATGCTGGTCCCCCTCCAGGGAGGCGGGGTCCTCAAGATGGACGACCTCACGCTCATCTCCCTCGAGGTCGACCGGGACGAGACGGTGTTCAAGCGGCGCTACGCCCTGCACCACCTCTTCCGTGCCGGCCGGATGCTCTCGAAGCTCTCCCGATAGATGCGCGCCTTCTCCCGGGGCCCGAGCGAGCCCTGAAGACGGAGAGGTGCAGGACGGACCATGGATGCCTCGCTCATCCTCGCCTTGTTCCTGGGCCTCGATATCGTCGCGGCCCTGCTGGCGTTGGTCTTCCTGCTCTTCCGCTACGCCCGGCGCGTCTCGAGGGCCCCCTCGAGCGGGTTCGCGGGGCTTCCCAAGCGGCCTCCCAAGGCCGCAGCCCCTCCCTCCGTCAGCGCGCTTTCGCCCAAGGGCACGGACCCCGCGCTGCGGCCCGTCCAGGAGCCCCCTACCCCCTCCAGCGCGGGGGACGACGGGGACCGCGAAGGCCCAGGCCGAACTTAAATAGCCGACCTCGTTGAATCGCCTCCCCGTTCAGAGCGACCCCATGACCCACCCGAAGGAAGTGCCTCCCAGCTACCTGCTGCCCCGCCTCGCGGCCGAGCTTCGCAACCACGCGTCCATCAAGCCCCCGGCCTGGGCCGCTTTCGCACGCACCGGCGTCCACACCGAGAAAGCCCCGGTCCAGGCGGACTGGTGGTACCTCCGAAGCGCGGCCGTGCTCCGAAAGCTCCACACCCGCGGTCCCTGCGGCGTTAGCAACCTCTCCGCCGAGTTCGGCGGCCGACGTGACAGGGGCAGCGCCCCTTACCATGCCCGGAAGGGAAGCCGCTCGGTGTCTCGCGAGATCCTCCAGCAGCTCGAGAAGGCGGGACTGGTCCAGCAGGTGCGCCTGCGGGGCCGTGCCCTCTCGCCCCAGGGCCAGAAGCTCCTCAGCAAGGTCGCTACGGAGACCTTCAAGACGCTCGCAGAGAAGGACCCGTCGCTCAAGAAATACCTCTGAGCGCTCCCCACCCACAGGGACCCCGTTCGCGGACCAGCAGGAGGATCGTAGGCCATGCCCTCGGAACAGGATGCCGAGCTCGATGAGCTCCGTCGTCGCCGGATGACCGCGCTCCAGTCCCAGCTCGGAGCTTCCCAGATGGACCCCAGCGTCGTCGCTGCGCAACAGGCGGAGATGGAGCGGCGCTCTGCGGAGCAGCGCGAGGTGCTTCGTCGTCTGCTCACTCCGGAGGCCCGAGAGCGGCTCGGGAGGATCCGTCTCGCGAAGCCCGACGTGGCCCAGGCGGTGGAGCAGCAGGTCATCCAGCTCGCGGCCTCCGGTCGGCTCCGCCGTCAGATCGACGACGAGACCCTCAGGCAGATCTTGGAGCGGTTGACGCCGGACAAGCGCGAGATCAAGATCACCCGACGGTGAGCTAACGAGATATACCCGGACGTGGACGGAGGGCAGCGGTAAGGACCATGGCAAGCCGTCACAAACCCTTTGCCCGGAAGCTCCGGCTCCTGCGCGCGGTGAAGTCGAACCGTCGCGTGCCGGCCTGGGTCATGCAGCGGACCTCGCGACGTTTCACGAAGCACCCCAAGCGCCGCTCCTGGCGCCGCGGGCACCTTCAGCTCTGAGGACGGGCCTGAGTTCTAGGTAGCAACATGGCGAAGGAAGAGAAGACACGGGTCGAGGAGCTCGAGCGGGAGTTCATCGTTCCGCTCCGCGCGAGCCAGCACGCGCCTCCCCTCCGAGAGCGCGCGAGCCACTCCATCCTGACGATCAAGCGCTTCATGGTGCAGCACATGAAGGGCGAGATGAAGGACATCTGGATCGACCCGAGGCTCAACGAGTTCCTCTGGGAGCGGTCCATCACCCACGTACCTTCCAAGGTCCGCGTGAAGGCCATACGGTTCGAGGATGGACTCGTCGAAGTGGACCTCGTCGAAGAAGGGGCTTAGAGGGGGATTCCCCGGGGGCTGGGCCGGGTTTGCCCGTCGGTAAGTCCACCTTCTCCGGCAGCCCCTACCTCGGGGTGTACCTGCGTGCCGGCGAACAGCTGGCCCTGGTGCCCACGACCTGCCCAGGTGACCTCGTCCGCGCGAGCGAGCACACGCTCGGCGTGAGGTCCATCCGCCTGCGCGTGGGGGACAGCGAGCTCGTCGGCTCCTTCCTCGCGCTCAACGACCACGGGGTGGTGCTCTCCGAGGAGCTTCCCCCCCAGGACATGGAGCACCTGAAGGAGCAGCTACGCGTCACGGTCGTGCGCAGCCGGCTCAACGCTCTCGGGAACATCGTCCTCGCGAACAACCGCGGCGCGCTCTGCCATCCGGAGTTCAGTTCCGAGCAGCGCCACCAGCTCTCCGAGGGGCTCGGCGTGCCGGTGGTGCCTGGGACCGTCGCCGGGCTTGGCACCGTGGGCATGGCCGCGGTCGCGACGAACCGCGGGGTCGTCGTGCATCCTCGGGCCACCCCTAAGGAGGTCGAGACGATCGAAGAGGTGCTGGGCGTCAAGGTGCACCGCTCGACCGCCAACTTCGGCATCCCGCTCGTCGGGGCCTGCCTGGTCGCGAACTCCCGGGGCGTCCTCGTCGGTGACCCTACGACGCCCGTGGAACTGGTCCACCTCCAAGAGGGGCTCCAGATCTTCGATTGAGCGAGAGCCGCTCCCCACGTTAGGCCCACCTCAGCTTCGGGTGGTCCCCCTCGTGGGAGGGACCTTCTCCCGCTCTTCGCTCGCGAAGTCCGCGCCGACTACCCCGCGCTCGGCGGGGTCACCTCTCAGGCGACCGCGCGCTTCTGGCGCTTGTAGTAGCAGGTGACGTAACCGGCGATCCGGTTGGCGAGCTTCTTGAACTTCACCCGGTCGGTGCCGGTGGGCCCCTTCTCGACCAGGTCCGTGAGCTCCAGCACCTTCACGTGGTTGTGCTTGTAGTCCGCCGAGAACGCGTCGGGGTGGAGCTTGACGAGCTCGATGGCGACGCGCTTGATGTAGGTCTGGCGGATGTTGCCCATGTGCGGCATGTCACTTCCGTTTCGTTCTTAAGGGTTACCTCGAGGGGCGAGGGCGATTGGGCATCCCCGCCTGCCGCTCTCGCCCTGCGGGGCCCTTGACCGCGGGCCTCTCCGGGGGCCTGGGGCATGCAACGCCGCTTCCCGGCCAGATCGGCCGGTCCCGCTCCCCTAGTGGTCCCTTCACGAGGACCCCGCCGCCATGGGCCGGGGGTCTGTCGTATTGGGACGCTACGTCCGCAGCCACGAGACCGGGCCTATCCAGACCAGGAACCCGGTGAGGGCGGCGACGATGACCGCCAGCTCGACCCATGCCCGGGTGTCCCTCCAGCCGCGGGGCGTGCCTTGGAGAAGGAGGAGGAGCGTGCCGCAGCCGAGGAGGAGGGCCGCGGACGCCGGGATGCTGAGCGGCCATCGGGCGAAGGTGAGGGGGTCCAGGAACGGGAAGGTGCCGCCGTCGACCGCGAAGTGGGTGAAGATCGCGGCGATCGTCGCGCCCCGGGCGAGGGGCCCCTTCCACGCGTAGGCGACCGCGGCCGCGAGGAGAGCGAAGAGCAGCGAATGGTCCGGTCGGGGGACCGCGCTGGGCAGGAACAGTCCGAAGACGTGGTCCGCGTCCAGCCCCAGCGACATGCATGGGGTGATGAGGAGGAGCCGTCGGTCCCTGGTCGGAAGCGCGAGAAGGAACCCCGTGCCCAGGTGCCAGAACGCGTCAATGTACTCGCCCTGGGTGGGTCCGGTCGCGGCCGAGAGCGGCTGACCCGCGCCTTCCGCGAACCGCGTGGCCATCGCGCCCCAGCCCAGGGAGAGGAGGAGGAAGACCGCGAGGAAGGGGACCCACGGGCGGACGAAGCTCCACAGGTCGTGGAGCCGCCCCGCCAAGGCGGGCGCGGAGGTCACGGAGGCTCCCGAAGGGGTCGTGGCCACGTCCTGTAGCTCCTCCCCCATCGACCGCTCCCTCCCGTCAGAAGGGGTGGGTCCCGAGGAGGAGATGAGGTTCCCCTGCGTCGCCGAGGCGGGTACAGGGGGACCCTAACGGATCCTCTCGAGCGTGAAGCTCCCGAGCGAGAGCGCGCGCTGCGTGAACCGGTAGTCCACCCACTGGCGTGCCTGGACCTCTCCCAGCCCCACGACCTGGAGCTGGGTCTTTCCCCGCTCCGTGCGGAACTCGACGGCCCCGTCCATCTGCGAGATGATCGCCTGGGCCTGCTGGTCGCTGTGCATGCCCCGATCGATGCTGTAGGCCCCTAGGCTCCCCTTGGGGCGGAGGATGCCCAGGATGTTCTGGACGAAGGCTGCGCCACCCCGCTCGTCCGTCTGGGTGATGCACGAGGAGAGGGAGAGGAACGCCACCCGGAAGCCGGCCCTCGTCTTCTCAAGCTCGGCAGAGTGGCGGCTCACCGCCTGGAGGATGCCGACGAGGTCCCCCGGACCCTTGACGGTGGTCCCGGCCTTGCTACGGGCATCGCCTGCCGGTACGCCCGCCGGGTTGGAGGCATCGATCCAGATGAGACGCCCAGCGCCCTCGTACTCCATGAGCGAAGGGATCACGACGCCCATCTCGCGGGCGGTCTCGGAGGGAGACCGGCTCGCGGCGATGACCAGCGCGCCCTCCCCCTTGCGAAGCCCTTCGGCGAGGAAGGCGTAGATCGCGACCTCCTTCCCCACGAAGGCCGGTCCCACGAACCCGACATGTCCCTTCTCGGGGAAGCCCCCCAGGAGCAGGTCGTCCAAGCGGGGGGTCCCGGTCGAGACCTTCCCGGGGCGCCGGAGCGAGGGGGTCGGACCGACCCCCGTGAGCGATCCCGCCTCTTCCTGTGCGACCGCTCCCGCGGTCGCCTGGCGGTCCCGCTCGTACTGCATCGAACGGACCTTCTGCTCCCGATCGGCCAGCTGGCGTTCGCGTAGCTCGATCGCCTTCTCCCGGTCCTGCAGGGCCCGGGTGAGGGTGGCGTCGGCCTCGCTGCGGCTCGGGGCGAGGCGGGCCGCCGCCTCTTCCAGCCGGGTGCTGCGCATGCGAAGGTCCGCCAACTGGGCCTCCGCGGACCGCCGCTGAGCGGTGACCTCCTGGGTCTGGCGCTCGAGCTCCTCCCTCCGTCCCTGGATCTCGCGCTCCCGCTCCTGGACCTTCTGCTCCCGGACGGAGACCCCCGTCTCCTTTTCCTTGAGCTGGCTCATCATGAGGCTCGACTGGCTCTCGACCAGCGTGCTCTTCTTGGTCGCGTCGAAGTACTTTCGGATCTCGTCCTCGTGGCGCTTCGTCGCACCCTTGAGGAGGTCGAGCTCGATCTCGTACTGCTTCTCCTTCGCCGTGAGGGCGGCCTCTCGGGAGGCGAGGTTCTTCTCCCGCTCCAGGATGGTCGAGGCGACCTGCTGGAGCTCGACGCGGCGACGCTCCGCTGCCTGCTCCTTGACGGAGGCCGCTCCGATCCGGTCCTGGATCTCCGCCCGCTGGGACTCGATCGTGGCCTCGCGCCGTGCGATCTCGGCCTCCTTCGTCTGGACACGAGCCCTCGCATCGGGCGGGAGCTGCATGCTGGACTCCCGGGCACGGATCTCGGCCTCTCGGCCCGTCGCCGCGGCAAAGCGTTGCTGAGCTTCAGCGAGACGCTGCTGGGCGCTCTGCTCCACCGCGCGCGCCTGGGCCTCCGAGCGGGCGACCTCGGCCACCCGGTTCTGGAGCTCGAGCTCCTTCTGACGGGTCGCTTGCTCGCGCTCGAGCAGGTTCCTCTCCCGGTCCCCCAGCCGTTGGAAGCCGGCTTGCATCTCATGCTCCCGGGCCGTGACCTGGGCGTTCCGCTCCTTCAGGGAGGCCTCGGCCGCGGTGACCTCGGCGGCACGGGGTAGCAGGGCTTGCTCGCGCCCACCGACCTCGTCCCCCTTCGTGCGGAGGTGCCGGTCCAGGGTCTCGAGCTCCTGGCGGCGGTCCTCGAGGAAACGGGCCCGCTCCACGAGGGTCCCTTCCTGGGCCTCCACGTCGGCCTCGCGGCGGGAGAGCGCCTCCTCCCGGAAGATGGCGGCCTCGTTCCGGGTGCTGAGCTCCTGGGCGAGGGCGAAGAGCTTCTCGTGGCTACCGGCGACCACCTCGCGCTCCTGCGCGCGCGTCGCGCTCGCCATGAGGTGCAGCTGAGCACCGCTCGCGATGTAGAGGAAGGCTGCGAAGCCGAAGCTGATGGACAGCGAGAGGTTCAACGCCCCATAACCGCCGGGGGCCCCGAGGCTGTTGAGCGAAGCAAGGGAGTACTGGAGCGGCACCGCGAGGACCGGAGGCAGCACCGCGAACACCAGGCTCGCGACCTTCCGCCAGGGCCACCCTCTCCAGGTCGTGCCCAGGGAGACCATCCCGAGGGAGATGGCGATCAAGACCAGCACGTAGACGGTCCAGGAGAGGGTCTTGAGGATGTCCGGACCGCGGTTGACGAGGTGGAGGGCGTAGATCACCGCGAGGGCGACGGAGAGGGCGAGGGAGGCGATCGTGATCGCGAAGTGGTCCTCGAACGGCCAGAACCCGTAGGTGTCGTACTTCTCCAGGAAGACCGCGATGGAGAGGAAGAGCCCCGCCGCGAGGGGTAGGGCGAGCGCGAGCTGGTTGTTGATGACGGACTGGAGGAAGGCACCGACCGTGCCTACCGAGGAGAGCGAGGAAGTGCCCACGAAGAGCGCGATGGCGGCATCGACGACCAGGAGCAGACCGACCAGGAACCCGAAGGCGAGGGACTGGCGGCCGAGCCGAAGCTGGAAGAGCGCCTCCTCCCGCGCCTTCCGCATGTCGACCACGGTGGGGACGGTCATCTGGGCGCGGCGCCTCGAGGAGGTCTCCTCCGCGGGGGCAGAGGCGCTCTGGGCCGAGGTTGCGGAGCGGGAGGAGGCCCCCCTACCGTCGGAGGACCCCGGCCACGAGCCCTCCACCTGACCGTCCGGTGCAGCGGGGAGCGTTCGGGGAGGGGACTTCCGTTTTGGCATGGACTCCGATGGGCGACGCGGCGTCTTGGAACGGTAAGAGGGTGCTACTTAAGGCGGATAGGGTGGAGGCGCGCCCCCCTTGCCGAACGGGGAAGCACCCCTCCCGTGTCGTCCTCGGCGGGAGGTCCCCGCCGCCGGTTGTCCTATCCATGGAAACCGGAGTATTTGTGCGGCTCGCATGCTCCCCATCCCACCCAACCTCGAGTGGTCCGGTCCTCCGCTAGCACGGCCAGGGAGGCAGAAGCCCCTCCTCAGGGAGCTCTCGGAACGCTCGATCTTGGTACCGGGCACGAGCGAGCGATGCGTCGAGCAACCCTCCGGTCGATTCCTCATCCCGAAAAGCCTGGGGCGAGCGTTGCCATCCCATGTCCGCACCCTCCTCCACACCCGCTCGGGTCGGTTCCTATGCCACGGTCGGTCGGAACCCACGGTTCCTCGTCCTGTGGATCGACCGTATGTCGTCCTTCTCCGGCGACGTCGTGTTCAACCTCGCGGCCATCTGGTTCGTGCTGACGACGACATGATCGCTCCTCCGCGTCCGCGAACTCCATCCTGAGCTCGGGCGTTGGAGGGCTCCCCGTGGCGTTGCTGGGGTCCGAGGTCCCCTCCGAGTACGATGCGATCTCCTTCCTCCTTCCGCTCCTCCTCATCGCGCTCCTCCCCAGAGCAGCGGGGACGCCCCCACGGGGTGCCGGGAGCGAGGGGTCGCCCCGAGGGTCCCGGTCCCTCCTGCGGGACCTCCAAGAGGGAGCGCGGTGCCTTCGGGAGGACCGGCTGCTGCTCCGGCTCGCCTTGCTCGGCTCCCTCGCGAGCTTATTCGCGATGGGTCTTCAGGGACTCTACGCCCCGTACATCCAGCGCGACCTCGGCGGCGGAACCGCGCCCTACGGCCTGTGCAATTCGTGCTTCGCCCTGGGCTCGATCGGCGGCGGCCTTGCGGTGGGTCACTGGGCGCGCAGGATCCGGGCGGGTCGGCTCATTCCGCTGGGGCTCGTCGGCCAAGGGATCGGCATCTTCGCGCTCGGCCTCCTCCATCTCTGGTGGCTAGCCCTGCTGGTCGCCCTCGGGATAGGGGCCTCCCAGGAGACCAACCTCGTGCCCTGGCGGACCTTCCTGCCATCCCGCATCCCTCGAGGCGCCTTCGGACGCGTCTCCACGCTCCTCGGGGCGCTATGGATCGCCCCTTCCCCGGTCGCGGTGGTCGGGACCTCCTTCGTCGCTGGCACGCTCATCATCGGGACCATCTACTCTCTCTACGGGTTGGCGACGCTCGTCTGCATCGCGGTCGCCTTCTCCAGCGCTCGGGACCTCTAGTCGCTCGAGATCGCCTTGTCGGCGCCCTCTACGCTAGGCTCGGAGATGGGAGCGGAGCTCGCTCCCTTGACCGGCGTCCAGTGACCGCGCGGAAGCTCACTCGCTGTAGCGGATCGCCTCGGCAGGAGGGATGCGCGAGGCGCGGAACGACGGCATCCCGGTCGCGACGAGGGTCAGGGCGTAGCTCGTGGCGAGGACGAAGGCCAGGTTCGCCCACGGGATCGCGAAGGAGAAGAAGCCCCCGATCGCCTGGTTCAGGTTGTAGGCGAGCACGAGGCCCATCACCGCTCCGATGCCGATGCCCATGAGCGCGAGGAAGGAGTACTCCGTCAGGAAGACCGCCAGCACCTGAGAGCGCCGGAACCCCACCGCCCGGACGACCCCGATCTGGGTGCGCCGCTCCACCACCGCCCTAAGGGCGAGGATCCCGAGCGAGGTGATGCCGACGATCAGGCCGAGGGCCACGAAGACCTCGAGGAGATTGATGAACGCGTCCGTGAACTGCAAAGCGTTGGACAGCTCGCTTGCGAAATCGTAGACCTGGAGCCCCTCGGCGAAGAAGTGGGTCTGGAAGTTCTGGATGACCGTCCGTGCCGAAACCCCGGGGGCAGCGGTGAAGAGGAAGATGTTCTGCGTGGAGTATCCCAGGGTCTCGACCATCGTCTGGTTGTTGACGAGCACGACCGGGACGGACTGCTCGCTGAGGATGCCCAGGACCCGGACCGTGACGGTCGAGCCCGAAGCGAGGCTCGTGAGGTTCATGCCGTCCCCGGCGCGTACCCCGGGATGTCCGTTGCCCTGGAACTCCGAGATGATGTTGGATTGGAAGCTCCCATCGACCACCGCGACGTTCGGGTCCGACTCGAGCGCCTGCCAGACCTGCGAGGGGGAGTACCCCGGCGCGGTCGCGGTGAAGTTGAAGTGGTTGGTGCCATAGAAGTTCTGCCAGGTGGGGACCGAAGGGCCGGTGGGCGCCGCTGCAGCGCCGTAGCCGAAGCACATGTTGGTGGCGCTGCACGGGGCGCTTGGACGTGCGTTGACCATCACCCCTCCCGAGTACAACGGGACCAACGTCGAGACGTCCGCTCTCAGGGTCGCGTTCTGCTGGACGGTTCCGGACATGTCGGTGATCGGGTTCGGGGAGACCCCGTAGAACTCGTAACCTCCGGACTGCGTAGCGATGCTGGTCGACACCCCGGAGGAGATCCCGTTGCCGATCGCCGCGATGGCGGTGATCGTGAACAGGACCATCGCGAAGATGCTGATGGTCATCGCGGAGCGGAACTTGCGGTGGGCGGGATAGGAGAACGCGAGGCGCACCACCGGGAGGTTCCTCGACCCGCTCCGGGAGAGGCCGGTCAGGGCCCGAACGATGAGGTCGGAGTTGAAGACATAGAGGATGACCGCGGCGAGGATGAGGAAGACCCCCTCCTGGAAGAACACGAAGATGGTCCCGGTGTGCGGGCCCGGGAAGAGGTCGTTCCGCAGCGAGAGGTCCGACCAGAAGATGAGCAGCCCCACCGCCGATAGGGAGAAGGTCCAGCGCAACGGCAGCCGGAAGGCCGCGATCAGGCCGACCGCGAGCAGCAGGAGGCTCACCCCGAGGTAGCCGATGTCCATGTCCGTGCCGGAGGGCGCACCCACGTGGTAGAGGGCCGCGCCCAGCAGGGCAAGGAGGACCCCGGAGGCGAGCAGCAGGCGCTGGGAGCGGGCCCGCTCAACGAGCTCCGGCTGGCTACGGATCGCCCGAACGATGTTCATTCGGCTCACGTAGGCTGAGGTGACCGTGACCGTCCCCAGGGTGAGCAGGAACCCCGCCGCGTAGGCCAGGACGAGGCTCCGGGTGGTGAAGGAGAACGATTCCACGATCGCCTGGGCTTCGCTGCCCCCGCCCCCACCGAAGACGTTCGCGAAGGCCTGGATCATCCCCCAGCCCACGACCACGCCCAGGAGCGTCCCGAGGAGGGCGGAGCCGGCGGAGTAGGCGAGGCCCTCGAAGTAGTAGGCCCGGATGAGCTGCCCTCGGCGCATCCCCACCGCCCGGGCGACCCCCATCTCTCCGCGTCGCTCCTCTGCGAGCATGGCGAAGATCCCGACGATGAGGACGCAGCCGGCTCCGATGGAGAAGAGCCCGAGGACGAGGAAGAGCTGAGTGAGGGAGGCGGAATTGGCCTCGGCGGAGAGCAGGTCCGATTGCAGCATGGAGTGGACGGTCAAGCCGTACCGCTGACCTCCCGCCGAGGCGAGCGACGCGTTGAGCTGGGGCCAGACGGTGTGGGTGTGGGAGGGTCCTCCGCTGATCCCTCCTACGTTGGTCACCGCGATGAAGTTCACACGGCCCGGGATGCCCGAGAGGGCTTGAGCGCCGGCGAGGTTGACGAAGACGTCGCCGAAGCCCCCGTCCTGGAAACCTCCACGTGTGTCCGCACGGACGATCCCTGCTACGGTGTAGGTCGTGGGGGAGGCGGCCGCCCCGCTGAGGCTGATCCGGTCACCCACCGACGCCGAGAGCTCCGAGGCCGCGGTCGGGTTGAGGAGCACCTGGCCCGAGAACGGGCCGTTGGCCGCCGAGCCATTGACCGAGGTGAAGCCGCCCAGGGTCGCGCTGGTCCAGGCGTCCGCCCCGATGAGGGTGAGACCCGGCTGGGCGACCTGGCGCGTGAGGTCGAAGGCGGAGGCGGTCCCCAGCAGCATGGGGGCGAGGCCCGAGACCTCCGGACTCCCCGGCAAGCTCGAATTCATCGAGGTGAACACGCTGGAAGGGAACGGTGCGTAGGTGAGCGAGGAGGTCCCGAGGCCGCCGAGTGACTGCGCCGGTGCCCAGACCGCTTCATCCACGGTGCCGTCCGCGATGTAGGTGAAGTGGACCGAGAGGGTGTTGACGGTGTCCCCGATCACCAGGGACGAGGAGATGATCGTGCTTCCGATGAGGAGGCCGAAGAGCAGGACCACCGTCCGGGTGCGCGCCCTCGAAACGTTCCGCAGTCCGATCTTCGCGATGACGCGGTCCTTGAGCCCGAGGACTAGGGAAAAGAGGGCGACGATGACCACGATGAGCACGAGGAGGCCCACGACGGGGTCCCCCGCCCCCAGGGTGGAGAGCGCCGTCACCGCCTGCTCACTGCCCGCGGTCGTGCCGAGCCAAAGGCTGGTCCCGATGATCACGAGCCCGAGGGCGGTCCCGATGAGCAGGACCTGGTTCGCGAGCCGGCCCCGGCGTTGGGCATCGGAGGCCTTACCGGGGAGCGTTCCGCTGGAGGAGCGCCCGGAGCGGGCCCTCCCGGACCTCGTGGGTTCAGTCCGTGACGATGCGGCCATCTCGCATCCTCATGGTCCGGTCGCAGGCCCCCGCGACGGACGGGTCATGGGTAACTACGACGAAGGTCTGGTGGTGCTCGCGGTTGAGCTCCCGCAGGAGCTCCATCACCGCCCGGCTGTTCTCCTCGTCGAGGTTCCCCGTCGGTTCGTCGGCCCACACGATGGCGGGCCGGTTCGCGAGGGCGCGGGCCAGCGTGACGCGTTGCTGTTCCCCACCGGAGAGCGCGCTCGGCCGGTGTTCTTCCCGGCCCTTGAGGCCGAGCTCCTTCAACCATAGGACCGCGCGCTGTCGCGCCTCCTTGGGCGGAACCCCCGCGACGAGCAGCGGCAGCTCGACGTTCTCCTGGGCGGTCAGCACGGGCAGCAGATTGTAGGCCTGGAACACGAACCCCATGCGGAGCGCGCGGTACTCGCTGCGCTGGTTGTCCGAGAGGTTGCGCAGGTCCTTTCCCTCGATTCGGATCGTGCCCTTGGTGATGTCGTCGAGACCGGAGAAGCAGTTGAGGAACGTGGTCTTCCCGCAGCCGGAAGGCCCCATGACCGCCACCATCTCGCCCTTGCGGATCGCGACCTCGAGGCCCTTGAGGGCCGGGACGTCCCCCGCCTCGGAAGCGTAGACCTTCCAGACGTCGCGTCCCTCGACCACGACCGGGGAAGGCATCGCCCCTCCGCAGGAGGCAGTACCGAGATAAGGGTGCCCTCAGATGCGCTCGGACAAGCGCGAGGCCGAACGGGCGGCCCCCAGTAGGTCCGGCTCGGACACAGGGACCTTTAGCGCGAAGTCGTTCCACCGGCCCTTCGAGATGTAGGTGCGGATCTCTTCGGGTCGCACGATCACCCCGACCCGGCCCTGGAATCCTTGGGTCCTTCGCTCATTGACCCAGCCCCCGGTCTGCACCGCCTCCGCGGGCCGCAGGAGCACCAAGGTGCAATCCGGCCGAGAGGTGAGATGCGTGAGCGCGTCCGGCGGTTGCGCGACGGAAGCGAGGACCCCTACACCGTTGCGGACAAGGAAGCCCTTGAGGAGCTCTCGCTCCGCTTCCGGTCCACCGACCAAGAGCACTGGGGGAGTATCTGCGGCGGTCATCGGTCCTACCTGCCCTTCCCCGAGGAGGGGCCCTTCATGAAGCCGCCGGGGGGGAGGTCCCCTGGGAGATGGATCGCTCCCTCCAGGAGCAGGCCAACCTTCTCCCCCACACCAGGGAGCTCGGCCTGGGCCTCCCGCGGAACGACCACTTCGACGCGGGGCGCCCCCTCCCCAACGGCGCGGGTGGAGGGCCGAACGTAGAGACGCAAGAGCGCGCCGCTCCTTCCAGAGGACTCGACCACTCCGGGGAGGACGCCGGGGGATGTGGGCGGCGCGAGGGAGATCCGGTTCGGCAGGACCGCGATGACACCGTGTCCGCCTTCGGCTCCCGGGTCGGGGAGGACGTTGTAGCCCAGGAACCACGCCGCGAAGGCGTTGGCGGGGTGGTCGAAGACCTGGTCCGAGGGGCCCTCCTGGACCCAGGCACCGTCCTGGATGAGCGCGATGCGGTGCCCCAGGAAGAATCCCTCGTCGAGGTCGTGGGTGACGTAGATCGCGGGAATGTCCGCCTCCCGAAGGAAGGTCTGGATCTCGCTACGGAGCTCCCCCGCGTTCCTGGGGTCCGCCGAAGAGAGCGGTTCGTCAAGGAGGAGCAAGGAGGGCCTCGGGGCGAGGGCTCGGGCGAGGGCGACCCGTTGCCGCTCGCCACCGGAGAGCTCGGGAGGGCGGCGGTCCGCGAGCTTCTCCAGGCGGAACTGTCGAAGCAGCTCCTCACCTCGCGCCTCCACCGTCCGCGGGGTCCATCCCTGGACCAAAGGGCCGTAGGTCAGATTGTCCCAGACGCTCTTCGTCGGGAAGAGCGCAAGGTCCTGGAACACCATCCCGATCCCGCGCCGGTGGGGGGGGACCTGGGAGAGGTCCCTGCCCGCGAGCCGGACCTCTCCGCGGTCCGCGGGCTCCAGTCCCGCTAGGAGCCGGAGCAGCGTCGACTTCCCCGAACCGTTGGGACCCAGGACCATGAGGGTCTCGCCCTTCCCCAGGGTGAGGTCGACCGGGCCCAAGCGGAAGCCCGGGTAGCGCCGCTCCAGGCCGCGGACCGTCAGCACAGGGGAGGGACGCCCCAGCTCAGCGGTTTCCGGCACGTCGACCCACCTCCAGGATCACGAGGAACGAGGCTAGGCTCACGAGGACCAGCAGCCCTCCCAGCGCCTGGGCGGCCGCGGCCCCCACCGCTCCGAGGAGGCGCCCCCCCGTCAGGAAGTACATCTCGACCACGAGGGTCGTGTACGGGGGAGTATAGAGGAAGTTCGTCGCGGTGAACTCGCCCAGGGACAACGCGAAGGAGAAGAGCGAGGAGGCGAGCAGCGCTCCCCGGGTCGCCGGGACGTCCACGTCTAGGAAGGCCCTCCACCGGCTCGCTCCGAGGAGCTGAGCGGCCTCTCGGCCGGCGGGCGAGTTCGCCCGGAACGCCGTGCTCACGGTCTGGAGCACGAAGGGGAGGGCGAGCCCGGCCTGCGCCCCGAGGATGAGGACCCACAGCAGGGTCGGCGTGTAGAGCGTGTCGCCATAGAAGCTCCAGAGCGCGAGGGCCAGGATGACCGGCGAGGACAGCAACGGAACGAACGACAGCAGGTCCGTCCACATCCCGGCCCGGGGGTGCCTGAGACGCGAGAAGCCGGCGGTGAGCCCGACCAGGAGCAGTAGGAGGGTGGAGGCGCTGGCGAAGAAGAGCGTGTTCCCGATCGCCTCGACCGTCGAGGTCCCTCCCAACGCCTGGGTCGCCCGGTCGGAGAAGAGGAACTGCCAATCCTCGAGACCCAGGTGTCCCCAGGGCGACCCTCCCATGGGGAAAGTGAGGCAGGAGCCGACGATCACCGCCCCCAGGAGCAGGCCCACGAAACCCACCAGGGCCGCCGTGAAGGCGACGAACGGCAGGTCCCAGGATGGGCGGAAGGGTCGCAAGGACCCCCAGAAGATGGTCCTGCGTCCTGAGGAGGAGGCTCCCGAGGACGGAGAGAAGAGCTGCACACGTCGGGCGAGCAGGAGGTAGAGCAGGCTCGGCAGCAGCAGCAGGAGCATGGTCCACAGAGAGAGTCCCAGCGAGAGGCCTAGCGGGACCCCCGGCCGCAAATGGAAGAACGCGTAGATCCAGTCTTCCACGGTGTAGGTCCTCTCCCCCCCGAGGACGAGCGGGGGCGCGAAGCTGAGGAACGAAAAGAGGAAGGTGAGCAGGGCCCCCGCCGAAGCTCCCAGCAGGGCAGGACGCCCCCAGACATCGCGAAAGCCCCGCCAAGGGGACCCTCCCAGCGTCGCGACGGCATCCTCCAGGCTTGGGGAGGACTGCGTCGTTCCCGCGACGGTGAAGAGCGCGACCATCGAGGTGTTGTAGAAGACGTTCACCGTCAGGATGGCGGGCAGTCCCGTGCCCAGGCTCCCGGCGGGTGCCCACACTGCCGAGAGGAACCCCGCGGAAGTGCCAGGGCCCCCGGGATTGAAGAGCTCCTGAACGCCCAGCACGACGACGAGAGCGGGCAGGAGGAAGGGGACCAGTAGGAAAGCGAGGAGGAACCCGCGACCGCGGAAGCGAAGGCGGCCGAGCAGGACTCCGACCGGCAGCCCCCAGCCGAAGGCCAAGGCCGCGCTCAGAAGCCCCTGCACGAGGGAGTTCACAAGCCCCTGTCGGACCAATTGTCCGACGATGCCCGGGTCGAAGAGCACGGAGACGAGACCCGTCGCTCCGCCCTGCGAGGACCAGGCCTCGACGACCAGCGCGGACAGCGGAAGGAAAGAGAACAGCACGATAAAGACGAGGGCCGGCCCCAGGCCTCCGAGATCGCCGAGCGCTCGAAGGGAGGTCCTAGGGAGGGGAGTCCGCGGGACGGTGGGGGGCCCCGCTCGAGCTCCGCTCCTTCCCGGCCCCGCTTCGCCAAGAGGGCCGCCCGTCATGCCTTCCACGAGCCCTCCCGGCGGGGAGCTCCCCGGCTGCTCCGGCATCTAGGCCAGGATGGTCGCGAGCTGCAGCACCCAACCGGTCATCTCCGAGGAGCTCTGGGCGGGCGTCGTGAACTGGTTCACCGGGGTCAGCGCGGAGGGCGGGTCGGTCCAGTTGTAGCACGATGGCAGACCGATCGCCCCATTCGCGGGGTACATCCACTCGTTCGTCGGGACCAGCGCCTGGACCTTGGGGTCCAGCGTCCAGTCCACGAAGCGTTCTGCGGCGGACAAATGGGGGGTCCCTTGTACGATCCCGGTGCCGTAGACGGTCATCCAGCTCCAGGCGTGTCCCCCCTGGTGCACCACGGAGGTGTTCATCCATCCGGGCGACCCGAAGTAGGCCTCAGCGGCCGGGTCCGAGGTATAGCTGAGACAGGTCGGGGAGGCGCCCACGCTCGCCGTGAACGCGTTCCAGCAGGAGGTCCAGTCGGGTTGGGGATGGACGTAGGGGGCTACGCTCTTCCAGAAGGTCGTCCAGTTCTGGTGGAGCACATGGGTGTAATACTCGACCTGCCAGGCGAGGAACTCCTCGCCCGTGATGTCCCCCTGTACCGGGTCTGGGTAGTAGAGGTCCTTCGCGAGGGAGGGGTTCACCGCCATGGCTTGGAAGAAGTCTCCTCCTGAGAAGGTGGACGTGGCGTTGGTCGGGAGGGTCAGGGCGTAGTCGAGTCCGAGGTAACCGAACTCGTAGGGAGTGACCGAGCGGTCCGGGGCGATCGCGTTCACCACCGAAGCGTTCACCTGCGAGAGCTCCGGGGAGGTGTAAGGTACCAGGAGTCCCGCCTGGTCCGCGAGCGGCGCTTCGAGCTCATCCAGGCCCATGACGAGGTCGGGTCGTGCGCCCGGCTTCGCGTCGCTCAGCGCCTGCGCAAGGTCGCCCGCGATGTAGACCAGATGGATCGAGATGCCCGTCATGTTCGTGAAGCCCCCGAAGACCTCCGCCCGGGTCTGGTTCGGGTCGCTCCCTCCTCCGAAGAGCCCGTCGTAGGTCCAGATCGTCAGGGTCGTTGGGGCAGGGTGCGGGGTGGTCAGGAGGTGGTAGGCGGCATAGCTTCCGATGGCCGCGCCGAGGATGATCGCCACTGCGAGCCAGACCGACCATCTCGGCCGAACGCGCCTTCGCGCAGGAGGAGGTCCCTTCCCGCCCGGAGGGCCCTCAGGGGAAGGTCCATCGTCCGTTGTGGCTGGCGCCGTTTCCAGGGTGCTCTCCGTGCTCATGTCCCGCCGCGTGCGGGAGCCTTCCCTATGCTGGCCATCGTCTTCCCTTCGCCGGCATTGCCCGGATCAGGTTCGAGGGGTCGACAGATGACATCTGTCCTCTCAGCCGCAAGATGGCTCCCCCAGCGCCCTTCCCCACGCACGGGGCGCTAAGAGGCTTGCCTCGGGCCCTCCCGGTCGGGTAGCCGCCCTTCCCCTGGACCTCTACCGGGGCGAGAGGCCGGCCCGCTTCTGGAGCGCCCGGATGCGGTCCCGGATCCTTCCGGCCTTCTCGAACTCGAGCCGATCGGCCGCGAGCCGCATCTCCTCCTCCAGGTTCGCGAGCAGCAGCGGAAGGCGCTCCTTCCACTTCTTGCCGAGGCCGCTCGTAGAGAGCTCTCCGCTCTCCGCCGCGTCGTCGCCTTCGAGCAGGCTGTGGACCTCCTTCACGATCGTCGCCGGGACGATCCCGTTCGCCTCGTTGTAGGCGACCTGCTTCGCGCGCCGGCGGTCCGTCTCCCGGATCGCCCGCTCCATGGACCCCGTCATCCGGTCCGCGTAGAGGATGACCTTCCCCTCGAGATTGCGGGAGGCGCGTCCCGAGGTCTGGATAAGCGCGGTCTCGGAGCGGAGGTAGCCTTCCTTGTCGGCGTCGAGGATCGCGACGAGGCTCACCTCAGGGAGGTCGAGCCCTTCCCGGAGCAGGTTAATCCCGACGAGGACATCGAAGCGCCCGAGCCGGAGGTCACGAAGGACCTCGACCCGCTTGAGCGTCTCGACGTCGCTGTGCAGGTAGCGGACCTTGAGGTGCAGTCCTGAGAGGTAGTTCGCGAGCTCCTCCGCCGTGGACTTGGTGAGCGTCGTCACCAGGCTGCGCTGGCCCTTGTCGACCCGGGCCTGGAGCTCCTGGACCAGGTCGGCCATGTGACCGCGGATGGGCCGCACCTCGATCGGGGGGTCGACAAGCCCGGTCGGTCGGATGATCTGTTCCGCGACGCGGTCGCCTGCGAGCTTGTGCTCGATAGGGCCGGGGGTCGCCGACACGAAGATCATCTGGTGCGTCCGAGCGAGGAACTCGGTCCACTTGAGCGGCCGATTGTCCCGGCAGGAGGGGAGCCGCCACCCGAAGTCCACCAGGTTGTCCTTGCGACTCCGGTCGCCCTCGTACATCCCCCGGACCTGCGGCAGGGTGACGTGGGACTCGTCCACGAAGAACAGCGCGTCCTTCGGAAAGAAGTCGATGAGCGTGTAAGGGGCCTCTCCCGGCTGACGGCGCGTGAGGTGGTGGGAGTAGTTCTCGATCCCGTTGCAGTAGCCCGCTTCACGGATCATCTCGAGGTCGTACTCGGTGCGGCTCTTGAGTCGCTGGGCCTCCAGCATCTTCCCGGACGACTGGAGCTCCGCGTATTGCGCTTGGAGCTCCTTTTCCACGTCGGACAGGGCATCTTGCAAGGTCTCCTGAGGCGTCAGGAAGTGCGTCGCCGGGAACACCTGGAGCTGCTCGACGGGTTCCCTGTCCTCACCGGTGACAGGGTCGAAGGAGAGGATGTCCGAGAGCGTGTCTCCATCGAAGATCAATCGGTGACCGCTCTCCGCCGCTCCCAGCAGGTCGATGGTCGACCCCCGGACCCGGAACCGGCCGCGCTTGAGCTCCATGTCGTTCCGCTGGTAGCGCATGGCGATGAGCTTCTGGAAGAGATCGCGCCGGGTCCAGGTCGATCCCTTCGCCAGCAGGAGCGTCTGGGCCCGGTAGTCCTCCGGAGAGCCGAGCCCATAGATGCAGCTCACCGAGGCGACGATCACTACATCGCGCCGGGTGAGGAGGGCTTGCGTGGCCCGGTGCCGAAGGCGGTCGATCTCCTCGTTCACCGAGGCGTCCTTCTCCACGTAGAGGTCGATCTGAGGGACGTAGGCCTCGGGCTGGTAGTAGTCGTAGTAGCTGACGAAGTACTCCACCGCGTTGTGAGGGAACACGTCCCGGAACTCGCTCACCAGCTGAGCGGCCAGGGTCTTGTTGGGCGAGATGACCAACGTCGGGCGCTGGAGCGCCTCGATGACGTGGGCCATGGTGAAGGTCTTGCCGGATCCGGTCACCCCGAGAAGGGTCTGGTACCGGTCACCGTTCCGAAGGCCCTCCACGAGCTTGCGGATCGCTCCAGGTTGGTCCCCTCGCGGCTGCAACGGGCTCTCGAGCAGGAATCGACCGGGGAGGGGTTGAGGGGCCAAGGCGCGCTCTTCCTGCGGGGCCGTCGTGGAGCTCGAGGCTCCCCCCCGCGCTGCGGAGGGCAAGCTCACCCTCCCGGGTCCGTCGCAGCGGACCTCTGGAACGTGTTCGAGCCCGAGGGCGGGACCGGGCCCTCTTCCTGCACCTCGGACCGTGAAACGGGACGCGGCGCCCCGGAAGGGTGGTAGCCCCGGGGATCGATCTCCACCACCAAGAACCCTTCCCTGCGGAGTCGCTCTTCGACCTCCGCCCGCGTTCTCGGCTCGAGAAGGCGGGAGACCTCCTCGGGGCCCACCTCGACACGGGCGATGCCCCGCGAGGTCCGGACCCGGACCTGCCGGAACCCAAGCCGGTGCAGCTCCTCCTCCGCCCTCTCCACTCTCGCGAGCAGTTCGACGGTGATGAGCTCGCCGTGGGCGACACGGGAAGCGAGGCAGCTGTTGGAGGGAGCGTCCGCGTTCGGGAGCTCGAAGAGACGCGCGAGGCTTCGAACCTCCGCCTTCCCCAGCCCGGCATCGAGGAGAGGGTGGTGGACCTTCCGCTCGTTCATGGCCCGGAGCCCGGGTCGGTCATCGCCGAGATCGTCCCGATGGATGCCGTCGACCACGTTCTCGAGGCCCTGCCTTCGAGCGATGGAGAGGAGCGCATCCCCCTCCATGGAGCGGCAGAAGTAACAGCGGTCGGAGGGGTTCGAGGCGTACCGTCGGTCCGATACGGGATCGAGCTCGACCTCCAGGTGACGTATGCCTATCTGCCGGGCCGCCCGGCGCGCCCGTTCCCCCTCTTCCCGGGCGACCGCGGGCCCCCGGATCGTGACCGCGACGGCGCGCTCGCCCAGGGCCCGAAAGGCGCCCGCCGCGACCACGGCGGAGTCCACCCCCCCGGAGAAGGCCACGACGACCGACCCGAGGGGTCGGAGGGTGCTCTCGAGCCGGACCCTTAGGTCATCGGGAGACGACACGTCCGGCATCGAAGCTGCCAGGGGGCTGCAGTCCAAGAGGTTGTCGTGCGCCCCCGCTGCACGCCGGGCGGCGGGTGAGCACGGCATCAGGCCGTAGGGGCGCCCGGGGGGGATGAAGGGAGGAGAGGGGGTGGAATCGTCCTCCCTGACAGGCCCGTCGGGGGCGGGCGCCCCCCCTCGTGATCAGCGGGTACAGAGGGCATCCTCTTGCGGTCCCGTGTTGGTGGAAGGATGGCCTACCGTCAGACCGTGAAGGATGGATCCCCCCACCGTGGCATCGAGCTCGGACTGCATCCCCGGGTGGTAGAGGTCGCCCTGAACAAGGGGCTGCTCGAGCCGACCGAGATCCAGGAGCTCGCTTGGCCTCGCCTGACGCAGGGGGCGGAGGCCCTCCTCGTCGCGCCGACGGGGACCGGCAAGACCGAGGCCGCCCTGCTCCCCCTGCTGAGCGAGTTCTCCACCCGGCCAGGTCCAGCGATCGCGTTCCTCTACATCACCCCGCTGCGTGCGCTAAACCGCGACCTCGATGGACGTTTGGTCGGGTGGATGGAAGCGCTCGGCTGGAGGGCGGCGGTCCGTCATGGCGACACCCCCGCGCACGAACGGACGAAGCAGTCGGCGAAGCCGCCCGAGCTCCTGGTGACCACCCCCGAGACCCTGCAACTGCTCCTCGTCGGCCGCCAGCTCCGCCGAGGCCTGCTTCAGCTGCGGGCGGTGGTGGTGGACGAGATCCATGAGCTCGCCTCGAACGATCGTGGGGCCCAGCTCGCCGTTTCGCTGGACCGGCTAGACGCGCTAGTTGGGCATCACGTCCGGCGTATAGGGCTCTCCGCGACCGTGGGGAACCCCAGGGAGGTCGCCACGTTCCTGTCCCCCCGGAGCGATGTGGAGGTGCTGAACGTCGCGGCGAAGAAGGAGTTCGCCGTGTCGATCAGGACCCCCGCGGGTCCTGAGGCCGTCGCCGCGATCCCCGCAACGTTGCGTGCGGACCTCAAGGCCGACGAGGGGCTCCTCGCGGCCCTGCTCGCGGTGGTCGAGGAGGTGCGTCAGCACCGGTCGACGCTGCTCTTCGTCAACACCCGGCCCACCGCAGAATCGCTCGCCGCACGGCTGCGCCGCTTGGTCCCCGACCTCCCGGTCGCGGTCCACCACGGCTCGCTCTCCCGAGAGGTCCGAGAAGAGACGGAGGAGCGGTTCCGGCGGGGTGAGCTGAGGGCGCTCGTCGCGACCAGCTCGCTCGAGCTCGGCATCGACATCGGGGTCGCGGACCACGTCGTCCAGTTCGGCTCACCGCACCAGGCGGCACGGCTGCTCCAACGCATCGGAAGGTCCGGCCATCGGAGGGGCGCGGTCTCCTCTGGGACCGTGATCGCGCTGGACGACGAGGACCTGGAGGAGGCGGCGGTCCTCGGAAGGCGGGTGCTCTCCCGAGAGGTCGAGAACATCTCGATCCGGCCTCGCAACCGGCTCGCCCTCGCCCAGCAGCTCATCGCGACGCTTCGGGCCGAGCGGGAGGTCCCTACCGACGCGACCCTCTCGACGTTGCTCGCCTCCGTGCCGACTCGTGACCTCAAGCTGGAGGAGGTTCGCGATCTCGCGTCCTTTCTGGAGGGATTGGGCTCCCTGCGCCAGGAGGGGCCACGCCTCCGCGCCGGTCGAGGGACGCTCCAGCGATTCTACGCCACGCTCTCGCTCATCCCGGAGGAGAAGACCTACCCGCTACGCGACCTCGGCTCTCGACGGGTGATCGGCACCCTGGACGAGCGGTTCGTGGTGACCCAGGTGCTCGCGAACCCGTCCTTCGCCTTCCTGCTGCACGGGACGACCTGGAGGGTGGTCGAGTTCCGTGAAGAGGAACTGCTGGTGGAGGCGGTCCAGGAGATCGGCGAGGAGCCTCGATGGGCCGGTGAGGACATCCCCGTGCCCTTCGAGGTCGCCCAGGAGATCGGACGACTACGTCGCGAAGGGGAGCCGGGGAGCTACCCTCTCGCGGACGAGGCCGCCCTTAGGCTCTCGCGTCGCAACCGCGACCTGAGAGCCCTGCCAGAGTTCCCTTCGGACCGGACCGTGACCCTCGAGGTGCACGGGCGTCTCATGGTGGTGGGGGCGTGCTTCGGCACCCGGGCGAACGCGACGCTGGCCACGCTGCTCTCTGGTCTCGCCACGTCCCGCTTCGGGGTACGGTCGGACGTCCTGCTCATCGAACCGACATGGTTCGTCATTGGGCTTCCCTCCCTCCCTTCCCCGGCGGAGGCGGAATCGCTCTGGGACGTGGACCCCGACACAGTGGAGGGCCTCCTGCGCCGTCTCGTCCCCACCGGCATGGAATACCGTTGGACCTTCACCACCGTTGCCCGCAAGTTCGGCCTGCTCCCGCTGGGGGCGGACGCGCGTCAGCTTCGGACCCTCGAGCCGCTCTTGGAGACGAGCCAGGGGACACCCCTAGGGGAAGAGGCGCTCGAGAAGACGCTGCACGACCGCTACGACCTGGCCCGGGCGCGCGAGGTCTTCCGACTCCGCCGGGATGGAAAGCTCCGCTTCGTTCGTGTCCTTCCGCTTCCTAGCTCCCTGGGGAGCCGGGTCCTCGAGCGGCTGCGCTGGCAGCAGATCGGTGACGTCCCTCCCCCTACCTTGCTCAAGGCCGTCAAGGAGCGTCTCCGCAAGGAGCCGCTCCTGTTGGTGTGCGTTCGATGCGGTTTCGAACGGACGGTCACGGCCGAAGGCTGGAAGGCGAGCGGAGGGTCGGCGTGCCGCCTATGCAAGGGCGCGCTCTCCGCCGTGATGTCCCCACGCAGAGAAGAGGAACTGAAGGTCCTGCGGAAGTACCTTAGGGCCCGGAAACGTAGGGGAGACCGTCCGACGAGCCGGGTCACCCCCCTCGAGAAGAAGGTCATGCGGGCCGCTTACATGACGGCGGAACTGCTGGCGGTGCACGGGGAGGCCGCGCTCCTCGCCCTCGCGGCGCGGGGGGTGGGGCCCGAGACCGCCCGGCGGATCCTCGCGGGCCACCACCGCGGAGAGGACGCGCTCCTCACCGATCTGGTGCGGGCAGAGCGGAACTTCGCCCAGACCCGCGCGTTCTGGGATTGAGGCCCTCGCCAGGTTCCCAGCGTCTCTCCGCCCGGTCTACGGGGTCAGCTTTCGGACCTGCGAGCCAGAACCCGTCGGAAGGCCTCCCGCCAGTTCCTGACGTCGCGGGGCCCCAGGTCCTTTCGGACCCCCCGGGCACGTTCCTCCCAGGTCAGCCGGAGCGCGTCCATCCCGGCGTCCAGGGCTCCCGCCACGTCCAACGGAAGGTCTCCGATGTGGAGGGCCTCGCCGGGACGGACCCCGAGCTCCCGGAGCGCCCACCGGAAGATGCGGGGATCTGGTTTGGACCACGGGTGCTCCGCAGAGAAGGCCAGCACGGGGAGGTAGCGTGCCATCCCCAGACGTTCCAAGACCCGGACGCTCGCGCGTGGGCTCTCAAAGACCACGTTCGAGATGAGCGCGAGCTCGAGCCCGCGGGACCGCATGCCCCGAAGGGCCTCCACGGCGCCGGGGAGAGGTCGTACGGGAGAACCGAGGAGCGCCCCGTCCAGGGCCTCCGACAGGGCGCTCCGGTCCACCCGGACCCCCGCGGCTCCTTCGAGCAACCGGGCCTGGCCGGATATGGAAGGCGCACGCCCCTCTCTTTCCAACCGGTGATCGGTCCGCACGATCCACCGGGTCCACCGCTCCGCCTCACGATCGCCCAGCCCCGAAGCTCGAAGGTGTTCGGTCCAGATGGTCTGGCGAGCCGTTTCGAGCTTGAGCCGTGCCTGCGGCCTGAGGTAACCCAGCGTGTGCCAAAAGTCGACCGTGACCCCGCGAAGCGTCGCGGTCGTCCGGACTGGAGCGCCCTCCTCCGCCATCGATGCTTCTACCGCCGCTACGAGGAAAGGAGACCGCTGCGCCGGTACTTGCGGATCGAATGCTCGAAGATCCTGCGAAGCTTAGGTGCCTCTCGACGGACAGAGCAACGTTGCGCGGTCAGGGCCCCGATGTCGCCCATTCGCTCCCCATGGGCGGGGTGGGCGAGGATCCGGGTCAGGCGCGAGGCGAGCCTCGCGACGGACCCCGGGGGGAAGAGGTAGCCGTTGACATCGTCGTTCACGAGCTCCCCTACACCGGCACCTCGGCTCACGACCACCGGGATCTTTCGGAGCCAGGCCTCCACGACGACGAGGCCGAAACCCTCCCATGGGGCTGGATGCACGAACACGGTCGCCGAGGAATAGGCGGCACGGAGGTCCTCCGAGCTCAGCTCACCGGTCAGGACCACGGCATCGTCCAGGCGAAGGCGGTGGACGAGAGCGCGGAGACGAGCCTCCCAGAAGACGGCCTTGGAGGGGAGACCGTGTTGGGAGAGCCGGCGCGTGGAGAAGCTACCTCCCCCGACCAGGAGAAGCTTCGCGTCGGGGAAGCGTCGTCGGACGCGGGCGAAGGCTTCGATCAGCGTGTCCTGTCGCTTGACCGGGTCCAGACGTGAAACGGAGAGCAGGATCGGGCCGTCCCCCAACTTCTGACGATCCTTGAACGCCTGCACTTCGGCGGCGGTGGCGACCTTGTGCTCGGCGGGATTGATGTACGGGTAGACCTGGAAGGCCCGGCCATGGAAGCCCGCCCGGATGAGCTCTTCGAGCGCGGAGCGGGTGCTCACGACGATCGCGTCGTAGTCCTCCATCAAGCGCAGGAAGAACCGTCGTACCGGCTCGGGGTATCCCCTGAACTCCAAGGGAATGTGCCAGCGGAGAAGGGAAGGAGCGGCGGAGCCGATCATCGCCCCGCACAGGATCTGCTGAAAGTCGTTGATGTAGTAGAGGTCGACCTCACCCAGGTGGCCGAGCAGCGCGTCAGCGGTGGCGTGGCTGTATGAGACGAAGGCACGGTATTCCTCGGGGACGAACTGGGGGAACCCAGGTCCGTGGAACGACCTCCACACCCGCTCCTTGAACCTCCCGTAGAGCTGAAGCTCCTTGGGCGGGACGCGCACCGTCTCGACCACGTAGCCCTCCGAGGTTCGGGCATGTTCGGGAATGCCCGGAGAGCCCAGGGCTACCCATCGTGGGTTGGGAGCGATCCACGAGCCGCTTCCTTCGCCGAGGAGCGCGCGCATCATCGGGACCACACCCCCGACCTGCGGGACGTAGTCGCGGTTGAGCGTCCATGTAGCATGCGGGCTGGTCGGGGCTCCGGGCAGGGGACGGATCGGTGGGGTCTGGGTGCTGATGCAGAGACGGATCATCCTACGGCCATGGGCTCTCAGGAGCTCGGTACCTTCTCAGGGTCCTGTTCCCACCGACAGGAACGATGGGTGCCCTTTCAAGGGCCAAGACGGCGCGATGGTCCCGAACCTTGGTTTCGCCTTGTTTCGGTAGGCGGGCGAGGACAAGAACGTTACGCGGATCCGCCGGGCCGGGCGCCACGGTATCAGGGGGCGCTCACCCGCCCCCTGAAACCGTGACTTCCTCTTCGCCTCTACAGCAGCGCCTTCAAGATCAACCTAAGCCACCAAGAGCCGGTCCTCGATGGGCGGCACTCGCCATAGGGCGAGACGCGCCCCCCCTCCCCTCGGGGTGAGGAGGGGGGGACTCTAACGTATGTCAGTATGGGACTGTCCGGATTTGAACCGGAGTCTGAGCGTCCCGAACGCCCAAGTCTAGACCAAGCTAGCCCACAGTCCCGACCGACCCGATGAAGGACGGCGAGTTCCATCGGGAAGCACTATTTGAGCCCCGCGACATGATGCCCGCCCCTCGGACCCTGCGGCCGACATGGTCAGGAAAGGCGTCCGACGGCGGAAGTCCTCAAACCAGCTCCCTAAGCAGCCTCGCCACTTCGATCGACGGTGCGTTCGTCCTCCAGCCGGAGGGTTCCATCGACGTTCGGCAGGCGAGCCATCCCCTCTTCCGTAGTGCGGCCAGCAGGTCGGCCAAGGGCGGTTGCCGGTCCAGTCCCAACCATTTGCCCACGGCTCCCGCCTCGTAGTAGAAGAGCAGGTCCAACCCTGACTCTTCATGGAGCAGAGCCAGCCATGCGTCAAGCTCCTTGGGTCTCGCGGCGGATCCGATGGCGGTCATGCGCTCCACGATGGTCCGGTCATGGAGCGGGCCCGTCCACAGGGGTCCTCCCTTGACCCCGTGGAGCAGCGGAGGCCCGTCGTACCCTTCGAAGGGCACGGCGCGGACCGGAGGCTCGTCCTCCCCGCGCGCCACGTCGATCCTGAGGTAGCTGCGCACATGGTGGTCCCGCGCATAGCTCAGCAGCGGCACCGCCCTTCTTCCCCGGAGCGAGGCCCTTCGGGCGATGGCGGCGATCAGGATCCGGAGCCCGGCCTCCCGGCAGAGGTAGTTCCTTAGCGGCCTCCCGCCGTACCGCCGCTGGCAGGCCTCCCTCTCGGGACCCGCGAGCACCGCCATGTCCGTCGCCGTGACCGCGAGCACTCCCCCCGGTCGCACCGCAGCGAGGGCGGTGTCCACGAAGGGCATCGGGGTCCCGTACGGGTCGAGATCGATGAGGTCGAAGGGGGCCTCCGGAGGGACCTCGAGCGCGTCCGCCTTCCGTGCCACCGACCGTTCGGGGTCGATGTGTGAGAGGTTCCTCTGCAACCATCCCACCGCCTCCGGCTGAAGGTCGGTCGACAACAGACGTTCGACGGCGGACGTCTCCCCCAAGGTCCGCGCGCCCCGGATCCCTGAAGCGGCGAGGGCGTCCCAGATGGTCAGTCGCCGTCCGGCGGCTTGATGGAGCGCCTGCACGACGCACAGGTGGAGGTCTCGAGAGATCGCCATCGCGGGATTGTAGAAGACGGGGGCCCGATGCGCGGGGCCCCTCTCCGCTGCGCGTCGCCCCGAGCCCGGCAGAAGGAAGGTGGTCCCTCCCTCCTGCACCCTACGCTGGGTCGTGACCCCGCCCTCCAACGTGGCTTCCTCCATCCCCTTTCCCTTCTCTCGGTCGCTGCGTGGGGACCGAGGGGAGGGGGGGAGGGGCTAAAGCGGCCCCGGGTCGTCCTTCCCCCCTGGTGCCGCTCCGTGACCTGGACCTGCTTCCGACCCCTCACGTCTACCCGCTGAGGGAGGATTCGGTCCTCCTAGCTTCCTCCCTCTCGGTCCGTCCAGGGGAGCGATTCTTGGAGGTGGGCTGTGGGCTCGGCCTCTCCGCGTTGACCGCCGCCCGGGCCGGGGCAAGGGCCGTTGGCTCCGATGTGAACCCCCACGCGCTCGCCTCGGTCCGATCGTCAGCGAAGCTTCGGGGCCTGCAGGTGGAAGCGGTACGGGCCGACCTGTTTGCCGGGTTGGGTCGCTTCGACGTGGTCGCCTGCAATCCTCCCTATCTTCCGACGGGGGAAGAGGACCACGACCCGGATCCCTGGCACGACCTCGCTCTCGACGGGGGAGCGGACGGGCTCGCCTTCGTCCGAGGTTTCCTCTCCGACCTCCCGGACCACCTTCTCCCTGGAGGGCGTGCGTACCTGCTGGTGGCCTCTCTACCCGGCGCCCCTATCCGGACCCGAGGACTGCCCGTTCCCGCCCCAAGGGTGCAGGTGGTCGACCTGGTCGGTGACCGCGTTCTTCCCGCGGAGACCCTCTGGGTGCTCGAGCTCATGGCCCGCTCAGCCGCTCCCTCATCCAGGCAGACAGGGCAGGCCAGGTGACCCCGGCGTCCGCTCATCGCGGGGCAGGCTGGGGCACGGAGCGGCGCTCGAGGACCGCGCAGTAGGTGTGGAGACCCTTCCACTGTCGGGGGTGCATCTGGTACTCCACGCGCAGGCACTGGAAGTGTTCCTCCATCGCCTCGACCACCTCCTGGACGGAGAGCCGGTGGCGCGGTCCAGGCTCTGCGGTCTCCTCCCGGGCCGCCCAGCTCAGGAGATGCCGACCCCCGGGCTTGACCACGCGCGAGAGCTCCCGGGCGTAGTCCTTTCTCCGCTCGGGGGGAAGCGTATGGAAGCATCCGATGTCGCTCGATGAGCTGAAGGCGGCCTCTTCGAAGGGAAGCTCCAGGGCGTCCCCGACCACGAAGCGCGCCCGCTTCGCTCGCGGGAGCTTCGCGTGGCGGTCCGACGCGGCGCGGATCGCTTCAGGCGCGAGGTCCGTGCCCACCGCTCGCAACCCCTGCGAAGCGAGATAGAGCACGTTGCTGCCGGCCCCACACCCTACGTCCAGGTGGGTCCCCTTCCGGTCGATCCACCGTTCACGGAGGGCCCTTGTGATCCATGGGGTCGCCTCACGGCGGAACCACGGGAGGTCCTCGAAGGCGGTGGAACGGTACGTGGCGGACCAGTTCCTCCGCACGTCGAGCGACGATCCCGGGAGCCTGGGGCCCGGCCGTCCCTCTGTCATGGATCTCCTAGGTGTTACGCTCGGTATAGCGTACTAAGGACTCGAGGAACTTCCAACCGTCGCCAGGGCCGTCCGTGGCCCCTCGACGGGTGCGGTCCGCGTACTGGAGGACCGAGATGGACCGCTCAGGGTGGGGCATGAGACCGAAGACGTTCCCCTCCCGGTTGGAGAGCCCGGCGACGTTCCCCTCCGAACCGTTGGGGTTCCAGGGATAGCCCCCGGTCCGCCCGTCCGGATCGACCCAGCGGAAGAGGATCTGGCCGTTCTCCTCCAGCTCGGGAAGGTTCGCCCCCTTTCCTCCGGCGAGCATCAGCTTGCCCTCGCCATGGGCGGAGGGGATGTAGAACACGGTGCCTTTCGGGAAGCGGCCGCTCATCGGGCGGAAGTTCCCTCCTTCCCAGCGGCACAGGGTGGGTCGGCACTCGAAGTGAGCGGAATCGTTGGTGTTGAGCACGGCCTGGGGAGCCCCCACGGCCCCACCGATCCGGCCCGGCAAGAGGCCCATCTCGACCAGGACCTGGAACCCGTTGCAGATCCCTCCGACCAAGTTCCCGGCCCGGACGAAGTCCGCGAGGTCCTTGCCGAGCACGCTCTTCACGCGCGCTCCGAGCACTGCGCCGGCGCGCACGTAGTCGCCGGCGGAGAACCCTCCAGGGACCATGAGCGCCCGATAGTCGTGCAGGCGGCGGAGCTTCTCGGTGGGAACATCCCGGCCCTCGAACTGCTTGAGGTGCACGATCTCCGGGCGGGCCCCCAGGAGACGGAAGGCCCGGGCGAGCTCCTCGTCACAGTTCGTCCCCTCGATGGAAAGGATCGCGATCCGACTGCCCTTCTCGGCCACGCCCGGTGGAACCGGAGCGGGGGAAGAGGGTTTCTCGCCCTCCTCCCCACGTGCTCAGGGAAAGGTCGCGAGGAGGGTCCCGGACCGCTCGGTGAGCGCACGGATCCCGCTCAGCGCGAACTCTACCTCGGGATCGGTGGGGTCCACTCCTTCGACCACGAGGGCATAGCGGCCGTGCCCCCCTGGAGAGAGCATCGCCTGTACGACCTCTTCTGGCAGAGCCATGACGCCCAGCACGGAGCGGTCCTTGCAGCCGGACCGGAAGAGCTCGTCGAACCCCTTGCGCGCGCTCCGGGCGATCGCCTTGAGGGGGCGACCCGCCCACCGTTGCCGGGGGGGGACCGCCTCTCGCGCCTCAGGGTCCTCTTCTAGCGCGAGGAGCGCCTCGGGGGTGCCCACGAAGAGCACACATCGGCCCCGGTCCACCAGGATCGAGGTCACCGCCGCCCGGAAGGTAGGGCTCGGTGTCGGGTGGGTCTCCGATAGGTATAGGGAAGCGGTGGCCGTGTTCGGGCTCGGTCCGTCCATCGAAAAAGCTCCAGCGGCTGTCATGGTTCTCTCCCCGTTGTCCAAGGGATAGAGGCTGAAGAGAGACCTACCGTAGTGAGCCCGGCGTTACGGATGTCGCGAAAATGAGACATGCACGTTCCAAATTGGAACTTGCTATGCCTGAGGATGGGCGTCATCGGCCCTCCCTCGCTCAGGGTGACCCGGCCCCAAGGGGAGAAGGGGCGGCGACGGCCGGGGGGAAGGCACCCCCCTTCGGCTCCCAGATCAAGGTCCTTCCTCGGGCGGTTCGTCCACCGTGACCTCGTCCGAGCCCGCGCCTTGCCCCTCGGAAGCCTGGCCATCGTTCGACTCGTCCACCTCGACCGCTCGACCCTCCCTGAGGTCGGAGGCCGGGGTGGTCTCGGTGGGCTCGTTCTGCTCGGAGTACTCTGCCGCGCCCTCCTCCGTGGCAACGGTGGAAGGCTCCGCCTCGGTCTCGCTGGAGGTCTCGGCGGGAGCTTCGGTCTCGGAGCTCTCGTCGACGGCCTTCTCCCCTCCCTCGGCGGAGGGCTCTGCCTCCGCGCCGACCTCGCCTGCCGCTGCGGCCCCGGCCGCCCCGCTCCCTCGGCGCCTGCTTGCCAGGAGTGCGACGGCGAGGGCCACCAGCATCACGACGAGGACGAGGACCAACCACCAGAGGGGGATGTTGGAGGACAGGCCGCTTCCCCCGGTGGTCGGGGTGGAGGTGGTGCTCGCTGCGACCGCTGTCACGGTGACCGTCGCCGACACGGAAGCTCCGGTGGAGTCGTTGAGCCACACCCGAGCGGTGTAGGTCCCGGGGCTTGCGTAGGTGTGGCTCGCCCCCGCGCCCGTCCCCCGGCCACCGTCCCCGAAGTTCCAAGCGATCGACCACGGGGCGGTCCCTCCCGAGAGGGTCGCAGCGAAGGCGACCGGCTCGCCCGCCGTGGACTGCGTTGGGGAGGCGCTCGCGCTGACCCCGAGGGTCGCATGCACCGTGAGCGCCCCCGGCAGGGAGGTGACCTGGAGGCCGTTCGCGTCCGTCACCTGGACCCAGATCGGGTAGGTCCCCGCGGTCGAAGGGGCACAGGAGATGGAGGCCGTCGTGCCCGAGCAACCGGCAGGGAGCCCGACCCACTGGACCGAGAAGCCACCCGCACCGCCGTACGGCGCCGTCGCGAGCGTCGAGGAGGCTCCCACGTCGACCGTCGAGGGGTTCGCGCCAGGCGCAGGGGCGGTCGGGTCGGAGAGCACCTCTTCGGACGCTGAGAGCGCGCTCGCCCTGCCCCCGTTCGAGTCGGTGACCTCGACCGTGACGGTGTAGTTCCCGCTGGAGGTGGCGAGGCAGGTGAGCAAGGTCGGTGTCGAAGGGTTCGACGAGCAGGAGAGCAGGTTGGAGGACGAGGTCCAGACCACGACCGCGCCACCCGAGCCTGTGGAGGTGATCGTGGTCGTGAAGTCGACGCCCTGGCCGGCATCGAGCCCCCCGGAGGCGAGGGAGGCGGTCGGGACCGCGAGCGAGGGAAGCGCATAGACGGTGAACGAGAGCGTTCCGCTCGCCGGGGAGCTCGCTCCGCTGGAATCGGCGACCACGACGGAGAGGCTTAGCTTCCCCGCGGCGGTGAGGGCGCAGCTGACCGTCGCGGAGGTGGTCCCGGTGCAGCCGGACGCGGGCAGACCGCTCCAGGCATAGACGTAACCGCCGCTGCCTCCCGAAGCTTGGGCGCTGAACGAGACGGACTGCCCGATGTCCGCTGAGGAACGGTTCGCGATGGGCGTGGATACGGTGGGGGAGGAGCTGCCCGTGACCACGATGAGCAGGGTCGAACCGAGCGAGCCGCCCTTCCAGCCGAGGGCGTCCGTGACCTGGACGGAGACCGCGTGCGACCCCACGTCTGAGGGAGCCGCCGTGCAGACCGGGGTCGCGGTGGTGACCCCCGTGCAGGAGGAGGGAAGACCGCTCCATAGGTAGGTCGCGTACGGGGTCGCCCCTCCGAACGGCGTAACGGAAAGGTCGACGCTCTGGCCGACCCGGACGGGGTTCACCGAAAGGCCAGGGCCGGGGACGACAAGCGATGGGAAGATCGTGAGGGAGACCTGGGTGCTCGTCGCCGTGACCCCGTTGGAGTCGGTCACGTTCACCCGGACGAGGTACGTGCCGGTCGAGGTGGGCTTGCAGGTGAGCGAGGCGGTCGTCCCCGCACACCCGGTGGGAAGTCCCGTCCAGGTGTACTGCGAGAACCCTCCACTGCCCGGATTGACTAGGGTGGTCGCGAAGCCGACCGTCTGGCCCGCGTCGGCGGTATTGCCCGCGGTCCCGTTCACGGTGATCGCGGGGGTGGAGACCGAAGGGTCCGCGTACACCGTGAAGGCGAAGTTGCTAGGCCCGGCGTAGACCACCCAGCCGGTGGAGTCCGTGACCCGCAACGACACGGTGAGCGTCCCGAGGTCGGACACGGAGAAGACGCAGTGCGCGGTGGAGGAGTAGAGGGTGCGGAAGCACTCCGGACCGGGGAGCCCGGACCAAGTGTAGTTGGTGTAGGTCCCCGAGCCTCCGGCGGGTAGGGCGACGAAGTACCCGCCCTGACCCACGTCGGCCGATGGATGGAGGGCGTAGCCGGTCAGGGTGGGGTCCGCGAAGATCGAGAGGCTCGCGGAGGCGCTGGTCGCGCTGACGCCGTTGGAGTCCCTCACGCTCACGGAGACCGAGTAGGTCCCGATCGCCGCGGCGGAGGCGGTGCAGGTCACGGTGTTCCCCGTTCCGGCGCACCCAGGGGGAAGAGCGGTCCAACCGTAGCTCGAGATCCCTCCGCTCCCTGAGGAGGTGAGCGAGGCCGTGAAGAGGAGCGTCTCTCCCTGGTCAGCTTGGGAAGCCACGGTCCCGTTCACCTGGACCGAGGGCGTGGAGAGCGCGGGATCCGCGTACACGGTGAAGGCCGATGAGATCGCCGTCGCCGAGGTCCTGCCTCCGGAGTCCGTCACGGACACCGAGACGGTGTAGCCCGCCGAGACCCGGAAGGGCGCGCAGCTGATCGAGGGACCGTTGGCGAACGTGCACCCCATGAAGACCGAAGACGCGGACCAAGTGTAGGTCGGATAGGTGCCGGTACCCCCCGAAGCGGTGGTGGAGAAGAGGACGGACTGTCCTAGGTCGACCGAGGGCACGCTCGGCGTCGGGGCCGAGACGACAGGGACCGAGAGCACATCGAAGCTCGCCGTCTCCGCGACCGTCGAGCCCGCGCCGTCGCTCGCGTTGACCCAGAGGGTGTATGTCCCCGGGGCGGAGGGGGTGCATGCGAGCTCGACGACGCCCACCGCGGCGTAGAGGGTGAGCGTGGCGGAAGCAGCGCAGCCCAGCCCCGAAGGGGACGCGGAGATCGAGACGGAGTCGGTCCCGTTCCCCACGCCCGTGAGATTGGCCCAGAAGGTGACCGGCGTCCCGACCGTCCCCGACATGGGCGGGGAGCCTGGGGGAGTTGCCGATACCGGGGAGAGCACCATCATCGTCGAGATGATCGACACGGTGCTCGAGCCTTCGTTGGTCACGTAGAGGTCACCGTCGTTCGGATCGTAGGAGAGCGAGTTCGGGCCGGTCTGGACGATGAGGGTCCCCAGCAGACGCATGCCCACGATGGAGACCTGGCCCCCGGTAGAGTCGGTGGCGTAGATGTTCCCGTTGCCAGGGTCGAACAGGACGACATTGGGCGCGGTCCCGACCCCTACGTTGGAGACCGGAGGGTTGAGTGAGTTCCCGGCAAAGTAGTTGACCTGGTTGCTGGCGGGCGCCGCGTCGTACAGGTAGCCGCTCGCGGGATCGTAGACGATCGAGGAAGGCGCGTTTCCCACACCGAAACGGTTCCCGAAGACGTTGCCCAGGGTGTTGATGGAATCCACCTGGTTGTTCTTGGCGTCCGTGACGAAGAGGTATCCGCTCAAGCCGTCCAGCGCGAGCGCGCTGGGCCTTCCTCCTCCGCCGAAGCCGGTGATCGTGGTGACCACGGTGTTCTTGAGGCTCAGCCCAGCGTTGCACGAGGTGGCTCCGCAGATCACCGTGACCGAGTTTCCCCCGTTGTTGGCGACGTAGACCTCTCCGTTCGCCGCGTCGAAGAGGCCTGCGATGGGCGTGGCCGCGGCCGGTACGCTCGTCTCGACCCGAGTGCCGTTGATGGCAAAGACCGACCCGAGTCCACCGGAGTTGCCGACATAGACCTCGTTGTCCGCGGGGTCCCACGTCGCGAAGGTCGGGGTCCCACCGGTGGTCACGGTGCCGACGACATTGGTCCCCTGCAGAACGCTCACGTTCCCGCTCCCGCTGTTCGCGATGTAGATGGTCTGGTTCGTCGCGTCGTAGGCCCCGGCGATCGGGCTCGTGCCAACGGTCAGGTTGGCGAGGACGAATCCCTCATGGATCACGGAGACGGTGGTGGTGCCGTAGTTCGCGACGTAGGTGTATCCGTCCGCCGGGTCGAAGATCATCGAGGAAGGCTGGGCTTGGACGGTCGCCGTCGCGACGACCGTTCCCAACTCTGGGGAGGAGGAGACCGAGGGCGCCAACGGTGCGGCTCCGGCGTCCGTTCGGACGGGGGAGAGGCCCCGCCCAGCTCGCTCCGGCGAGCTTGAGGGATGGGTCATGGTGGTGGACGCCGGGCCTGGGCGCTCTAGGGAGGCGGCGGAGCTCGGAGGAGCACGCCCGACCGTTGACACGTGGGAGGGTGACGCGGCACCGAATGGGGAGGTCTCGGACCTCACCGGAGACCCGGCTGCAGCTGAAGCAGCGCGCGGCGAGCCTGAGGAGGTCAGTCCGGTGGGGCCCCCGTGCACCGATGGGAGGTCAGCCGCGTGGGAGATCGAGGGCGAGAGCGTCCCTCCGACCCCGCCAAAGGTCCAGGCCATGAGCCCAAAGGACACCACCAACAACAAGGTGACCTCTCCTTCTCGTCCGTGGCTCTTTCGCTCCTTCCCGCTCGTGTTCACGCTCATACGTTGTGGAACTCCTGAAGATCGCAAGGTGGCGTGGTGAATGGGCGGGACCGATCGGTCCGGAAGCCACGGCCGAAGGCCCTCCCCCAGCGAGATCGGGAGGCTCGCCGGGCGGACCGAGCGAGCGGGTCCGGAACCTCCCGGGCGTAAGGCACGAGAGAAGGCTAAGGGCGCCGGGGTATATCTGAGGTTGCCCGGCCCTGTGAGGTGCCGATCGTCCCTCCCAGCCAGGGGTCCTGTCGTGGACACCGACGCGTGAGCTTCCCGACCATGAGGTCAGCTCGAGAGCCTAGCATGGATCGGCCCCTCTCAGCCGAGGGGTGGGGGGAGCCGATGGAAGATGGCCCGGGCCCCGCGGGGCAAGGGCCGAGCGTTCGGGCCCATCCAAAGGTACCCGTTCGCCTCCGTAAGGCTCGTGATCGCCGAGGACCCGTGAAAGGTCGGATAGGCCCTACCTCCCTCCAACCGCACCGGAACGATGCTGGTGAACCCGGGGGTAGGGGGGGAGCAGGCCCCCGCGAGGACCGCCTCCTCCCGATGGAACCCGTCGCCGGGTAAGGATGCGAGCTTCCGTAGCAGCGGGACCAGCAACCAGAAGGCGTTCGACAGGCAGCTCGTCGGATGGCCGGGCATTCCGAGGAGAAGCTTCCCTCCGGCCCGGGCCGCGAGCGTGGGCTTTCCCGGACGCACACGGATGCCCCGGAAGATCATCTTCCCCAAGAGCGGGAAGAGGACCGGTAGCAGGTCACGCTCCCCGACCGAGCTCCCTCCCGTAGCGATCACCAGGTCCGCCTGTCGGAGGGCTCCCTCGAGGGTTCCCTGAAGCACCGGGGCATCGTCAGGCACGGGGGAGAGGGCAAGCGGGAGGGCGCCGCACGCGGCGACGACCGCGCTCAGCGTGAAGTTGTTGAACTCGTGGATCCTCCCGGCGGTGAGAGGCTCTCCGGGAGGGACCAGCTCGTTCCCGTTCGGGACGAGCGCGACCGCAGGCCGCGCGTAGACCTCCACGCTCGAAGCGCCGGTCGCCCCCACCGCTCCGAGGCGGGCCGGGGTCAGGACCTCCCCGGGTCGGAGCACGACCTGGCCCCGACGGATGTCCTCCCCTGGCTCGGCGAGCCCGTTCCCTCGGGGAACCGGTGCGCTCAGCAGGAGCGCCCCGTCCTCGACCTGGACCTCCTCGAAGAGCTGGACCGTGTCGGCCCCGGTGGGCAGGGCCGCGCCTGTCGCGATGGCGACGCACTCCCCGCGACGTAGACGTCGTCCGAGGGTCTCCTCGGCGTGCAGCTCCCCCACGATCGTGAGCCGAGCCGGCGCGCGTCGCGTCGCCCCCCGAGCATCCTCCGCGCGGAACGCGTAGCCATCCCAGGTCGCACGAAGGAAGTCCGGCACCGGGCGAGGGGCTCGGACCGTACGGGCGGCGACCCTGCCTACCGCGTGTCCGAGAGGGATGCTCTCCGTGCGGCGAACCGGAACGGCCGCCTTGAGCAGTCGGTCGCGTGCCTCCTCGGCGGAGACCATCGGGCCGATGGGGGTCATCTTCATCGTGGGCACCCCCGGGGGGAGAGGAGGTCCGACCCGGGCTCCCCACGTCCTTTCATGCGCCGCGCCCCCGAGGGCCCCCTCGGGCGACCTTCGACAGAACCATCCTCGAGGGCGGAAGGTCGCCTTCCGGTCCTGGGGGATGCTCCACCAGCGCCGCCGAGGCGGCCTGTCCGAAGCGCAAGCAATCCTCCAGGCCCTCGCCCCGGAACCAGGCCCGATAGAAGCCGCCCCGGAACGCGTCGCCCGCTCCGGTCACCCGGTGGAACCTTCTGATCGGGGCTGTCGGCACGTCCACGGTCCCACGTCGCGTGTAGGCCCGCACCCCTTTCGCCGCCCTCGTCACCACGATGACCGGGACCCGCTCGAGCAGGCGGGAGGCCGTCGCGCGCCCGAGGAGTCGACGGGCCTGGAGGAACTCGCTCTCGTTCCCGAAGAAGATCTCTGAGAGCGAGAGCAACTCCTGGAGCCCCCGTGCGCTCCAACGGTAATGGATCTCTTGCGCGGGGTCGCACGCAACGAGCTTTCCCCGTGCGTGGGCCTCGCGGGCGAGCCGGAGCTGGAAGCTAGGATCTCCCGTGGTCACGTGCACGAGCCGGACCCGATCCAGGGTGCGCAGCGGCAGTCGCTGCGTTCCCGTCGACCGCATTGCTCCCTGGTCGATGATCGTGGTCTGCCCCCCCTGGCCGTCCTCGAAGATCCAGCAGACCGGGGTGAACTCACCATCCCGCACCACCACGTCCTCGGTATGGACCCCGTCGAGCTTCAACCGCTGGAGGAACTCCCCGGGGAGGTCCTTTCCGACGAAGGCCGCGAGCGCCACCTTTGCCCCGAGGTGGGAGGCCCATCGAGCGATGTTGGCCGCGGTCCCTCCCAGGGCCTCTCTTCGCGAGAGGACCGGGACGGTCCGGTCCTTCCCGGGGAGGGACGGGAGGCGGCTCTCGACGTCGATGTTCAGGTGGCCGGCGACCAGCAGGTCGAGGGGCGTACGAGGAGGCACGACGGGGCCATCCTGCTCCTCCTCAAGGAGCCTCCCCTCCCCGGCCCGCTCCTCAACCAGGGAGAGCCTGCGCGGCGGTGGACGGGCCGCAGCCCAGGATCAGATGCCACCGTGGGCGACCCCGTGTGGTCGCACCCTCGTTGGGCATTTCATCATCGCTCAGATTCATAAGGGCGGGGCCCGAAATGAGGAGCGAACGTGGGTGACCCGGGCGATGGGGTCGCACCTGCGTTCACTGGGGGGGAGGAAGGTTGGCGGACCGGACGGACCTCGGTCGTTCCTCCGCGCTCCAGCAGTGCCGCTCCGCGGAGGGCCTCGGAGAACACCCCAGCGCCTATCGCCGACCTGGCGGCGCTCGGCCCAGGGCCTTCAGGTCCCTGACCGCCGCGGGGCTCTCAGTCCTGCTGCTGATCGTGGTGCTCCCCTCCCCATCGGGAGCTTCCGCCCAGATGGGGGCCCCCGCCCTTCTCTCGCAACAGCAGAGCCTCGGTCCTGCGCTTGTGTCGGTGCCTGCAGGTTCGGTGGACCTGGGACCTCTCTCCTCCTCCCAGCCGGTCACCTTCTCGATCGTGCTCGCCCTGCCCGACCCCTCGGCCGTGAAGGCCTACGACGCGGGGCTCTCAGAGCCCGGCTCGCCCTCGTATCATCACTACCTCTCCCTCCAGGAGTTCTCGCAGCGCTTCGGTCCCTCTAGCGACCGTAGCTCTGCCTTCTTTGCCTACCTCTCTTCCTACGGGCTGCATCCGGATGTCCACGGCGGCCCCTTCCTCTACACGTTCACCGGTCCCGCGAGGGAGGTGGACCTCGCCTTCCACACGGTCCTGTCCGACTACAGGTCCGGGAGCGTGGTGCGATACGCGCCGACTAGCGCCCCCGCCCTTCCGGTCGCCCTCGCCCCGCTCGTCGAGTCGGTCGCCGGACTGAACGGCTGGGAGCGCCCCAGCCTGGACCTTCACCCCGTAGCTCCCTCCTCGGGGGCGGCCATCACCACCCCCACGGTCATGCGCGGGTTCTACGACGCGAGCGCGCTCATCAGCTCGGGCGACACCGGCAGCTACTACGCGATCGGCCTCTCCGAGATGTGCGACCCGTTCGAACCGAGCACCTCCACCTTCACCAGCGACCTCGCCAGCTTCGACTCCACCAACGGTCTGCCCTCGGCCACGGTGGTCTACATGGACACGGGAGCCACCAGCTGCACGCAAGGTTATCCGGGCTGGGGCGAGGAGACCGACCTGGACATGCAGTGGGCCCACGTGATGGCCCCCGGCGCAACCCTCTACGTCTGCCTGGACAACTCCGACCCGGACTCCTGCGACCGGATGTTCGTCGCGAACCACACCGCGGACAACCTGGAGATCGCCTCCAACAGCTACGGCTGGATCACCTCCGACCACTCGGACTGGTCGGCGGCCGTCGCGGCCGGCATGTCGCTCTTTGCGTCGGCAGGTGACACCTGCTCGGCGGTCGTCTACCCGGCGGCCGAACCCGACGGCATCGGCGTGGGAGGGACCGCCATCACGCCCTCCGGAGGCGGATTCGGGTCCGAAACGGCCTGGTCCTGCTCCGGCTCCGGGTCGAGCAAGCAGGGTACCGGTGGCGGGTGCGACACGGGAGACACCCCTCCATCCTACCAGACGCTCATGACCGGCTACCCCGGTCCATGCACCAGTTCCGACCGCGGCGTGCCGGACGTGGCGATGGACGCGGCGCCGAGCACCGGGGTGGACATCGTCAGCGCCGGGATCACCCAGTCGGTGGGCGGGACCTCCCTCGCCTCCCCGATGTGGGCGGCGTCGCTCGACCTCATCCTGGAGAAGGCCCAGGCGGGAGGCTTCGCGGCCCCCACCATCTACTCGCTCGCGGAGGGTTCGTCCTACTCCACGCTCTTCCATGACACGACCACCGGCAACAACGGATACCCCGCGACCGTGGGGTGGGACCCGGACACCGGGGTGGGCACGCCGGCCATCGGAGCGCTCGCTTCCGCCTGGCCCACGGGCGGGGGCACGGGAGGGACCGACACCCTCTCCTTCTCGATCGTCGTTCCAGGGGACGGTGCGATCGTCTTCAACGGTACCGCCTACTACAATGGCGACTCGGTCGCGGTGCACCCGGGGAACTTCTCGCTCAGCGAGCGGACCAACCCCTGGAGCGGCTTCCTGGGATGGTCCGCGACCGGGAGCGTTTCCCTCACGGGCGGCTTTGCGAACGTGTGGGTCCAGGGCTCCGGTGGCCTCACGGCGACCTTCACTCCCCGGGCCGTGGTGAGCTTTTCGACCCACCCATCGAACTGTCTGCCCTCCATCTCGTTCAACGGCACTCCGGTCGGGCCCACGGGGACCTATCCCCTCGGAGCGGGCTACGCGGCGTCGGCGGGAGCCTGCGCCACGGATACCTTCGCCACGTGGGGCTCCACCCAGGGGGTCTCCCTGGCGAGCCTGACCTCCACGTCGACCACGGCGACCTTGAGCGCGAACGGGACGCTCGTCGCGAACTACACCACGCCCGTAGGGACGTTCCCGGTCACCTTCTGGACCTCCCCGGTCGGGGACGGCCTCATCGTCGTCCAGGGCCAGGACTACTACAACGGGGAGACCGCCCAGTTCGCCCCCGGCAACTACGCCATCAGCGCCCCTGCGGCGGCCTGGGCCGTTCCGCTGGGCCTCGCCTCGACCGGCTCGCTGAGCGTCGCCCCGGGTCAGCTCACCGTCTCTGGGACCGGGAACGTGAGCGCGGCCTTCGCTCCACGCTACCTCGTGACCTTCAGCGTGAACGTCTCGTCCTGCGCCCCGCTCCAGTTCAACGGCACCCAGAAGGAAGGTTCCCCTTCGGGCACCTCTGCCACCCTTCCCGCCGGGTCCTACCTGCTGAGGGCTCCTGCGTGCGCGGGATACGCGTTCCTCGATTGGAGCACCACCGCAGGTGCGGCGACCGTCTCCCCCTCCCTCAACACGACCCAGCTCCAGGTCCACGGCAACGGGACCGTGGAAGCGATGTTCTCCCAGGTCATGCCCACCCTCTACGCGATCGAGGTCCTCATCCAGCCGGCGAGCTGCCCCGGGGTGACGATCGGAAGCGGGGTCTTCGGGAACGGGAGCACGGACGAGCTTGTGGCCGGGACCTACGCGATGTTCCCCTCCGCTTGCCCCGGCTACGCGAGCGGGGTCTCCTTCTCCGTCATGGGCGGCCTCCAGCTGGGCACCGGTGACACTTCGATCCACGTGAGCGCCGCGGGGACGGTCTCCCTCGTCTACAGCCGCCTGTCCTCCGGACCCTCGGTCACCCTCAACGGGCCGACGACAGGTACCCCCGGTACCGCGGTGGGCTTCCAGGCGAGCTTCTCGGGGGGCGTTGCTCCCTACAAGGTCACCTGGCTCTTCGCGGACGGGACGCCGCCGGTCATATCGACCGGGGTCAGCGCCGCCCAAGCGAGCGAAAGCCACGCCTTCACCGCTCCCGGCACCTACGTCGTCCGGGTCGACGTCAACGACTCCTCTTCCGGGTCCGCGACCGCGACGCTCCACATCGTGGTGAGCTCAAGCGGCGGTCCGCCCGGGTCCAATGCTGGCCCCGGCCCCTCCTCCCCCTGGGTCTGGACCCTAGTGATGCTCGCCGTGGTGGCGGTGGTGGTAGGGGCGGTCGTCCTGATCTGGCGACGGAGCGGCCGAAGCGGGCGGGGCACCGAGGAGTTCCCCGATCCGGCCGAGGACCCGGGGGCCTACGAGCTGGGCCCCCCCTAGGACGCTCCGACCCCCCGTCGCTCGCCGTCTTGCAATCCCTGGCAAGTTTAATCGAGGACCTCTTCGCTCTCCATTTGTGGCCACCTCCGCCCCCCGAGTCGCGCTCCTCTCCGCGGCCAGGACCCCCATAGGGAAGTTCGGAGGCGCTCTCGCCAAGGTCAGCGCGGTGGGGCTGGGCGCCTGGGCCGCGAAGGAGGCCCTCCGACGCTCGGGCCTCGCCGGGAAGCAGGTTGACGAGGTGCTGATGGGCTCCTGCATCCAGGCGGGCCTCGGCCAGAACCCTGCCCGGCAGGTCCAGCTCTCGACCGACGTCCCGTACGAGCGGGGAGCGGTCACGATCAACAAGGTCTGCGGCTCGGGCCTGCGGGCGGCCATCCTCGCCTGTTCGGAGATCCGGGCGGGCGACATCGATGTGGCCCTCGTGGGGGGGATGGAGAGCATGTCGCAGGGCCCCCACCTCCTGCCTCGCGTTCGCACCGGTCTTCGCTACGGGGACGGCGCAGTGGTCGACAGCGTCTCGCACGACTCGCTCGAGGACGCCTACGGCAACGGTCCCATGGGACGGACCGCGGACGCCACCGCGCGTCACCACTCGGTCTCGCGCGAAGAGCAGGACCGTTTCGCCCTGAGGAGCCACCAGCGGGCGCAGAAGGCCCAGGAGGAGGGGCGGCTCCGCGAGGAGATCGTGGGGGTGCCGGCCGAGGTCACCGGAGGGGCTCCCCTGGAGCGCGACGAGGGGGTCCGTGGGGACGCGACGATGGAGCGCCTCGCGAAGCTGAAGCCGGTCTTCGCTTCGGACGGCACGGTCACCGCCGGGAACGCTTCACAGCTCTCGGACGGCGCCGCCGCTCTGGTGCTCGCGAGCGAGGCGAAGGTGAAGCGACTGGGCCTGAGCCCCCTCGCCTGGATCCACTCCTACCACACCGGAGGGGTCCAACCGGCTCGGATCACCGAGTCCCCCATCCCCACCGTTCGAGAGCACCTCGCCCGGCGATCGATCCCCTTGGAGAGCCTGGATGTGGTGGAGGTGAACGAGGCCTTCGCCGCCTCCTGCGTCGCCTTCCTCAAAGAGCTGCCCGTCGCGGAGGACCGGTTCAATCCCAACGGGGGAGCGGTGGCCCTCGGGCATCCAATCGGGGCGACGGGGGCCCGGCTGATCGCGACCCTCGCCTATGAGCTACGCCGTCGCCAGGGGGAGCGCGGTCTAGCGAGCCTGTGCATGGGCGGGGGCAACGGGCTCTCGATCGTGCTGGACTCCCACTGAGCGCTCCTTTGCCCCGGGAGCCGCGCCGCCCTCGCGTGCTTTATGAGGCCCCGGCCTCGCCCCGGTCCAGGAGCGTAACGACGATGGCCCCCCCAGGCGGAACGATCCCGCGACCGGATCCGTCGGTCCCGACGCGGCGGCCTCCCTCCCCCTCCCCCCAGCGGCGGCCCCCGCCCGCGGCCCAGCGGGCGCTGCATCCTCTCCACCGGCACCGGGGGATGGGAGCCCGACCGACGAAGCCCACCTCCCGCCCGGTCCGACCTCCCCCCGCGCTCCGGGTCATCGGGGTGGTGATCGACGCGCAGGGCGCGTTCCCCCAGGAGGTCCGTCTTTCCGGGGACGGTCGGGTGCTGGAGCGCGGCTCACGGGGGACCCTGGGCCCGGAGCGGACGGGGGAACGCACCGTACGGGGCATCGTCCTTCCCGCGTCGGTGAACGGGCACTCGCACCTCGGTGACAGTCTCTGGGGCAAGGAGCCCCCACGCCTGCCCTTCCAGGAGGTCGTGGCCCCACCGCTGGGGCTCAAGCACCGGCTCCTCGCGGAGTCCTCGGAAGAGGAGAAGCGCGAGGCGGTCCACGCCGCCCTGGTCTCCATGAGGGCCCTGGGAACCCTGGTCTCGATCGACTTCCGGGAGGAGGGGTTGGAAGGGGTCCGACTCCTCCGGCAGGCCGCCCGGGGGACGGGAGTGGAACCCTGGGTCCTGGGACGCCCGACGGACCCGCTCGACCGTTCAGAGATACGGGCCGTGCTCAGCGAGGCGGATGGCCTGGGGCTGAGCGCGCTGAGGGACCTACCCCTGGGCGCCCCCGAGCTCGCGCGACAGGAGGCCCGCCGAGCGGGCAAGTGGCTCGCCCTCCATGCGAGCGAGTCGGTCTGGGAACCGATCGACCCGGTGCTCGACCTCCACCCGAACCTTCTAGTGCATCTCTGCCAGGCCACGTCCGAGGACCTGGACGCAGTGCGGGAGGCGAAGGTCCCGGTCGCGGTGTGCCCGCGCTCCAACGCCCTCTACCAGCGCTTCCCGCCCATCGCAGAGCTCGAGCGTCGTCACGTCCCGATGCTGCTCGGCACGGACAACGGCATGTTCCAGGCCCCGGACCTCTTCCGGGAGATGGAGTTCGCCTACCTCTCCAGCCGAGCTCGGGGCGAGACCGTCGAGCCGAGGACCCTCGTGGAGGCCGCCTTCGTCAACCCCTGGACCGCTCTCGGCCGTCCGATGGAGGCCCGACTGGAGACGGGAGGGCCCGCCCGGGCCCTGGTGCTCCGGCTCCCCACGGAGGACCCGTACTACCAGGTCGCCGCGCGAGGGGCCCATCGACACCTTCTTGTCCCCCGCGGCTCCGCCTCCCCCTCGGAGTAGGGCCCTCTCCTCGTGCCTGAGGGGGAGCCCATCCGTGGACCGAACCCGAAGGAGCGTGCACACCCCATGCAGACCGAGGAGATCGTCTCCCTGTTCAAGCGACGAGGGGTCCTCTGGCCGAGCGCCGAGATCTATGGAGGCTCCGCGGGCCTCTTCGACTACGGCCCGGTCGGCATCGCCCTCAAGAGGCGCCTAGAGGACGCCTGGGCCCGCTGGTTCGTCGGCCTTTCTCCCAACTACTATTTGATCGACCCCGCCGACATCGTCCCTGAGGCGGTGGTCCGGGCCTCCGGGCATCTCGATCACTTCTCCGACGCGGATGTGGCCTGTGGCAAGTGCGGCCACCACGCCCGGGCCGACACGCTGCTCGAGGAACGCGGGTTGAAGGACGTGGAGGGTCTCACGCCCGAGGCCCTGGGGCGACTGCTCAGGGAGGAGAACCCTCCCTGCCCCCGGTGCGGGGAGCGGGCGCTCACGGTCCCCCGTCCGTTCAACCTGATGTTCGGTCTCGACTTCGGGGTCACCGGCAAGGAGCGGGCCTACCTCCGGCCCGAGACCGCCCAGGGAGCTTACCTTTCCTTCGCCCGCATGTGGGACGTGGGGCGCAAGCAGCTCCCCCTCGGCATCGCGGTGATCGGGAAGGCCTACCGGAACGAGATCGCCCCCCGGAACGTCCTCTTCCGGATGCGGGCGTTCACGCAGGCCGAGGTGCAGATCTTCTTCGACCCCGACGATTTCCAGGTCCCGCTCCAGGCGGTGGAGCACGAGCAGCTACCGTGCCTTCGGGCGACCGACCGCGCCATGGGCGCCCGGGAGCCGACCCTGGTGAGCGCAAAGGATCTCGTCGAGAAGGGAGGCCTGCCCGATTTCTACGTCTACCATATGGTCCACTACCTGCGCTTCTTCCGCGATGTCCTCCGCTACCCGGTCGAGAGGATCCGGTTCTTGGAGAAGAACGAGAAAGAGCGGGCCTTCTACAACCGCATCCACTTCGACCTCGAGGTGAAGCTGGATTCGCTGGGCGACTTCAAGGAGCTGGGGGCGGTCCACTACCGTGGGGACTACGACCTCACCCGGCACGGGGCCGGCTCGAAGACGGACCTCTCCGTGACCACCACGGCCGGGAAGAAGGTCCTCCCGCACGTCCTGGAGCTCACCTTCGGGGTGGACCGCAATCTGTGGGCCCTCGCGGACCTCCATCTGCGGGTGGAGACCCCTGCGGCAGCCGCTCCGTCCCCCACCCCCACCCCCACCCCCGCCCCCGCCCCCGCCACCGCCCCGGCCTCTTCTCCCCCCCCGGGGGAGGGTGATCTCAAGGAGGAGAAGGGGCCGCGGACCTACTGGGCCCTCCCCGCGTACCTGGCCCCGACCCAGGTCGCCGTCCTCCCCCTGGTGCGCAAGCTCCACGCCTCCCTCGCAGAGGGGATCGCGGAGACCCTGCGCGACGCGGGGCTCTCGGTGGTCGTCCCGCTCACCGCCTCGGTGGGGAAGCGCTATGCCCGGGAGGACGAGGTGGGTACCCCCTATGCGGTCACGATCGATGGGGAGACGCTGGAGAACGGCAGCGTTACCCTCCGCGAGCGCGACTCCCGTGCCCAACGCCGCGTCGAGGTGAAGGCCCTGCCGGGAGAGCTGTTCCCTAGGGTCCAGGCGCCCCGCCCGGGGCGGGGACCCCCCTGGAGCACCCCCCCGGCCTAGGTCACGGAGCCCCCCGTAATCGACAAGAAGTGAAATAAGGCGGCTCGATAACCCCTCTACTGTACCGCATGCCCGGTCAACAGGAGCCTCCGTCCCCGCCCCTCCCGAAGTCGGGCGCGTCGTCCACCGGGGGTAGCCCCGGCTCGGGCGGGTCGTATTCCAGCTCCAGCGGTGGAGCCGGGGTATCTTCTTCGACCACAGCGGCGCCCCCCTCCGGGTCAACGCTGGATGTGGACCGCAGCGCCCGGTTCACCAGCCTCGGCTACCAGAACATCACCAAGCTGAGGGAAGAGGCGGCCAAGTACGAGCGGATGGCGTTCCGGGAGCGCGCGCGGTCGGCCAAGTTCAACACCGTGATGGAGAAGCACCGTCACCGCGCGACCGTCCTTCGGGAGAAGGAGCAGGCCACGCTCGCGAAGATCCCCGACCTGGAGACGGAACAGCAGGAGCAGCAGAAGCTACTGCAGATGGGGGCCAGCGGGACCTCCAGCGGCGCGGTCCAGCCGCACGAGCAGTCGAAGATCCACGTTCGGATCCGCAAGCTCCAGCAGAAGATGGCGAACCTGCAGCGCCGCGCGAAGACGCTCGAGCACAAGGCCGCCCACCACCTTCAGATAGCCTCCCAGAAGAAGGTCCTCTCGGACGCGGCCATCGAGAAGGCGAAGCAGTGGGAGGCGGAAGCCCGTCAGTACACCCTCATGGCCGATCGCATGCAGAAGGCCACCGAGCCTGAGTCCTTCGCCCCTAACCTCGGCCGATGAAGCTCGTCGTGACCGTAGGCCTCCCCGGGTCGGGGAAGGACGAGATCGTCGGGGTCGCGAAGATGCTCGGCTTCCACGTCCTCAAGATGGGGGACCTGGTTCGGGACGAGGTCCGCCGCCGCAACCTCCCGATCAACGACAAGAACAACGCCCGTGTCGCGAACGAGGAGCGCGACCGGCAGGGCCCCTCGGTCTGGGCGAAGAAGATCGTCCCCCGGATCACGGAGACCAAGACCCTCGTGGACGGTTGCCGCTCGGACGCGGAAGTGACGGTCTTCCGGCACAACTTCGGGGACCTCGCCGTGGTGGGGGTCTTCGCCTCGCCCGGTACCCGTTTCGACCGCCTCACCCGGCGTGGGCGCGGGGACGACCACCTCTCGATGGAGGAGTTCTACGAGCGCGATCGGCGCGAGCTCAAGTGGGGGATCGGGAACGCCTTCGCTCTCGCGGACTACATGATCGTGAACGAGGGGCCCCTGCAGGACCTGCAGCAGCAGGCCCGAGAGATCTTGACGCGCGTACTGCGCGACGAGGATTGAAGGGGGCCCTTGAGCACCCGCCGCTGGGTCCTGGTACGGCATGCGCCCGCGCGCTCGCGCGACTTCGTCCAGTGGCCGGACGACCAGGGCCGCCCGCTCAAGCCGGACGGCCGCAAGGAGTTCCGGGAGGCCTCCAGGGGGCTTGTCGAGCTCCTCAGCGAACGCGGGGTCGTAGCGACGAGCCCGCTCACCCGGGCCGCCGAGACGGCCCTCATATTGGGGGAGCTCTGGGCCCCGGCTCGCCGCCCCCTGCGTTGGCGCGAGCTCGTGCCGGACGGACCCCTTCCCCGCCTCTTCGAACGGGCGAAGTCCGCCCGGGGCGGAGGTGACCTGCTCCTCTTCGGCCACGAGCCGCAGCTCTCCCGGTTCCTCGGGTACTGCCTCTTGGGCGAAGGGACCTCGGTGATGAAGTTCTCGAAGGGGGGGGCGGCCGCCCTGGACTTCCCTGGCGCGGTCCGTCCGGGCGGGGGGAGGCTTCTTTGGGCGCTCACGCGTGGGCAGTTGCGCCGTGTCCGACCGAAGGGTCGGGTCCGCCCCGCGCCGCGGGGGAGGAAGCGACCCGTCCGACCCAGCTCGCAAGCGTCCTCCGAGCCTCGCCCCCGCGCGACCCCAACGAGGAGGTCACGCCCCCGGTCCGACCCGAAGACCCCTGAAAGCAAAGGGGAGTGAGCTTTCGCTCCGCCGGCCCCGTCCCGCGAGCACGGAGACGGGCGGGTCGCCTCTGGCGGATGCCTCTGCGCGGATCCCAGGGCCTTTCCGTCGGTTCGGGGGGGCGAGCTCGCGAGCGGGCTCGAACGACGAGCCACGGGGGCGTCAGGGTCCCCTACGCGGGCGGTCCAAGCGGCCCAAAGCGCACGCGAGTCGCTTCCCCCGGTCCCTGCCGGTCCTCGGGCTCTGTACGGCGCTTCTCCTAGGCACCCTGGCAGGGATGGCATGGGCATCGACCCCCGTCCCCCATCTGCCGGGTCCCGTCCGCGGCGTCGGCGGCCCTCTGACGAGCTCGGCCCCATTCCCTCCCGCGCACTCCGCAAGCGCCCTCGCGGGGGCAGGGCTCTCGGTCATCGCGAGCGCGAACCCGAACGCGACGGACCTGGGATTGAACGTGACCTTCTCCGCTTCGGCCCAGGGTGGCACTTCCCCGTACAACTACAGCTGGCGCTTTTCGGACGGGACCACGCCCGGGTTCGGCCCGACCCTGACCCGGAAGTTACTCATGGCTGAGGTGCTCCACGCAACGGTGTGGGGGAACGACTCCTCCGGTCAGAGCTCGAACACCACCGTCAACGTGACCGTGAACTTCTCCCCGGACGCCAGCTTCGAGGTCAAGCCCACCCCCACGGACGTCGGGGTACCGGTGTACTTCGCTGCAGTGAACTACGGCGGGACCGCGCCCTTCCAGGATAGTTGGAACCTGGGCGACGGGACGACCGCCAAGGGAACGAGCCTCCACCACACCTACTCCGCTCCCGGGACCTACCTCGTGACCCTCTTCGACAACGACAGCGTGGGACGTATGGGGGAATCCCAGGCCTACCTTGAGGTGGGCGCAAGCCTCTCTTCCCCCAGCCTGACCGCGCTGCCTTCCGTGGCTGAGGTCGGCGACGAGCTCTGGCTCAATGCGAGCATCCAGGGCGGGAGCGCCCCGTTCACCTACGCCTTCTCGGGACTGCCCACCGGTTGCCTCCCGAACGGCAACGCGACCTTCGGTTGCTTCCCCAACTCGACGGGAACCTTCGTGGTGAACGCGACGATCTACGACGCTTCTGGCCTCTCCATGAGCGCGTTGGCGGGGGTCACGGTGGCCCCCTCGCTCTCCTTGGTGAACTTCTCCGCCTCCCCCTCGAACCTGAGCGTGGGAAGGGCGCTCTCGCTCGACCTCTTGACCAGCGGAGGGGCCGGGGGGGTGAGCGTCGTCTATTCGGGGCTTCCCGGGGGCTGCCTTTCTTCCAACACCAGCACTCTCCAGTGCGTCCCCTCCTCCCCAGGCACCTTCGTGGTGAACGTGAGCGCGATGGACGGTCGGGGACACAAGGTCGTCGCGTCCACGACGGTCATCGTAACTCCTATAGCGTCGCCCCCACCCACCGGGGGCACATCCCCCAGCGGAAACACCACCAACGGGACCTCCAAGCTTCACGGGAACGCCGGGAGCTCGACCCCTTGGGACCTCTACGCGCTGGTGGCGGTGGCGATTGGGGCGGTCCTTCTGCTGGCGGTCTATCGGTCGGGACCCAAGGGCCATCCGAGTCCCCCGCCCTCCAAGGGCCGGGGCGCCGCCACCCCCACCCAGGGCTCGCGCTCCACCCCTCCTTCTGACCCGGATGAAGAGGACCTGGACGCCCCTGTGACCTGAGCCGCCGGTGGCCCGGGCGATGCCAAGGCCGCTCAACCTGAGGAAGCAAGAGGACCGGGAAGGGGTAGGCGGGAAGGGGTTCGTGTCGACCGGGTAGGAGGGGATCGCCCCTCCTGCCCGGTCCCGCGGTGGTGGTACCGTTCAGGGGGCCTTCGCCGGTCCCGCTCCCAGATGTCCCGGGAGGGTCGTCCCGAAGTACCAGAACGCTGCGACCGCCGCCGCCGTCATGATCACCGGGAAGGCGAGCATGACGATCTGGAGCGCCCAGTGGACGCGGTAGCGGGTCTCGAGCCCCTTGGTGTCACTTCCCTTCCCCGTGCCGAGGTCGCTCACCGGCTGCGCCGCCCTGGTGCCCATGCCCTTCGCGACACGCCGGGGCTCCGGGGTGACCACGGACTGCCAGACGGAGCGGCCCGCCGCCACTGCGCTAAGGTAGTAGTCGGTCAGGATCGTCGCGGGCAGGGCGAGGACCCCAGCGAGCCCGAAGGCGCCGTAGAGCAGGAAGGTGTCGAACGGCTCCGTGGTGAACGCGGGGGTCGCTGTGTAGCCGACCCATCCGTAGAAGGCGGTCACCACGCCGGCGACCAGCGCCAGGACTCCCACCAAGTGCAGGTGGTGTCCCAGGTAGGCCGCGAAGGCGTAGGCGATCGTCACCAGGCCAAAGAGCACCATCACATCTCCGAAGAAGATGTTGTACCCTCCCATGTAGGCGATTGGGAAAGGCCACGTCATCTCGATCCACATGGCGAGGGCCAAGGTCACCGCTCCCACCCCACCGATCGGAATGGCGGAGCTCTTCAGGGTCGTCCGCAGCCACTGGGGGCGGTTCGTACGGATCGCCCAGAAGGCGAGGACACCGGTGTAGGCGAGGAGCACGGCGACGAGCCCGATCAGGACCTCGACGAGAGCCAGGTCATCCACGAACGGCATGGTCCCTCCAAAGGGCCTAGGCCCCTCCCTTCAATGGAGCGTTCGTCTCAGGGCGCCGGAGGGTTCGCATTTCGGTCATGGTCGCCACCTTGAGCACACCTCGCCCCCGGGAGGATTTACGCCCAGGGTCATGTCCAATTAAGTGAATCAGGATTCACCATGCTTCTCCTGACAATTTCACTTAAGACCAGCCTCTCCATACTTCTCCTTACTTCTCCTGACTTCGCCAAGGGCCGCCGAATCTTCGAGGGAGGCGCCCGCGATCGCCCTGGTGCCAGACTTCGAAGCCCGGCGTCGGGACGGCAGCTCTGAGGAGGCTGGGGCGGAGGGGCGAGGTCCCGGCCGGGACCGGAGCGTGAGGTGGAGCGACCCGGTTGGACCCTCTGGAACCTTGCTCCTTCGCAAGAGCGAGGTCGGCCGCGGTGGGCTCACGCGACCCGCGGGGGGTCCGTACGTCTGGCTCGCCCCGTCCCCTTGCCAAGGGCCGAGGTCGGGGGCCCATGCCCGCGCGTCCACGCAGCTCGGGGGCTTGGCCCTTCGCCATCTCGAAGGAACTATAGGGGTCCTGGATGCTCTTCCCGGCGACCATGCCCGATGCAGAGCCCCTTGTGCTCGACCTCGGCCACCTCATCCTGCACGTGAGGGACATGGACATCGCCCTCACCTTCTACCGAGACCAGCTCGGGTTCCGCGTTTCTGACGAGTCGCATCGGGGCTGCTGCCACCGGGTGATGCTGTCGACCGGAGGGGCTGAGATCGTGCTCTTCCAGGCCGAGGACTTCTCCCCTCTGGGGCTCGGCCCGCAGGGGCTCGGGACCCCCTTGCAGCTCCGCGTCCAGGACTTCACCCGGGCCGCAAGCCAGCTCGAGAGTCACGGGATACGCGTGCACCGGGAGCACGAGCACAGCGGGACCGTCTGGGACCCCTCAGGCAATGCGATCGGTCTCTACGACCAGCTGGAGGGGGCGCCCGGACACTCCTCCGCTGCGAGGCGCCGCCCGCACCCCACGCACCACGCCCGATAGAAGGACCCCCTCGGGCGGCACCCGAGGTCACGCTGGGGTCGGGGACCGTCGGCCGACCGCGGAGATTCTACGGACCGCCCGGGAGCGGTGACGTTCGAGCTCCCCGCGCAGGACCTTGCGCAGCCTGTGCCGGGGCCCGTTGCCGGGCGAGGCCGCGAGGCGCTCCTCGAGCACGCCCAGGTCATGGTGGAGCCCCAGGTCCCGCTGCAGTTCCCTCCACTCGGCCGATACGTCCGCCCGTCCCGGGTCCCGGGCGATCGAAGTGTGAAGGTGACGGAACCGGCGTAGGTGGATCCTCAGACGATGCAAACGGCGGACGGTGGCCTTCCTCTGGGCTCGCCGTCGGGCACGCTCCAGGTCCCTCTCGGCATCCCCAAGCTCCCTGTCGATGGCCCGTTGGAACCGCCGCGCGAGCGCCCGGTCGGCGCGAGGGAACCCCTGAGCGCCCTTCTCCGAGCTCCCTGGGGTGGCATGTGCCCCTGGCGCGAGCCCGGGAAGATGTCCGTGGGCGCCCCGAAGGCCCCTTCGCGCGGAGCGTCGGAGCTCCCCGCGCCACGAGTTGCCTTCCCGATGCAGGGCCCTGGCGAGCGACCTCGCCTCGCGGGCGACCGCGGGGGAGGCCGAAGCGCCGCGTGCGAGCCTCTCCAGAGCGCCTTCCAGCACGTCCCGGTCCCGGACCTCCCCGGCGGCGGTCGTGAGGTCCTCGAGGGCCCTTTCGAGCTCCCTCAAGGGGGCTCGGAGGGGCTTGGGGAGGGTCCGACGGAGGACGCGAGCGTCGATCCGCGCCCGTCTGAGCTCTCGATGGAGGTCGTGGATGAGGGCAGGGGAGGCCGGGGAAGGGTCCATGAGCTCCTCGATCAGGCGGTGAAGTCGTAGCGAGCGCGCCTGCGCCCTTCGCAGGAACCCCTTGAGCGAGACCACGGGCGGTCCTGGCGGGGTGCTCCTTCCTCTCGGGCGTCGGGCCCGGAGAGATGAGCTTCGGCCCGGAGCGCGCGGCAAGGGGAACTCCTCCCTCCTGGGCCCCACGCGTCCGTTCCCCTTCGCTCAGGGTCTCGGGCGAGGGTCCACGCTCACCGGAACGCCTCGAGCCGCGTGCCCTCGAGCAGCCCCTGGATGCAGGCGCGCACGTCACGGTGGACCTCCAGGGGGGAGCGGTTCGCGTTGATCTTCACGAACTCGTAGGACCGGGCCATCCAGTCGAACTCGGTCTTGAGCAGCGCCTGGTAGTGGAAGAAGCTCTCGAACCGGTCGCGGGACATCCCCAGGTCCATCCCGGATTCCCAGTAGTCGAGCGAGCCGTACCGGGAGAAGGCCCGGTGCAGCAGGATCTCCGGGCGGGTGTCGAGGAAGATCGTGAGGTCCGGACGGAGCGCGAAGCCGTAGAGGAGCCGGGCCCACTGGCGGCTCGCTCCCCGCACGATCGCGCGCGCCATGAGCGTGAAGATGTAGCGGTCGGCGAGCACCACGCTGCCGGCCGAGAGGGCCGGGACGATCTTGTTCTCGAGCTGGTCCGCGAAGTCCGCGGCGTAGAAGAGGGCCATCGTCGTCGCCCCCAGCACGTGCCCCTGCTTCGCCTGGTCGATCTGCTCGCTGACCAGGTCCGAACGGCGGAGGCCGGTCTCGAGCACCGCGTGTCCCCGGATCTCGAGGAGCTCCTTGAGCATCGCGCACTCGGTCGTCCGACCGGAGCCGTCCGCCCCCTCGATGACGATGAGGTGGCCCTTGAGCGTCTCGGGGGGGAGCCCGGGGAGCCGGGTCCCGTAGGTGGAGTTCCCCAAGGACGCGCCCCTGCGCAACGGTCGGACCTCCACGGCCAGGTCCGCCCCCTTTTTGGGGGAGCCTTTGAGCGACCTCGCCCGCCCGGGCGAGGAGCGCGCTCTCACCGCCGCCATCCCGGCACCCCCCGGAGCGGTTCAGTCCCCATGCACCAGGACCTCCTCCTTCGGGAAACCTCCGAGCAGGGGCCGGATGGCGGCCCGCACGCTCTTTTGCAGCGCTTCGATGTCCTGTTCCGCATCGATGACCTGGAACCCTTCGGTCCGGGCGAGCAGGTCGTACTGGCGCTTCATCATCCCCTGGAAGCGCAGGTAGCTCTCGGTCACGTCGTCGGAGAGGTTGAGGTCCATCCCGGCCTCGTAGTACTTGATCTTCATCCGGGAGGCCTCCTTTCGCCGGTGGGCCGTCTCCACCGGGACCCGGAAGTAGAAGGTCTTGTCCGGTGGAGGCGCGAAGGCGTAGAGGTTGCGCACCCACTCCGGGTCGCAGCCGCGCGCCACGTCGCGGGAGAAGGCCGTGAAGATGTAGCGGTCGCAGATGACGATGTAACCGGCCCGCAGGGGGGGGAGGATGTTCCTCTCGAAGCGGTCCGCGAAGTCCGTCGCGTGGAGGAGGGAGAAGGTGGTCGGGGTGAGGAGGTTCTTCTTCTTGCCACGGCGGATGATCGAAGAAACGAGGTCGGAGGAGTTCCACTCGGTGAAGAACGCACGGTAGCCCCGAGCGGAGAGCCACTTCAGCAGGAGATGGGCCTGTGTGGACTTCCCGCTCCCATCCAACCCCTCGAACACGATGAGCCGGCCGGGATGGCGGGGGAGAGCGCCCTTCCCCTCGTTACCGTCCAGCTTACCGCGGGTAAGGGACCCTTCCACGAGGTCGCCCAGGACCCCGGGGGGGGTCGGGGCTCCCCGGGAGGACGGTCTGCTCACGGACCGGCCCCGCTCATGACGCACGGACGTCCACCTCCACCCCAACGGACCGCTCGAGCCAGCGGGAGGCGCGCTCAAAGAGACGGCGGTTCGGGGCGACCCCCCCCGGGAGCCGCATCATGAGCCGGTTCCCGAGCCGACGGAAGCGCGGTCGGGGGCGCAGGTCCCCCACCGACTCCGCGAGGGCCAGCATGCCCCCCAAGGCGCGGGCGATGTCCATGTCCTCCTCCCCGAGGACCGATGGGTAGCGCTTCGCGGTCCCTCCGGGCAGGTCGTCGCCTTCGTGCATCCCCGCCGCGAGGGAGGCCAAGAGGAAGCCCCGATGAGAGAGGCCGTAGAGCGGCCGGCTCCGCAGGACGTAGGCCGAATGGGAGGCATGCCCCGGATAGGAGAAGGCCGTTCCCACGTCGTGCAGCAGTGCGGCCACTTCCAGGGCCAGGCGCTCCTCACCGCGAGGCTCGAGCTCGTGGTGGCGCTGTGTGAGGTCGAAGAGGTCGAGCGCGATCTCCCGGACCCTCCGGGCATGCGCGATGTCCGTGCCGATCGACCAAAGGGTCGCGAGCGCGCTTCCCCGCGCCATCTCCTCGGCGGAGCCGGGGAGCCCGCGGCCCAGCGCTTCCAGGGCGACACCCTCCCGGATGCCGCACCCCGACACGGTGAGCCGGTCGGCCCCCCGCCCGTGGAGCACGCCCAGGATGACCGCGAGGCCGGCGACCACGATGTCGGCCCGGTCGGCGGAGAGCCCCGGCGTCTCCCGGCGCACCGCAACGGAGCTTTGCGAGAGGATCTCGTAGAGTCGCTCGAGGTCCCGGGTACGCAGCGTGTAGCCGTGGACGCGAGGGAGCGGGTAGCCACGGATCGCCTGCATCACGTGGGCGAGGCTCCGCGTGGTGCCTCCGACCCCGATGAGCCGCTCCCGCCCCTCCTCCCGAGAGGTCACGAGGGCGTCGAGCGGGCGGAGGCCCTTCTCGATGTGGTTCTCCAACTCCTCGAGCTCCCTTCGCTTCGGCGGGTCATGCTCGAGGAACCGCCGGTGCATCCGAAGCGCGCCCATCGGCAGCGAGAGGCTCTCCCGCAGGTGGCCGCGGCGAACGGCCATCGCCTGGAGGGAGCCTCCACCCAGGTCCACGATGAGGTGGTTGTCCAGAGCGAGCGAGCTCGCGACCCCCAGGTAGGCGAAGCGCGCCTCGTCGGCGGCGGAGAGGATGCGGAGGCGGAAGCCGCAGCGTCGGTGGACCTCGCTCGTGAACGCGGAACGGTTCGGCGCCTCCCGGACGGCGCTCGTCGCGACGGCCCGGATGTCACGCACTCCGTGCACCTCGAGCAGCCGGCGGAAGCGTACGAGGGTCGAAAGGCCTCGGCGCCGCGTCGTGTCGGCGAGCCGACCGTCCTTCTGGAGGTCCTCGACGAGGCGTGGGCTGTCCTTGCTCTCGAAGACGCTCCAGGGGGGGCCCACGGGGGCGCTGCGATAAACCACGAGCCGGGCCGTGTTCGATCCGAGGTCGATCACGGCGAAGGGTCGGCTGAGACGACCGCGGAGTGTGCCCGTCCCCGGGGCGGGGGTCCGCTCCTCCAGGACGGAGCCGGTGAGGTCGTAGAGCTCGAAGCGGCCGGACCCTTCGAGCAGACGGTGCACCAGCGTGCGGCGCCCCGCCCCCTCCTCTCGGACCGGCGGTGGCTCATGGACCGTGACCATCGAGGCTTCGCTCGCGCTCATGGTCCGCTCCTGAGCGGAGCGGAGCCGCCGGAGGTGGGCCCCCCACCGGAACGCCCGCGCTCCCGCAGGTCCTCTCCGAGCTGCTGTGCGGTGGTCTCGAGCAGGAGACGGAAGCGCTCCACGTCGGCCACCAGAGCGACCCGGTTCTTGAGCGATGCGCTCGAGGGGCGGGCGCCTCCGGAGGGCATCCTGCTAGTACATAGATGCCGCAGACCCTTCGCGACGTGCTCCGCTCGGACCTTCAAGAGGGCGTGGGAGCCCCCCCCCACCTGAGCCCGGGTCTCCCAGGCGAGAGCGAAGGCCTCCGCGTTCTCCTCCTCCGGCGGGCGCTTGCCCAGGGAACGCTCCGCGCGGGTCCTCCGGACGAGGTCGAAGAACCCGACGTGGTCGACGAAGAGGGAGCCGTACGCCTCGTCCCCCGGCTCGATCCCGTCCACCGGCAGCCCGCGCGCGCGCGCCCACCGAAGGGATGCGAGGAACGAGGGGGAGGGGACCCGAGCAGGGCCGAAGCGAGCGATCCCCCTGGCGTAGGCGAGCTCGATGGAGGCCAGGGGGACCCAAGGCTCCTGGTAGGGGTCCGCGAAGTGCTCCTGAAGGGCCTGGACCTCCTCGGGGGAGAGCCCGAGGGCGAGCCGGTCGGGAGCGAAACGCTCGAGGTCGGCGACGACCTTGGTCGCTTCCGCGAGGCTCCCCCGTACCGCTCCCAGAAGGAGGATCGGGTAGGGGTTCGATCCCTCCGCTGCCTTCACGGCCGTCGCCGTCGCTCACGCAGGAGCTCTCGCAGCTCCTCGGGTCCTGCGTGCTGTCGGAGCTCCTGGTAGCTCACGAGAGGTACGCCTTCCATGTTCGTCCGGGAGCGTCGGTCCGGCACGACGAAGAGGCTCTCCCCCTCGGCCACGCGCGCGACGTGGAAGAGCAGGCGCGAGCGCCGCTCCGCGCTCTGCAGGTCGCCCACCCCGATCAGCACCCGCTCCTCCCGGTGTCGCCCGTCCCGGGCGAGCACGTCGAAGGGGGTTCGGAGCGTGATGATGAGGTCCCATCCCCTCTCGTTGAGCTCCTCGGCGAGGGCGGCTGGCAGAGGACCGCGTGGCGAGGCGGCACGCTGGGCGGGTCCCCGGGCGGGGGGGCCCGGCAGGGGGCGGTCCTCCTCTGCGGCCCCGCGGTAGGGTCCCACGACCCCCTCCGCGAAGGGATCGAGGGGGATCGCGAGCTGCACCGCGAGGAAGCGCTCCAGGCGGTCGAGGATCGAGAGGTCCGCCCCGGCCCCCTCCTCGTAGAGCTGGATCGTGCGTCGGGAGACCCCCGCCGCATCCGCGACGGCGGCGAGGGAGAGCCCCCGGACCTCCCGGGTACGCCGGAGCTGGCGTCCATCGACCCGGGCGAACTTCCCACCCGGGCCCGAGACCAGGATGGGTGGGATCCCTTCCGCCAGGTACTCCACCAGCGTCTCCAGCGAGAGGATGACCACGCCGTGACGGGAGTAGAGGATCCCGCTCTCCAGCGCGTGGGGTCCCGAGGTGCCCCCGATGACGATCGGGACCGCCCCCATCGCCTGGGCCACGAGCCGCAACAACGAGGCGTCGTCGGGACCGAGCGCGTCCGCGTTCTTGAGCACCTTCAGCAGAAGGAGGGTCGAGTCACGACGCGCGATGAGGTCGAAAGGGGTCGGGCGGACGTGGTGGACATCGAACAGGTAGAAGCCCGCTCGACGAAGGAGCTCGCTGACCTGGACGAGCGCTTCCTCCCGGTTCGAGAACATGAGCGACGGCGTCCACGACGAAGTGACGTGCCCTCTTAATGGTGGGGGAGGGGCCTGTCGGAGGACACCCCTCCGTCCCCCCTCTCACGCCGAGGAGGAACCGGGCGGGTCCCCGCTGGCTTCGTCCGCCCCGGCCTCGCGCTTGTTCGGGGTGCTCCGACGGCGGGAAGCGCTGCGCTTGCCCCCTGCCGCGCTCCCCTTCCTAGGGCTCCCTTCCTCGCCGGGGACGCTGGCGGAGGCTGGGGGACCCTTCACGCCAGCTTCCGCTCGGGCGCCCGCCGGGGGCTTGGTGACCGAGAGGGACCTCGCGGGAGCTTCGGAGCCCGCGAGGGAGGAGGCGGGAGCCGCCTCGCGCTTCTCGCTCTTCGATGTTCGCCCGGCCTGGGGGGTGCCCCCGGTCGCCGATCGCTCGTTGGCCCTGGTCCCCAGAACGGGGCCACCAGGCGCCTTCCCACCCTTTCGGACCACCCCTCCTCCTTGGGTCTTCCCCTTCGTCCGGGCAGCCGTGGGGCTCCGGACGGCCGAGGGCGGGCTAGGCGACTGCGGGGCGGTCGGCTCCGGCGCCTTCTCCACTGGTGGGGCAGGAGCTGGGATCGCTTGTGCGGTAGCTTCCGGGCCCTCTGGGCCGGTCGGGGGTGTCGCAGCCGGGGCGGGCGGCGGAGGTGGGGGCGGTGGAGGAGGTGGAGGAGGTGGAGGAGGTGGAGGAGGTGGCGCGGGAGCGGGCGCGACAGGAGTGGTCGCAGCAGGCGCTTGAGGGGGCGCGGTCGAAGCCGTTGCAGCTGCGCGGTCGGGCGCCGGTGTCCCGGGCCCCGCAGCGGCGGGGCGAGCGGCGGCCGGGGGAGGGGTGATCGGTCGGGGAGAGGGCGCGGTCCCGGCGGGGGCTGTGGCCGGAGGTCGGAGAGCGGGGCCGACCTGGGTCGCACCCGCGGGTCGGGCCGGGAAACCCGCAGGACGTGAGGCTCCCGCGTTGGGTCCGCCCTGGACGGGAGCCGTCGCAGGTCGGACCCCGGGGGTGACAGGAACACCGGGACCGACCGGGGCCGCTCGGGGGGCCGCTCCCGCCGGCTGGACGGGCGCGGGGCGAACGACCGCGGTCAAAGGCGGGGATGCATGGCGTGGAGCGACGGGGACCGGAGCGGCGGAGGGGGCCGGTGCGCCCCCTGGCTGGGGGCTCGGGCGGGGTGGGGGAGAAGACGGGGGAGCCCCGTAGGGCGTGGGCTGTGGGGGCGTGGACGCTGGAGGGGGCGCGCTACGCGCGGGGGGCGGAGGCAAGAGTCGCTGCTGGACGGAAGCTGGTACGAAGAGGGTCACGCCCTCGGGCAGTCTCGCAGGGACGGGTGCGGGAGCGGGTGGCCCCGGGTAGGCGACGGGCCGCAGCGCGGTCGTCGGAGGAAGGGCGCGGGCCGGTGGAGGCGCCGAGATCGGGGCGGCGGACGCCCCCACGGCGCGCGGAGGAGCGACGGGAGGCGCCGTCGGTGGTGCGGCGCGGGGAGACGCCGGTTCGGAGGGCACATTCCCCGGGTGGAGGTGCAGGTAGAGCTCTGCGATGCGGTCCCGCAACCGCTTGACCATGAGGTAGGGAACGTCGACGCGGACGCTCCGGGAGCGGGAAGGGCCGGTGAGGCTCGCCACGTACACGTTCATCCAGTTGGTGACCGTGTTCATGTCCTCCATCAGGCCCTGCATCATCTGCACCGAGCGGTCCCGACGAGGGCCAGGGGGTGGCGCGACCTCCGCGTTCGCGAGGAGCGTGATGAAGATCCGAGCCGTCGCGGAAAGCTCGGCCATCGCCTCCATGATCGTCTGCCGGACCAGAGGGGCCGGGCGCTCCACTCCGTGCTGAGGATCAAGGATCCCTAGGCTCCGGTCCACCGAAATGATGAGATGTTCGGCGGGGGCGTAGACCTCCGGGCCGACCACCATTGCATTCACCATTGGGTCCCCTCCATATGTATCCTCGCCGCCGAAAGGGACGCGAGGGACTCGCGGGCCGCGCGGACCGCGCGAACCGCGCGGATCGGGCTTCGGTGGGCATCGTCAAGACCTGGCCCTCCTCGGCGCCGTCGTGGGTCCGATGGACCGGGGCCGCGACGATCGGACCGTGGTCCCCAGACTTGAGCCGGTCCCTGGTGCTCCTATCCTGCTCGTCCGGGCCAGCGAGCCCCTGCTCGTCGCTTCCGACATACACTTGGGGCTCGCCTTGCCGACCCCGCACGCTCCCCGGTCCGAGGCCGGGTCAGCTCCTCGGCTCGCCCACGGCCTCCTGGAAGCGGCGAAGAGGACCGGCGCCCGGCGCGTCCTCCTGCTGGGCGACGTGAAGGACCCTATCCGGGGCTTGCCTCGCCACATCCGGGCCGAGGTGGACGAGTTCTTCGGGCGGCTGCTCGAGGGGGGCCTTGCGGTCGAGGTGGTCCTGGGCAACCACGACGTGGGGCTTGCCCGCGCGCTGCCGGCGGCCGTGATCGTCCATCCTGCGCACGGTCTCTTCCGCGAAGGGGTCGGGTACTTCCATGGCCACGCTTGGCCCTCGAAGGCGGTCCTCCGTCGTGCCGGGATCCTGGTCGCGGGCCACCTCCACCCGGGTTTCCGTCTCGCCCCATCCCCGGAGCGCGCGCGGACCGGCAAGGAGCCATGTTGGGTCCGCACGCTCATGCGCCCGCTGACCCCGGCGGAGCGTCGGCGCAAGGGGCAGCATCCGCCTCCCCGAGCTAGGGAGATGATCGTCCTTCCGGCGTACAATCCTCTCTGCGCCAGCGAAGCGCTCAACCGGGAGGAGCCGAGACGGGGACACCGGTTCCTCGTGCGGCGTTTCCTCGCCCGAGGGGACTCCCGGGCCTACCTCCTCGACGGGACCGACCTGGGGGAACTGCGGTGGGACCTTCCGTCGACCGCGGGGTCTCTCCCGGACATGTCGACGGACCGACGAGGCGGGGGTCCTCTGGGGTCGGCCCCGTCCCAGAGCCCCACCTCAGCCTCGCGCGGCTCCGCCCTCCGACCGGATCGCCGCTCGTAGCTCCTCCGGCCGTACGATGGGGGCCCGGCAGACCGTGCCCCGGCACAGGAGCGCACGCGCGCGGCCGTTCGACCCGGCGGTCTGGCCCAGCACTTCCTCTGGCAGGGCGAAGGGCGGGGAAGGTGCACCGCGGAACAGGACCTTCCGAGGGTGGTAGGATCCCACCGCGGCCCTCCAGAGCGCTTCCGCCTCAGGGCCCTCGCCCTCCACGACGACGCGAAGGGCGGGCTGGGCGAAGAGCGCGCAGGCGAGCGCGCTCCCGGCGGCGAAGAGCCCGCCATGCTGCACGCGCGAAACGATCGGTGCGAGACGCGCCCCTAGTCCGTCCGGCACCCCGGGCGCTCCCGTGAGGGCGGAGAGATGGAGGGAGGCCAGGAGGTAGGACGCGTTGGCGGAGAGGTGAGGCGTGTCCTCCACCGGGACGTGGACCCCCTCCCATGCGCCGACCTTCGGTCCGTCGTAGAGCTGAGGGGCGAGGTCGCGCAGGGGGCCCTCCGGTCCGAGCGTGAACTCCCGCCGCGCGAGCTGCAAGAGGTCACGGGCACGCTCCAGGTACCGGCCTTCGCCGGTCACCTCCGATAGCGAAAGCAGTCCTAGCGCGAAGTCGCACTGGTCCTGAAGGAGCCCCCAGCCTTCCCCTCCGCGCGGACCCAGGACGTGGGCGATCCCACGCGCGGGGTCGAAGGCCCCAGCGAGGAACCGGTCCGCGGAGGCCCGGGCTCGCTCGATATGTGGCTCCTGCCCCAGCGCCCGACCGGCCAATGCGAGCGCTCCGATGAGCAGCCCGTTCAGCGAAGCGTACTTCGCCGGGTCCACGGCCGGTTCGGGCCGTTGGGAGCGGGCCCTGCGCATCTTCTCCATGGCATGGAGGGAGAGGTCCCGGACCTTCGCCACCGGGACCTGGAGGTGCTTCGCGACCTCCTCCTCGGAGAAGAGCTGCTGCAGGACGTTCTGGGACGGGTCGTGGGGCATGCAGGCCTCCCCATCGAGCCCGAAGCGCCACCGGATCGCCTGGAACTCCTCCGGAGCGAGGAGGGACTTGAGCTCGGTGGAGGTCCAGGTGAAGTAGCTGCCGTCGTCACCGGGAGCATTGTCCGCGTCCTGGCTCGCGCCGAACCCCCCCTTGGGGTCCCGACCGAGCACGGCCATCACCCATGCGACGGTCTGAGAGGCGATCGCTCCGAACCGAGGTTCGTCGAAGAAGTTCCATCCATCGAGGAACACCGGGAGGAGGTGGGCGTTGTCGATGGCCATCTTCTCGAAGTGGGGCACCCTCCAGCCTTCGTCGACCGAGTAGCGATGGAAGCCGCCCTCCAACTGGTCGAAGACCCCTCCGTCGGCCATCCCGCGCAGGGTCCGGCGCGCGGCCTCTGCGCTCCGGGTGTCCCCCGTGCGATGGGCGTGCTCGAGCAGGAGGGCGACCGCAGTCGGGTGGGGGAACTTTGGGGCGCCTCCGAAGCCCCCGTGGGACGGGTCGTACTGCTGCAGGCACCGCTCGAGGGTGCCCTCGACGAAGGCTGGCAGCTCGGGGGACCCTTCGTGCTCTCGGGCGTGCATCGCCCGCATCCCCTCGGCGACCGAGGCGGCCTGTTCCTTGAGCTGGGCCCTCTCCTCACGCCATAGCCGAGCAACCTCCCTTAGCACCCGTCGGAAACCGGGCCGGCCGTGACCGTCCGTCGGGGGGAAGTACGTGCCTCCCAGGAACGCCTCTCCCTGGGGGGTCAAGAACGCCGTGAGGGGCCACCCTCCTTCGCCGGAGAGGGCGTGGACCTGCTGTTGGTAGCGTCGGTCGACCTCCGGGTTCTCGTCACGATCGACCTTGACGGCGACGAACCCCTCCCGGAGGAGGCGGGCCACCTCCGGATCGCTGTAGGTCCCTTCGTCCATCACGTGGCACCAATGGCACCACCCTCCCCCTATGTCGAGCAGGACCGGGCGACCCTTCTCGAGCGCGACCGCGAAGGCCTCCTCTCCCCACGGGTACCATTCGATGTCCTGCTCCGAGGCGCTCCTGAGGTAGGCGGAGGCAGCGTCCCTCAATCGGTGCGCGGGAGCCGTGTGTCGCTCGGACATGGATGACCGAGCCGCGGACCTCCCGCATCGGAAAAAGAGGTCCTGCCCCCCCTCCCTGGAACGGGCGCGCTCGGTCCCACCTTCAAGGCCGCTTGCGGACCCTGGGTCGCCTACCCGTTCTTCCAGGGAAGAGTGACGGACCGGGCCCTGCGCGAGTCCTTATAAATCAGGTGAATGTCCCGCGCTCGACAAGGGGCGCAACCTCATGGAGATGCAACCGGGCCAGATGGCCTACGACCGCGCGATCACGGTATTCTCGCCTGACGGACGCCTGTTCCAGGTCGAGTACGCCCGCGAGTCGGTCCGCCGCGGCACGGCGACCGCCGGGGTCGTCGCGAAGGACGGGGTCGTCCTCGTCGCCGACCGCAGGATCGCGAACCCGAAGCTCGCCGAGGCCTCCAGCGTCGAGAAGATCCACCAGATCGATGAGCACATCGGGGCCGCGACGGCCGGGCTCGTCGCCGACGCCCGCGTCCTGGTCGACTACGCGCGCCTCGCCTCCCAGATCAACCGCGTGACCTACGCCGAGCCCATCTCGCTCGAGGTCCTGGTCCGGCGGATCTGCGACTACAAGCAGCAGTACACCCAGTACGGCGGCGTGCGCCCCTTCGGGACCGCGCTCCTCATCGGGGGCTACGACGACACCGGCGTCCACCTGTTCGAGACGGACCCCTCCGGCTCGCTCACCTCCTTCAAGGCCTCCTCTATCGGCGGGAACCGCACACCGGTGATGGAGCTCTTCGAACAGAAGTACACGAGCGGGATGGACATGGACAGCGCCGTCCTCCTCGCGCTGGAGGGGCTGCAGCAGTCCATGGAGGACCCCTCCAACCTGGGCAGTGTGGAGATCTGCACCATCCAGAAGGAGAAGGGGTTCACCCGCCTTAACTCCGAGCAGATCCAGAAGTACGTGACGCGTCTCGCCCCCAAGGAGAAGGGGTCGAAGAGCTAGGGCGCGAAAGCACCCCTGCGAGCTCGTCCTCGGGCACCGGTCGTCCCATGATGCAACCAGGGCGCGAGCGCAAGCGTCGGGAGTCCGACGACGCGGTGGTCGCCCGCCTGGTGATGGGCGGGAACCACTTCGAAGTGCTGGTCGACCCGGCCGCCGTCCAGGCGCTCAAGGACGGCAAGGATATCGACCTCCGCGAGCACCTCCCGCAGGACCAGATCTACAAGGACGCCCGGAAGGGCGACAAGATCTCCTCGGAGTTCTTGGAGAAGCAGTTCCACACCTCCGACGTCTACGCCATCGCGAAGGAGATCATCCGCAAGGGCGAGGTGCAGGTCACGACGGACCAGCGCCGCGCGATGGTGGAGGCGAAGCACAAGCAGATCATCGACTACATCTCGCGCAACGCGATCAACCCCCAGACCAACGCGCCGCATCCCCCGGCCCGTATCGGGGCCGCCATGGACGAGGCGAAGTTCCATGTCGATCCGTTCCGCTCCGTCGACGCCCAGGTGGAGGAGGTCCTCGCCCGGCTGAGGCCGCTCCTGCCAATCCGGCTCGAGCACGTGAAGCTCAAGCTCCGGGTCCCTGGCCAGTTCTATCCCCGGCTCGTCGGCGAGGTGAAGGCCTCCGCCCGCCTCCTCTCCGAGGAGTGGCTCTCGGACGGGAGCTGGAGCGCGGTGGTGGAGATCCCCGGCGGGATCCAGACGGACTTTCTCGAGCGCCTGAATTCCCGAGCGAAGGGTCAGGTCGAATCCGCGATGGTTAAATAGGCCCCTGAGGGTGGCCGCGCCCGTACAATCCGAGATGGGCGAGGAGCAGGCTTCCCCGCCCGACCGCGACGAAGATGGTCGCGGACGGGAGGGGGACCGCGGCGAAGACCGCGGCGAGCAGGGCGAACGTCGGGATCACCGGCGTGGACGCGGCGGCGGACGCTTCCGCGGACGAGGTGACGGGAGCGACGGGCCCCCCCGCTACCGTGGGCGGTCCGAGCCATCGGGCCGTGACGGGGTCTTCTCCTCCCAAGGCGCTTCCCGCTCCCCGGACGGCTCGGAGGGCGGCGAGGGTGACCGAGGCGGAGGACGCCGAGACCGGGACCGCGGCCGAGGTCGGGACCGTGGCCGCGACCGTGGAGGTTGGGGCGGCGGGGACCGCGGCGGGGGCCGCGGACGGGACCGCGGAGGCCCTGGTGGCCCCGGTGGGCGCGGCGGGGCCGGACCCCCGCGCAACGAGCGACGCTACTTCGGACCCAAGGCCGGCCACGAGCGACGCCCTATGGGCGGTCGCGGCGGTGGTAGCGGCGGTGAGCGGGTCCTGGTGCTTCCCGGGGAGGAGATCCCTGGCCAGGGACAGGGCCCGGGCTTGAAGCCCGGTTTCGGGGTCTATCGTTCTCGCGAGGACGGCAAGCTCTATGCGAGCGTCATGGGACTGGTCTCTCCTCGCCCGCCCTTCATGCGGGTCATCCCTCTCTCTGGCCGATACATCCCGCAGCGGGACGACCTGGTGGTCGGTGTCATCCAGGCGGTCGGACCGACCTACTGGCTCCTCGACATCCGCGCGCCGCACTTCACCCCGCTCCACATGACCGGGACCCCCTGGCAGATGGAGTACGGGGAGACCGGCGAGTACCTACGGCCCGGCGAGACCGTGCTTGTGCGCGTCGAGGGTATCGACGAGGCCCGGCGCATCGGCGTGTCCATGAACGGACCCGGCCTCGGGAAGCTCGAGGGGGGCTACGTCTCCGAGGTCTCCCCGACCAAGGTCCCTCGCGTCATCGGCAAGTCCGGGAGCATGATCTCCATGATCCAGCAGGGCACGGGCGCCCGGCTCGTGGTCGGCCAGAACGGTCGCATCTGGATCGAGGGCACCGACGAGCAGATCAGAAAGGTCCGAGAGGTCCTCCATCTCATCGACAGGGAAGGCCAGCGGGTCGGGCTCACCGACCGCGTCAAGGCCCTTTTGGACGCCCAAGCCGGTCGACCGCCCCGCTCCGAGGATGACCGCGACCGCCGCGACCGCCGCGACCACCGCGACCGCCGAGGCGGGCGCGGCGACGAGGGGGACCGCGAGGAGCGCGACGATCGTGAGGAGGGACGGGAAGCGGAGGACGCCCCGTCGACAACGGGGGACGACCACGACGGCTCGCCCCCACGCCCCCCCAAGGGGGAGGTTCTCGGTCCATCATTCATCGAGGAAGGACAGGAATTCGAGGAGGAGAGCCAACATGGGTAGCATCGGAGCCAAGGATGTCCCGCAGCTCCTGGACGCCAACGGTCGCCGCATCGACGGCCGAGGGCTAGAGGATCTGAGGCCGCTTCGTATCGAGGCGGGGCCGCTCGCGCAGGCCGATGGGAGCGCGTTCGTCGAGTGGGGCGACAACAAGGTCATGGCCGCTGTCTACGGTCCGCGGGAGGTCCACCCCCGCCACCTGCAGCAGGCCACGAAGGCCGTCGTCCAGTGCCGCTACAACATGGCCGCCTTCTCCGTGGATGAGCGCAAGCGCCCGGGCCTGGACCGGCGCTCCCAGGAGATCAGTAAGGTCATCGCGGAAGCCTTCGAGTCGGTCATCTTCGTCGAGGAGTTCCCTCGGACCTCCATCGATGTCTACATCGAGGTCCTCCAGGCGAACGCTGGGACCCGGTGCGCGGGCGTCGTGGCCGCCTCCGTCGCGCTCGCCGATGCCGGTATCCCGATGGTGGACCTGGTCCCCGCGGTCGCGGTGGGCAAGGTCGCCGGGACCGTCGTCCTCGACCTCAAGAAGGAGGAGGACAACTACGGCGAGGCGGACATGCCCATGGCGATGGTCCCCCGCAGCGGAAGGATGGTGCTGCTTCAGATGGAGGGGCACATGACCCGGGATGAGCTCAAGCGCTCCCTCGACCTGGGCGTCATCGGCTGCAAGAAGATCTACGAGGTCCAGAAGCGCGCCCTGCGCGACCGCTACGCGGTCGCCGGACCCAAAGAGGGCGAGGTCGCTTCCTCGGAGGTGCCAGCATGAGCGGAGAGGTCGCTGCCGAGATCATGACCACCCACGTGCTCGACCTCGCGAAGAAGGGGCACCGCCTCGATGGTCGCGCCCTCGACGAGATGCGCGCGGTCCGGATCGTCCCGGGCTACGTCGCCTCCGCCGATGGGAGCGCGCTCGCTCAGATCGGGCAGACCAAGGTCCTCTGCGGCGTCAAGGTCGAGGTGGGCAAGCCCTTCCCCGACACGCCCAACGCGGGGGTCCTCACGACCAACGCGGAGCTGGTCCCGCTCTCCTCCCCGCTCTTCGAGCCTGGTCCCCCGACCGTGGAGGCCATCGAGACCTCGCGAGTCGTCGACCGGGCGATCCGGGCGGCGGACGCCGTGGACCTCGCGGGCCTCTGCATCACCCCGGAGGAGAAGGTCTGGGTCTGCTACGTGGACTGCCACGTCCTGGACCACTCTGGGAACCTCATCGACGCGGCGATGCTCGCCGCTTCCGCGGCGCTCAGCAAGACGATCGTCCCTTCGAAGAAGTTCGAGGTGGGCGAGGACCGCCCGCTGGGACCTAAGCACGTGCCCATCGAGACCACCTTCGTCCGCCTGGGTGACTCCATCGTCGTGGACCCCACGCGCGAGGAGGAGGTGGCCTGCCAGGGCCGCCTCACCATCGCCACCGACGAGGCCGGCAACGTGGTCGCGATGCAGAAGGGGAAGGTCGGCGCCTTCTCCCCGCAGGACGTGATGGAGCTCACCGACCGGGCTTTCGCCCACGGCGACCGGCTCCGGGACCTCATCCGCAAGCTCTAAAGGGCGTTGACGGGCGGGGAAGCAGAGCGAAGGAGCGACGGCGTCGATGTCGAAGCGCACGAAGAAGGTCGGTATCGCTGGCTGGATGGGGCCCCGCTACGGGATCCGGATCCGACGGAGGACGCAGGAGGTCGAAAAGAGCCGGGCCGCGACGTACGCGTGCCCGAAGTGCTCTACGGTCTCCGTGCGGCGTGTGGGTTCCGGCCTTTGGCGATGCAGCCGCTGCGAGCGGACCTTTGCCTCGGACGCCTACGTCTTCCGCCCTGCCCCGTCCATCTTCCGTGTCGAGGAAGCCCCCGGGAAGCCGGGGGGCTCCACCGCCTCGAGCCCCGTCAGTGGGACCGGGACGAAGTGAAGGGTTAAGCGACCCCAGTTCTGAGGAGTTCACGCATGTTCCGGTGCATCCGCTGTCACGAACCGCTCCCCTCTGACGCCAACCTCTTCGGGGTCCGCTGCGACAACTGCGGCGGGAAGATCTTCTACAAGGAGCACCCCAACGTCAAGAAGGTCCTGAAGGCACGGTAGGGGAGATACTCCCCTCCACCGCCATCGCCTCCGTCTCCGTCTCCGCCTCCGCCACTGCCCCCAAGAGGCCCCGGCGTCCAGGATCCGTCCCCCGGCAGGTCTGAGCCGGGCGCGCCGCTCGCCCACTATCCGAGCTGGGGGGGAGAATATGCCGCAACCGTGCGGGGGTTCGGGAGGGGAGCACGGGGGGGGTCGTCGGGGGGTGGCCACGGTGGGGGCCCCTAGGTCGGGCGAACGCCCCCTCGCGAGGCGCGAGGAGCAGGACGCACAGGTATGGGGTCGGTGGCGGAACCACCTCAAAGAGCAGTGTCGACAATCTGAACGATTACATACCCCGTTATGCTACGGCGCGGCAGGGCTCAGGCCCTTCAGGACGCACCATGCAACGCCCGAACCTCGGACATAAGACCTTGAGCGCCCGAACTGAACCGTCCCCCCATGCGCTGCCGCACCGGTGGGGATTCGTAGCGCTGCTGGGGGTCGCGCTGGGAATGCTGATGGTCCTGAGCGGCGGGCTCGCGACCTTCGAGAGCGCGATGGTGCCCGGCGTCCACACGACCGCCTCCCTTCCCCGTCTCCCCACCGAGTACGGGGGGGTCTCCGGGAGCGGAACGCTCGCGGGCGCCCCGAACGCCCACTTCATGCCGATCCGCGCGACCCAGGGTCCTCGCCCTGACGCGACCACCGGGTGCAATCCGGGTTACACGTCCCCTTGCTCTCTCGCCTCCGGTGGCGGACCGGTCATGAGCAATCCCCAGGTCGTACTGATCTGGTGGGAGCCCTCCGGCTTCAACTTCGACAACAACGACACGATGTCGGTCAACCCGAGCGACGTCCAGTACGAGTCCACGATCCGCGGCTTCTTCCTCAACACCACCGGTAGCGGGTGGGTCGGGATCGCGAGCCAGTACGGTGGAGCTGGCGGTACGGTCAAGGTCGTCGGGGCCATGGTCGACACCTCGGCCTTCCCCTGTGGCGCGTGCGGCTCCGTCTCGAACCCGCTCTCGGACGCGAACGTCCAGACCGAGGTGGCGAAGGACGCCGCCCTCTTCGGCTTCTCCGGGGTGAACGTGGAGTACTTCGTCTTCACCCCGCTCAAGATCGCGCAGTGCTTCACCAGCCCCGGGAGCGCGGGCAACTGCGACGCCTCCTCGGAGGTCAACTACAACGACCTGGGCTACTGCGCCTACCACTCCGACTTCTCCTCCGGCGGAAAGACCTACATCTACGCGGTCATGCCGGACGGCGGTGACCACCTGCGCTTCTGCGCCGGTTGGTACGACACGGTCACCCCCTATGGTCCGAGCGGCGACCAGTACGCGGACTGGGAGCTCAGCATCGTCTCCCACGAGTTCATGGAGAGCATCACGGACCCCGAGCCCTCCTCCGGCTGGACCGACGCCGGCAACGGCGGCGCGGAGATCGGGGACCTGTGCGCGTGGGTCTTCCCGGTCATCACGCTCCCGCAGGACCTCATCAACAACCTGCAGGGCCCTCGGGGCGACTACCTCCAGCCGGAGTGGTCGAACTCCGCGAACGCCTGCTATCTCCCGAACCTCCCTGCGCTCCCCACGCTGGGGGCCCTCTCGGTCCACGCCCCTTCGAGCGTCGCGGCCGGGGGCACCGCCTACATCTGGGTCAACGACACGGTCTCGACCAACCCTGCCGGTTGGGGGAACATCACGGTCGACTTCCCGGGCAACCCCGCGACCTCGACCATCTCGGTGGTCTCCTCGACCTTCCCGACCGCTCCCGCGGTCCTGCCCACCGGCACGAAGCTCGCCGGGTGCTACTCGACCTGCACGGTGACCTCCACCTACCCGGTCGTGCTCGGCTCCACCACCTCGTGGGCGGCCGGCAAGACCTACGGGATGGAGATAGCCTTCACGCCGACCTCCACCGGTTCTCAGAGCGTCTACGTCAAGGCGACCGTGGCCGCCCCTGGGGCGGCCTTCGCGACGGAGTGGGTGCCCCTCTCCAACGCGGTCACGGACCAGCAGAAGGAGAACGTGACCTCCCTCAGCATCGCCTTCGGCTCGGGCGGCAGCGGCCCCTCCGTGAGCGTGCCTACCGCGAGCCCCGCGAGCGTCGACGTGGGCCAGACGGTGACCTTCTCCGCGACGGTGAGCGGCGGCACGGCCCCCTACGTCTACTCCTGGACCACGCTCCCCGCGACCGGCCTCGGCTGCGGCAGCTCGACCTCTGCGACGCTCACCTGCACGCCGACCGCGGCAGGTAGCTACACCGCGACCCTGCTGGTCACGGACTCGGCCTCCAAGTCCGCGAACGCGACCTCCGCCCCCCTTCCCGTGTACCCGACCCCGTCCGTCGCGGTCCCCACCGCCTCGGCCTCCACCGTGAACGTGGGCCAAACGGTGAGCTTCACGACGACGTTGGGCAGGGCCGGATCGGGAAGCGATGTCTACTCCTGGACGTCCTCGGCGACCGGTCTCGGATGCTCGAGCGCAAACGCGCTGACGGTCAGCTGTACCCCGACCGCAGCCGGGACCTACACGGGGACGGCGACCGTCACCGACTCGAACGGAGGAACGGGATCGAACACCTCCGCCTCGGTGAGCGTCATCGCGACGACGCCGGTCGTGACCGCGCCCACCGCGAGCCCCGCGAGCGTAGACGTGGGACAGACCGTCACGTTCTCGACGACCGCCACGGGCGGGACCTCTCCGTATACCTTCAGCTGGAGCACCACCCCCGCGGCGGGGCTGGGGTGCGCCGCCTCGACCACCAACACCGTCGGGTGCACGCCCACCAGCGCTGGGAGCTACACGGTCACGGTGAGCGCGACGGACCAGAAGGGGGCCACCTCGACCCCGGCGACCTCGGCGAGCTACACGGTCTCCTCCGACCCGACGGTCTCCGCTCCCGCCCCCAGCAAGAGCTCGGACGTGGGGCAGACGGTCACCTTCAGCACGACCCTCACTAACGCCGGCTCAGGAGGGGACGCCTACGCCTGGTCGACGAGCCCCGCGAGCGGTCTCGGCTGCTCGGGAAGCACCTCGAGCACGGTGTCCTGCACCCCCTCCTCGGCGGGCGTCTACACGGTCTCGGTCAAGGTCACGGACTCGAACGGTGGGACGGGAAGCGCGAGCTCCACGCCCTACACGGTCTACGGGGCCCCGGTGGTCAACACGCCCACCGCCTCACCCGCGACCGGGTACATCGGCCAGACCGTCACCTTCAGCGCGACGGTCGCGAGCCCGGGATCGGGCGGGGACACCTACGCCTGGACCGCCTCGTCGGCCTCCCTCGGCTGCAGCACGTCGACCAGCCTCAGCGTGAGCTGCGTCCCCACCGCCGCGGGAACCACCTACGCCGTGACGGTCACGGCGACCGACACGAACGGGCGCTCCGGCTCGAGCACCTCCGCCGACTTCACGGTCGCCTCCGCGCCCCCGCTCCTCGCGAACGCGGCCGCGACCCCGAACCCGGCGACCGCGGGCTCCACGGTCTCCTTCACCTCGACGGTCTCAGGCGGTCACCAGCCGATCACCTACACCTGGGTCTTCGGGGACGGCACGACCAGCACCGCGGCCAACACGACGCACGTCTACCAGAACACGGGGACCTACTCGGTCTCCCTGTTCGTGAACGACAGCTCCGGAGCGTCGAAGCACGTGCAGATCACCCTCGCCGTACAGCCCGGCTCCTCCTCGGGCGGCACGGGCCTGTTCGGTTCGATGGTAGGCCCGGTCCCGCTGTGGGCGCTGCTGCTCCTGGTGGTCCTGGTGGCCGCGATCATCCTGGGGGTCGCGCTGACGCGCCGCCGGCACAACCCGATGGAGGACGCGAGCGCCTACCCTGCGGCGGACGGCTACGCCTCGTCCGCGATGGGCGCGGCCCCGCCGCCGGCCCCATCGGGCTTCGCCCCTCCTCCCCCCCCTTCTCCCCCCCCGCCGCCCCCGGGAGCCCAGGGCCCTTCGAGCCGGCCAATCGACGAGCTCGCGCCGGACCCGTTCGGTGCAAGGGGTCGGCGCTAGGGCCCTTCGAGCCCGGTCGGAGCGGGCGGCCCTCCCGCCCGCCCCGACCGGTATCCGGGCCCTGGCCTTGGCGTGTTAACGGACCCAGGATGCGGCCTTGCGGGCCGCGGGGCACGCGGGCGCACCCCCCCCGATGGCTCGTTCTGCCTCAGCCCGGGCAGGTCCTCTCGAAGCGCGGTGCGAATCTGGAAAGATTCGGGAAGGACTTCGGAGCAAACGCATCAATCCGTCGGCCCTAACGCTCCTTGGTCGGGGCAACGGGCGGAGGGGACCTCAAGATGCATCCGAGGGCGGAATCGGTTCGACAGGGGGCGGGGAGGCGCCGGCTAACCGACGCTTCCCTGTATCCCTCCGGGCCGGAGCCTAGCCCTCGCTACGTGGGAGGGAAGGCGGGGAGGTCGGAGCCCGGCTCGAGGGGGTCCTCGGGTGTGACCGCGGCACTGAGCTCCCCGCCCGGGGCCTCTCCGACCTCTCAGCGAGCCTGCCCTCCCTCCGCACCGGTCCCCGCACCTTCACCGATGGCCGGTGCGACGGATGGTGAGCCGCCCTCCTGGTCGTTCTCGCCGTTGCTTGAGGGAGAGGTCACGGTCGAACGGGAGGTCCGGACGGTGGTGGACGGGATGTTCGTCATGCCGGTCCGCACCTCGGACCTTCTGCGCAGGCTTCCCATGCTCGGCCCGAAGGACAGGGAGCGACCGGTCCTGGTCTTCGTCGAGACGCTCGAACAGGCCTGCGCTCTGCGCTGGTTGCGCGAGTATGGTGTCGTGAGCGACCTCATCGCACTCGTGCCTCGCAGCCTCAGGAGGGACGCTCAGGCCATCCTGCACGAGTGCGCGCGCACCGTGGTCGCGGTCGAGCCTCACCTACCGGCCCAGGGCCCCTCTCACGGAGGGCGCATGGCTCGGACGCGCTCCGCCCATCCCTATCGTGCACGGCCGGATCTCTCGGCCACTTTACGACCTCCCCTAGCTTGCAGGGGGGTGAGGAAGTAGACGGTGCGGTCTCACGATCATCCGCGGAGGGGGGCGGAAATGGTCGGGGTCCGTTCGGAAGGCCTTCCGGCGCGGTCGCGGGCCCTCTACCCTGAGACGGGGTCCCGCGGCATGTCAGAGGAGGGTCACTTTGCGAGGCGACCCCCTCCATCCACCCCGTACGGGGGGGACCACGAAGCTGAAGATGGGGGCGGGACTGTTCGAGCCCGGGCCTTTTCGTGGCCCGTCGGACGTTGGACACGAGGTTACGGGGCAAAGCGCCTCAAGGAAGGGACCGCGAAGCAGCGACGGGACCAGGAGCTCGTACTTGGACACCTACACCCGGTTCCTCTGGTGGATCTTCGGCAGCAGCGCGGGAGCGCTCTCCCGGATCCGGATCGTGAGCGCGCTCCGGGAACAGCCCCGGAACGCCTTCCAGCTTGCCGAGGACCTTCATCTCGACTACAGTACGGTGCGACATCACCTCCGGGTCATGGAGTCGAACCGGCTGGTCGAGGCCGCCGGTCCTCGGTACGGGAAGGTCTACACGCTCTCCCAATCGCTGGAGGACCACTGGCCGCAGATGGAGGAGATCATTGAGCGATCGAAGAGAAAGTGAGGACCCCGTGACGGAACCGGGAGAGCAGAGCGACCCCAGGGGGCCGCTCCCCGAGGAAGGGAGCGAGAACAGCGAGCGCGGGACCCTCCGCACAAGGCTCCTCGTCGTCGGCGGTTGCCTCGGCCTGGGGGTCCTGGCAGGCCTCGCGACGCTCTATTTCGTACCGGCCCCCTCCACCTTTCCCCCGGGGCTGGGCTATCCTCCCAAGGACTTCCCCTACATCTTCGGGGCCGTCACGATCTTCGGGATGCTGGACGTGGTCCTCCTCGCGGCGCTCAGCACGCTCTACTGGAGCACCTATCGTAGCGTCCGTTCGCCCTTCACGCTCGGGCTCGGGGTGGTCTTCAGTGTCCTCTTCCTCGGGGCCGTCCTGGTCTCCCCGCTGGCGTTCGACTCGCTGCGGATGGGGCTCGCTCCGGGTCTGAGGTATCCGCTCTACTCAGTCACCGTCGGATTGGAGACCTTGGCCTTCGCTCTCCTGCTCTACTTCAGCGTCTAGCCCCCTCGGGTCGTCCACGGGCGAGCGAAGATAGCTCGGAGGGACGTCCCGCGGTGCTGGGGTGGGCCAGCGCCCGCGGTCGGGCCCGGCCCGCCGACGTCGTGCCGACCCGTCCTTGGGCGCGCACCCCGCCTCCTATCCGGGCCAGAAGGGGTGGAAGGCCCCGGAGACTGGAGCGGGGGCACGCTCCCCCTCACCCTTTCGGGAAAAGGGCCGACCCTGCCCGAAGTAGGACGGGGGGGGAAGCGCGATTCCACAGAGATTGGGGAAGGACTGGGGAGACAATCCAGTGGATGCCCAAGAACCCCCCGCGTCCTATTGTGTGTGAGGGTATGACATGGTCGCACCGAGTGGATGGGCGGTCCTTCCGGACGCGATCTTGGCGCATCAAGAGGCGTCGGAGGGGCCTTGGATCGGGCTGCCGCTCGCGTTCTCCCCGTGGGCGTTCGGGCAGCTGGGTGCCCGTCGGGAGGCTCCGCGGGGGGGGCCTTCCCTGGCGCCGGGTCGACGCTTCCTTCGGCTCCCGGCGCGCCTGGGGGCGCTCGAGCGCGGGCGGGCCGGGCGGTTTCGGCGGGAGATAGAGCTCCGAGACGCCCGGACCGGAGCAGCTCACAGGCTTCCGCTCCCGCTCTCTGCGCCCTCCCTGCCGTCCCTCTCTTGGGCGATGATCGCATTCGGCGGGGCGCTCGCCCAGCCCGGGGACCAGCCCCCCGGGCCGCTATCCTATCGCTGGGCCCGCTTCGCGAGGTCCACGGAACGGGGGCTGTGAAGATGCGCCCCATCGAAGCATCCGCTGCCACGCCGCTGGTGGAGCTGGGAGTAAGAGAGGGCCGCCCCCGCGGGGTCCTGGAGACTGACGATCCGTTGGAGCGGTCCGGTCGGGCGCTTTCGACCGACCCTCGGTTCGACCTGTCCCTGGGGATGATCCCCTGTCCCGAGTGCTTTGGGTCCTCTACGGTCCGACGGGAGGGGAGGACCTTCTACTGCCAGACCTGCCAACAGGAATTCTTTGCAGGGTTCGGCGTCCGAGCCAGCCTCCCTCCCCTCCCTCGAAGGTCAAGCCGGCACGGAGATCCACGAACCCCGAAGCCCCCTTCAACTACGGATCCCGTTGCCAACCACCGGGAGGCCAAGGGAGGGCCCTGCGCCACCCGCGCCGAACCGCAAGCTGACCGAGACCGTCTTCACGCCCGTCGTTGATGTTGGGCCGTTGGAGCACACGCCCGATCCAGGGATACCGGTCCAGTGGACGATAGGACCGTTGCTGCCGGGTCAGACCCGGCAGCCCTGGATGTCCTTGGGGGGGTAGCAGGTGAGGGTCGGAGACTCGGGGCCTGAGCGCCCTACATGGGGGTGCTTGCCCTCTTGCCCCTGCCCCTGCCCATGCCCATGGTGCGACACGACCCGAGAACATTCCCTGTGCTCTGGGAAGAGCCTTCCTCGAGGACGGGGGAGGCGTGTGCGCGGGAGGTCGAGGTTTATCTGCGGTTGGTAACATGTTCTCCAGCACGAAGGTCGTCTCTCTCGCTCCGAAGCTGGGAGGTAGCGCCGCGTGAGCCTGGGCTCTCGGTCCGAGGCCCCGGACCCCACTCGGGCCCATTCCCCGCTGGGGCCTCCGTTCGGGCCCTCCCGTCGCTCCCTACCGGTGGCCCTGGTGCTCCTCTCGCTAGTGATCGTGGGCGTCGCCGGAGCGCATGACGGGTTGGTGAGCGCCCATCCGGGGACCTCCGCCCCGAGCATGGCGGCAGGCGCCCTGGTCCCCTCCGGCGCGGGCGATCGAAGGCCCCTCCCGACCATTACCCACGAGGGCACGCCTCACTTCTTCCCGACGCCTTCCTCGGCCCAGCGAACGCCCACGAACGCTGTGGGTGCGAGCCCACGTTCAACGGTGGCCTGCGGCCCCTACAGCACCTGCGGTCCGCTCTCCTATGGGGGTGGGCCTGTCATGCACAGCTCGACGGATTACCTCATCTTCTGGGAACCCGCCGGGTACACCTACGACACGGGGGACCCCGCCGCGCTCGCGGCCTCCGACGCGGCCTACGAGGGGATCGCGGAGTCCTGGTTCCAGACCGTCGGCAACAGCCCGTACATGCAGGTCCTCCAACAGTACACCGACTCGGCCGGAGCCCCGGGCACCGCCGTCACCCTTGGAGGGGCCTGGGTCGACACGACCCCCTACCCCGGCGGGACGGGGTCGAGCGCCAACCCGTTGCAGGACTCCCAGGTCCAGAGCGAGGTCCTCGCGGATGCGACGGCCCACGGCACACCCCTCAACAGCAACACGGAGTACTTCGTCCTCCTGCCTCTCAACGTCTACGAGTGTTTCTCCGGCTCCTGCTCGTTCACCCAGTTCTGCGCCTACCATGACTGGTTCACCTCAGGAGCGAACGTGGGCATCTACGCCCTGATGCCCGACCAGGGCACCTCTCTCAGCACCTGTTCCGTCACGGGAGAGCTTCAGACGACCTATCCCTACGGTCCGAACGGCGACGAGTACGGCGACTCGCTCATCCCTGTCCTGCTCCATGAGTTCTCCGAGAGCGTGACCGACCCCGAGTACCCCAACGGCTGGGACAGCGGGACCTACGGGGAGGTGGGCGATGAGTGCGCCTGGGCGTTCGGCCCGATGCCCTATCAGGACCACCCGGACCTGATGGACACAGGGCACCCCTTCACCAGCCAGTACATGTGGGACAACGCCAACAACGACTGCTGGCTCCCCACGCTCCCCGGCGCCCCCGCTCCCTCGGTCCCCACAGCCAGCGTGACCTACAAGTCCTCTGTCGAGCTCGGAGCCAGCGACTACATCAACGTCTCCGGCACGAACGGCGGCGTCGCAGGGCAGTCCGTCAACCTGACCGTCGAGTTCCCGAGCAACCCGCCGTTGAGCGACCTGTCGGTCTTCTCCTCGAGCTTCCCCACCGCTCCGGTCCTGGTCCCGGCGGGCAGTTCCGTCCGGGGCTGCTACTGGCTGTGCTCGGTCGCCACCTCCTACCCCCAGATCGACGCGCAGGAGAAACCGGGCGCGACCGGGGCCACGCCGACCTTGGGGATCGAGTTCGCCCCGAACGCGCTTGGGACCTTGACGTTCTATGTGAAAGCGAGCGCGATGGCGCTCGGCTCCAACTATACGAGCGACTGGTCGCCCACCTCCGGGACCCAGGACGCGCAGAACGAGTACGTCACGGCCTACTCGATCACCGTGACCGCTGGCCCGTCGGTCTCTCAACCGACCGCCACGCCCGCGAGCATCGACACCGGCGAGACCGCTACCTTCTCCACGACGCTGATGAGCGCCGGGACCGCGCCCGACACCTATGCCTGGAGCGCTTCGAGCCCGGCCTTCGGTTGCGCCTCCTCGAGCACGACCACGCTCCCCTGCACGCCGACCGCTGCCGGGACCTACAAGGTGACCGCCGAGGTGAAGGACGCCGTGGGCGGGCGCGGTCTGAACACCTCTGCCAACTATGTGGTCCTGCCGGCTCCGTCGCTCACGGGGCCCACGGTGACCCCGGCGAGCGCAGACGTGGGTCACACGGTCTCCTTCCAGGCGACGCTCGCCCAAGCGGGCTCTGGCGGTGACGTGTACGCCTGGTCGGTCCTCCCTGCTACGGGCCTCGGGTGCACGGCCTCCGCCACGCTCGCCTATTCCTGCCTGCCTTCCGCGGCAGGTTGGTACAACGTGAGCGTCCAAGCCATCGACACGAACGGAGGCAAGGGGGTCGCGACGCTCGCCTACCACGTCTTCGCGCTCCCGAAGGTCGCCGCTCCGCTACCCACGCCGACAAGCGTGGACGTGGGGCAGAGCGTGCTCTTCCGGGCGAACCTCACCTCGCCGGGCTCCGGGGGGGACCGGTTCACTTGGACCTCTTCGTCCACCTCGCTCGGTTGCTCGCTGACCACTAACGCATCGATCCCCTGCTCCCCCACCGCCGCCGGGAACTACACCGTGAGCGTGCGGGTGAACGACTCCAACGGTGGACAGGCCAACGCCACCTCCGCCCGCTATCGGGTCTTCCCCGATCCCTCGGTGAGCGCCGCGGTGGCCGTACCGAAGGGACCGGAGGTGGGGATCTCCACCAACTTCACCGCCTCGCTCCTCGTACCGGGGTCCGGAGGGGACCGCTACCAGTGGACCACCAGCCCCACGACGGGGTTGGGCTGCACCGCCTCTTCCAACGTGTGGGTGATCTGCAAGCCGACCCTCAGTGGCACCTACCAGCTCACGGTCACCGTGCGTGACTCGAACGGCGGCACGGGCACCGCCACGGCCCGTGGGATCGTCGTGACGCTCCCGCTCATCGCCAACGGAACGGTCTCGCCCATGACCGGAGCGGCCCCGCTCTCCGCGAACTTCGTGGGCACGGTCTCCGGAGGCACGGCACCCTACACCTTCACTTGGCACTTCGGGGACGGCCCCACTTCGTTGAGCCCTCAGCAGAACACGAGCCACACCTATGGCTCCGCCGGCACCTACGCGGTGGTGCTCACGGTGAACGACTCGCTGGGCCACAGCGCCCAGAAGGTCTTCGCCGTATCGGTGGGACCTCCGTCCACCTTTGGCTTCCTGGGGTTCCTGCCGGGAGGATTGTGGAGCCTCCTGCTCCTCATCGTCCTCGTCGCGGTCGTCGCGCTGGTCCTCGCGGTCCGTCACCGTCGTAAGAAGGGCTCGGTCGCGGCGCTCGCGCCCTCGGCCTACGACCAGGTGGCCCCGGGCCCCGTGGCCGGCGCAGCCTACGATCCCTCTGCCTCCGCCTACTCGAACTACGAACCTCCGCCCGAGGGCGGCTGGCCGGACGACCCTTCTACGGGAGGGGCCTACCCGACCCCGCCGCTGCCACCGGCGGACGGGCAGGGAGGGTACGCGGGAGCGGGGCCCTCCCCTCCCATGGACGCCGGGTATCCCTACCCCCCCACTATGTCCACACCGATGGCGCCTGAAGGTGGGGTCCCGGCGGAGCCAGAGGTCCCTCCCGCTCCCTCGGACGGCACTTGGACGATGCCATCCCCTCCCGCGGAACAAGGGCGGTTCCCCCCGGAAGCTTCCGAGGTCCAGCCAGGAGCCCCACCTGGCGCGACCCAGGGTCCTGGGTCTCCGTCGCCTCCCTCTGCCGATCCCTATGGGCTCTCCCCGCCGCCTCAGGGAGCGAGCTCGTACGCCGGGACCGAGGGGCCCTCCCCGTATCCCGCCTGGGGGGCTCCAAGCGGTGGAGCACCGCCTCCGACGTACCCGCCGCCTTATGGTGCGGCCCAAGGTGCTCCGGGGAGCGGACCGACCCCTCCGGCCGCACGACGTCCCTGGCCCCCGCCCCCTCCCGATGCAACGGGTCCCTGAGCCCTCTTGGGCGGCGTGCATCGGACCTTCGGGACCCTCGGCCACGATCAAAGGAGGCCCTGCCCCCTCGAGCGCACAGGGGGTGGCCCGGGCCGAGCGCTGGTCCCGGTCGCCGCGCGTATGCGAGAGGCTGATCCGGTCGCGGGTCCATCGAGCTTATCCCTTTGTTCCTGGTCGTGAGCCCCTATGCCCTTGGGTCGCCTGCCCACCGGTATCCGCTCCTTGGACGCCCTACTGGGCGGGGGACTGGAGGAGGGTGCGATCACGGAGCTCTTCGGGGAGGGCGGGACGGGGAAATCGAACCTCTGCCTGTGGATCTCCGCTCAGGTGGCCCTCTCGGACCGCTGGGTGGTCTACATCGACACCGAGGGCCTCTCGATCGACCGCCTGGACCAGATGGCCCAAGGTCTGGGAGGGGACCTCCAACGCGTCCTACGCCGCCTCCTCCTCTCCTCCCCGAAGACGCTCGAGGAGCAGGAGCGGGCGGTGGAGCGCGCCTGCGCGCTCGCCGTGGAGCGGCAGAAACGGGTAGGGCTCGTCGTCGTCGATTCCGCGACGCTCCTCTACCGTCTGCAGCTCGGCTTGGACGAGGAGGGGGTCGCTCGACAGTCGCTCTCGGCCCAGATGGCGGAGTTGCTCCACGCGGGGCTCGAGAGCGCGATCCCGGTGCTGATCACGAACCAAGTGTGGCGAGATGTCCAGACCCGGCAGTTCGAACCCATCGGGGGGTCCTTCCTCAACCACATCGCGAAGACCATCCTGCGGCTCGAGCGGGCCCGCGAAGGGTGGCGTCGGGCCGTGCTCCTCAAGCATCGGTCGCTCCCCGATGGCGGCACGGCCGCGTTCCGTCTGACCGACTCAGGGATCGTTTCCAGTTGAGGCCCTCCGGCCAGGGTACCTCGGGCCACCAGGTCCCCGGTACGGTGCCCTCAGGCCGACGGGGCCCCGCACAGAGGGCAATCTGCCCTGCCGCAAGGTCGGGGCGCGGAACGGCCGTCGATGAGCGCCCCCGCCCGGACCAATAGCCAGCGCACTTCCTTCTCCGCCTCGTCGAGGTCGAGAGGGGTGAGCTCCCAGGTGGCGCTGGAACGGCTCCGAGGCAACAGCACCCGCGCGTGGACCGGTCGCCGACCCTTGCGGAAACCGAGCGCGTAGCAGTGGAGCTGGAAGCCATGCTCCTCCCGAAGCTCTGCTGCGCTCATCGGCTCGGGACGACCGAACTTGTAGTCCTCGATGAGCGGGGTCCCCCCCGAGAGGAAGACCGCATCGGGTCGGCCTCGGAGGCAGCCTTCGCTCCACACCAGCGTGATCGGCTCTTCCCGAAGCGGGGGGCCCCCGGGCGTGCCTTGGTCCTGCTGCATCGCCCAAGCGACCGCATTCGTGAGCTCCTCGACCCGCTCGTCCTCGGCTCCCAGCAGCCCTTGGACCTCGCTTCGGGCGCCCTCCTCGTTCCAGGGGGAGCCCCTCGCCATGAGTTCGTGCAGAAGGGTCCCGATCCTACGAGCGTCGACGTGGCCGGGGTCGGGGCTCACCTCGCCTCCGGTCGAGGAGGGCTCCGAGGTCCGCTCGTCCAAGTCCCCCTCTCCCTCGTGTTCGAGCTCGAGCTCGGGACGGCCCGAGGTCTTCCAGGCCCACCATCGGGCCTCGCAACGGCGAAGCAATCTCAGCTCCGTCACCGTGAGGGTGAGCCTCCCCCCTCCCCGCATGAGCTCGCCAGGAGGGAGCAACCCGGTGGGAGCGGAGGGTCGCGCCGCGATGGGCGTAGGAACGGCGGTGGCTGCGGGCCCCTCGGTGCCCGTCGCTCCTGTGAGCCACCGGTCGATATCGGCGGTGGAGAGGCCCGGGGACCCGGGGGTGGGACGGGCGTCGCCCGGAGGTGGCGGGGGTGGAGGCAGGGGCGGCGCCGGTCCCCCATGATCGGCCCCTGCCGACGGAGCGACCGCGCCCATCAGCGGCCGTCGTTGGAGCTGCCAGCCCTCCGGCGTGCGGACCTCGGTGTCGGCCATCTCCTCGAGATGGAAGGCGGCATTGACCCACCGACGCCAGGGCTCCCTCGTGGGGGGTCGCGGAGCTCCAGAGGAGTTCCTACGTTCGACGCAGGTGAGCAGCAAGTGCTCGCGAGCGCGGGTGACCGCGACATAGAGCAGGCGACGGGCCTCGAGCTCCGCGTCGCGGGCGACCTCGGCCTGCACCCGCTCGAAGCGGTCGGCCGCGGGGCCCTCGGAGGACCCTCCCGCCTCCCTCTCTCCGGCCTCTCCCTCTCGACCGCGGGCGGCGGAGCCCGGCGCCTGGCCCCCCTCCCCGTCCGACCCGGCCTCACCCCCGGCGATCGCCACCTCCCCGATGGGGGAGACGAGGAGGTTCCCACGTGGGGCGGGCCACTGACGCTGGAGGCCCGGGACGAGGACCACGGGGAACTCGAGCCCTTTGGAGCGGTGGACCGTCATCAGATTGATCGCGTCGCGAGCGATCTCCACCCCCGCCTCGGGCTCGTCCTCCTCGAGCGAGGCTAGCTCGACCAGGTGACGGTGGATCGCGGAGAGCCCCACCACGCCGGAAGCGGGAAGGTCACGCACCCGGTCCAGGAGCTTCTCCACGTTCGCGAGCGCCCTCCCGCCGCGACCGTCGTCCGCAAAGACGCCCCAGGCGCCCACGTCGTCGAGCGCGGTCCGGAGCAGGTCCGAGGGCGTGAGGTCCTCCCGGAGCGCGCGCCACCGCTCCAGGCGCTCGAAGGCCCGAGCAGCACGGGAGAGGGGCTCTCGCTCCGCCTGCTGGCCGAGGACTTGGACCAGCCCAGGCGGGCGCTCGTGGGGGAGGTACCAGCCTGCGATCTCCTCGTCGGAGAAGGCGAAGAAGGGCGAGCGCAGCAGTCCGTAAAGTGCGACCTCGTCCCCTTCCCTGGCGAGCACCGCGAGGAGGTTGAGGACGTCCTGCACCTCGCTGCGGTCGTGGAACCCTGTCCCAGGGTGGCTCACCACCCGGAGCCCCCTCGCCCTCAGCGCGTTCACGTACTCGTCCTCGTGGCGCCGGTAGGAGAGGAGCACCGCGATGTCCCCGGGACCCAGCGGGTGAGGGGCCTCGCCATCGTCCGGCCTCCACGGGCGGACCCATCGTCTCTCCCCGAGCAGTGCAGCGACCCGGTCGGCGAGGAAGCGAGCCTCATGGGCCTCGAGCCCCTCCTCCGCGGGGACCGGCCCTCCTTCCGATGGGTCGAAGAACTTCCGCTCCAAGGACGCCCGCACGTCCTCGCGCGACCCTGCCGAGGAAGCGCGGACCGGGGCCTCCAGCCAGACCACCTCGACCCCGGTGGAAGTGGCCGCTCCTCCGGCTACGCTGGGGCCCTCGGGCGGTGCGGGTAGAATGGGTGCGTACACCCCACCAATCGCCTCCGGGGGCAGGAGGGTCGAGGAGAGGTGGTTCACGAAGGAGGCGAGGGGATCTCTGAAGCGACGGGTCCTCTCCAGGCGCGCCTCCCGGAGCCCCGGTCGGGCCCGTCGAAGTCGGTCCAGGGCCCCTCGGGCCCCCCGGAAGGCGAAGATGGATTGCTTGGGGTCCCCTACCGAGAAGAGCGCGCGTCGGCCAGGGGGGTCCGCACCTCTGAGGAGCAGGATGAGGTCGAGCTGTCGGGAGCTCACATCCTGGAACTCATCGACGAGGAGGTGACGTATCCCTGCGCGGACCCGCTCCCCGGTCAACGGGTCCGACATGAGCGCGAGCGCGCACTCTTCCAGGTCATCGAAGTCGAGGCCACCGTGCTCTCGCTTGATCCGTACGTACTCGCTCCGGACCTCGAGCCAGAGCCGGGCGACCGACGCTCGAGCGTCCCCCGGCTCAGAGGGCCTCGCCTCTTTGGAACCGCCGCTCGACACTAGGTCCCGAGCTCCGACCGCCCGGCCGAGCGACTCCGGGGAGACCGAGAACCGGTGCCCCTCCAAGACTCGGAGCATCTCCGCAAGGTCCCGGGTGCCGAGGGAGACCGCAAGGGAGAGGTAGCTCTCCCAACCCTCTCCACCCTCCTTCTGCAGCCTCAGGACGGCGCGGCGGAATGCTTCCTCGCGTAGCGAGGAGGCCTCCCCCGCATCGAGCACCTCGAACCCTGGGGTCACCCCCGCGATCTCCCGGGCCTCCAGCGGGTGCTCGCGCAGGATGGAGGCGCAGAGCGCATGGATGGTGGTGATCCTCGCGCCGTCCAGCACGTCCAGGGTCTGGGTCCACGCTCGCCTCGCGCCCGATCCGGGGCCCCACCCGCGCACCGTCGCGCGGACCGAGGCCTGCACCCTCTTGCGCATCTCGGCGGCGGCGGCGATGGTGAAGGTGATCGCGACGATCCCCGGCACGCGGGCGGCGGGCGTGCCTCCCGGCTCCCTGGGATCGGAGAGGGCCGCGAGGAACCGGCTGACCAGGGCGTGGGTCTTCCCCGTACCCGCCGAGGCCGTGAGAAGGACGTCGGACCAGAGGTCCACAACGAGCTGAGCCGCCGCCTCCTCCGAGGGGGGCGGTGGGACGGCGGGCGGGGGAGGAGGTGTCCCTGGTGGAGGAGGAGGGGGTGGTGGCGGCGGGGGAGGTGACGGAGGGATGGCCGGAGGCGGGGGAACCTCGGCCGGGGGTGGCGGCGGAACGGTCGCGGGAGGGGGAGGGACCGGCGGACGGGGAAGGGGCGCAGGGGAGCTGGCGGGCGCTGGCGTGCTCGGGTCGTTCGGAGATCTCGGTCCGAGCGCGACAGAGGCCACCGCAGGCTTCGCTCGCCTGGGGCCCCTTGGGGTCAGGCGTCGACGGGGAGGTGGAGGTAGCTGCCTCCCTCCCGAGGAGGAGAGGTGGCTCAAGCTCCCTCCTGCAGGGAAAGCCGAGAGAGATCGAACCGGCAACCGCGAGCGTGGTCGCAGTATCCGGCGAACTGGCAGCCGCCCTCCGAGTTCGAGAAGCGCCCGTTGATGGGGAAGCGGCCCTCAAGGATCCCTTTCGCTGCGTTCGAAGCGTGGCGCAGCGCGAGGTCGACATAGCCGATGCCTCGTTCGAGCTGCTTGGGTTCGTCCTTCGCACGGCGCGGGAACCGGAGAAAGGGGATGAACCCGGTCTCCTCCCCCGAGGAGAGCCACAGATAGCGCATCCCGAGCGGGAAGAGCGAAGGATCGGAGGCGCGCATCCCGTGCAGGGCCGCCGCCATGTAGAGGGGAAGCTGCAGCTCGAGCCCCGAGGGGACCGCCTCCCGCGCCGCGTCCTGGTCCTTCGGGCGTGCGAGCCCGGTCTTGTAGTCGTCAATCACCAGTCCCGAGGGGCGGGCGCGTCCGAACCCGAGCCGGTCGATGCGGCCGACGAGGCGCGGGACCTGCCCCCCGACGTCGCCCAGGGGCAAGGGCGGCAGGCGAAGGACCGGGTCCACCGCCTGCGGGTCACGGGGCTCCCGATCATCGAAGGGGAGCTCCACGTGGGAGACCCGGACCTCCGCATCGTCCTCCGCGAGGCGCTCGAGCAATTGGGCGAGGGTGCCCGCTCCCGGGTCGCCCGGGGGACCCAGGAGGCGACGCGAGACCGCCTCCAGCTCTGGGGAGCGGGGGCGCAGCGCGCGGAGGAACTCCTCAAGCGCCGCGTGGACCCGGGCACGCTCCTCCTCCAGCTGCTTCGCGTCGAGCGGAACGATCGCTCCGTCCCGGCCTCGGTGACGGTTGTGCAGAAGGAAGAGCTCCCGATGCACCGCGCTACCCAGGGCAGGCCGGTCCACTTCGTCGGTGACCTCCTCGTCAGCGGCGAGCCCCAGGACCTTCTCCAGGTAGAACCGATACGGGCATCGCAGGTAGTCCTGCACATCGTGGACCGTGAAACGTGCCGCCTCGAACCTGCGTCGCGCGAGCTCCTGAGCAGGCCCACCCCCCGTGGGTCCGTCCAGCGGCGTCGACCGCGGAGAGGTACGGCGCTCGCGCTCGGCCCGCACTCCCAAGAGCATCGAGCGCCAGGCCTCTCCCCGGGGCCCTGAGAGCTCCCTCTGGAGCGAGTCCGCCGCTCCGGGGCTTCCCCCGCCTGTCAACGTCACCGGAGATGCGCGCACGGCCTTCGGCGCCTCCGGCCCCCCCGGTCCGGCCATCGTCCCCTCCCCGCGCACAGCGGCGGCCATCGCCTCGGCGAGGGAGTACGGGCCCTGGACCGGACGGCCCGTCCGCGTCCTTTCGACCCGGACCGGCGAGGCGACCGATAGCAGGTCGTTCAGGAGCAGCGAGGGCAGGACCTCCTCGTCACCGGCGCGCGCTGGGTAGGAGAGGACCACCCCGAGTCGTGCCCGCGCCAGCACCCGCGAGAGCCGCACGCGCTCCCGGTGGACGAGCTCCTCCCCGCTCGGCAGCCCCAGTCGGGCGCGGGTGGCGGCGGAGAGCAGCGGGCTCGGTCGATCGGAGGGAAGGTTCCTTTCGGACAGTCCGCCCAAGAGGAGGTGATCGACCTCGACCAGGCCCGCGTCGTGCAGACCGGTCACTGGCACCCCTGGCAGCGTGGACCTCCCCGGCGCCACCCCCAGGGCGAGCGCGGTCTCAGCGAGCTGTCGAAGCTCGCCAAAGCTCCAGCGTCGACTTCCTCCTCCAGAGCTTTCGCTCTCCGCGGGGGGGGGGCTCGCCTCCACGGCCCGGGCGGCGTCCTCCAGGGTGGCGAGGACCTGCTCAGGTTCTTCCTTGGCCCTCCCGCCGAGGTAGCCCAGCGTTCGCATCACTGCGCGAAGGGAAACGACGAAAGGGACGGGCCCGTGCGCTCCTCGCAAGGAGCCCAACACCCCGAAGAGCCGTGAGAATCCGTCGGCGGCCCTCTCCCAGCGCTCGGCCTCCGAGCCCGGGCCGGTCTCCCCCAGGCCTCTGGCGCTCTCCCTGAGCGCCGTGGTGAAGGCTTCCTCGCCCTCGACACAGCGAGCCTCCCTCGTGACCCGATCGAGGTCTTCCACCGAGCTCCCGGGGGCGAAGAAGGAGGACAGGGTCCCCAGGGCTTGGAGGTCCTCGAGGAGCTCCATGACCCCCCCGTGGGGGAAACCCTCGTCCAAGAGCTCGAGGAGTCTCCGTACGGGCTGCGCCGCGGGGGAGGCGACGAGCGGCTGGGGGAAAGGGACCTCAGGTCGGAGCCCGAAGCGGGGAAACACCTCTCGGATCCTCCCGGCATACGTGGGGAGCGCCGGAAGCGCGAGCAGCACCGTCGCCTGGGGCTCCCGCTCGAGGATCGCCCGCACCTCGCTCGCGAGGGCCTCGACCTCCTCGCGCTCGCCACCTAGTCCGTCGAGCAGTCGGACGCGAGGCAGGGGCGCCGGACCGTCCCGCCGCTCTTCCGAGCGGGCCCAGGCGTCCAACACCGCCCCCGGGACCGTCGGCTCTCCGGCGGGAGCGGGGTGCGACCTGCTCGTGCCCGTCCCGGTGGATGGGGGGGCCGCGCGATCCGCGGTCCAGCCAGGGGGGTGGAGGGTATCCCCTTCCACCAGGACCCACGTCTCCTCGGAGCGAGCGGCAAGCGCCTCCACCACGGCGGCGAAGGCGGGAGGGTATCCCTCGAACCCGTCGACGATGACCAGCTGGAAGCCCGCCCCTTCCTCAGAGATCCGCCGCGGGAGGTCGAGCAGCAGCCCCACCTGGTCCCTTCGGCCCTCTGCGAGGAACGCGCGCTCGATCGCCTCCACGGGCCCCAGGAGGCGCTGGAGGTGGGGGTCGTCCCCCAGCCCGACGGTCCCGGCGCTGGGCCCCCCCGGTATCGCGCCCTCTTGCCGGACGAGCCCCCAGAGGTCCACGAGCTCGGAGACGAAGCCGAGGGTGCCTCCAGGACCACTGCGTCCTGGAGAACGTCGCATCTCCGACCACAGCCGGAGGCGGACCTCCGCGTCGGAGATCCTCTCGGAGGGAGAGGTGTATCGGTCCAGGAGCTCCTCGAGCGTCAGCACGCTCCCTGTGAGCGCCGCTCCGCCGTTACGGGCGGCGAGCTCCTGCTGGATGTGAGCGGAGAGCCGTCGGGTCGAGCACAGGTAGAGGAAGGGTCGGACCGGTGGCGGAGCTCTGGTGGTGGGGCTCAGCATCGAGCCCTCGCTGGCTCCCTCCGACGGCCCGCGGCCGCCGAGTGGGCCGGCCCACCTTGCCGGGGTCCCGTGTCCCGTGGAACGGAAGCTGCGCGGCTCCTTCTTGAGGACCTCTCGACACCGGTCCAGGTAGGGGTCACGCCTGAGCGAGCCTAGCGCATAGGCGGCCACCCGGACCTCGGCCAGTTCGATACCCCCGTCAGGGAAGGTCACCGGCAGCAGTTGATGATGTCGGAGGCCCCAGCCCGTTCAGCTGAGGTCGCTCTCTCGGAGCTTGAAGGTCCCGCGTTCCAGCAAGGACACGTTGGCCTCAGGGAGCGAGACCGGGTCGAGGGAGACGAGCATGGAACCCTTCGAGCCCTGCGCGAGGTCGCGCACGACCTCCAGCAGACGCCGGACGTTGCGGACGTTGCCCGCCTCCACGAGGTTCTCCAGCGCGGGCAGCACCACGACCCGGCCCTCGCCGCCCTCGAGGTGGCGCTCGATGATGTTCCCGATCCTCTCGAGGTCCCCGGGGTCCACGTTGGCGTCCCCCTCCACCCGAGAGACCTTGCGGACCGAGGTGAGGAGCACGCCGAACTCCTGGGCGATCTCCTCGGGAGGGAGGGTGGTGAACCCGATGATCTTCTCCGGCAGGATGTGGGCCCTCTGAGCGACCGCCCAGACGTCCTTCTCGCGGTTCGTCTCCATCACGCACAGCGGCTCATCGAGCGGCCAGGTGGGAGGCGCAGAGGTCGATGGCCTCGCGCTCGGATGGCCACCGGGAGCGCCCGCGGGGGCCACGGTGGTGCCCCGCCCGCCTGCCGTGGTCGCGACGGGGGCCGTTGGAGCGGCGCCGTACCCCTGGAAGTTCATGACGGTCTGCGCGGGGACGGTCGCGTAGGGACCGCCCGCCCCGCCCACCTGAAGGACGATGACCGGGGTCCCTGCGGGGGCCGGCATCTGGGTTGGGGAGGTCGCCATGGCACGAGCCGCGCGCCGCTCCCGGGCCGCTTCGGCCTCCGCTTCCTCGTGGGCCTCCTCTCGCTCACGGTTGACCTTCCGCTCGAAGAGGTAGCCAGGGACCCCGAAGAGGATCCCGCCTACGGCCGCGGCGATGAGCACGATCGGGAGGAAGTAGACCGGTCCTACGTAGCCCATGAGCCAGAGAAGGAGCCCGCCCGCGATGCCCAGCACGACCCCGCTCCCCATGATGTTGCGAGCGGACCTCATCTGTAGACGCGGAGGCTCGTTCGAGGTCATCGGGCGTCACCTCCCGGGGCGGAGGGGTCCCTCTTCCTGTCCTTCGGCGGGGGAGGAGGTGGAGGTGGAGGTGGAGAGGTCCCCGGGTAGCCGACTGGAGGTGGTCCCGGAGGTTCGGGCGGTCCGGAGGGGATCGGCGGTCCGGGGGGCGGGGGAGCGGGTGGTGGAGCCGGGAAACCCGATGGCGGGGGAGCGGCTGCGGGAGGCGAAGCCGCCGGCGCTGGTGAGCTCGAAGGTGGCGCCGTCGAGGAGGCGGGTGCTTGGGCAAGAGGCTGGCCGAAGGCGGGGAAGGGGGCGTATCCCGCGGTTCCATAGCGCTCGTTCGAGATGGTCGGGGGCGCGGCGGCCGGAAGAGGGGCAGGGCCTGGGCTTGAGGGTCCACCAGGGGAGAACCCAGCCGCGGGGGCGTACGCCGGACGGGCCGATGGCGGCGCACCTTGCTGGAAGGGTGAGGGCGTGGCGCTAGGGGGTGTCGCCGTCGGTGGAGGCGAAGCGGCCGCGCCAGGGGCGTCGGCCGTTCCGGTCGGGGACGCGAGCGCTGGGGCAGGTGTCGGCCCGGGGGCCTCCTTGCGTTTCCACCACTTCGACTTCTGGGCTGGCGGGGCGCCGGTAGGCGTGGGAGAGGTCGGCACCGCGCTCGGCGGTGGAGAATACGCAGCGGGAGCGCTGGGACCCATCTGCGCCGGTGCGCTCGTCGGGGCGGCCACGGGCGACACGGGTGCGGACGGTCCGGTCGCCGGCACTGGCGGGCTCACGGCCGGGGTCGGGGCGGAGGAGGTCGACGGTGGGAGGCTCCCCGGGGAGGTCGTGGGGTCCCGAGGCACGTACTTGGCGCAGGAATAGCAGTAGTGGCGGCCGTAGGCCGGGATGAAGGCCGTGGGCTTACCGCAGCTCGCACAGGCGGGGGTCGACGGTGGACTGCTAGCCCCCGTGCCCGCGGCGGAGTTCGAGATGCTCGTGGTCCGGGGCTCCTCTGACGGAGCGGCGGCCGCCGAGGGCGTCGCGAAGGAGGACACCGTCGCGGCGGGCGGGGCCACCGTCGGGGATGCGGGGGCGATCACGGGGCGTGCGGGCTCGGAGTCATGGGCAGGGCCGGTCGTGGCCCCCACGGTGGAGGTCGATGCGGACGCCGACTTCGGGGCGTAGGTGGCACAGGGGTGACAGTAGTAGCGGCCATAGGCGGAGATCCACGTCGTCGGACGCCCGCACTTCTCACAATTGGGGGCATCGCCCCCTGGTTGAGCTAGTGCGGCCACTGACGTCCCACTGGTGGCGGCCGCAGCGCCCGGCGTGGTGCCTGCGGCGGGACCCCCGCCTTCCGAAGTGTCCTCTGCCGCCCTCGACCTCCGCGCCGTCTTGGAACGCTTGGGCCTAGCCCCTTGCAGGTCGCGGAAGTCTCGGACCGTCTGGTAGAGCTCGTACACCACCACGAGCATCAGAGGGAGCGTGAAGATCGAGATCGGTGGGACCACCGGATAGACCTTCACGTAGAATCCCGCGACGCTGCCCAGCACCGAACCGTTGTCGTCGTAGAACGTGACGCTACCGGAGTAGACCCCCGAAAGGACCCAAGAGTACGAGTCGAGGGTGGTGAGGTTCTGGAAGACCGAGCGCTGAGAGAGGGGGAGGCCGTGGTAGCAGGGCCGGAAGTTCTGGTTCACCCCCTGGATCTTGATCGTGTCATCGATGACGTGCTCGCTGAGCAGGGTGAGCGAGAAGACCGCACCCGAAACCAGGGTCACCGAGGGCCCCCCGCACCACCAGGAGAGCTCCAGGACGGGGGTCGAGGCGAGCCCAAGGGCCATCGCCGAGGCGGCGGAGGAGTTGTTGTCGTTGATGAACTGGCTCGCGGGCACGCCCGAGGCGAAGTTGATCGCTTCGATGCAGTAGGACCACGCCCCCAGCTGGGGCTGGGCGTAGGAGCTCCCGTTCACGGGGGCGGTGCATGGCAGTGCGGTGCCCCCGGATGCCTTGGGGATGATCTCAAGGGCGGAATGGACCGAGGGCGAGGCCGTCGCTCCCAGAGCGGGGACGCTCATGAGCAGGCACCAGAGGAAGAGCGCCGCTCCCGCCCCCGCGACGCGCGCGCCCCTGCGAGGGGGTGCCCGCCTCGTCCGCATCTCGGTGCGCCAGGGTCTTACAAGGACTTAAACACGCGCCTTGACCGCCCTCGAACCTCGAGGTCTCCTCGGACCGAACCTCGCTCCGCGCGCGGCTCGACCGCCTGCTCTTCGCTCTCAGTACCGGGGCAGGGAGGGGTCGACCCGCTCGGACCAGGCGTCGATCCCGCCCTTGAGGTTGCGCACCTTCTGGAACCCCATGTCGAGGAGGAGCTTCGTCGCCTGGGCGCTCCGGCCCCCCATCTTGCAGTAGACCACCACTTCGTCCGCGGTCGAGAGCTCCCCGAGCCTCTCCGCGAGCGTCGCCCGCGGGATGAGCTTCGCTCCCTGGAGGTGAGCGATCTCGAACTCTCCGGGCTCCCGAACGTCGAGCAAGGTGAGCGGCTCCCCACGGTCGAGCCTCGCCTTGAGCTCCTCGGGCTCGATCTCGTGGCCCGGGACCTCAGTGGGTCCGTCCTCGTCTCCGATGCCGCAGAACTGCTCGTAGTCGATGAGCCCCTTCTGCGTCGCCCTCGGTCCGCAGAGGACGCAGTCCGGGTTCTTGCGGACCTTGAGCTCGCGGAAGCGCAACGCCATCGCGTCGAAGAGGAGCAGGCGGCCGACGAGGGTGTCGCCCCGGCCGAGCAGAACCTTGAGCGTCTCCACCGCCTGCAGGCTGCCGACGATGCCGGGGAGGACGCCCAGCACGCCCCCTTCCGCGCAGGAGGGGACGAGACCGGGCGGCGGGGGCTCCGCGTAGAGGCATCGGTAGCAGGGGCCGACCCGGGAATCGAAGACCGAGACCTGCCCCTCGAAGCGATAGATGGAGCCGTAGACGTTGGGCTTCTTCAGGAGCACCGCCGCGTCGTTCACGAGATAGCGGGTGGGGAAGTTGTCGGTGCCGTCCACGACCACGTCGTATCGGGAGACGAGGTCCAGCGCGTTCCGGCTGGTGAGGCGCCCCTCGTGAGGGACCACCTTCACGTCGGGGTTGAGGTCGCGCAGCCTTCGCTCGGCGGCCTCGAGCTTGGGGACCCCCACGTCCTTGGTCCCGTAGAGCACCTGCCGCTGCAGGTTCGAGGTGTCGACGACGTCGAAGTCGACGATCCCAAGGGTCCCGACCCCGGCGGCGGCGAGGTAGAGCGCGAGAGGGCTCCCGAGCCCGCCCGCTCCGACGACAAGCACCTTCGAGTCGAGCAACCGCCGTTGCCCGGAGAGCCCCACCTCCGGCAGGATGAGGTGCCGGCTGTAGCGCTTCATCTGCTCGGGGCTGAGCGGGCGCGCGCTCTCCCTTCCGTTCCCTCCAGGGGCACCGCGAAGGCGTGAGAGCGACGGGTAGGCGACCGCTCCCGGGGAACCGCCCGCGATCGAGGGAACGATGGAGAGCACGTCCCCGTTCTTCACAGGGGTCGCCTCGCGCTGCAAGTAGCGCACATCCTCGTCGTTAAGGTAGACGGAGACGAAGTTGCGGATCTTCCCGTCCTCGGAGAAGAGGTGGCGCTTGAGCCCGCCGTAGCGGGAGGCGAGGTCGCTCAGGACCTCCCCCACCGTCCCCTTGTCGGAGGTGACGGAGGATGCTCCGCCGGTCCAGTTGCGCAACGCGCTCGGCACCCTCACTTCGACGCTCATGTTCCTTGCTCCTCCTTCCGTCCGGACGGGCCAGGGGACCCCGGAGGGTCCTTCCCGGTTACCCACGTTACCTGCACCACCCGCAGTTCCCGGGGTTGAAAAACCCGGCGCTCCGCATCGAGCTCGAACGCGTTCAGCTCATGGGAGGTCGCCTCGGTGGTGCGCAGCACGAGGTAGACGTACCAGGGCCAGGCGTGGTCCCGGTCGAACGCGCTCGGCTCGGCCGGATGGTCCGGGTGGGAATGGTAGAAGCCCACGATCTCGAGCCCTGTCCCGGCGATGGAGCGTTCGGCCACCAGAACCTCCTCGGAAGGGATGAGGAAGCGATGCTCGCGGTCCTCGCCCCGTCGGTTGGGGACCGGCCGCACCTTCGTCACGCGGCGGACCCGATCGCCGGAGGTGGGAGCGGGACCGATGAGCATGCCGCAGGCCTCCTCCGGATAGGAGGAAGAGCCGTGGTGGCGGAGCTGCTGTTCTCCGTCCTCCGGGACCTCGACGAGGTCGAAGACCGAGTTGGACGGGGGAGCTGTTCCCGACGGGGGGGTCCCCCCGGGCCCAGGAGAAGGGTCCTCCTCGCTCACGGGGCACCGCCCCCGCGACCCTCGTTGGGATCCTCCCAGTACTTCTCTCCCGTGTAGCGGTCCCCGCCGTCGGGAAGGAGGGTCACGACGACCCCCCGCTCGAGCTCGCGTGCGTGCTGGATCGCAGCCTCCACAGCGGCGCCCGAGGAGGTGCCGACGAACAGCCCTTCCTCGCGCGCGAGCCGACGGGTCATCACCTGGGCGGCTTCCGTCTCCACCGAAAGCCGTACGTCGACCACCCGTTCATCGAACACACCGGGCCGCAGCGCCGTGGCGAGGTGCTTCAGCCCCTCGATCCCGTGCATCGCGCTCGCCGGTTCGACCCCGACGATCTCCACGCTAGGGTTCTGGTCCTTGAGGAAGCGACCGACGCCGGTGATGGTCCCTCCCGTGCCGATGCCCGCGACGAAGTGGGTCACGAGCCCGCAGGAGTCACGCCAGATCTCCGGGCCCGTGGTGCGGTAGTGCGCGAGCGGGTTCGCCGGATGATTGTACTGGTCCGGATACCAGTAGAGGTCGGGGTGGTCCTCGGCGAGGCGGCGAGCGAGCAGCTGCGCGCCATCCGTACCTTCGAGCCGGTCGGAGAAGGTGAGACGAGCGCCGTAGGCCTGGAGGCGGCGCAAGCGCTCTGGGCTCACATTGCGCGGCAGGACGATCTCCACGGGGAACCCCCACATGGCCCCTAGGAACGCATAGGCGATCCCCGTGTTCCCGGAGGAGGCGTCCAGGAGGACCTTCCCCTGGCCGAAGCGGCCCTCCCGGATCCCGGTCTCGACGATGGAGAGCGCCGTGCGGTCCTTGACCGAGCCTCCGGGGTTGAGGAACTCGGCCTTCGCCCAGAGCTCCACTCCGCGGGGGAGGGAAGAGCAGACCCTGCGCAGGCGAAGGAGCGGGGTGTTACCTATCCGAGAAGCGATGTTGCCGTGAGGGGAACCCAGCGCGCTTCTCTCTCCTTCCCGTGGAGCTTCCGCGTCCCCGCCGTTCATCACCCCGCCGGAGGCCGCCGTCGGGGGAGCGCTGGGGGGCAGGGTGGTTCCTTCGTGCATGGGTCGTGATGTGGTGCTCTCTTCCTGAAGGGGCTCGGGAGAGCGGTTGGAGCGCGGGACCGACCGCCCTCCTCCTGTGCCCTTCCCGCGACCCCGTGTCTCAGTCCGCGGTCATGGGCATGAGCTGGATGAGGTGGCTACAGGCCGGGGAGCCCCGGGGCATGGAGCTCACGAGGTCGACCGCGTTGCCACCGAGGAGCCGTTGGAGCAGCCGCTGGTCGAACACCTCGCAGATGAGGTTCGAGTGGGCGAGCGCGCTCCCTCGGAAGATGCAGTTCTTCCGGACGAGCCGCGGTCCCTTCGCGTCGCGGGAGACCGTTGCTCTCTGCCCCAGGCTGTCCAGTACCCGGGCGACGAGCCGCAGGCGACGCTCAGGGTCGGTCGTCGGCGCCTTGAGCGCGGGGAACTCGTCCTCCAGGCGGTCCGCGAAGCGGTCGGCGGCCTTGGCGAAGATCGCGGCCAGGTACCCCTCTCCCTCATGCTCGAGGATCGAGTCGATGAGCGACTCCACCATGAGCTCGTAGCGACGGGGGAAGAGCTCGAAGCCCTCGTCCGTGAGGCCGTAGCGCTTGCGAGGACGTCCCACACCTTCGCGGTGGAACTTGGGGGAGACGATTCCGCGTCGGGCGAGCCGTTCCAGGTGCATCCGCACCGCGCTCTCCTGGATGTGCAGCTTCTGTGCGAGCTCCCCCGCGGTGCGGGGCCCAGCGGTGAGCTCCTCCAGGATCTTGGACTTCGTGCCCTCCCCAAGAAGCATCTCCGCGGTGGTCATGGTCGTGGCTCGGGGGGACCCGCACGGAACAGGGCCACCACGTATATGGAGGGGCGCCATCGCCCCCCTGGAGCCATCCGGGATATACGCACCGAATGCCACTTATATACCTCGGGAGGTGAAGGACGAGCAATGACCCAAAGCGAGAGCCCGGGGCACACCCTGATCGTGAAGGACCTGCACGCCACCGTGGGCGGCAAGGAGATCCTCAAGGGGGTCAACCTGACCCTCAAGACGGGCGAGCTCGTGGCGCTCATGGGGCCGAACGGCTCGGGGAAGAGCACGCTCGCCTACGCGCTCGCAGGCCACCCGAAGTACACGATCACCTCAGGGGAAGCCCACTTGGATGGCATCGACCTGCTGAAGCTCTCCCCCGACAAGCGCGCCCGCGCGGGGCTGTTCCTGGGCTTCCAGTACCCGGTGGAGGTGTCGGGAGTGTCGCTCTCGAAGTTCCTGTGGACCTCCTTCACCCAGACCCGCAAGGCGGAGGACGTGGACACCGACCTCTTCCAGCAGAACCTCGACCAGCACCTCTCCTCCCTGGGTCTGGACCCGGCCTTCATGAAGCGCCCGCTCAACGAGGGCCTCTCCGGAGGAGAGAAGAAGCGGACAGAGGTTCTGCAGATGGCGACCCTCGACCCGCGCTTCGCGATCCTCGACGAGCCGGACAGCGGGCTCGACATCGATGCCGTGAAGCAGGTGGGCGAGACCGTCCAGAAGCTACGCAGCCCCACCCGAGGGATGCTCGTCATCACCCACTACCAACGGATCCTGAAGTACGCGAGGCCCGACCGCGTCTATGTGATGGTGGACGGCATGGTTGCGCTCTCCGGCGGCCGGGAGCTCGCGGAAGAGCTCGAGAGCAAGGGGTACGACTGGGTGAAGGTGGGCGCCGCCTCCTCCAAGCCGGGCACGGCCTCCCCCGCCTCGCACGCGTGAAGTCCCCGGGGGCAGAGGGCATGGTCCGGTCGTCACCGGTCGGCCCCAAAGGACCCAGCGGTCGTTCCTCCGCCCCGCGTCGTACCTCCACCGCCCCGGAGGCGGGCTCGAGTTCCCTCGGAGGACTGCACGGCTGTCGGAAGGATTTCCCGATCCTCGAGCGTACCTTCTCCGGTCGGCCCATCGCCTACCTGGACTCCGCCGCCACCAGCCAGAAGCCGCTCGTGGTCATCGAGGCGGAGGAGGACTTCTACCGCCGCCAGAACGCGAACGTCCACCGAGGGGTCTATGCGCTCAGCGAGGAGGCGACGGAGGCCTACGAAGCGGCGCGCGCCCGTGTCGCGAAGTTCCTGAACGCGAAGGACCCGGACGAGATCGTTTTCGTTCGGGGCACGACGGAAGCGATCAACCTGGTCGCCTCCTCCCTGGCCAGGGAGGGCCTAGCCAAGGGGGACCGGGTCGTCTCCACCGAGATGGAGCACCATTCGAACATCGTCCCGTGGCACCTGCTCCGCTCCCACCCGGGCATCCAGCTCGACTTCGTCGGCGTCACCGAGGAGGGACGTCTGAGCCCGGAGGATCTCGAGCGCCTGGTCGTGCGGGGAACGAAGCTCTTCACCTTCACCCACGTCTCCAACGTGCTAGGCACCGTGAACCCGGTGAAGGAGCTCGTCGAGCGCGCCCACGACGCGGGTGCCCTCGCCTTGGTCGACGCGGCCCAGGGTGCTCCTCACCTGCCGATCGATGTGCAGGCGATGGGCGCGGACCTGCTCGCCTTCTCCGGTCACAAGGTGCTAGGTCCCACGGGAATCGGCGTCCTCTGGGGGCGCAAGGAGCTTCTCAACCGGCTCCCACCCTACATGGGCGGCGGGGAGATGATCTCTGAGGTGCGCAAGGACATGGTCTTCTACAAGGGCCCCCCTCTCCGTTTCGAGGCCGGCACACCGAACGTCGCCGGCGCGATCGTCCTCTCCCGAGCCCTCGATTACCTCGTGGCCATGGGATGGGAGGACCTACGGGCATACGAGAACGCCCTCCTCCGTGACGCCTACGCGAAGCTCACTGAGACCATAGGGCCCGACCTCAGGATCTACGGCCCACCTCCCGGCGCCGACCGGGAGGCGGTCCTCTCCTTCGCCCTGAAAGGGGTCCATCCGCACGACATCGCGACGCTCCTGGACGCTGAAGGGATCGCGGTCCGGGCCGGTCACCACTGCGCCCAGCTCCTGATGCGACGCTACCAGGTCCCAGCTCTCACCCGCGCGAGCTACTATCTCTACAACACGAAGGGAGAGACCGACCGTCTTGTCGCGGCGTTGCAGAAGGTCCACGACGTGCTGGGACGGTAGGACCTAGCGCGCGGGCCGGCGCCGCGATCCTCCTCGATGGTCCACCTCAGAGGGCATTCTCCTCCTCTGGGCGCTGCCGCGGAAGGCGTGGGGCTCGGGAGGCGGAGGCGGGGTGTGGGGCGTCGAGCGCCGGTCTGGGATGAAGCGCGTCGGCGGGAGGGCGAGCAGCCCCCTGCCTGAGTCTCCGGGGTGCCTCGGACCTCGGCCGAGCCCTGCCGCGTCTGTCGGTGGCTTCGCTACCAATCAATTAAATACACTTCGGTGCTCTAATCGAACCACAGGGTGGGTGCAGGATGGCCCAGAACGCGGCGGAGATCACTCCGCTGGACTACACGCGTTACGACTTCAAAGACCCGGAGACCTACAAGGTACGCACCCCGAAAGGCCTCTCGCGGGACATCATCCGCCAGATCTCCGCGCTCAAGCACGAGCCGGCCTGGATGCTGGACTATCGGCTCCGGGCCTACGAGCACTTCCTAGAGCGCCCCATGCCCGACTGGGGCCCCGACCTCTCCGACCTCGACTTCGACGCCTACACCTTCTACGCGAACCCGCTCGCCGAGGGGGACACGAAGAAGCGGTGGGAGGACCTTCCCGCAGACATCAAGAACACCTTCGACCGGCTGGGGATCCCCAAGGCGGAGCGCGACTACTTCGCCGGCGTGGGCGCCCAGTACGACAGCGGCACGGTCTACCACAAGATCCGGGAGGACCTCTCGAAGAAGGGGGTCATCTTCTGCGACACGGACACCGCCCTCCGCGAGCACTCCGACATCCTTCGGAAGTACTTCGGGAAGATCGTCCCCTACAACGACAACAAGTTCTCGGCGCTCAACAGCGCGGTCTGGTCGGGCGGCAGCTTCGTGTACAGCCCGCCCGGCGTGGACGCAGGCATCCCCCTACAGGCCTCCTTCCGCATCAACGCGAAGGCGGTGGGCCAGTTCGAGCGGACGCTCATCATCGCGGACAAGGGCGCGAAGGTGCACTACATCGAGGGATGCACGGCGCCCATCTACTCGGAGAACTCCTTGCACGCGGCCGTGGTGGAGGTCATCGCCGAGGCGGACGCGAGGATCCGCTACACCACCGTGCAGAACTGGTCGAAGAACGTCTACAACCTCGTCACGAAGAGGGCTCACGCCTACGAGAACTCCCTGGTGGAGTGGGTGGACGGCAACATGGGCAGCAAGGTGACGATGAAGTACCCCTCGGTCTACCTCAAGGGTCGTGGCGCCCGGGGCGACATGCTCTCTGTCGCCTTCGCGAGCGAGGGGCAGATCATCGACTCGGGCGCGAAAGCGGTCCACTCCGCCCCGGACACCTCGAGCAAGATCATCGGGAAATCGATCGCGATCCGTGGCGGACGCACCTCGTACCGGGGGCTCCTCCACATCGCCCGCGGCGCGACCGGTTCCAAGTCCGCGGTGCGCTGTGACGCACTCCTTCCGGACGCGGTCTCCCGCTCGGACACCTACCCCTACAACGAGGTCCACGAGTACGAGGACGTGACCATCTCCCACGAGGCGGTGGTGGGGAAGATCGGCGAGGAGCAGATCTTCTACCTCATGAGCCGGGGGCTCAACGAGTCGGACGCGATCCACCTGATCCTGATGGGCTTCCTCGCGGAGTTCGCGAAGGAACTGCCCGTCGACTACGCGCTCGAGCTCAACCGGCTCATCCAGATGGAGATGACCGGGGCGGTGGGCTGAGCGCCCTCCAGGGGACTCCGTTCTTCCCGCGTGGTCCCGTCGGCGGGGAGCTCCTCCTGCTCTCGGTCATGCCCTGACCCCGGTCCGACGACCCGCGTCCATGGTCCGGACACGACGCTCAAATAGCCACTAAGAATACGTCTAGATACGTAGGTCGGCCACCGGGGGCGAGTTGCCAACCCCCCCTGGACCGCCCCGGTCGAGCGCACATTTCTTTCGGAAGCTCCGTCCTTCCCCTGCGCGACCCCGAGGCCGTGCTCCTCTCGGGCCCTGGGGAGCCGCCGGCGAGCGGACCTGCGTGGAGTGGAGAATTGTCAGCGAAGCTCAAGGAGAGCCGAAGGACCGCGAACGGCGATCTCGACCCCGCACCTGATCTTCATGGGGAGGTGGTCCCCCCGCGCATCCTCAGCGGACCCGGGGCCGCCTTCGAGACCCTATCCATGGGACGGCATGTGGAGCGCGCTCTGCCCCTGCCGCAGGGCCCGCGCTCGCTCCTCGCCGGGCCGGTGTTCCTGGGAGTCTTCCTCATCTTCATGGGAAAGCGCTCCCGGACCGAGCCTGTCCCTGCTTCTCCCATCTTCGCCCCTCGCTGGGCTGCGCCGTCAGCCCTCCCTCCTCCCCCGCCCCCTCCACCTCCTCCGCCCCCAGAGTCTCGCGCTCAGCCGTCACCGCCCGCCGGGTCCCCTTTGCCCGCGAGCTCCCCGGGTGCCCCGAAGGCCGCAGTTCGGCCGGCCCCCGCTTGCCCTTCGTCGGTACCTACTCCCTCGTCTCCGCCTACCTCGCCTCGGGCCGTCACCTCTGCCGCGAAGGCCCCCCCTCCCTCGTCGGTGCCGCAGCGGTCATCGCCCTTCGCTCAGAAGGGCAAGGAGAAGCCGGCAGCCCCAGCCCCTCCGTCAGCCGCCATGGGCACTGAGGTGCCGTCTGGCAAGGCCCCGGGATCGGCCCATGCCCAACCCTCCACCCCCCCCGGCAACGCAGCGTCCGAGCGCTCACGGAGCACCGCAGCTCCCCCAAAGGGGGCACGTCGCCTCGCTCCGGTGGCATCGCCCGCGAAGCCTCGCCCTGCACGGCCGCCCGCAAGCTCGCCCACGCGGGGAGCCCCGACTCCACAAGCGGCGAGGGTAGAGACGGAGCCGAGCTCCGAGGGCCGTGCTCCCGAGAGATCGGTCGGGGGAGGCCGGGTCGCTTCTGACGGCCCCGCCAGCTCCGTCGAAGGGGTTCTTGCTGTAGCCGTACTCTCGTCTGTGGCCGCTGTCGATGCTGTCGCTGCTGCCGGGTCACCCGCTCCTGTCGCCACGACATTGGAGAGCAAGGTCGAGCAGCGACCCCCCGGCCCTTCCTCGACCTCCTCGTCCCCGCGCTCTTTTTCCTCCTCGTTCTTCGACCGCCACGCCACGACGGAAGGCGGGGTTCCGCCTCGCTCGCGGTCGAACGCCCGGGCGATCAGCGACACGTTCCTCACCACGCCGCCCCTTCCGCTGGAGAGGCTGGTGGGTCAGTCGTGTCCCTGGGTCCCCCTGAGGTCTCCGGCCATCCCGCCTTGGATGCAGAACACGATAACGATGGTCTCCGAGGGTTCCCAGGAAAGCCCCGGAGGCGAGGTCGAAGCCGTGTCCGATGTGAGCTTCCCGGTCACGGGACTCCTGTCGGAACCCCCGGCCCCTGTACCCGAGCCTCAGCGCTGCGTGCATTGCCTGGAGATCCTCCCCATCGGAAGGTCCAAGCACGAGTGCCCCCCCGCCGCCGAGCTCGAGGCGATCCTCCGGGAAATCGCCCGGGAGATCGAATAGCGACGGGAGGGGCCCTTCGTCCCGACCTCGCTACGGCCCTGGCCGGTAGGTCCCGTCCCAGGGTTCCATGGGCACCGGTTCGTAGGTGGCCCCGTACGCCTCCGCAGGCTTGGGCATCCGGCGCCGGCGACGTAGGACGAGCAGGAGTGCGACCATCGCCACCAGGACGGCCAAGCCGACCAGCACGAGCCCCGACGGCGAGGTGAGGACCCGGGTGAACGATGCACCCACGGAGCCGCTCGAAGAGCCTCCACTGCTCCCTCCCTCCACCACCAGGGCGAGATCGGCGGTCGCGCTCTGACCCAGAACGTCGACGACCTTCACCGACACGGAGAAGCTCCCCGAGGTCGTGGAGACGCAGGAGAAGGACGCCCCGGAGCCGTTCACACACCCGCTCGGAAGTCCGGTGTAGCTCGCCACGTACGGGGCGGAGCCTCCGGTCACGGTGATCGAGAAGGTGAGCGTCTGCCCGACGACCCCCGGGTTCGGGGTCGCCGTAAAACTGGTCACCTTGGGGGAGCTGGAAGGGGTCACGACCGAGACCGAGGCGGTGCCGCTGGTCGTGCTACCTGAGTGGTCGGTCACCGTGACCACGACCGTGAACGATCCTGGTGCGGTGGGCGTGCACTGGAGCGCTGCCGAGTCCAGGCTGGAGCAGCCGGTGGGCAGGGCCGTGTACGCGTAGGCGTAGGGGGTCACCCCACCCGACACCGAGACCGAGAGCGTGGTGGTCCCGCCGACCGCGACGGGCGTGGGCGTCGCACGGAACAACGAGATCTGCGGTGCACCTGGACCTGAGGTGATCGTGAGGGCGACCGCGGCCGAGGCCGTGGCCCCGTTCGCATCCGCCACCGTGGCCTTCACCTGGTACTGCCCCGCGGCGCCCCCGCTGCAGGTCAGGTTCGCGGTGTCGAGCGACGCGCAGGTGGTCGGAAGTCCCGAGTAGGTGTAGGAGTACGGTGGGGCGCCGCCTTGGACCACGACGCTAAGCACCGTCGTGCCGCCTGCCGGGATGGACGAGGGATTGGCCGCGAACTGGGTGATGGTGAGCGGACCTTGGACCGCCGGGGTCACCTGGAGGCTCGCCGATCTGCTGGCGGAGGCCCCGAGGGCATCGGTGACCCGAAGGGTGATGCTGAAGCTCCCGGTCGCCGAGGGCTTGCACGGGAGGGAGCTGGTGTTGGCGCTGGCACACCCTCCTGGAAGCCCGGTGTAGACGTACGTGTAGGGCGTATGCCCTCCGGAGACCGTCGAGTTCAGGTAGCTGACGCTTCCCGCTGGGACCGACGCCGGTGATGCCGCGAACGAGGCGATCGTCGGCCCCGGGACCGACACCGCGGTCACCGTCCCGCTGGCCGAGGCGGTCGCGGTCTGGGCCCGGTGGTCCGTCACGGTGACCGTGACCGAGAAGGTGCCGGTCACCGTGGGGGCGCACACCAGGCTCGACACGTTCGCGCTGGTGCAACCGGTTGGTAGACCTGTGTAGTTCATGGTGTAGGGCGCCGTGCCTCCCTGCACGGAGACGTTGGCGAAGGTGGACCCCCCCAGAGGTATCGAGGCGGGGGAGATCGTAAAGGCGGAGATGGTGGGGCTGGGGGGTGCGGTCACGGTGAAGGAGCAGGTGCTGCCCGGGTTCGCGGTCGCCCCCGTGCTGTCGGTCACCTTGAGCACAGGGGTGACCGTCCCCGTTGCCGTGTAGACGTGCGTCACGGTGACGCCGGTCCCCGAGCTTCCGTCCCCAAAGGTCCAGGCATAGGCGTAGGGCGGGGTTCCCCCCGTCGCGTTGCCGGCGAACTGGATCGAGTCCCCCGACGTGAGAGAGCCACCGCAGGTGAGCGCACCACCCGTAGTGAGGTCCTGCACGGAGTAGGTCGCGGCGAGGGCACCGGAGGAAGGGCAGACGTTGTTGGGACAGACGGTGCTCCAAGGGAGGTTCGCCTGGTTCTGACCGGTGCCGGAGCAGGTCACGGACCCAGTCCCGAGGAACCCGTTCGGTGCCCAGTTGCAATAGGCTCCGGAGAGGTAACTGCCCCAGAAGTTGTAGTCGCCTCCACCGTTCTGATTGTAGTAGGCGAGGGCCCACTGGAAGGAGCAGAGCGGATTGAAGTAGATCCCGCCCCAGTCGGAGCTGCCGCCGGACCAGGTGGAGCAGGAGCTCGGGCTGTACCCTGATACCGAGAAAGGCCCTCCGGTGGGCGGGCACTGTCCGGCCGTTCCCTGCTGGAGAATTCCCTCGGCGTTCGCGTTCCCGCTGGCGCATCCCGGACCCGTGCTGAAGCACGTCCCGCTCCCTCCCTCGATCGCTCCGGGGCAGAAGTTGCTCTCCTGGTAGGACATGGAGACGAAGGTGATCTCCAGGTTGCCCGTGAACCCCGCCGCCCCCGCGCAGTCCACCACGTTCTGAAGCGTGAGCTGGGTGGAGTACCCGTAGAAGTAGGAGTTCGGGCAGGTGTTGAGCTGCCGCGCCGGTGACACCGCGCCGTAGGGTGTGCTCGTCGCGCGCTCCCCTGACCGTGAAGCGGGGACCGATGGCGCGCCCCCGAAGCCGCCCGACAGGGCGAGCGCGACCAGGAGGGCGCTCAGGAGGAGGGCCGCGCTATATCGGGCCGCGTGGGAGGACACGCTGGCACCACTCACCCAACCCCTATAGAAGCTGTCCGGGAGCGAACACGTTCGTGACCGTACACCCCTCAGCCGTCCGGAGGGTCAGGCTCCGAGCCACGTACCCCTCCCTGGCCCTGCTTCGGGCGGAACAGAGGGCACGCGAGGACCGGTTGTCGGGGGTACTTGTTCGGCTGCAACGGGCAGAGGATGAAGACGGACGTGCGGGTCCGGACGTAGGTGGGTGGGGCGGCGCAACCGTGGCAGAGCGAGCTCGGGAAGGGCAAAGGCGGGTCTCGGTCGGGAACCTCTCCACGGTCAGGTCCCCCACGAGAAGACCCGCGCCCAGAGCCGGAAGGACCTTCGACTTTCGTGAGGCTGTTCACTCCTCCGAAGGGTAAATAGGCGGTCGGGACGCTCGGAACGACATGGGCAGGGCCCTGGCAAGGTCGACACGTTGGGTGGGCTCGGCCGCTCTCCTGGTGGTCGCTCTTTCCATGACCGTACCGTCTGCGACCCTCTCGCTCTACGCTCCACCGTCCTCCCAGGTCCCGCTCCCGCTCCCGCTCCACTTGTCCCACCTGCAGGGCGGCGCCCTCGTCCGAGCCCCTTCCCCGCTCCCCATGGTCCCCTTCCTTCCCCAGGGCTCTTCCTCGGCGGCCGTCCTAGCTGGGTCCCACGCCCTCCCCGCGGCCGCCACGGGAGCCCCCACGTGGATCGAGATCTGTGCCTCATGCCAGCCTTCCGCCCGCTCGTATGGTGGGATGACCTGGGACAACGGCGACAACTACGCGCTGATGTTCGGTGGTGAGAACGGTGCCTCCGCCGACGGTGACACGTGGAGCTACTCCCCTTCCGGGGGCTGGAGCCAGATCTGCAGCTCCTGCTCTCCCTCTGGGCGGGCGGAGCCCGGGATGGCCTACGACAGCACGGACTCGAGGGTGGTCATGTTCGGGGGATGCACCGGCATCTCCGCGTCCAGCACCTGCAACTTGGGCAACTCCTGGACGTATGCCCAGGGGACCTGGACGAAGGTCTCCGGCAGCCTCCCCACGCTCGCGCTCGCCGTCAGCATGGCGGACGACCCCGCCGATGGCGAGGTCGTCATGTTTGGCGGGTGCTCGCAGTTCAACATCAACATCCTGAACCCCAGCTCTTCGGCCTGCGGTTCCTCGGACTACCTCGGCACCACCAGCGTCTACACGGCGGCCTCCGGCTGGAGCACGATCAGTCCGGCCACCTCTCCCAACCCGATGGAAGCCGCCGGGATGGCCTACGACCCGGTCCTGAAGGAGGACGTTCTGTTCGGCGGCTACGACGGGGTCCACGAATACTCCAACACATGGGCCTTCCACGGCGGAGACTGGTACAACATCACCCCCTCGGTTTCCCCCCCCGCGATGGCCAACGGCGTCATGTTCTGGGACTGGTCGACCCAGTCGATCATCCTCTCCCAAGGTGACACCGCAGCGGGCGACGTAGGAGACACGTGGAGCTTCAGCGGAGGGACCTGGACCCCGCTCTACCCGATCGTCCGGCCCACGCCTCGTGATGGGGTCGTCTCCGCCGCGCCCCCAAGCGGGAGCCTGCCGATCATCTTCTCCGGCTCGACCAACTCGAGCAGCGTCCAGGACACCTGGGCCTTCGGCACGCAGCTCGCGGCGACCGTCTCGGCCACCCCGCTCGCGACCGACGTCGGCCAGACGGTCACCTTCTCTTCCTCCATCTCCGGTGGACAGACCCCGTACAGCATCGCCTGGGCCTTCGGCGACGGTGGCACGGCGACCACCGCGAACGCGACCCACGCCTACACCGCGGCCAAGACCTACACGGCGACGCTCACGGTCACGGACGCGCTTGGCCAGACTGCGACACAGTCGCTCCAGGTGAACATCTCCGCTCTCCCCACGGTCGCGGCGGCCGCCTCTCCTCTCATCGGAGGCACCGGCAACGTGACCTCGTTCCGAGCGAACGCGTCCGGAGGTACCCCCTCGCTCTCCTACCTGTGGGACTTCGGAGATGGATGCACTTCCCCCTGCTCCACTTCCGCGAACCCGACGCATGTCTACACCGGGCCTGGGAACTACTCCGCCCACGTAACGGTGGTCGACGGGGTCGGCGTTTCGGCGTCCTCGAGCGTGACCGTCGAGGTGAAGGCGCCGAAGGGCGCGGTGGTGCCCTCCTTCACCGCCTCTCCCTCGACCGGCACCGCCCCGCTCTGGGTCAACTTCTCCTCGTCGGTCTACGGAGGGTCGCCTCCCTACACCCTCCATTGGGACTTCGGTGACTCGTCGCCCGCCGCTACGACGCCGACGGTCGCGCACGAGTACGTGAGCGGTGGGACCTTCGCGGTCAACCTCACCGCGACGGACAGCCTGGGGCACTCCGGGAGCTACCACCTTTCCATCGTCGTCAAGGCCTCCCCCATGACGCTCACCGTCTCGGCGAGCCCCACCCACGGGGACGCGCCGCTCCCGGTCACCCTCAACGAGGTGTTGCAGGGGGGCATGGCCCCGTTCAACTACTCGTGGAACTTCGGTGACGGGAGCCCGCTGGGGACCAACACGACGCCGACGCACACCTACCGGAGCGCCGGGAACTACACCGCGACGTTCACGGTCCGAGACAATCCGACCGACGGCAAGGCGATCAACGCCTCGGTCTCCGTGCAGATCGCGCCCCCTCTCGTCGTCGCGGTGCCGCGCATCCCCTCCTCCCCCTCCCCGGGGGTCTCGGGTTCCTACAGCGTGATCGCCTCTGGGGGGTCGCCTCCCTACACCTACCTCTGGGACTTCGGTGATGGGACCGGGGTCACGAACGCGGGCCCTTCCTCGACCAACTCGAGCACGGAGCCGCACAGCTACGCGGCAGCCGGCAACTACCACCTCACCGTCTGGGTCGTGGACGCCAATGGCGGCAACGCCTCCGGCTCCATCGCCGTGACGGTCGGGGGCGTCACGGGTCCCTCAAGTGGCGGGGGCTCGGGCGGCGTCGGAGGAAGCTTTGGGCTGTTCACCGGGCCCCTCGACGTGGTCTTCCTCATCCTACCCATCATCACCGTGGGGCTCCTGGCCGCGGCGGTCTTCCTCAGCGTCGAGGGCCCCCGCCGCCGTCGACGGGCCCACCCCCCGCACTTCGCGCCTCCGACGGCCCATTACTCGGAGCCGGCGTACTACCCTGGAGCCGGCTGGCGATAGACCCGTCTCCGAGGCCGCAGAGCGCGGCCCTGGGGGGGAGGATCGGCGGGGCCTGGCCCCAGAGAAGGACGGCAGCCCCCTAGGTGACCCGAGCCCAGGGCGAGAGCGCCCTCGCCCCGCGCACCCTTCGGGCGCCCGAAGGATCCCTTCCTTCCTGCCGCGTGGTCGGGCGCTCTAGCGGGGCCCGGTCCATGCGTGGGCGCGGATGAGGAAGTCCGCCTTCATCATGAGCGAGAACCCCACGCCCCGGATGGCCATACCCGCGGCGAGCATGCCGAGGCCGGTCAGCAGCAGGTCCTGCGGCGTAGCGCCTAGTCCTCCGGAGCTGATCGCGAGCCCGAGCGAGGCGAAGAGCAATGGAAGGGCGACCGCGATCACGATCCACGCGAGCATGTAGATCATGGCCCCCCGGGCGTGGGTCCTTCGGGCCTCGACGACCTCCGCATCCCGAAGCCCGCCACTGTAGGCGGCCGGAGCCGGGGTCGCGTACTCCTGGGCGGGGTAGCCCTGGGGGTAGGCGGAGGCATTCCCGTAGGCCTGCTGGTAACCTCCTCGGTTCGCGGGGGCCGGCCCAAAGGGGGAGGGAGCTTGCGTGTCCATCGTCATGGCGGCCACGTCCTAGACGGGAAGGGGCGGGGTTATGGCACTTTCGGAGCAGGACCCGGCGGACGGCGGAGGTCGCTTCTAGGGGTGGGGCAGCCACGGCCCAAACCGGAAGGGCGGATTGAGCAACAGCCCGTAGGCGAGCACGTATCCGGCGAAGGCCATGAAGGGACCTCCGGCCTCGAGCGCGTTGCGCACCCAGATCCGGGTGATGCGACGGGGGAGGACGATGGAGAGCACCAGGGAAGGGCCTTCCAGGAAGATGATCCCGATGCCGAAGATCACCGCTGAGTTCTCGTTGAGGAAGCTCCCCAGCGCCGGGGTGGCCCGCTCGATCAGGGCTCCCGCCACGAGCCCCAGGGCCAGGGTGACCAAGAGCACCCAGACCACGGTACGGCGCTCTCCCATGAAGCTGGTCTCTTCACCTCCCCGAACCCGAGCCGCGTTACCGAAGGCGATGCTCCTTCAGGGCCGTTCCCTCACATCAGGATGACGAAGACCCCTTCCCGAGGGTCCCGGGCCCGCTTCGGGCGGCGTCTCTCGCACCGGGACCCATGGCCGTGGGGTGAGCGCTCACTTCCCGGCGGGGAGTGAGGGGTCGGGTGGGCCCAGGGGCTCAGATCGCGGATAGCAGGTTGGCCACCATCACCATGGGCACGATCGAGCCGGGTCCTCCATCGCGCATCACCGCAAAGATCTCTGCGAAGGCCCTCGCCCTCTGGGCTTCCGGAGAGGAGCGGCCACCGCTCCCCGCGCCCTCAGCTAGACGGGCGAGCAGCGTCATCTGTCGGAGCTCCGAAATCGCCTGGAGCTTGCTCCTGGCCGCGAGCTCCCCCCCCACCGGGTCCTGGGCCGCTTGGAGACGGCGCTCCAGGAAGCCCTGGACGCCCTCTGGGAGGTCCGCCCGGTCGCGGACCTTAGCGGCCTGCTCCAACCAAGCGTTCTCCGGGTGGGCCCTGACCGACACCTCCCAGGCATCGAGGGACTGGCGGTTCGCGCCGCCTTCCCAGACCGGCACCACCAAGGCATCGCGCACAAGCTTCGCCACGGGGAACTCCTCCAGGTAACCGGGGCCACCGAAGATCTCCATCGTCGCGCAGGCGCCCCGGACGGCCTGGTCCGCCGTCACGAGCTTCGCGGCGTGTGTCGCGTAGCGGAAGAGGAGGAAGCCCGGCGTGCGCGCCGGCCGGTCCTTCCACACCGCATCGAAAGCGAAGGCTGGCTCGAAGGCGAGCAACCCTGCCGTCTCCGCCTCCGTCGCGAGACGTGCGAGATCCACGGCCATGAGCGGGTGGTCGATGAGCGGTCTACCAAAGGCCTCCCTTGCCCGGGTGTGCTCCATCGCCACCTGGAGCGCCCGATAGAGAACCCCAGCGCTCCCCATCGCGTTGCAGACCCGGGAGACGTTCAGCATCTCCATGGTCGGGTAGAGCCCTTCCTGATCGGTCCCCAGTTGGTACCCTTCGGTGTCGATGAGGGAGACCTCTCCGGTGGGAACCGACGTGGTCCCTAGCTTCTCCTTGAGACGGCGGATCTTCCAGTTGGGCCCTCCCTTCTCCCGTTTCGCGGGCACGAAGAAGAGCCGGAGCCCCTTCGGTCCCTCTGGCGCGCCTTCGGGGCGCGCGGTCACGACCGCGAACTCGGCCCCTACGTTGGAGCAGAAGTACTTCTCACCGTTGAGCAAGAAGCGCCCCCCCTCACCGGTGGGTTTCGCTCGGGCTCGGTTGGAGCCCAGGTCGGAGCCGCCCTGGGCTTCCGTCGCCCAGGTCGCGCCCTGCCGCGCGGCGCCGTTCTCCAGCAGCGTGGGGAGGAACTTGGCCTTGAGCTCCTCGGTGCCGTACTTCACGAGTGAGAAGACGGTGGCCATCGTGACCGTCGCCGAGCAGAAGCACCCCACGTCGGTGGTGAGGAAGCCCAGGGCGAAGGTCTCCCACCAGGGGTGCCGTCCTTCCGCGGGCCCCGTGCTGATGCCGGTCTGGTAGATCTTCTGGAGCGCCGCGCGGTGCGCTGCGTTCAGGACCACCTCCTCGGGGTCCCCCCCGAGCGTGTCGTGGTGGGAAAGGTACGGTCGTGCACGCCGGTCCACCTCGTAAGTGACCGGCTCGAGCTCCGTCTCGACGAACTTCGCGTACGCTTCCAGACGCGTGCGGACCTCCGGGGAAAGGGGCTTGCCGGTGATCGCGAGGTGGGCGTCCAAGAGCGGGAAGGGCAGGGGCATACCCGTCCCCTATCGGGCGGAAACATAAGACCGGTGACGCACCGGTCAGAGGACGACGCGGGCTCTCCCGGGCACGTGCGCTGGCCAGGAGGTGGGTAACTCCCCTCCCCCCGCCAGGGATGCGGCTCGTTCCGGGAAGCGCGAGAGGCCTGGCGATGGGATCCACCCGCTTCCCTGGCAGCAGCGCGCTGGAGCTCCTGGCTGCGAGTATGCAAATGTATAGTGCTCGTTCATGAGAACCTACCTGTCTCTCCAGAACGATCCTGACCGGAACGCCTAGGCCATGATGGTATCGTTCTCAGTATGCTCCTCAAGGTACCAATGGCCGACGATTCGCCGGCCGTCCGGTGGGTCCTTCGCTCCGCGCCATGCCGCGTGGGGATCGAACCAAGGGACACCCTCGAGTCCGGCGAATCGGTGGAGGCCTGGAGGGTCTTCCGCCGGGTCCACCCGGAGCTCGTCTTCATGGACCTCAGATTAGGTCCGAGGATCCGGCTATGCACAGTCCGGTGCATGCTCCGGGGGAGGCCGGGAGCTACCCCCGGCACGGTCCGGAGGTATCCTTTCGCGGGCCCGCCGTACTACGGGTGCTGGACCATCAGGGGGGTGGGCGCGGGGGCGCTCGTGGCCGCCGCGAGCCTCTGGAGGCTGATGAGCCCGAGGAAAAGCAGCACGATGCCGATGAACTCCGCGTAGTAGAGCGCGATCGGGAACGAGGCGATGTAGAGCGTGCCTCCGGCTCCCAGCACTAGGGCGCCCCCGATCATGAGCAGGTTCTGCCACTTGTGCGATCGCCGCAATGAGACCGCCGCTGAGAGCAGCAGCACGACCGTCGCCGGACCCGTGACGAGGGTCGAGAGGAGGATGAGGGTCAGGGGGGGGTTCCCGGAGATGACCCCGTCGACCACGATGTTCTGGGGGACCGGGGTGAGGAAGCTCGCGACGCCCACCAGGGCGCACATGGCGACCGTGTACCAGGCGTAGCCCGCCTCCAGGCGGGGCCGGCGGAGGACCCGGGTCGCCCCGAGAGAGAGCACACCTACCAGAGCGGCGGTGAGGAAGACGTAGGCCTGCAGGATGAGCTCGCTGACGATCCCCGCGTAGACGATGGCTTCGATGGCCATCGCCGCGGTCGCGAGCGTGAGCCCGCTCGCCCACATGAGCTGGACCCGGACCTTCTTGCTGAGGTACTGAAGGTAGCCCCTCAGCGACAGGAAGGCGAGGGCCGCGGTCAAGAGGAGGAGGGAGATCTCCAGGGCGACCGGCAGCTCTTGCACGGTGGGGCACGATCGTCGTGGCACTTAAGCTGAGCGAAAATGAGCCTGCTAAGGAACGGCCTTCCTGCGCCCCCTTCTTCTGCCTGGATGGCGGGTCGACCGGTGTCTTTTCGGGCCCTTCTCCGGGTGGTCGGGGGGAAGGTCACCCGATGCGGAACTATCGGGGTGGGCGTGGCCTAGCCCCGACCCGCGGTGTCTCGGAGCTTGGTGTCCATCCGCCAGTCGCCCACCTCGCCCCAGCCGAGGATGCTGAGGGGCGGCATGAACGGGAGAGTGCCTTCCGAGGTCCAGTGGACCGGTCGGCCGTTCCAGCGTGCGTCCAAGATCGGGTAGAGCACCTCGCGCAGCCCTGCGACCGGGGCGCGGTCCAGCACGGCGGAGAGAAAACCCTCGGTGATCATCCGGGTCGCGTCGAGCTCGTCAATGCCGCGGCTCTCCAGATAGAACACCTTCTCCCGGTCCACGGGGGTGACCGAGGAGGAGTGCGTCGCCTTCACGTCCATGGAGGACAGGATCTCCAGGTCGGGGGTGGTCTCGCACCGGGCGGTCTTGGAGAGCAGCATCCCGTACTCCGCGAGGTAGGAGACGACCTTCTGGGTCTTGGGCTGGATGCGCATCATCCCCCGGGAGGTCCCCCGGGAGTGGTCCTTGAACACCCCCCGCGTGATCGACTGCCCCGTGGTCGAGTCGCTGTCGTGGGTGATCTCGACGTAGTTGTTGAACGCTGAGCTACCATCGCCGTAGATGGTCTGGAGGTCGTCGACCTCCGAGCCCGGGTGGGCGAGATGGGTGTCGTTGCGGTAGTTCGTCCGCATCCCTCCGAACCCGGACCAGATCCAGCCCAGATGGGAGCCCGGGCCGGTGACCCCTTCCCGGCCGTAGAAGCTCACGGCCCGCTCGTCGGGCACGTGGACCGTGAGGTAGACCATCTGGGCCCCCTGCCCGCTGGTGGCGTGCACCACCGAGGAGTAGAGCCGCTGGTCACGGGCTTCCTCGGTCGCATAGACCTCCTCGCTGTAGCAGACCCGGGTCCGCTTCCCGGCCCGGAGGACGCGACGGACCAGGAGCGCCTGGTCCGGACGGGAGAGCACGGAGACATCCTGGACACGGACCGGGATGGGGAAGTCGTCGGGTACATCGAGGCGGACCCCCCGGTTGAACAGGGCCGAGTTGAGGGAGAGGAACTTCTCATGGGAGGTGTTCCCCGTCCCTACGAAGCTTTCCGCGTTCGGTCCCTTCAGCACCTCGGGGACCGTCTCCACCGAAAGGCCCGCCGAGCGGAGCTGCTCGGGCATCTCGACGTGGGTCCCAGAGGCATCGTGCACCAGCAGGACCGTCGATGGTCCCGGCTTCGGGCGTCGGACGGCCTGACCGCTCGCGGCCGGGTCGGCCCGTCGCAGGTCCACACCGGAGAAGTAGCTGTACTGGCGGTAGAGCGGATTGGGCTCCACCGCGAGCCGTCGGTAGGACTCGAAGGCCTGCCGGCGCCGGGCGGTGACGCTCTCAGGCTCCCCTAGGGAGGAAGCTAGCTCGCCGACCTGTCGCTCGACGAACCAGTCGGAGGGGGAGACGACGGAGGCGGAGGCCATCGATGGAAACAGCGGGCGCTCGATATAAGGGCGGTTGAGGCCCCCTCGAAGGGCCATGGGCATGCGCGGCGCAGGGCCCCGAGGTCCGACCTTGACTGGTCAGTGGATTGAAGTCGGCGTCTGACGAGGCCGTCTTCGACGGCCGCCGAGCCCAGTGCCCATACCTGTGAATCCGGGGACGCTTTCACCCGGTACTCGAGGGTAGTATGTCCCCCGAGCAGACCTTGGTGCTGGTCCTACCGGACGATGGAGGGGAGACCGTCGTGGTCTCCAAGAAGAAGCTGGAGGACGTCCTCCGACGCTTGGAGGAGCTGGAGAAGCGGGCGAAGGAGTTCGAGGTGTAGACGCAGCGCCACCCCGAGACGGTCGGAGTCAAGCACGGCAAGGCCCATGCCCTCCGGACCGCCGCCGAACCTCGGAAGAGCGGGGGGAAGCCCGGGGCTGAGAAGGGCCACGCCCCCCACCATCGACCCCGCCCGAACCACATCGACCAGCGGGTCCCCCCCTTCCCCTCACCCAGTGCCCCGAGCGTCAGGGCCACGAACTGAGCGACATCCAGGAGACCCGGGAGCGGGTCGTGGAGGACCTCCCCCTCCCCTGCACGGAGGTGACCGCCTACACGGTGGAGCGGCGCTACTGCCGCTCCCGTCGGAAGCTGGTGGAGTCCCGCGTCCCCGGGGTCCTCCCGGGGGCTCAGCTGGGGTTGAGGGCGATGCACGTCATCGTTCAGCTCCGGGTCCAGCACCGCCTACCCCTCGAGCAGATCCCGCCCATCCTCGAGACCCTCTACGGTCTGAAGGTCAGCGAAGGGGAGGTGCACGCGGTCCTCGCTCAGATGGCGGAGGCCTGCACCCCGGTCTTCGAAGGGTTCCGGGAGGAGATGCGAGCCGCCCCAGCGAGGTGCATGGACGAGACCTCGCGGTCAGTAGATGTCGTGCCGGGCCACCTCTGGGTTGCGGCCACCGACCGTTCGATGATCTATCGGGTGGCCCCGACCCGGGGGCACGAGGAGGCGCTGGAGCGGCTATGTCCCCAGCCTCGGGGGGTGCTGACCCACGACCGTTTCTCGGTCTACGAGACGGTGGCGAGGAAGACGAACCAGACCCAGCAGCTCTGTCGGTTCCATCTCCTGGGGGACTCGAAGGAGTTGGAGGACGCCCTCGGAGAGGAGGGGAGGTCCATCCACGCGGTGATGAAGGAGGTCTGGGAGGCGGCGGAGAAGGTGGCCGGGAAGGGGACGATCGGGGACGTGGAGCAGCTCTGGCAGGCGCTGGAGGGGGGGCTGAAGAACCGCGTCGGGAGCGGGACGTCGGTCCGAGGGGAGCACTTCGTGAAGGAGGTGCTCTCCCAGAGTGCCTGGCTGTTCGAGTTCGTGCTGAACCCGACGGTGGAGGGTACGAACAATCGGGCGGAGCGCGCCCTCTGCCCGATGGTCTTGGCGAGGAAGTTCAGTGGGGGCAGTCGGAGTTGGCGGGGAGGGAAGGTGTTCGAGGTCCTCGCCACCGTGATCCAGACGTTACGGCTGAGGGGGCAGGGCCCGGTGAGGCACGGACCGGGTCGCCTCGCCTTGGTGCCCTTCGGATAGCGCGGGGGGGGCGGTACTCCCCCATCTTCTACCGCAGGCTTCGGACCGCTGACCAGTCACGTCCGACCCTCGAGGATATAACCCCCCATCCGCTGCCCGCAGACCGGAGCGGGAACCCTGTCCCCGAGGTGAGAGGATGGCGTGGGACATGTACCAGGAGCGCATCCTGGACCACTACAAGCGTCCCAGGAACTTTGGGCACCTGGACCACGCCGACCTCTCCGGCAGCGAGAACAACCCGCTCTGCGGGGACCACATCACGATCGAGCTCACGCTCGACGCGGCGAGGAGCCGAGTGGAGGACGTGAAGTTCAACGGCGACGGTTGCGCCATTTCGGTCGCGACCGCCTCGTTGCTCACTTCCAAGATCAAGGGGGCCCCCCTCACCGACGTCGCGAAGACCCACCGGCAGGATCTCGAGAAGATGCTCTCCATCCCTCTCTCGCCGGTCCGGATCAAGTGCGCTCTCACCTCGCTGAGGGCCCTCGCCCAGGCGCTCTCCTCCACCGCCACCCCCCTGGACGCGACGGAAGAGGGGGGAGAGGCCTCTCCCTCCACCTCGGATTCCTCGCCCGACGCCGAGGGCACCGGTCACCCGGCATGATCAAGGTCGACCCCGAGGCGTGCTGCCTGTGCGGCCTTTGCGTCGGGGTCTGCCCCCCGGACGCCCTCGAGATGACCGAGACCGAGCTCAAGGTGCTGCCCAACTGCACGGACTGCGGCTGGTGCCTACCTTACTGCCCCGTCGGGGCCCTCTCCGGGGGGCGGAGCCAGAAACGCTCCGTCTCCCTCGCACCGCGGCCCTCTCCCTCTCCGACCTCCGCGTAGGTCGTTGGGCCGCTGTTCGGGCGGCCAGATGTTCGGTGATCGCCTACAGATGGCGCGAGCTCATCCGGAAGAGCTCCATGCAGAGCCCTCCAGGGAGCAGGCACCCGCAGCTCCCGTCGCACGGCTTGTCCATCTTGTAGCAGCGTGGGAGCTCCACGCTCGTTTCGGGGGGTCGGGAGCCGGAGGAAGGGGTCTGGGACCTAGTGGGAACGGGGGCTGGCCCCGATGAGGCGCGCGGCGAGCTTGGCACGAGCGGCCCTCCCGAAGGGGTGATCGGGGCCTTGGGCGGGGACACCGGAGTGCGTTCCACCCGCAGCGGTGCGGCCCTCGCCCCACCCAACGGGGCCGTCCCCTCCTCTCCACATCGGCGCCTCAGATCGTTCCACCGGTCGTCGACCCACCTTTGCATGTTCTCGATTTCCCCCTCTTGGAGCTGTGCGAACCTGGCCTGGAGCCGAAGATAGTCACGGACCGGCGTGGGGTTGGACGGCTGCCATGTCATCCGGTAGCGACCGTTCACCACCTCGAAGAGCGGCCAGACCCGGCTGGTCGTCGCCTGCCGCCCCACTTCGACCATCTTCGCCGGGTCGTGCTTCCACCCGGTGGGGCAGTCCGCGAGGATGTGGAGGTAACGCAGCCCCGGCATCGAGGCCGCTCGCTTCACCTTGTTCACGAAATCCTCGGGGAACGAGGGGTTGAGCGTCGCGACGTAGGGGATCCCGTGGGCGACCATGATCGCGGGGAGGTCCTTCTTCCCGGTGACCTTGGAGAGCCCGGGGGGCGTGGTCGTGGTCCAGGCCCCCGGAGGCGTCGAGCCCGACCGCTGGATCCCGGTGTTCATGTAGGCCTCGTTGTCGTAGCAGACGTAGATGAAATCCTCGTTCCGCTCCGCCGCTCCCGAGAGCGCCTGAAGGCCGATATCGGCCGTCCCGCCGTCCCCGGCGAACCCGGCCACGATCGTGTCGCCGAGCCCGCGCCGGCGCAGTCCCGCCTTCACCCCGGAGGCGACCGCCGCCGTGGTCTCGAAGGCGCAGAAGACGGTGGGGACCTTGAGGCAGGTCCCGGGCATCGGACCGGTGATGACCGCCCAGCAGCACGCCGGGATCACCAGGGTCGTGTTGGGCCCCGTCGCCTTGAGGAAGAGGCGCATCGCGAGGGCCGCCCCGCACCCCTGGCAGGCGAGATGGCCCGCGTCCATGAGCTCGGTCGCCGGGACGGTGAGCTTCGCCATCTACGTCCCCTCCCGAAGCCCGACCCACTCCTCGCCGGGCGCATGGCCCTCGAGCAGTCGCCGGTAGAGCTTCACGAGATGCTCCGGTCGTACGTCTCGCCCCCCGAGGCCTACGATGAAGGAACCCACCTTTGGACGAGGGGAGCGCTCCCCCTGGAGCGACGCGCGCACCTCGGAGGCGATGGCGCCCCCCGAACCGTAGGAGAAGGAACGGTCCAAGACCCCGATCACCGGGAACCTGCGGCCCAGCGCACGGACCTGCTCCGTCGGGAAGGGGCGGAAGACGCGCAGGCGGATCAGACCCACCTTCTTCCCATCGTGGCGAAGGCGGTCCACGGCGTCACGGGCCGTCGCCGCGAGCGAGCCTGCGGCGATCAGCACCGCGTCGGCGCCCTCGGTGCGGTACTCGTCCAGGAGACCGAGGGGGGGCCGGCCCGTCGCCTGGGAGTACTCCTTGCCGACCTCCACCAGACGGACCTGCGCCCGGTCCATCGCGCGGGCCATCGCGTGACGGAGCTCCATGAAGCAGAGGGACGGGGGCGAGAACGAGCCGAAGAGCTGCGTCGCCCCGGGGTCCACCCGGTCACGAGGGGAGAACGCGGGGAGGAACGCGTCGACCGTCGCCTCGTCGGGGACGTCCACCGGCATGTAGGTGTGGGAGAGCAGGAAGGCGTCCAGCATCACCATCACCGGCAGCATCACGGTCGGGTCCTCCGCGACCCGGTAGGCCTGAAGGACGGTGTCCATCACTTCCTGGTTCGTTTCCGCGTAGATCTGCAGCCAGCCGGTGTCCCGCTGGGCCATGGAGTCGCTGTGGTCCACCCAGATGTTCCACGGAGGGGCGAGGGCGCGGTTGACGTTCGCCATCACGATCGGTGTGCGCTGGCCGCTCGCCCAGTGGAGCATCTCGTGCATCAGCGCGAGCCCTTGGCTCGAGGTCGCCGTGAACGCACGAGCGCCCGCGACGGAGGCCCCTACGCAGGCCGCCATGGCGGAGTGCTCGCTCTCTACCGTGATGAAGTCCGCGTCGAGGGCGTGGGAACCCACCGCCTCCGCTAGGTGCTCCACGATCGTGGTCTGCGGGGTGATCGGGTAGGCGGAGACGACCTGAGCTCGTGCCAGGCGGACCGCCTCGCCCACGGCCTGGTTCCCGGACAGCAGTTGCCGCGGCATCCTTCCGTTCTCCCTCCTCGTGCTCCGTCCGGACCCTCGCCTTCAGGTGCCTTCCGTGACCATCTGGATCGCCTTGGGGGCGCAGACCTCTGCGCAGACCCCGCAGCCCTTGCAGGAGGCGAGCTCGAACCGCACCACCTTCCCCTCGGGGAACACCGCGGGCTCGGGACAGAACTTCCAGCAGACCATGCAGCCGGTGCACTTCCCGGCAAGGAGCTCCGGCCTCTGGGAGCGCCAGGTGGCCGCTCCCGAGGCCTCCATGGTCGAGCGCCAAGCCATGGGGCCTGTGATCTCGCGGCCTGCGAGCCGGGTCAAGAGGCCACCTCTCCCACGGACTCGAAGGCGGCCTGGGCCGCGGCGACGTTCGCTTCGCGTTTCACTGGCACCTTCTCCTCGATCGCCTGGCGTAGTGAAGGCCACTTCACCAGGCCGGTCAGCTTCGCGAAGGCCCCGAGCACGACGGTGTTGACGATCGGGCTCGCGGCCGATCCCAGTCCGTGCTGGCGCGCGAGGGAGGAGGCGTCAAAGGAGACCACGCGGGTGCCCTGCGAGGGCTCGGTGAGTCCCAGTTCTTCCGGCCGATGGGTGGAGTTCAACAGGGCGATTCCCCCGGGACGGAGCGCCTGGAGGGAGCCCTGCGCGACGGTGCCCACCAGCGAGGGGTCCGTGATGATGAGGGCGTCCGGCTGCTCCACATCGCAGGCGAGCCGGATCTCCCCGGACCCGATCCGCGTGTGGGCGACCACCGGCGCACCACGGCGCTCCACCCCGAAGAAGGGAAAGGCCTGGACCCCCCGTCCTTCCAGGAACGCGGCCTCGGCAAGCACGACCGAGGCGATCACCACGCCTTGCCCGCCCCGTCCGTGGAAGCGGACCTCGAAGATGTCACGCCCTCCAGGGAGGGGAGCAGGGGCCGGGGCGGTGCCCATGCCCACCCGAGGTCCAATGTGGGCTAAACGCTCGAACCCTACCGGTGTGGGATTTGACCCCAGGGGCTCTGGGCCGGCCCTTCGGGGAGGCTGACGGCCAGCCTCCCAGGGGGGGGCTACGGACCGGGGCCACTCTCGGCGGGGCCGGGGGCCTTCGGAGGTCCCGATCCGGGGGTCTCGGCCGAGGGCCCTTCGCCCGTCGAGAGTCCGGACAGGCGGCGGCGCCGGTCTCGGAGCGAGAGCACCAGGACGGCCACCACGAGGGCGACGGCAGCGCCGAGGCCGAGGAGCAGATCGGGCCCGGCGTACCACGGGGTCGGAGCCTTGGGGCCGGCTCCGGTGCCCCCGGAACTTCCGCCGTTCCCACCTCCACCACCCCCGGTCGAGTTGCCGCCGGGTGGCGGGAGCGTGGTGTAGTTCGCTATGAGCGTGCCGTTGCCCTGGATGGAGATCAGGGCGACCGAGCCGCTGCCCTTGGGAGACACACCACCGGTCGACCGCCACACCTGGAAGGTATAGCCCGTGCAGGCGGGGGCGACCGCGGTCTCGTTCCCGGCGACGGCCCTGACCTGGACACCGTTCCCCACGAGGCTGCCGTTGAAGGTGATCGGTCCGCAGACCGTCGGCTGGATCCCGATCCCCACCACGAAGACGGGGGGTGGCGGGGGAGGGTGCGCGACGAAGTTCGCCTGGAGCGTCGCGTTAGCGCTCAAGTTGACCGCGAGGCCCATCGACGTGGAGGAGGAGCCCGTGAGGCCACCGCTCCAGCTCCAGTCCTCGAAGAGCGACCCCGCGCAGGGACCCACCGACGCGGTGAAGTGGCCCGGGAGGAAGCTCCCCTGGCTACCGTCGCTCCAGCTTGTGCCGTTGAAGGTGACCGCGCCGCAGGAGGCGGGGACGACGTGGAAGAGGACCGTAACGGGTCGGACCGGCGGAGGCGGTGGGGGCCCGTAGCTGAGGTTGAGCTCCGAGAGGGCGTAGGCCAGGTCGCCTTGGAAGGTCAGGTTGAAGGGCAGCGTGTTCGCTCCCGAGATGGTCCAGGGCGCCATCTGGAAGAACCAGTCGCTGCCCTCCGCGTTGTAGATCCCGTACCAGGCCCGGGTGATGTTCCCCTCCGGGGTCGCCGCGCTCAGGTTCAGCTCGAAGGTGGACTGGTTCTGCAGCTGGACCAGCCCGTTCGCGTCCATCACCGAGGCCACCTTCGCGCGCACCCGGTCCAGGTCGACCCACATCCAGTTCTGGGTGTTGTAGCCGGACCATTGGGTGAGCGAGATGTTCGACTGGAAGGGCGCGACCTGCCCGCTCGCCTGGTTCCAGCTCCCCGTGGCGAGGAACCCCAGGTGGGGCAGGAGGATCCCCTCGGCCCGGGCCCGGTCGAGCCACTGGGTCGGGGTCACGGTGGTGAAGGAGGTGGAGTTCGCCCGCAGAGCGGCATAGAGGCCCTCGAGGAAGGGCACGCCGTCGTCCGCGAACGGGGACATGAACTGCCAGTTCTCCCCGTCCAGCGCGAGGGTGACGAGGGTGTCCGGGTGGTCCCCCACGGGGATCGTCCCGTTGATCCCCTTGAGGTAGTCGACGATGTCCGAGATCGCGGTCGCGGTGGGCAGGTTACCGTAGTTGAAGGCCCAGTTGTTCGAGAGCGGCGCGTCCCGGAAGAACATCGTCGTGGAGGTCCCGTTCGCCCCTTCGACGACGTAGGGGGTGTAGAGCGCCTCGAGCGAGCGGACCGTCCAGCCGCTGTTGCCGTAGGCCGACGCGGTCACCCCGGATTGCTGGAGCGTCCACTCGTCCGTGAGGGACCACTGCGCCCCGGAGCGCGCGATGGGCTCCACCATCGTTTGGGAGACCGCGAGCTCGGAAGCGTAGAGCCCATGGGGGTAGGCGCCGAAGAGCTGATCGAACTGGTCACGGCTGAGGTTCATCTGGACCTGGACGTCGCTCGAGTACGATCCCTTGGAGATCGTCCCCGCTGGGCCCGAGATCGCTCGGGTGAGCAGCAGCGGGGTGAGCGGGTGGTAGAAGGGGCTGGTGAAGAGCTCCGTGTTGTCCGAGCCCGAGGGGTTCCCGAGCCGGTCCGCCTGGAAGGCGGGGATCACCTGGCCGATGAGCGCGCGCGAGGCCGTGATCACCGTCCTGAGGTCCGCGTCCGAGAAGGAGGTCTGGTTGTGGAGCGCCCATAGCGCAGAGGACTTCCAGCTCGCTCCGAGCCGCCCCTCCACCATGTCCGTCGAGACCTCGTAGAGGAACCAGAGGACCTTCGCGTCCTCGTACTGGGAGGCGGTGAGGGGCGTCCCTGCTTGCCAGAGCGTGTCCAGGTGCTGGTAGAGCAGAGCCGCGGGCTCCGGGAAGGCGAAGACGTAGGGCGGGATGCTGAACCAGTCGCCCTCAAGCGCGGAGAGCTCGCTCTGGTTCTGCGTCGTATTGAGCTCGGAGAACGGGACCCAGGCCCCCTCCTGGAAGGAGTCGTTGTAGTTCGGGTCGTGGGAGATGTTCCAGAGCTGGTAGAGGAGCGAGCCGGAAAGCTCGTAGGTGATGTTGACGGTGGGGTCCTGGTGGATGAGGATCGCCTGCTCAATGTACTCGGCGGTGGCGTGGGCCCAGGTCCAGGGAAGGTTGTAGTCAGGGGCCCCGGCGACCTGGTAGAGCGGCTGGTGGTCGTTGAAGATGATCGCGACGCTCACGGGCCTCGCCGGGGCAGATGGGACCGCATCGATCGGGAGTCGGAAAGTGTCGCTGACGAGGAAGGTGCCCTCCGAGCTGCCCGCGTCATAGCGCCCGGTTTGGGAGTAGGGCAGTCCCGTGCCGACCCAGGCACCGGTGTTCCCCACCACGAACGCGGCCACGGTCACGTTCCCCCAGGAGGAGGTACTGACCGGGAAGATCGTGGAGAGCGGAAGCGCGATCTCCGCCGCGTCGTTCGCGCCGTTGAAGTCGGAGAGGGAGGTGATGGCGCGGACCGCGGGCGTGGAGTTGCTCTGCGAGGGGGGCGTGAGGACCTGGTAGGCCCCGTAGCCGGAAAGGTTCCCGTTCGTAGTGCCGAAGTACACCGCAGCGAGGTCAACGAACGAGGAGGAGAAGCTCAGCGACCGGCCGCCCCAGGTGCTGAGGCCGCTCAGGTTGTAGGTCCCGATGTCCCCCGCGTCGACCCCGTTGCCCACGAAGACCATGAGGGAGTTCCCCGATATCACCTCGGAGAAGCCCAGGAAAAGGTCCGTCGCGTTGTAGGAGACGTAGAACGCGCTGAGGTTGTTGAGCGCTCCCCAGGAGGAGGCGTTGGTGTTGACATAGTACGGGGCCCCGAAGTCCGCAGCGAGGTTCCCGGTGAAGTTGATGCTCTTGTGGACCACGTCTGGGGCGCGAACGCCTCCCCCTCCGAGCAGCCGGTGGAGGGGGGTTCCCCCCGCGGAATCGATCGGGTGCAGCCCGGGGGCCGAGGTTTGCCAGCCAAAGGGGACGAGGAGGGTGCTGAGCAGCAGCGTCGCGGCTGCGAGGGGGACCCAGTTACCCCAGAGGCCCGAGCGAATCCGCTGCTTCCGCTCGGGAAGCGGTCGAAGCGCCGGGGCCCGCCACATCTCTCGCCCCCCTGGCCTTCGCGGGTAGATAATCCCCCCGGAAGGGAGCACGCAAGGTCGGCGCTTCGTCCCTGTGGGCCGACCCTCTAGGTTGGAGGCCCGTCTGCGCGGGGGGGGTCCTTCCCAGCTGAGGGCACGGTCCCGTGGCCCTTCAGGTTAGGAATAGTCCATCTACCCTGAGCGTCACTTCCGGGGACAAGCCCTCATGAAGTCTCCAGCGACTCCCGCTCCTTCCCCAGCTCCGCTAACCCCCTGGCCGGCGATGGAGCCTACCCATGCCGCTATGGAACGCGGCCGTACATCGGGTCGGGAGCGCCTGCGGGTCCTGCTGGTGGACCCCTACCTCCGCAGAGAGGACCCGATGGAGCGCAAGGGGGAGGAGCAGTACCCTTCGCTCGGGCTGCTCTCCATCTCGGCCTTCCTTCGGGAGGCCGGTCACGACGTCCGGATCGTCGACCTCACCTTCGAGCGGAGCCTCGAGCCGGTCCGCGAAGCGCTGCGAAGCTTCGATCCCCTCCTGCTCGGGGTCCACACAAAGACGCTCACGTTCCCTCGCGCGAGCGCGATCGCGGGCATGGCGCGCCGCCGTGGGACCTTCACGCTCGCGGGGGGGCCGGATGCGAGCAGCCGACCGGACTCCTACCTCCAGGCCGGCTTCGATGCGGTCGCGACGGGGGAGGGGGAGACCACGCTCCTCGAGGTCGCTTCCGCGGTCGGTCAAGGACGGACGCTCTTCGGGATCCCTGGGGTGAGCTTCGAGCACCACGGAGGGACCGTCCACGGCCCGGCGCGCAAGCTGGTCCGTGACCTGGACGAGCTGCCGCTACCCGCCTGGGACCTCGTCGACATGGAGGCCTACCTGGGGCGTTGGGAGCGGTCGACCGGTTCGCGCCGGATGGCCGTCCTCACCTCGCGGGGATGTCCGTTCGACTGCTCCTGGTGCTCGAAGCCCACCTTCGGACGGACCTTCCGACAGCGCTCCGTTCCGCACGTCCTCCGCGAGCTCAAGGCCCTGCACGACCTCTACCAGGTCGACTACGTCCGTATCTGTGACGACGTCTTCGGGATCCAGCGGCGCTGGACCGAGTCCTTCCTCGATGGTCTCATCGAGGAGGACCTGGGACTGCGCTTCGAGTGCCTCTCACGGGTCGACCTGCTGAAGCCCAGCCTCCTCCCGAGGATGGCCAAGGCAGGGCTGCACCGGGTCTTCCTGGGGGTCGAGTCCGGCAGCCAGAAGATGCTGGACGCCATGAATCGGGGAACGAAGATCGCGCAGATCGAGCGATGCGCCACCGCGCTGCGGGAGCACCATGTGAACCAGTACTGGTTCCTGATGATGGGCTATCCCGGTGAGACGCTCGAGGACATCGAGCGGACCCTCACGCTCTTCCGGCGCTTCTCGCCCGAAGGGTACTCCATCTCCATCGCCATGCCCCTTCCGGGCACCCGGCTGGAACGTGTGGTGGCCGAGAGCGGGTCCCAGCACGATGCGGCGTCGGCCCGTCCACCTTTCCTCTCGGGTGGGGGGCTGCTCTACGAGGGGGTGTACCCGCTCTTCCTGTACCGATGGCAGAAACTGCGCTTTCGGCTCGCGAAGGCCCTACGCGAGAATGAGGGGAAGTTCGAGCCCGGGGTCCTCCAGGGCATCGAGCATGCGTCGGACGAGCTGGGCCGATGGGTCGTGAACCCGCTGGTCCTCGAGCCCGTCGCCGTTCCGAGGAGACGGAAGGCGCGTCGTCCCAAAGGGAGGAAGCGTTCGAGGGTGGACCAGGTTCGCCTTCGGGCCAAGGCCGGGTTCACCGAGCTGCGCGAGCGGATCGCCCCGGAGGTCCTCCGGAGGATCCAGGGCGGAATCCCGGGTCGCCCGCGGTGACGAGGCCTCCATCTGCGAGTGTTGGGGGCAGCTTGCCCTCCATCGACCTCCTCGTAGGGGGTCCGACAGTTCTCCCGGCTTCGCCCGAGCGGAGCCGCCCGCTCGGGGCTAGTGACGCCTCGAGCCACGTGGGCACGCCTTTCGTCCCACGACCATGACGCGTTGGCTGAACGGGATGAACGCGGCGTTCTCACAGGTCCTCATGTGGCGCTCCTCCCAGGATCGGAAGGCGCTGGCGTACCTCTTGGCGAGCTCGTCGACCTGCTGAGGATAGGGTGGGAGGAGACCCTCCAGCCTTGCCGTTCGGACGATGGTCAGTCCGGCCCTGCGCAGGTCTTCTTCCAGCTCCTCGACCAAGAAGAAGTGGCAATGCGCGAAGCCCAAGTGCCCATCGGAGTCCCCGGTCCTCTCGATCCGACGGCAGAGCTTGGGGTCCGATTCCCCTTCCTTCGGCTTGGCGAGCATGCTGGAGCCCAACAGGCGCAACCGGCCGATGACCGAGACGAGGACCGGAGCCTCCCTCTTCGTGACCCGAACCATTTCCGTCAGGGCCCGTGCCCTGCGGCGCCCTTCCCCCAAGTGACCCAGGGCGGCGCCCAGGCAAAGGGCGCCGTCGAAAGCTCCGTCGGAAATGCGGGAGAGGTCTTCGAAGGAACCGGGGAGGAGGTCCTAGACGCGCTGGCCCACGTGCCCCTTGCGCACGGCCCTTCTCGCCGCCTCCACATGCTCGGCGAGCAAGTCGACCATCGACACGCGGGGTCGATCCTGGGTCTCTTCGCGCCGCTGCTCGCCGAATCGGGGGCCCTCCAGGTCTACGCTCGGGACCGGGCCTCAGGTGTCCTGGCAGCTACGCTGGCGGGTCCGGTGAGCCGGGAAGGCGTTGCCCTCTCAAGGTATCTTGTCCTCATGTCCGATCTGGCGATCGCAAGCGCCGTGGGCATGGCCGTAATGAGCGGCCTGGCCGCGTGGAGGCTCCATGTCACGCTCCCCGTTGGGCTGCTGCCCAATGCGCATGGCGCGCTGTTCGGCGAAGGGGTGATCGTAGAGGTTCAGCATCAGGAGGTAGTAGGTGGTCCCGAAGTCCTGCTGGTACTCGGCGGGGATTCGCCCCGGCGTCTGGCGGGGGAACCATCCGGACCCCGCCTGCGGCACCAGCTGGATCGGCCCTATCTCATCGGCGTTGAGGACCACGGGCAGGTCGTGAGGCTGACGGGTGAGCTTCTCGATGTACTCCATCTTGACCTCCCGTTCGAGATCGGTGGTCTTCTTCTAGGTCCGCAACGACGGGTGTCTTAGGTCTGTCTCCAACAGGGTGACCCGCAGCCTCTCTTCGCTGATCGATGGGACGACCCCTCGTTCGATGGCCGCTTTCTGAAGGCGGGAGAGGCTCCACTGGGTGTAGGGGAGCCCGAGGTCCTTCGGTCGACTGGTGCCGAGCGTCACCAGGGCCTGACGTTGGCCGCCGAAGAACTTGGCCTTCGGGCCGGGCCCCCAGTGGGGCTTGAGCATCGAAAAGCCGTGGAGATTGAACTCGAGGATCAGCCGTCAAGCCATAGTCCTCGCTCATGAGGACGGTCAGTCCAATCTTCGGCGGGGTATACCCCTGCGCTGAGGCAAGGATGTCCTGGGCGCGCTTCACCTCGATGGCGTTCTGGCCGTGACGAACAATCCGTCGGAGCCGATCGCCTTCGACATCTGTGATCGAGCGGACCCGAACCACCATGCCCAGGGTATAGGCGAACTCCGGAAAGTACTTCCGGTTCAGGCCTCAGAAACCCCGAACGAGGTCTCCGGTCGCGGCACTAGGGTTGGGGTACCTCTTCCTTGGCCGCGGGACGTCAGGGGTGTTTGACCTCGGGTGGAAGCTCATGGCGGCCTCGAGCGTGGTGCTCCAGCCCGCCCTGGGGGGCATTCGGAAGATCCCGACCCGAGCACGCCGCGCGGTCGCCGCCTGAGGGCTATCCGGGACCGGTGCACGTCGGCTCCACGTGGACAGGGAACCTGACCGAGTTCGCGATGAAGCATCTCCGGTGCGCATCCTCGTGGAGCTTCCGCGCGACCTCCACGGACCCCTCCGAGATCCTCACCCTCGGGCGCAGCGTCGCGGAGACGAAGGTCCCTCCGCCCCCCTCGACCAACTGGAGCACCGCTTCCGCCGAGTCCTCGTAGAACGTCACGACGATCCCGGATTCCGCGCACAGGTGGAGGTACCAGAGCATGTGGCACGAGGAGAGGGAGGCTACGAGCAACTCATCGGGATTGACGCGGTCAGGGCTGCTGCGGGGCGCCAGGCCCGACGTGGCGAGGATCGGTGCCTTTCCCGAGAATTCGATGAGATGGTCCCGAGAGTAGCCGTGGTAGCTGCGGGTCCCTTGCCCAAGGTCCCCAGTCCATCGCACGGTGGCCCGATACGTGTGCGCCGGACCGGCGCCTCCACCTCCTTCGCGAGTCGGCGTCATGGCTTTCGACGGCGCGTCGGGCTCTTGCGCGCAGTTTGGGGGCCGATGAACTCCAGCCAGATGCCGTCGGGATCTTCCACGTAGACCAGTTTGTTGCGGCCGTCGGGAACCTCGGCTCGCACCCGCGCCCCGGCGCGCCGAGCTTTCGTGACCCATCGGTCGAGGTCCGCGAAGAGGAATCCGAAATGGTCGAACTCGGTGCCACGACGGAAAGGCTCGTAGAATTCGCTCCCTCGGGGGTAATAATTGAGCTCGAGCCGGTGATGGCTTCCCGGGAACTTCAGGTGGACCCACGTTCCTCCGTGTGCCATCACGCCCCGACGATGGACGCGGAACCCTAGGGCCCGGTAGAAGCGGAGCGAGCGGGGGAGGTCCCGGACCCGGATGCCGGAGTAGAAGAACCGAGCGCGCGAGGCCATGCCCGGGCAGGAAGCGGCGGGTTATCAGCTTGCAGTAGTTGTTCATCCCGCTGATAGAGATATTGCTGGCTGAACCAAGGTCGTTCGAGTGAGGGCCCCCCGGACGATGGCCAGGAAGACCTGGCCTCGCCGCTTCCCCGTCTCGTGCACCGTCTTCAGCCTCGCGTACGTCTCTGCCCCGGTCCCACTCCGCAGCCCACCGCTCATCCTCCTCTTCACACAGATCGAGCGGATGGCTCTCTCCCTCGCGTTGTACTCCCAGGGGATGCGAGCATCCCGTACGAACGTGAGGAGGTGCGGCATCCGTCGGAGCAACCCCTTCGAGATCCTCGCTACGTCCTCGTCCCGCGAGTCCACGTCACCCAGGCGCCGAAACCTTCGCTCGTAGCCCCGGGTCTTCCTCTCCCGTCGTTGGATTGCGTCTTCGGGGGTTCTCTTCGACCACTCCACCGCCTCTCGAAGGGTGGCGCGGAGCCGTCGGGCGAAGCGCGGGAAGGTCGCTGGGGGTCGCCCGGCCCTCTCGTGCTCCGGCGGCGATGGGTGCCTCGGGCCTCGAGGCCGGATACCCTGCGGGGCCTCCACCGCCTGGAGATGGCGGTTGAAGTGGGTCCAGCAGGCCCCCCGCATCCCTTCGAGCACGTTGTACGCGCACCAGTCGTCGGAGACCACCGTCCCCGGGAGGTCCCGTCCCGGACCCGTACCATCGCGTCAGCTCCCCGACTCTCGTCGACATGGTCGGGTCGAGGACGAACGTGGGGTGGATGGCCGGGCTGGCGGCCCGACCGACGCCCCTTGGGGGGAGGCTCGGCGGGCGCGGGCATCGTCGGCCGCTTTAGCTGCTTCGAGGAGGGCGGGGCCACCTGGAGCGTGGCGATCTTGTGCTTGAGCCGCTCCATGCTCTGCCGGCTTTTCTCGAGTTCGCGCTGTTTCCGCTGGAGGTCGCGGTCGCGATCCTCCAGTTCGCGGGACTTCCTCTCGAGCTCCTGTCGTAGCTTCACGCGCTCCTCGCGCTCCTTCTCCAGGTCACTGCGGATGCGGTCGGTCTCCTCAACGAGCCTGCCGAGCTTCTTGCGTGATACGACGACCTCGTCGTCGGGTCCTTCCGCCGCGAGGAGGAGCAACGCGCGCCGAGAGCCCATCGGTCCTTCGGCGGAGGGTCAAGGGGTTCCCGATTCAATGGTAGGTGACGGCGTGCCACGGTACGGGACGGGGCTGGCCCCACCCTCATAGTGTTCTCGAGGAGCCGCTCAACTCAGTGAACACGTGCAGGTGATCCTCGCCGGGCTGGTGCTGCTCGCCTCCAGGCCGTTGCGCTCCTCCGCGCTCTCGCTCGGCGTCGGGGTCGTCCTCCAAGCCCTTTTCACCATTTTCTGGAACATCGTCCAGAAGGCGCTCTTCCTATGGCGTTGCGCTCAGAGTTGCCAGTTCGTCTCCCGTTCGGCCAGCGTGTTGACCGGAGAACTCTACCCTCTCGATCTGACCGGCGCCGTCTTGCTCATCTCCGCTTGGACGATCCCAGGTGACTTCACACCGGGTACTAGGCACCGTCATCGCGGTCGCTCCGTCCCTCTGGGTCGTGGTGCCCTTGGCGATCGTCTTCCTCCATGTCTCCCACCGTGGCTGAACTCAAGAGGCTCCCTGTCCGGACCACAGGTCACCTACTATCCAAGTCACGCTGTCCATCGGGGGCTCACGTTCTCAGGCGGACGTGCCCCTCGAGGGCATAGCTCTCGGTCAGAGCCCTGGGGTGGGCGCCCGTTCCGGCTTGGCGTGGATGGGACAGGGCTTCTTCAGCCGACAGAGCCGGCATTTCTCCGGTTTCACCGGAGGGATGGGTTTCTGCATCCGGCCGTACTTTCGGCGTGGCATTCGGTCCGCGAAGGTAGTGGCCCCGATATACCTGCTACCTTGCCCCGATCCGGACACGGCTCGCCGCACGCCACGACCCTACGGGGCTCGCGAGGCTTCCCCGCGTCCCGGCCCGGTCATCCTTTAGGGCCGTCCGGATTCGGTCCGACATGACCTCGAAGAATGAGGAGACCGCCGAGATTGCGGGGCGCGCGAGCCCGAAGGGGACGCGAGCCTTCGCCGAGGAGGCGCGGCGCGCCCACAGGGTCGCCCCGGACCACTTCCGCTCCTTTGGAGAGCTCGAGCTCTCCAGCCTGGGCATGGGGACCTACCTGGGGGAGATGGACGAGAGCACCGACCGGGCGGTGGAAGAGGCCGTGGTGGCTTCCCTCGCCTCGGGGGCGGTGAACGTGATCGACACCGCGATCAACTACCGGCACCAGCGGGCGGAGCGCTCCGTCGGGCGGGGGCTCGCTCGGGCGGTCCGAGAAGGGAAGGTCCAGCGGGAGCAGGTCTTCGTCTCCACCAAGAACGGATACCTCGCTCCCGACTCCGAGAGCGGTCTCTCCCCCCGGCTCTACGTCCAGCAAGAGCTCGTAGGGACGGGTGCCCTCTCCCCGAGCGACATCGTGGGAGGCTCCCACGCCATGAGCGTCCCTTACCTGCGGGACCAGCTCGCCCGCAGCTTGAACAACCTCGGGCTCGCCACGGTGGACCTGCTCTACCTCCACAACGCTCCCGAAGCCCAGCTCGTGGAGGTAGGAAGGAAGGTCTTCGTCGACCGACTTCGTTCCGCCTTCGAGTTCTTCGAGAGCGCCCGTCGGAAGGACCGGATCGTCTCCTACGGTCTCGCGACGTGGGACGCTCTCCGCAAGAGCCGCAACGAGGCGGGATACCTCTCCCTCGAGGAGGTGGTGGGGATCGCCCGGGAAGTGGCGGGAGCGGACCACGGGTTCCGCTTCGTTCAGTTCCCCTTCAACACGCTCATGCCCGAGGCCTTCCAGCTCCGCAACCAGCTCGTCTCCGGAGAGCGAGTGCCGCTCCTTGAGGCTGCGCACCGGCTCGGTGTCGGCACCTTCTCCTCCGTGCCCCTCATGCAGGGGGAGCTCGCAGGGGGGTCTGCTCACTTACCCGGTCTCACCTCGGCCCAGACCGCGTTGCAGTTCGCGCGGTCGGCCCCACACCATCTCGCTCCACTGGTGGGCCAGAAGGGAGCGGCCCACCTCCGCGAGAATCTTGACGTGGCGGCGGTCCCCAGGCTCTCCAACCCCGAGTTCCTGCGCCTCCTCGACGCGGCGTGAGCGAGCGATCCTTTCGAGGTTCGGCCCGCCGGTCGGCCCCCGTGGGGGGGGGCGACGCTCAGGCGACCGAGCCCGCGTTCGCCGGGAGGTCTTCCGGACGCTCGCCCGAGACCCGCAGACCGTTCGTGGGGAGCTCCAGCCCTCCGTCCGAGCGGCCGGTGCGTGTGGCGAGGACCTTCTCCAGGCCGCGGCGCAGGAGCTCGAGAGCGGTGGAGCGGCTCACTCCCAGTGCCTGGGCCACTTCGCGCAGCCCCGCCTGGCGTGGGTGATGGAAGTACCCCATCTGGAAGGCGACATCGACCGCGTGCTCCTGCCGGGGGGTGAGGCTCTCCTTGGCTTGGAGCCCTCCCACGCGGAGCAGCACCGGTTCGCCATCCTTGCGGTCACCGAACACCTTGAGGAGCGCCTTCGCCCGTGGGGACATCCGGGGGAGCAAGAGCCCCCAGTCCGTCGCGGGGTCCAGCGTGCCCTCGGGGGGCAGCTCCCGGCCGTTCGCCATCAGGGGGCAGGAAGTGCAAATCGCGCCTGCGTGGAACACGGCAGCGCAAATCGCGGGCACCGGCTCGGATGCCCAGACCAGCAGGCGGTGGGAGCCCCAGGGGGTCACCGCGAGGGACCCCTGGCGCACCGTGCGACGGAGGATCTGCAGGACGCCGGAGAGGTCCTCCGGTCCCGCCTCCACCTCGAGGAGCCGCAGCATCCGTTGCGGTGCAGCCCCGCTGGGGCGGCACACCAAGGAGCGTACCTTGACCCCGGGCCGCTGGGCGATGAGCCCCAGCCAGTGGCTGGTCGAGGGGGAACGGAGACGGACCTCGACGAAGGGGTCGCCGTGACCGGAAGAACCGGTACGTTCCCGACGGGAGCGGGAGTGGCTGCCTCGGCGGCTTCGAGACTTCTGCGTGGGAAGGACCAGGCCCTTCGTCGCGCTCATGCTGGGGGGGGCTGTCACCGGAACCTCACCTCTGGACCGCACAGGTATGCCCGCATGGGGGTATGAGCGCCTTGGTCAAATGAAATTCACGAAAGCTAGGCATGGGGAGCGCTGTTGGGTGGGCGAGAGGCTCTCCAAAGGTGCCCGCGGTCCCCCATGCCCCAGGGCGCCGCCCCGTCTCCCGGGGCCCTTCCCAGTGCTCCCAGGGGGTGGAGGCGCCCTGGGAGCGCGACTCCAGGACCCTCTTGCTGACCGGGCGAAGCTGTATCGCCCTTGCCGAGAACCTGAGCTCGGTCGATATTGCTGAGCAGGCGGGTCTGGGTCGGGAATCCCTCCAGGCGCTCGCCCCGGGCCTCCACCGCCTCGGCCGCTCGCTGCTGGAGAAGGACGAAAGGTTGGGCCCGCTGGGACGGGCCTTCACCGAGATCGCCCGGCGATGGGCGATGGGTGGGAGCGAAGCATCCGAGGATCCTGTCGCCTTCCGGCTGCATGTGCGGAGGCTCGGGGAGGTTCTCCTGGCGATCGGGACCTTCCCCTCCCCGGTGTGGGGAGAGATGAGCCGACCGTTCCTGGAGGAGCTTCGCCACCTCGCTTCCCGGTTCGGCCTCTTCCCCACGCCCTCAGGGTCGAGCTCGGGGGCCGGCTCACGCCTCGACCATCTCCCTCCTCCGTCCGCCACGGCCTGAAGTTTCCCGTCGCCCGGGACAGCTCCGGTCCTGGGGGGTCTGCTCAACGGTGTGCTCCCTTCGAGGCCTGTCCCTCTCGAGCCCGTCGAGGGGCTCGAGAGGCCGGTCGCCGTGACCTTGCCGCAGGCTTCTCGAGCTGGACCTTCGCCCGCGGACGGCGGAGGACCTGGGGCCCCGGGGGTTCGGGCGTAGGGAGGGTGGGGGTCCGACGCGCGGAGGTCGAGGGTACGCCCAAGGCGGCCTTGCCCTCCTGGATGATGAAATCGAGGACCCGCTCGGCCATGTCCGGGGGCAGGCCGTTGGCGACCGCCCGCAGACGGGCCTCCCGGAGCACCTTGAGCTCCTGAGCGCGGTCGACATCAGCAAGCCCTTCCCGACGTTTCACGGCGAGGAGCCTCGAGACCCAATAGAAGCGAAGGCTGAGGGCGGCCACCAGCAGGCGGTCCGCCTGGGCGATCCGATCTCGCAGGTGCGCGACCCCAGGCCCCGCCTCGCCTTTCGAGCGTGCCGAGCGGGCCTCCAGGAGCTCCAGCATGCCTGCAGGAGACCCGGGGAGACCAAGGTCTTCGTCCCTCACCGGTGGGGTCCCAGTGTTAGGAAGGCTCTACCGGTTCCAGGGCCATGGAGCTCGTCCTAGCGACCAACTTCGATGACGGTCTGATCGAGAAGGTCCACGATCTGCCGGTTTCCACATTCTTCGGGGGCTTCCCCGTCTCGCTCACTGGCGCCGGGCGACCCCCCTACATCCTGCCTTCGGTGAGCCCGGAGAAGCTGGCCCGTCACCTGGAGGTCATCCATCGTGGCGGCCGCAAGTTCTTCGCGACCCTCAACTCGAACGACCTCGGGCTCCACGAGTACGAGCCGGGCTTCCTCGGGAAGTTCCGAGAGGAGGTCCAGCAGATGGTGGACCTCGGGGTGGATGGCTTCGTCGTCGCCCTGCCGCTCCTGGTCGAGATCATCCGCCGTGACCACCCCAACGTGCCGGTCTCGATCTCCACTTTCGCCCGCCTGAGGACCGTGAACCAGGCGGAGTACTTCCGCAAGATGGGAGCGGAGCACGTGATCTTGGAGGAGGGCAACCGTGACTTCCGCCTGGTCCGGGGCCTCACGCGCGCGAAGATCCCGGTCGAAGTGCTGGTGAACCAGACCTGCATCCGTGACTGCCCGTTCCGGGGCCACCATCTCAACACGAGTTCGCTCTGTTCCCAGCCGGGCGGAGGGAAGCTCTGGTTCGAGCACCCCATCCTCCAGTGCGGTCTCGAGGTGGTCAAGGATCCCTCGAAGCTGATCTCCTCGATCTGGATCCGCCCCGAGGACCTCTCCATCTACGAGGAAGCGGGGGTCCACCGGTTCAAGATCTCCGGGCGCAACCGGTCCACGGCTTGGCTCTCCAAGGTGGCCCGCATCTACACCGAGAGGAAGTACGAGGGGAACCTGCTGGACATCCTGAGCTTCGTCCAGGTGAAGGGCCCTTCGGCGGCGATCGAGCGGCTCGGTCGGGAGGGCCCTCAGCTGGGGGTGCTCCCGAACTTCGAGAAGGCCTTCCAGGCGCTGGACAACGTCTCGATCGACAACAAGGCCTTCCCCGCGGGCTTCATGCGGCGGATCGCCGAGATGGACTGCGAGCACATCTCCTGCTCCACCTGCGGCTACTGCGCCTCCATCGCCGAGCGCGTGGTCCGCATTAACGGGGAGCCTCCCTCCCGCTACCATCCCCCGCAGGACCTGCCGCCCTCCTACGTTTTGCTGCCGGGGTTCGGTCAAGCGGTCGGTGAGATGGCGGAAAGGACCGAGGCGGAGTCGAGCCCTCCGACCCATCCGAGGGCCCCCCATCCCCTCCCGGTCCTATCCCCTGCAGGAGGAGAGGAGGAAGCGCATGGCCCCTCCCCTCTCGGGCGCCCGTCGTTCAGTTCGGGAGAGGGCTCCTCCACGGACGATGGTGCGGGAGCGGTGTAAGGATCGTGGTCCCGTACCGCCCTCGAACGCCGCCGCACCGGTGGGGGGAATGTCCTAAGCCTAGGCAGGTGGTGACGGCAGTGCCGCCACACGCATGACGCTCTCCTACGACCCATTGCAGGTGTTGATGGAGGAGCACCAGGTCTTCCTCGCGCGGGTGGAATCGTTCCGTGAGACCTGGAGACAGACGACAAAGCTCTCTCCTGCCCCGCTCGCGCTGGCGGGGGAGGCGGCCCAGTTCGCGGTGTTCCTCGCGAGGGACGTCGACGAGTTCCACGCGGCGAAGGAGGAGCGCGCGCTCTTCCCTGTGCTGGAGCGGCGTCTCTCCGCCGAGGAGAGCTCCCTCGGCCACATGCGTGACGACCACGAATCGCTCCGAGCGCTGCAGCGCTCCATGGGCAAGATGTCCTCCCAGCTCGACGCGGACCCCGGGGCGCCCGAGCCGGTCCGTCGCATCGCGAGGATCGCGGAATCGATCGAGACGCTCCTCTCCCAGCATGTGATCAAGGAGGACTTCGTACTGTTCCCGATGGCCCAGGACGTCCTCTCGCGTCGGGACGTGTTGGAAGTGGCTCGGCGCTGCCAAGGCATCGAACAGGCCTACCGCGAGCGCTACGGGGTCAATCCGGGACTCCTCCTGACCGCCCCGGAGGCTCTGCACTCTCCTCTCACTGCCCCACTTTGAGGCCCGAACGGGCCCCACCGGACCCACGCCGGTCCTATGGTCTTGGTCCCCTACCTTCAACGTCTCCGTCGAGAGGCTTACGGGCCTGCCGGCGGGACCCCGTGCCCAGCCTAGGTCCGGACCGTAAGGATGCTTCCCGCTCTCGGGCGATGGCGCTGGGAGCGTGCGGGGGCGCCGAAGCCCCCCTGGAAGTTGCGCGGTCCGGACGCCGTGACTCGCCCGGTTCTGGCCGAACCGGTGCGGGGGAATCCAGATTCTGTGACCGGACCTTCGCCGTCCACAGGTGCTTCTCTTGAAGGGACAGATCGGGTCGCGACCACGTGCCACCACCGCCCGCCTGGACCGCAACCCCACCCTTCGCGTGGCGACGGGCGGAGCCTCTGGCGGTCGCCCGAGCGCTGGAGGGATCGCTGCAGGCAAGGCCTCGACGGCCCCACCGCGCTCCCCGTCCTCCTTGTCGGGGACCCCCCAGGTCGCTCCGACCGTCGTCCCCCTGAAGGCCCCACCCCCCCGGGAGCTTCAGGACGTGCTCTACTCGAAGGCGAAGGGTGTCGCGCGGATAACGATCAACCGCCCCGGTTCCTACAACGCCTACACCACGTCGACCCTGGAGGAGCTCGCCTGGGCCGTCCAGGACGCGTCCTTCGACGACGAGGTCGGCGTCATCGTCCTCACCGGTGCCGGCACGAAGGCCTTCTGCACCGGGGGCGACGTGAAGGAGTACAGCTCCCGCTATACCCGGCGCCCGGGCGACTACTGGAAGTACATGGCCTTCTTCTCGAGGGCGGTCGAAGCGCTCCTCTCCTCGGGCAAGCCCACCATCGCGCGCCTGAACGGCATGACCGTCGGCGGAGGGAACGAGCTTCACCTCGCCTGTGACCTCTCCGTAGCGGCCTCGCACATCTACATTGGACAGGTGGGCGTGGGCGTCGGCAGCGTCGCCGCCGGGGGCGCGACCCAGTGGCTCACGCTCGCCGTGGGCGATCGCAGGGCCCGGCGGATGCTTTTCCTCAACGAGAAGGTCCCCCCTCGCCGCGCCGAGGAGTGGGGGCTGGTCTCAGCGGTCGCTCCCTCGGTGCGTCACGGGACGACCCTCCTGGAGTCCCCGACCCCGCAGGAGATCCAGATGGCCCAGAAGGGCGAGGACGACTACTCGATCGACCTCGGACCCCTGGACGAAGCGGTGGACCGACTCGCCCACGACCTCCTGGAGAAGTTCCCTGAGTGCCTGCGGTACACGAAGGCCCAGACGAACTTCTGGAAGAGCCTGGTCTGGCACCAGACGGTCCCGCACGCCCAGGAATGGCTCTCCCTCCACTTCGCCCATCCGGAGGTCCACGAGGGAATGTCCGCCTTCGTCGAGAAGCGGCCGGCCCGTGTCGACGACCTCAGGGACCGGCTCGCCCGCGGCGCCGGGGAGGACTACTTCCACGGGCCGCCCATGCTCCGCTGCTCTCACTGTGGGGCGGACCACCTTCCGGACCGGATGCGCTTCTGCGGGATGTGCGGCGCATCCCTTTCCGCCCTCGCCTCCCCGCAGGAAGAGGCCCGCTCCCCATGAGCGCGGGCGCGTCGCTCCTCAACGCCAACCCCGGCTTCCTGCGGGACGCCAGGGAAGAGCAGCGCAAGATGGTCGAGCGGTACTACGCCGACCTCGAGTCGGCGGGGGGCCCGAAGCGCCCCGTCGCCTACATGCTGGTGGGGGGCAACCTCACGGAGATCGTCCGCTCCTTCGGCTACGAAGTGGTCTTCCCCGAGATCGTCGCCCTCAACTGCGCGATCAAGCACAAGTCGCTCGAGTACATCCTCAACGCCGAGGCCCAGGGCTACGGGCTGGACGTCTGTGGATACGTGAAGAACGACCTCGGGCTCCAGGCCCAGGGTGGCGTCACGCCCTTCGGGAAGGTTCCGAAGCCCGACCTCCTAGTCTGCAGCTTTTCCGGCTGCTATGTCTACATCAAGTGGTGGGAAGCGCTCGCCGAGACCCTCGGCGCGCCGATGTACACCTACGACGTCCCGTACCAGCGGACGGAGGCGCCGCTCAAGGAGGACGTCGAGTACATGGTGGCCCAGCTCTGGGAGTTCATCCATTTCCTGGAGAAGACCACCGGGCGCAGCTTCGACATGGAGGAGCTCAAGCGGGTGCTCGCCCGCAGCCGACGGGCCGAAGAGGAGTGGGTCCGCTACCTGGACGCGGGCCGCCGTCGCCCTTCGCCTATCGAGGCGTACTTCGAGGCGGTCTTCTACATGTTCCCGATCAACGTGTTGCGGGGGACCGAGGAGGCCGTCCGTTTCTACGAGACCTGCAACGAGGAGATCCGTACCCGGGTCAGCGAAGGGAACTATCCGGTCCCCGAGGAGAAGTTCCGCCTGGTCGTGGAGGGCGTGCCGCCCTACACGAACTACCGGACCTTCTGGGACTTCTTCAGAAAGTGGGGCGCGGTGAGCGTCGCTGCGACCTACCCCAAGGTGGGAGGGCTCTTCGACCGCGGCTTCTACCACGATCCGTCGCGCCCGCTCGAGAGCATCGCGGAGTACAGCCTCGGGGCCTACGTGAACCAGAGCTGGCCGCTCCGCCGGGACCTCATCAAGCAGTACGTCCGAGACTACGAGGCGGACGCGGTGCTCATCCACGGGATCAAGTCCTGCCGGTCCTTCACGGCCGGTCAGGGCGACCTCAGGGACTGGCTCATCCACGACGCGGGGGTCCCCACGCTCTACATCGAGTCCGACCACGAAGACCCGCGCTACTTCACCCCGGCTCAGATCAAGAACCGGATGGACGCCTTCTTCGAGTCGCTGGACCTCCGCAAGCGCACGGGCCCGTCGGCGGGCCCCGCCGGAGGGCACGCGGCCACCACGGCTGGGGCGTCCGCCACGAAGGAGGTAGCGGTCCGATGAAGGTCGCGGTGGGGATGGACATCGGCTCGACCACGGCGAAGTGCGTGCTCCTGCGCGAGGGCGAGATCATCGGGCGATCGCTCAACCCGGTAGGGGTGGACATCGTCCGGGACGCTGACCGGGCGCTGCAGCTGGCGCTCCAGGACGCGCACCTCGACCGCGGGGACGTCGGTTTCACCACCGGCACGGGCTACGGTCGCTTCAAGATCCAGTTCGGGCAGCTCGCGGTGACCGAGATCTCCTGCCATGCACGGGGAGCGCACTTCCTCTTCCCCAAGACCCGCCTCGTGGTCGACATCGGAGGGCAGGACACCAAGGCCATCCGGGTGAACGAGCGGGGCGAGGTCGTCGACTTCGCCATGAACGACAAGTGCGCGGCCGGGACCGGCCGCTTCCTCGACGTGTGCGCCGGGGCGCTCGGGCTCGACGTCGCCGACATCGGCCCCCTCTCCCTCAACTCCCGGCACCCGGTCCGGGTCACGAGCACCTGCACGGTCTTCGCGGAGAGCGAGGTCACCTCCTACGTCTCCCGCGGGAAGGAACCCCAGGACATCCTCGCCGGGCTCCACGCGAGCATCGCGAACCGCAGCCTCTCGCTCCTGCAGCGGGTGGGCATCGAGCCGGAGGTCACCTTCACCGGCGGGGTCTCCCGCAACGAGGGGATGGTCCGCGCGCTCTCCCAGCGCTTGGGGCTACCCGTGAACGTGAGCCCCCTCTCGCAGTACATGGGTGCGATCGGGGCAGCGCTCGTGGGCGAGGAACGCCTGCACGGGGGTGCCTCATGATCACCTGCGGGCTCGACCTGGGGAGCGGCAGCGTCAAGGGCGCGCTCCTCGAGGGAGGGACGAAGCTCCTGCGCACCGCCGCGGTCCCCACACGGGGGAACGCGGCGAATGCCGGCCAGCAGGTGCTCGAGCGCCTGACGGAGGAGGAGAACCTCCTGCCGGGGGAGCTCCAGTACGTCTGCACCACCGGCTTCGGGCGCTACATGTTCCCGGCGAGGCAGCTGCAGGTGAGCGACATCACCTCCTCCGCCAGGGGCGCCCACTTCCTGCATCCCGCGACGCGACACGTGGTGGACATCGGGGCGCAGTCCTCCCGCGCCATCTCCATCACGGAAACGGGGCGGGTCGTGAAGTTCAAGATGAACGAGAAGTGCGCGGCCGGCGCCGGGCGCTTCGTCGAGCGCTGCTCGAAGTACCTTCAGGTCCCCCTCGAGGAGATGTCGGGGAAGGCCCTGCACTCCCAGCAGCCGAAGCTCATCTCCTCGGTCTGCGCGGTCCTCGCGGAGACGGAGATCATCAACAACGTCGCGGAGGGGGTCCCGCTCCCGGACATCCTCATGGGGATCTACCTCTCGCTCGCCCAGCGCGCCCAGGCGTTGATGCGCTACGTAGGCCTCCAGCCCGACGTGACCCTGGTGGGCGGCCTCGTGCACAGCCCGGCCATGGTGAAGGCGCTTGAGGGGACCGCGAAGCTCCCCGTCCACGCGGACGAGCAAGGTCACTTCGCCGCCGCGATCGGTGCCGCCCTCCTGGGCTACCAGCGGGCACAGAAGCTCGCATCGGGCGCGACCAGCTCCTCGACCCCTACGGACGCCGCATTGGTCTCCTCCGGAGGGGCCTAGGCATGAGGCTCGTGCAGATCCAGCCGCGGTCCGGCTCCCGGCCACCGGAGGTCCCGTCCAAGCTGCCGGGCATCCCCTCCTCGGCCGGGGCGGGCGGGACGCCCTCGGAGCCCCTGCCGGTCCTGCTCCCTTCCGGGCAGGCCCTCTCGCCGGACCTGCGGGAGCTGCGGGACCTCAAGAACCTCGAGGAGATCCTCAAGAACGCTCGGGAGCTCATCCGGGACCTCTCCTTCCCTACGGCCCGGGCCTGGGCCGCCGGGGGAGGCACCTCCGTCGCGTTCTTCCCCGTCTACACCCCGCACGAGATCGCCCACTCGCTTGGGATGCTCCCGGTCACGGTGCACGGCGGAGGGGAGGACCTCGAGATCACCCACGCCGACGCCGCGCTCGGCTCGTTCCTCTGCTCGATCAGCAAGTCGACGCTCGAGCTCGCGATCACGGGCTGCCTGGACCCGTTCTCGGCCTACGTCTTCCCCTACATCTGCGACGTGAGCCGGAACCTGGAGGGGATCCTATGCCGACTGAAACCGGGGTCCGCGACGCACATGCTCCACCTGCCCCAGAACTTCACCTCCCCCGCGACCATCCCGTTCCTCGTGACCGAGTACCGGCGCTTGATAGCGAAGTTCGAGAAGGTCTCGGGCAACCGCTACCAAGCGAGCGAGCTCACCCAGAGCCTCAAGCTCTACAACGAGCGGCGTCGCGCGATCGAGGAGCTCTCTGAGCTGCGCCGAAAGGAGCCCTGGAAGCTCCCCACCTCCGAGCTCTACCTCTTGGAGCGTATGGGCGACCTTCTGCCTCCCGAGGCCCACCTGCCGCTGCTACGACGCTCGCTCGAGCAGGCCCGGGAGCGCTCCCGCACGAAGCGCGACGCGGTGCGTGTGCTCGTGGTGGGTCCCTTCTGCGAGCAGCCGACGCCCGATATGCTGGCGCTCGTGGAGGAGGCGGGGTGCTACGTCGTGGGGGACGAGCTCAACATGCTCCACCATTGGACCCCGACGGTCCCGCTCGACGGCGACCCGCTCGAGAACATGGCCCGGTCCTACGTCCAGACCCCGGTCGATATCGGTGTACGGGCGACCCCGATCCCCAAGGGTGACTCGATCGTCGCCCGTGCCCGCGCGGTCGATGCTCAGGGTGTGCTCTTCCTCACGGCGAAGTTCTGCGAGCCCGCGCTCGAGGACGTGGTCCTCTACCGTCGCGGTCTCGACCGCGAGAAGATCCCCTACCTGCACATGGAGTTCGAAGAGCGCTCGACCGCCTACGAGCAGTCCCGGTTACAGATAGAGACCTTCGTCGAGTCGGTGCTCTTCGATTGAGCGTGGAGGTTCCAAGGATGGCGAGGGCGAGCAGCGCGGTGGAGATGAGCCGGACACGGTCCGCCCATGCGGAGTCGCCCGCTGCAGCGGGCGAAGGCGCTCGTTCTGTCGGCAGCGCGAGCCAGGACGTCCCCCCTCCGACCGGCCGCGTGGAGGTGGTCCCCCTGGAGGGTGCCGTCCACGTGAGATGGGAGCGCGGCCCGCTCAACATCTTCGACACCTACCTCTTGCAGCAGCTCTCGAAGTCGCTGCGGACCCCGCAGGTCCTCGAGGCCCGGGTCATCGTCCTTGAGGGCGTCGGGAACTGCTGGAGCGCGGGCTTCGAGGTGAAGGAGCACCTTCGCCCCCAGGTCCGACCGATGCTCGCCGCGTTCCGCGAGGCGGTCGGCGCCATCCGCGCCGTCCGTGCCCCGACGATCGGGCAGGTGCACGGTCACTGCCTGGGCGGGGGCCTCGAGCTGTTGATGGCGTGCGACCTCGCGGTCGGTTCCTCTTCGGCGTCCTTTGGACAACCCGAGGTGCACCTGGGGGTCTTCCCTCCCTATGGGGTCGCGAACTACGCCACCATGTTCGGGCCGAGGAAGGCGCTCGAGCTCCTGCTGCTCGGGGAGAAGGTCCCTGCAGAGGAGGCCCAGCGGATGGGCATCCTCAATCGGGTCGTGCCGGACGGCCAGCTCGCCCAGGAGGTGGCGAGGTGGGCCCGCACGCTGGGAGGCTTCCGTCCTTCCGCGCTCCGTCTCATCAAGCAGCTCATGGCCCACGACACGAGCTCCGCGCTGCACCGCGCCGAGCGGAGCTACCTGGAGGAGCTCATGGCCGAGCCTGGGGCTGAGGATGGGCTCAAGCAGTTCCTCTCCCGCTCCAAGCCCGCTCCTCCTTCGGGGTCCTCCACGTCCTCCACCTCGTCCGGCCAGGCATCCCGATCCTGAGGGCCCCCCCCACGGGGGTCGAAGCGCCCGCGGTGACGCGAGCGCGGGCGACCCGACAGTCGGTGCTTGCAGGGACCCGAGGGAGGCGGCACAACCCGTTCACGCAGGAAGGAGAAGCAAGAAGATGCGCGCCGCGATCTACACTGGTCCTGGGAAGCCGCTAGAGCTGAAGCAGGTGCCCGACCCCAAGCCCAAAGCCCACGAGGTTCTCGTGGACGTGGCGGGATGCGGCCTGTGCCACACGGACCTGCACTACCTGGACCACGGCGTAGCGACGGCCCATCCTCCGCCGCTCATCCTGGGCCACGAGATCTCCGGGACCGTCGCGGCCCTCGGTCCCGAGGTCGAGGGGGTCCAGGTCGGCGAGCGGGTGATCGTCCCAGCGGTGATCCCCTGCGGACGCTGCTCCCTCTGCCAGACCGGTCGTGGTAACATCTGCGCGAAGATGCGGATGTTCGGAAACCACATGGACGGGGGCTTCGCGGAACAGGTCCTCGTGCCCGCCTCCGAGCTCGTTCCGCTCCCTAAGGACATCCCCCTCGCCCGCGCCTCCATCATCGCCGACGCCATCTCGACCCCGTACCACGCGGTGGTCAACCGGGCCGCGGTGCGGGCCGGCGAGTGGGTGGTGGTGGTCGGTTGTGGGGGGGTGGGCATCAATGCGGTCCAGATGGCGCAAGCGGTCGGCGCGCGGGTCATCGCCGTGGACCTCAGCGAGGAGAAGCTCCAGGTCGCGACGAAGTTGGGGGCCGTGGGGACCGTGAAGGCGGGAGCCGGCACGGACGTAGGCAAGAGCGTCCGAGCGATCGCGGGTGACGGGGCGGACGTGGCGATCGAGGCCGTGGGCTCGCCGGCGACGGTGAACAGCGCGATGGGCACCCTGCGGCGCGGCGGCCGGCTCTGCCTCATCGGCTACAGCGCGGAGAGCGCGCCGGTCCCGCTCCATCGGATCATGTTCCTGGAGCAGTCCCTGGTGGGCTCCCTGGGGTGCCGCCCGGTCGACTATCCGAAGGTCATCGACCTGGTCCGGCGAGGGAAGGTCCAGTTGGATCCGGTCATCTCGGCGGAGCTACCTCTCGACCGCATCGACGAGGGGCTCGCCCGACTGCGACGCGGCGAGGGGTTGAGGACGGTCATCGAGCCCTGAGCGCGGACCCTCCGTCGGTGCAGGGAGGCTCCCGTCCACCGATTCCACTTCCCTGGCTCTCGCTCGGTGCCTCCAAGCGGTCAGCTTCGCGTCCCGGGTCAATCGCCTTTCACTTCCCCCTTAAGTCGGGGTCCCCACGCTCTGCCCCATAGGTCAGGGGCATGGTCCAAGCCGCAGGAGGGCACGTCGTCTCGGACGGCCTCCCGAGGGGAGGCGGCCCGAGCCTCCCACGGGATAGACCTATGCTGCCTCATCGGCGCCGCCAGGACCCCCGGGCGATGGGGCGACCGAGTGCCGCTCTGGTCGACCAGGGCGTCCCACCCCTAGGTACTGCGAGCTCTCCTTATCGTGACACAAGGGCCCGCTCAGGACCGCGCGCGACCTCCGCCCTCTCTTGGCTCTCCTTGCTCTTTTTGCTCTCCTTCCTCACTCTTCTCTCGCTCCTGAGCGCCCCGCTCTTCTTCGCGGGCCTCGGAGCGGTGCCTTCGTCACCCTGGGGGGTCCGTGGGGGGGCCGTGGCGAACGAGCCACGGGCGCCAGCCCTCCCCTGGCCCCCGCGGGCATCCGCCAGCGCTCCCAGGAACTGCTCGAGCTCGAAGCTCGCCTCCCTCACGGTCACCCCGAGCCAACTCAGCATCGACGGGCTCAAGAGCCAGTCCTTCACGGCCACCGCCACGAACGCCTGCGGCGCGCTGCTGACCGACTCGACGCAGTTCTCCTGGCAGCTGCTGCCCTCCGCGCTAGGAGAGCTGAGCTCAGGGTCGAGCACCCCCACAACGTACACGGCGTGCCTGACTCCCATGGGCGGCGTGCTCGAGCTCAGGGGCACCTACGGCGGTGTGACCCTCATGCAGAACGCGACCATCTCGGTCATCTACACTGCGCCCTCCGGTGGCAGCCCTTCGCCCACTCCCACCCCAACGACCTCCTCTCCGAGCGCGGGGCCGAGCCCGACCACGAGCTTCCTCGTGCTCCTGGCGGTGGTGGTGCCAATGTCGTGCATCGCGGTCTGGGTGCTCCGACCGGGCTCTCGCGCCGGCGAGGGGCCGCGCGACGAAACCGAATCCTCCGACGAGGGCGGGTCGGACGAGGAGGCGGAGGTCGCGGACCGCTCCACGGGCCGATCTGAGGGCCCTGAAGCCGGGGAGGCCCCTGCAGAGGGGCCGACCGAAGAGAAGGGCTCATGATCGCGACCGTGAGCCCACCTCTCGAGCGGGGACCTCACCCCCGAGGCCCTGCGCCCCCGCTGGGCCCACTCCCAGGACGAGCATGAGCGAGGGCCGGAGATCTTTCGGTCTTCTGGACCTGTTGACCCTTTCGCGTACCCGCCGGGTGCTCCGCGCTCGAGGTGGCAGGACCCTTGCGGTCCTGGTCGCCCTGTTCTACGGGCTGGTCGCGCTCGTGGTGGGATCGATGCTGGAGCTCGTTCCCACCGGTGCCTCGACGCTCTCGGTCCAGACCATCTACAACCCCCTCTCTCCGGAGTGGTGGAACTACCCTGCTCTGCTCCTCGTTGCGCCGGAGGGGATCCTCGTCCTGCCCTTCTTCGCCTCGCTCAGTATGCTCGCGGTCTCGATCGGCGTCGGCATCGGCATGGGCGCCGGCCTGCTCGTCGCCGTCCGGGTCTACCGCGACTGGAAGCGGTCGAGGGCCCAGGGTCGCTCGGTCGGCTCCATGGCCGGCCTCACCCCCGCCATGGTCGCCCTCCTGACGTTGGGGGCCTGCTGTTCGACGAGCTTCGCCGCGGCGGCAGGCATCGGGGCGGTGGCGATGGCGAGCGGAGTGTCGATTGCGCTGTTGCAGGTGAACAATTGGTACCTCAACGTCTTTCAGATCTTGGTCCTAGGGATCGCCCTCATCGCTCAGGAGGGCCTCCTCAAGCTCTACGGAGGGCTCATCGGGCTCGGCTCGGCGGACCGACGCTTGGAGTGCCCCGCAACGCTAGACGTGGTCGGAGAGCCCCGATGGAGCGCGACCCTGCTGCGGGTCGTCCTCGTCGTGGTGGGCGCCGCTTGGTCGCTCGCTTTCCTCCTGGAGGTGGCAGTGCCGCCCGCCGGGGCCCCCATCGCGGGCGTGATCGCGGGGGGGCTCTTCCAACATGTCCTACCCGGGGGGACCGCGGTGTTGGTGGGCTTGTCTCCCAACTCCCCGCGCCTCCTCTCGAACCTCCGGGGATCTCGGACGTTCGTTCCGGTGCTTCGCCTAGTGGTCCTCGTGGCCGGAGGGAGCCTCGCGCTGGGAGTACCTCCTCCCCTGACCTCATGGGGAATGGGGGGGACGCTGAACGCCCTCCTGGCCGCCGCGGGGCTCCACTTGCCCGAGGGGGCGCACGTCGTGGGAACTGGTGGTACGCCCAGCACACTGTGGGTCGTCCTCCTCGCAGGGCTCGGGGCCTTCCTGGTCGTTCTCGCCCTCCGACCTCGGGTCGCGCTTGGCGCCCTCACCGCGAGGCTTCCGGCGCACGCTCCGGTCTGTCGGGCGCCCTCCTCATCAGTCCCGGGGGAGAAGCCCCCAGTGCATCCGATGGCCGAGGATGGAGCTCGTGCTTCCGGAGTGGAGCGCGCCCCATCGGGCGGTTGACCCGCTCCTCCCGTCCCTCGACCCCGTTGGGAGGCCTGCGGTTCGAGGCCGCTTCCGTTCTACTATAGAGGGCAGCTCACAGGAGCCGGGAGGGAGGACCCGGTCCTTCCCGTTCTAGTGACTTCCACTACTTTGTCGGATTTGGAGCGCACCTCATTCGCTGACCTGACTGGAGTCTGCTGCCACGGTGTCGGATGACGACTTCCCTGGCCCGGTGCGGGCGGTTCATCGCGCATCCCAGGACGCAGGGGAGGGGGTCCCCTCGCGCTCAGCGCGGCACCCGGCTCTCCACGAGCCGCGACCCCTGCTATCCGGCCCCTGCCCAGTAGCGGGCCACCGCCATTCCCCACGCCACGCGCTCTCTCTTCGTTGGGTCCAGGGCCACGCGTGCGACGAGGGCCAGGGCCACCTCGATCACCACCTGACGCCGCATCTCGGCCAGGGTCGGCAAGGGAGCGCGATCCTCCCCTTCGGCTTCTCCCTCCTCCTGAGACGCTAGTTGTTCGAGCACCAGGAAGGTGTGGGTGATCAGGACCAGCGTCAGGTGGTGGTTCAGGCCCCGCCACCTCCGCCCTTCGAAGTGGTCCATCCCCAGCTCCATCTTGGCCTCCTCGTGGAAGCGCTCGATGAGGAACCGTCGGTGCGCCATCTGCGCCAGCTCCTCGAGCCTCAACGAGTTCAACCCCCAGCAGATCCAGGACCGTGGACCATCGGGGGTCTTCTCCAGCAGGAGCCATCCCATCTCGTCGGTCGGTACCTTGTCCCCTCGGCACACCCGCACTTTCCGCCGTGTGAACTCCCCTTCCAGAGGGCCCTTCGTCCCCTCGGCCCAGCGGATCGTCACCCAGTCCGTGGCGTTCTCCGCCAGGGCCTTCGGGCTTACCGTCGGAGTGCCCGGCATCAGACGAGGCCTCGTGGCGTGGCTCCCCGAGCTGTGCCCGAGGATGTCCTCGGGTCGAAGGATGGGGGCCGTGAACGGGACGACCCGCACCTCGCTCGCGGTCACTTCCATCACGTAGGGCTCGCCCCGGGCCCGTAGCGCTCCTCGGAGCTCTCCTGCGTCACCGTACCCACAGTCGGCGAGCGTGGCCCGGTGCGGGAGACCGTGCTGGCGCGCTCGATCCACCTGCTCCAGGCCGATCCGCCACTTCTCACGGAAGGCGACCGGGACAGGGATCCCCGCCTCCTCGCATCGGGCAGGGTCTTGCGCCCACGACTTTGGAAGGTACAGGTCCATGGCGAAGCACCATCCCACGGACTCCCGGTTCACCGTCCCCCGCGGGAGGATGTAGGCACAGTCCACCACGGCCTGGCAGTTGTCCACCGACCCCCGGACGCCCGAATACTGCTTGGAGACCCCGGGGCTCTTGACCACCTGTTTGGGGAAAGGGACATCGTCGATCACCAAGAGCCCTCGCGGGCCGCTGGCCTTCTCCTTCATCTCGTCGATGAGGTGGGACTGGCTCTCTCTCCAGGGCCAGGGAGAGTTCGTGATGAAGTTCTGGATGGCCTCGTACTTCGCCTCGGGGACGCGGGCGGCGGAGGGTTGCATGCTCTTGCGTTCACCGGGGAAGAGGAGGCCCTGGCAGTAGTAGAGGGCGAGGGCCCGCTCCCTTCGCTCTCGTGGGGTGTCACGGAAGTGGCCACCGATGCCGATGCGTTGGATGTGGGCCTGGAGCCGGGCGAGCGAGGGGGGGTGGGCGGGCGGGCCCAGGCGTGGACGAGGGAGATCGAGCGGGAGTTCCACGCCGTGCGGAGAAGGGGTGGCCGGACCTAATACCCACGTCGTCGAGAAGCGTACGCCCGCGTCGAAACTCGTACCGCAAAGGCGAGGGAATCTCCCACCCTACCCTCTCCCACCGTCAGGGGCGCTCAAGTTCTGCCAAAGTAGTGACAGGCAGTTCAATCCTGTCGCCAGGACAACTACAGAACCGGGCGCCCTTCCACCTCCAGACGAAAGGGTGGCACCTTCGGTACACGAGCAAGCCGCGGGGGTCCGACACGCTGGTCAGGTCGTGGTGGCGATTCAGCCCCTCACGCCAGAGGCGCGTTGATGACGACCTTGCCCCCGCTCAGCGACGTATGGACCGTCCACCCCTCCGCAAGGAATCCCGGGAGGTCCTCCTCTTTCACGACCTGTTGCTTGACCTTGGGCCGGGGAGGCTCCGGCTTGGGTTGCAGGATGGGGGCGGTGGCCACGAGCTGGGTGAAGGTCTCGCTGTCTAGACTTCCCAGGTCCAAGCGGGCGAGTTGATCCTCGGTGTACCGGAGACCGACCAGCATGGCCTTCGCCATCTTCGCTTGAGTCAGCGACTCCGCCATCCCCTGGGATGTGGACAGGAACCCCTCGGCCCTCAAGTAGGACTGCCTAGCCTCCTTGAGCAGCTCCGGTCCCCACGCCTTGCCGACGTGATACCTCGCCGCGATACCTCCGTTGTGCCCTAGCAGGGCCTCGCGGAGATCGCGCGGGATCTTCCCCGCACTCTCCGCGAGCAGGAGCCGGGTGCTGCAGTAGGCCCGCAGCACGTAGGGGCGCCATCCGGCCACTACGCGACCCCCGATACGCCGGGCGAGGTCCTCCGGCGCTCGTGAATGCAGCGCCTCACGGATCTCCTCGATCACCTGCTTGGTCGTGAGAAACCCCTTGGAGAACCGCGCGGCGTTCCGCGACGCTAGCGCGATTCCACGCGACGGGTTGGCCGCCACTACGGGAGAGTCGGCTGACAACGGCTCTCCCCGCTCCCGCCGATCCTTCAGGTACTTTAGGAGGGCATGAGCGAGCTCGGTCGAGCCGAACGTGGTGTAGGCCATCCGGGTCTTGCTCAGCCGCGCGGGAATTCGGATCACGAAGGGGAGCTCCACGAACAAGGGCTCCTGACCCAACTTGAGGTCCGGCAGGTCCCCCAGCCGGAGCCCGTCCTCGGCCTCGTACGACCCGAGGACACCGGGCCGAACGCCCGTGTGGGCCATGAACAGGGCGATGACCCTCCCGCGCGTGGAAAGGAGCACGAGCACCTGACCCAGCTCCTCGGGGGTCGGGACTCGCTCGGCGACGAGGCTCGCCCCCTTGATCGGGGAAAGCGAGGGCCACCCGTCGAACGCCACGTGGTGATGGCGGAAGTACGACTTGAGCCCCTCGAAGAACTTCGAGACGTAGCTGTCGAGCCGCCCCTCGGCCTTCATCTTGGCCGCATCCCGGATTAGCAGCGTCCGCAGGCGCTCGGGATCCTTCTTCGCGAGGGCGAGGATGGAATCGGGGGTCTGGTCGAGCCTCTCGAGGAGGTGCCCGAACTGCCGAAGGTACTGGTCGGCGGAGAGTCGTGAACGGAGGGATCGACCCTCCCACCACGACCGGACCTTGGGAGACGAGAGCAGGGCGCGGTGTCGTCCGACCACCCTCCCCTGCGGGCCCTCGGGTTGCTCTCGAGGGAGGGGTCTTGGGGCGGACTTGGGCCTCACGAGAAACAGAGGGGCTGGTAAGTATTTAAATAATGAGTATTAGCACCCTTGTAAGGAGATGTCGGAGGGGGGATTTGAACCCCCGGCCCCAGGATCTCTCCGGTCCCCCGAGTGGGTGGGGGACCCTATGAGTCCCGTGCTCTACCAGGCTGAGCCACTCCGACGTTCGGCGCCGTCCGCGCCGACACCAGGTGGGCTATTTTACGCCGGAGGAGCGGCGACCGGAGGCGCGGCGACAGGGCCATCGGAGGGGCCCTCGGCGGGTTCGCCCACTCCCTCGGAGGGGCCACCGGTGGGGGCGGTCGACTCCGGCGAGGCGACCTGGGCCGCCTCGGGGATGGGCCCCTTGACCTCGCTCGCGCGGATCTCGATCTTCTTGAGCGGATAGAGCGGGCGGAGACCGTTGGAAAGGGCCTTCCCGAGCTCCCCGTCCAGCATGTCCCGGACCAGCTCGGCGGCGGCCTTCTGAGAGGCGATCTGCACCAGGAGCTCCCGCAGCTTCGACCGGAGCCGCGTGCGGAGCTTCGCCTGCAGGCGGTGCTCGCTCACGGCGACGGGCTTGAGGGTGATCTCGACCCCGTCCTTCGAGGTCACGGTGATCGACATGTCGATCTTCGAGCGCTTGCGGCGGGCCAGCCGACGGATGTAGTCGGAGGTGAGCTCGTGGCCGACGAAGCGAGTGCTGGCCACGTGGTCCTGAGGGTTCGCCTCCTCGATGGAGAATCGCAGCTTGATGTGGGCCTTGGAGACGTCCGCCCCGCCGGAGAGCTCGGCGAGGGTGGTCTCGAGCGTGCGACCGATGACGCCCTCGGGCTCCGTCGCGAGGGTCTCCCCCAGCTCCGCGTGCTGGAAGAGCCCCGGGGCCCGGACCTTGAACCAGACCTTCGACCGCCACTTGTCCTTGACGGTACGTGCCAGCGTGGGCTTCTTCCGCTCGCCGCCGGCCGCATCGGGTGCCATGGGTGGAAGCGGCCCAGACGGGTTCGTTCTTAAGTCTTGTCGGCAGGGGGGGACCCTGACCCCGACCCCTTCCGGACCCTCCCCTTCGTCAGGGAAGCCCCTGAAAAGCTACTTAGGGACCCCTCAGTTGCGGCGCACGTGGTCGCAAAAGCCGCGACACCCACCTCGGCCGGAACCCCCAAGATGACCTCGACGAAAGGGACGGCCGCCCAGCTCCCCCCGGAGGAGCTCGTCTATCGGGCTCCAGGGGAGGTCCTCCACGACCACCTCATCGGCCTCATGGACGCCCTCCGGGCGAAGGGGCTCTCCCGGGAGGAGGCCCTGGTCGCGCTCTTCCCCAAGACCGTCCTGCCCTACGAGACCTACGAGGACACCGTCGCCGCGCTGCTTTCGGGCGCCCACCTGCTCTTCTTCGGACCGTCCGGGAGCGGCAAGACCAACCTGGCGAAGGAGCTCTGGGACCTCTTCCCCAAGTCCGGCTGGGCGATCGACGGCTGCCCCCTCATGGACCACCCGGCGAGCGTCCTCGATGCGACGGCCAGTGCCGAGAACCCCCCCTGCCCCATCTGCACCCGGCGCTTCTCCCCCGACGGGACCCCCGAGTCCTTCGACCCGAGCCAGGTCGACCCGTCCAAGGTCCCCGTCCGACGTATCGAGTTCCGGGAGGGCTTCGGGTTCGCCCGTATCCAGGGGTCCTCGGAGGTCTTCCCCGACCACCTCACGGGCAACATCAACCTCCTGAAGCTCGAGCAGATCGGCGACCCCATGAGCCCCCTCGTCCTGGAGCCGGGAAAGCTCCTGCAGGCCAACCGGGGCTTCCTGCTGGTCGATGAGATCGGGAAGCTGCCGCTCGGGACCCAGAACGTGCTGCTCCAGGCCCTCCAGGAGGGCACCGTCACCCCGTCCAAGTCCCGGGAGAGCTTCCCCTCCCGGTTCGTCGCGGTGTGCACGTCGAACCTCTCCGACCTCGACAACATCAACGACCCGCTTTCCGACCGTCTGACGAGCGTCCACGTGGAGTTCAACCGGGTCCACGGCCGCAACCGCCGGATCGTCCAGATGGCCCGGCGGGATGAGACGAACCCGTTGCTCTGGGTGCCGGAGATGCTCCTGGACGCGGGCGTGCGCGTGATCGAGCTCTGGCGGGACAAGATGTCCGACGACAACCCGGACGTGGGCGAGGTGGGCAGCAACCGTACCCTCATCGATGTGGGGTACCGGATGGAGGCCTACGCGAAGCTCAAAGGTCACCCCTGGCCCACCTACGACGACCTCAAGGCGGGGCTCCTGCACGGGATGCGGGGTCGGATCCGCGCTCGCAGCGGCGATTCCTTCCTGCAGAACAGCCGCCAGGTCTCCGAGTTCATCGACCACCACGTGGAGGAGGCGATGAAGCGCTCCGCGACGGTCTACTGGTGCCGGTTCTACCGCGAACGGCTCAAGGCCAACAAGTCCGAGGGCGAGGGCGTCGTCTCCGAGGGACGGAGGCTCGCCAAGGACGCGTCGCTGGTCGCGAAGGTCTCCTCCGGCGAGCCGCTCTTCCCGCGGTTCCAGGAGTTCTCCAAGTGGGTCTCCGAGCGGGAGAAGCTGCCCCGCGGCTTCTCTGCGGTCCAGGCCGCGATCGGGGCCTTCGGTCTGCTCGACCAGTTCTCCCTCTTCAGCTGCGAGGAGGGAGGCGACGACCGCGAGTAGCGCCGCACCTTCCGCCCCTCCGACCGCCCCGGCCGGTGTCCCATCGGAGGTCGTCCACCTCCCTGACTGCGATCGGGTCAGCGAGGAGATCGAGGACGACGACCTGCTCACGCTCCTCCCGAAGGAGCAGATGGTCCGGGCCCTCGCGGAGAGGGGTCTCGCGGGGGTCCGTGAGCTTCTGCGCGAGGAGGAGCTCAAGGGAGGGCGGCTCGCTTCCCGCGTCGCTTCGCTCCGTGAGCGGCTTCGTCGTCAGTTCTCCCGCCAGGTCCACCACCTCCAGCAGGAGTACCGCCGCCGCGAGGAGGAGGTCCGGCTGCGCCAGGAGGAGCAACGGAGGCTCCTGGAGCGGGAGATCGCCCGTCTCCAGGGCTCCCTCGCCCGTGCCCGGGAGCTCAGCGGGCCCGCCTTGCAGGCGGACGCGGACCTTCTGGACGCGGTCCGCTCGGCCCTTCTCCTCCCTTCCGATGCCCTGAAGGGCGCCTTCAAGGAGCGCAAGCCTACCCTCTGGCAGCGCCTGCGCGCGTTCTTCACCCGCCTCTGGCAGGCGATCCTCCGCCTCTTCGGTCGCGGCAAGGCCCGCAAGGCCCCGGCGAAGCCCTCGCCCGGGCGCACCATCACCATGGGGCGGCTCTCGGCCTTCGGCCGCACCCTCTCCCCCGACAATGCGGGGGACCTCTTCGGGCAGCTTACGCCGACCCAGATGAAGGCCATCCAGGAGTCGGCGCAGCAGCGCCTGCGTGAACGGGCGGGCGAGCTCTCCAGGCAAGGGAAGCAGGGCGAGAACGAGGCCCGCCGGAAGGAGGAGGACCTGCGGCGCGAGGCCGAGGCGGCCCGCGAGGAGGCCCTCCGGCGGGCGGAGGAGCAGGCCCGGCTCGGGGTGGAGCGAAGGGTCAAGGACGAGCTCCAGGAGCGCGGTTGGGCCCGGGAGCGCGGCGGGCAGATCGCCATCACCTACGCCCTGGTCGAGAAGTTCGCGCGGCTGGTCCTCGAGGAGGAGGCGAAGGCGCTCCCGGACGGGCTCCGCATGTCCCTCAAGGGCTCCGCGTCCACCGGGCTCTACGAGAAGGGACGGCTTCGCCAGCTGGACGAGGTGGCCCGGATGGACCTCGTGGGGTCCATCGTGGAGAGCCGTCTGCGCGGCTCGAGACATCTGGTCGAGGACGCCTCCTACGTCTACCGGGAGGTCCGGTCCGAGAGCGTGCATGCGGTCCTGCTGATGGACACGAGCGGCTCCATGGCGGAAGCGGACAAGCTCCCCGCCGCGAAGAAGGCCTTCTTGGCCCTCTACATGGCGATCCGTCGGCGCTACCCGGATGCGGTCCTCGACGTGGTCACCTTCGACAACAGCGTCCGCGTGCTCGACCTGGTCGCCCTCTGGGAGGCGAAGCCGGGAGCCTTCACGAACACCGGGGAGGCGCTCCGGACCGCCCACGAGCTGCTCCGCAGCTCCCGGGCCCATCGCAAGGAGCTCTACCTCATCACGGACGGGCTCCCGGAGGCCTACACCGACGACGACGGGCAGGTGAAGAGCGGCAACCTCTCCAAAGCCCTCGACTCCGCCCTGCAGCGGGCCACAGAGCTGAGGACGATCGGGCCGCTCGCCGCGACGCTCGTCTTGCTGAAGTCGGAGGACCCCACCTTCGAGCGGGCCGCCCGCTCCATCGCCCGGGTCCTGGGAGGAACGGTCGTCATCACCGACCCCAAGCGCCTCGCCTTCGAGCTCCTGGTCCGCTTCGTGGGCCAGCAGCCGCAGGAGCGCGCCCCTCCGGCGGGCCCGGCCGAACCGACCGCTGCCCGTCTCGAGCCCGGCCCATCTTCCTCCGCGCCCACGACCATCGTGGGCGGGGGGGGCGGCACGGCTCGGGACCGAAGGAAGGCCCGCCGGGCGGCCGGCGCGGCCCCGAGCGGAGCCGCCGGCGGCAGCTGAGGGCTGGAGGACGAGCATGGCACGGGCGAAAGCACGAGGAAGCGGGTCCCCGCCACCACCCTCCGGGCTCGTGCGGTCGGTCGATGCCTTCTGCGAGGAGCTGCTCCGGGAGGCCTATCAGGTCGGAGCCGGCCTAAAGGCGAAGGGTAGTGAGGCCGCGATCTACCGCAAGTGGCGCTCCCTCTTCCTTCCCTCCGCCATGGCGCGGCTCCCGGAGGGACCCGCCCGCACGCGGGCTCGGCTCGAGGAGTTCCTGAAGGTAGGATACGTCGACCGGGCGATCGCCCCCTGGCAGGACCGCCGCCGGAACCGACTGCTCGCCGCCACGGTCCCCTGGCGGGGCGACCGTCTGCCGTTCTTCTCCGCCTCGGTCCACCTGGCGGAGCTCCCCGACCGGGAGGACCGGCGCGAGCTCTACGGAGAGCTCGCGAAGGTCTGGCGGAGCGTCGGCCAGGAGGAGGAGGGGGCCTGGGCCACGTTCGGCGAAGGGGTCCGGGCTCTCGGCTACCCCGACGGTCGCGCCGCCTGCGAGGCGCTCTTCCACTACCGCGTCCCCCACCTGCTCCGCGAGACCCGTCGCTTCTCCGCCTCGACCGAGAAGCTCTACGGGACCCTGCTGGGAGAACGGGCCGACCTGGAGGGGATCGCCCGTGCCGAGGTGCGCATCTACGACGCGGGCCGGATGCTGCGAGGGACCTCCTGGCGCGAACACTTCCCCTCGAGGGGGGTCCAGCCGTTCCTTCGCCGGACCCTGCGGGACCTTGGGCTACCGTGGGGGGCGTTCCGACCCGACCTCGCGGTCCGGCCCCGTAAGAACCCCCGGGCGTTCTGCGCCCCGATTCGGATCCCCGAGGAGGTCTACCTGGTCCTGCGTCCCGTCGGAGGGCACGACGACTACCATACCGCGCTGCACGAGACGGGCCATGCCCTCCATTTCGGGCTGACCGACCCCGCCCTCGACCCGGTCTTCCGCCGCCTGGGGGACGCTTCGCTGACCGAAGGGTGGGCCTTCGTCCTGGACCTCCTCTTCCTCAACCGGTCCTTCCGGCGGACCCTGATCCCCAACGCGGAGTTCGTCCGGTTCTTCGCCCTCACCCAGCTCTGGATGCTGCGGCGCTACGCCGGGAAGATCGCCTACGAGTCCCGCTTCTTCCAGGACCCGCTCGACCCCGGTCTACGAGACCTCTACGTGCGCTGCCAGAGCCGCGCTACGCTGGTGCGACCGGACGAGCAGGGGAACATGGGTGACCGGTGGCGGTCGGACGTGGACCCGTGGATGTACACGGCGGGGTACCTCCGGGCCTGGATGTTCGCCGGCAGCTTCACCCAGCTCCTCGAGGAGCGGTGGGGGGAGCGCTGGTGGTCGGAGCCCTCCGCTGGGGCCTTCCTGGCGAGGCTGTGGGGCCGGGGACAGCACCCGGAGGTCGAGGACCTCCTGGAGGAGTTCGGGCTGGGCCCGCTCTCCCTCCGACCGCTCGAGGGACTTCTCCGACGGTCGGTGGAGGGCTGAGGGGCCCCCGGGGACCCTTCAGGCCTTGCCGAGCTCGCGCATCCTGGCGTCCTTCGCGCCCTGGATCTGGGTCTGGGCGAGGTTCGCGTCGTTCTCGTTGTGGAACGTGACGCTCTGGCCGTTGATGACCAGGCTCGCGTGGTTCGCCCCGGAGAGCCCCCCGAAGGGGTTCCCGATGGAGATCGGCGAGATGTTGTAGGCCGCCTGTCCCGCCGCGTTCCCGGCAGCCTGGGCCGCGACGTTCGCGTTGCCGCCGACCACCTGGAGGTTCTGGACCTGGTCCAGCTCGAGACCCCAGGCGATCTCGTGGTGGTTCGCGCCCATCATGCCCGCAGATTTCAGCATGAGGCAGCGTTGGCTCGTCAGCTGGAGCTCGCCGTGGTGGGTCTTCCACTGGCCGAGCACTTGCTCGTTCGCTCGGAGGTAATTGGCGGGGGCGTCCTTGTGACCGAAGAGGGGCATGGGGGCACCACCCCCTCATGGAAGGAGGGGGGGGATATTCCTTGCGCTGCCCCCGGCTTTGGGATTTTGGCAAGGCTCCCGCCACCGTCGGCGGGGGGTCTTGTCCCGGCCCCCGGAGTTTTGTCCCAGGGGCTGCGATTTCGTCCCAGAGTTTCGTTTCATCCCAAAGCAGCTGCCCCCGAGTTTGGGACAGAACCTCCCGGTGGGGTGTCCTGATGGTCAGCCGGCCATAGGAGCGAAGGACGTGAACGTCGTGTCCCGCTCCAGCCATCGCGGGTAGCAGAGGCGCCGAAGGTTCCTCACGACACCCCTGAGCATCGCCTCCGTCTCCTTCCCAGGAGGGAGCCGTTTGCGGATCTTTCCCGGGTTCCGAGCT
>DAHUZP010000085.1 GCA_027306505.1 Thermoplasmata archaeon | reverse complement strand
GCCGTGTTGTACATCCTGGTGACCGGGCTCATCGGCGGTGGCAGCAAGACCACGAACACCATCGGATTGGGGCCGGTTGGAGTTGGGAGTTGCACGACGGGTGGTACACCTACGTCCGACGACTCCTACACTTTCCAGGTGGCGTCGACTTCGAGCACCATCACAACCTCAGCGTTCGGTCTCTCGATTACTGACGCGAACCACAACACCGTTGCAGACGCGACAGCCACCGTAACAGCAGCCGGAGGCAATTGCCCAGGCGAGTCCATTCTAGGAACCTCCGGTTGGATTGCGGTTTTGGAAGCCCCGGGGACCGCCACCGCGGCGAGCTTCTGGTCGATCGGCAGCAACACTGCTTGGTCCACCGGCGGTATCGCCGTCAACTCGGGGGCCAACCTGATCATCCTCGTGCCACACGGCCAGAGCATGTCAGGAGACCAGCTGTCTGCCTTCCCCCTCGGAAGCAACGGTGGTATCACTCTGACCGGCGGGTCGTTCTGAGGTCGGACTGCGCCGGACGTGGCGGGAGCTTGCGCTCCCCCACCCAACCCTTTCCTACCCAACCCTTTCGCGAAGCCTTCTCTTTGATCCTGCCCTACCCCAAGCGGAATCAGCCCTAGGCTTGGACATTCAGAGTCTTGGACATACAGAATCCGGTACCCCAGTCAGATGACCGCAGGAGTTTCCAAATCACACAGACTCGGCCGTGACCATCTTGTCGGGTCCTCCGGGCCGAGCACGTCCCCCCATCCGTATCGGGGAGGCCGGGGCGTTTCCCCCATCATCGCCACCATCCTGCTGGTCGCCATCACCGTGGTCCTCGCCGCTGTGCTCTACCTTGTCGTCTCGGGAGTGTTCACTTCCGCGGACCACTCCCCCCACCTCCCCGTGGCCTTGGCGGTGACCGAGTCATGGAAGGGGAACTGCTCCTCCGGTTCCACCTCCCTAGCGGAGTACCGCTTCGGAGTAGACGCGACTTCCAGTACCCTGACCACGCAGGAGATCGGCCTCCAGGTCGTCGACGTATCCAACAACATCGTCCCCCTTGGACGGGCGACCGTCCCCACGTCGGGCACATGCCCTGCCACACCATCCTCCGGAGGGCCCATGTGGGTCGCCGTCCTAGAGAGCCCCACCTCCCAACCCTTGGCGTACTGGGATTCATCGGCGGGAGGTGCGTGGAGCGCATTCCCAGGAGGTCCTTCGCTCCCTCAAACCTTCAGCCAAGGACAGTCCATCCTGGTGATCGCGGGAGCGGACTTGAGCAACGATCACTTGAACGGGATCAGCCTCACGTCCACCCCGGTCTCAGTCGGCGGGGGAGGGTTCTGAGGGCCGTCCTTCGGTTCCACCATCCTCTATGCTCTGCGCCTCCACGTCTTCTTCACGCTCATCCTCAGGCGGTTGAGTACCCGCGCTCGTGGCTGACCCCTCGGGTCGATCGCGCGTACCCCCCTTTCTCAAGCGACGAACGAGCCACGGCAGGACCGTGGGGAGCAACAGGATGGCCAGGATGGTCAACCCGAGGTAGACCCCCGTGTTCGACGGCACGTCCGCCCCGTTCCCCGAGAGCCAGAGCTTGATCGCCCCGAACCACGGGATCATTCCCCTCGCGACCCCTTCCACCCATTGAGGCTCCACCACCGCGCACGTGATCGCGCAAGCGTGCTGGTCGTACACTCCCGTGTCTCCGGGAGAGCAGACCGCGTCCGAGCCCCCGGATGGCAGCGCACAGTTGTCGTCCCCCTCGGTGATGAACCCGGAGTGCGGAGGGGCCTGCTGGGCGAGGGCGGGGAGGGAGATCTGGACCGTGACCCCCTGCCACCCGACGTTCCACAGGACGATCGTCCCCGTGAGCGGCATGTTGGGCGCGCTCGGGCTGAGGCACTCGAACGAGGACTGGGAGGTCTGGATCTCGTAGACCCCGTTCGACCTGGGTCCGCAGGCCAGGTTCGCGAGAGAGGGGGCCTCGAACGCCTGCGCGGAGGCGTCCCAGGTGAGCCAGATCAGGGCCCGATGGATCACGGGGGTGTAGGCGGTGTTGCCGTCCGGGAAGTAGAGCAGCACGTCCCCGAACTCGCCGTAGGTCGAATAGGTCGGGTCCTCCCCCTCCCCCTGCACGTAGGTCGTGACCTGCGAGGGCACGTCGACGTGCTTCACCACCACCAGGTCCCCGGTGTTGATCACGCCCAGGACGTCCTGGGTGCCGTGCTGCATGCTGCTGGACTCGACGACGACGAGCGGTGGCCAGGTCCCGGAGTAGGCGAAGAGGCCCCCCAGGAGCGCCGCGAGCGCGACCAGGGTGAGCACGGGCTCGAACCAAGGACGAGTGACCAGTTCCCTCCACCGTCCGGGGTGGACGAGGGAACGTCGTCGTCGGGAGGCGCGTCGGAGCTCCGCGGATCTCCTGGAGGTCGAGGAGCTCGCACGCTCCCGCCCCGAGGGGCCTGAAGAGGTGGTCCTTCCCTCACCCTCGGAGCGAGCAGGGGCATCCTCCTCCTCGTCCGATGGACGGGAGGAGTCCACACGCCCTGGATCTCTCGACATGGCCCTACCTCACCGAAGATGCCCCTCAGGCCCCCGAAGGCCGGTCCATCCGAAGACGGACCGTGATCGCTCCACGGACCGCGAGGAAGCTCACCAGGAAGATCGGGACCAGCACGACGTCGATGACCACCCCGCCGATGGTCGAGGGCCAGGAGATGAACCCCAGGCGGCCGAGCCCTTCCAGGCTCCAGAACACCGCGAAGGAGAAGAGCAGGCTCGTCGCGATCCACTTGAGCGGAGGGACCTTCATCCGGCGGATCTGCTCGTGCAGGGCGAGCCCCATCGCGATCAGGATGACCCCACCGATGACCGCCCCGATGACGGCCTCCCAGACGGCCCCCGCCAGGACGAGCCCCAGCAGGACGACGACCGCTTCCAGGGTCTCGATCGCTCCGACGGAGAAGGCGGTGGCGAAGAGCGCCTTGGGGCCCAGCCCCTCGTCATGGTGCGCGGGAGCGCCGGACGCGACCCCTCGACGCTTGCGGTCCTCCCGCAGGTAGGTCTTGAAGGTCGAGCGGAGCAGGAAGAAGGCGAAGAACCAGAGGACGAGGGCCCCCGCGACGAGCGTGTAGGTCTCCCCCGCACTGCCGGCGGACTGAGCGGCGGCGCGAAGCCCGTACCCCGTCGCGAGGGCTGCGGCGCCGACGAAGGCCACCCCCCCCACGGCGCCCGAGAGCCCCGGGCGCATGTTCTTCGCCCCGGCCCCCAGGGCGTAGACGATGGCCACCACTTCCGTGAGCTCGAGGACCGTGATCAGCACGGCCGCCAGCAGGGCGCCCGCCTCGCTACCGGAGAGGAAGGGCATGCCCCACCGAGTAGCAACCGAACATACCTCTTTCCCGTTCCAGGAGGGCTTGCCTTGCAAATGGAACGCAGTCCTTACGAAGGGTCGCGTTCAAGGAAGGGCGAGAGAGCGCAATGCCCTACCCGAGCCAGCCCACTCCCGTCGGGGCGAACTATCCCATCGAACTGTATGGGAACCCCTCCTTCATCATCCTGCTCGCGGTCCTCGCCCTCTTCGTCGCCATGTACATCGCGCTGCGGGCGAACACCC
>DAHUZP010000017.1 GCA_027306505.1 Thermoplasmata archaeon | reverse complement strand
CTTGGTCGGCATCTCCCGAGGTGCAGCCCGGCGAGACCGCGAGAACCTTCGTCGCAATCCAGCACCCAAAGACTATCAACTAGGGGTAGCCCTACGGTGCCCCGTGGCGCTGCTTCCCACGCTCTCGCCACGGGCTCAAGGTGGTCGTTCAGGGTCCTGCTCGTTTCTCGTCTTGGGCGTCGTCGTTCTCCTGCTGCTGTCCATGGGCGTTGGCACCTCCCGCGCGACCTCCGGAACTCCCCTGCTGCCCCGTGTGGGCCAACGTTCGAGCGCGGTGACCAGTCTCGCCCCGACCTGGACCCTGCATGCCTCACGGATCTCACCTCCTGCTCTGACCTGGCCGGCGATGACCTACGACATGGCGGATGGTTACGTGCTGCTCTTCGGCGGATGCTTGGGTGCTTCGAGCGGTTGCGCATCCCTCTCGAACCAGACATGGGCATACCAGGGTGGCGTATGGACCAACCTCAGTGAGGCGCGGCCCCACCCTTCTGCCCGGTGGGGCGCCGGGATGGTTTACGATAGCGCCGATGGCTACGTGCTGCTCTTCGGCGGTCAGGGAAACGCGATCACTCCGCTCAACGACACGTGGAAGTTCTCTGCTGGGCGATGGACCAACATCACGACGACCGCGGGGCATGCTCCATCCGTCCGACGAGGCGAGACGCTCATCAACGACACGGCGGACGGCTATGTGGTCATGTGCTGCGGGATCGACACGAGCGGAAACCTCGGTGACACCTGGAAGTTCGTGGGCGGTACGTGGTCCGCTCTCACCTCGACATTGCCTGTCCGCAATGGCGCGCCCGGGACCATGGATGGGAGTTCGCGTTACGGTGTACTCTTTGGAGGAGGGGACTTCGGGGCACTGGGCGACGTGTGGACCTTCTCGGGAGGCTCTTGGTCCGCGATCACCTCAGGACCGCCGGCCGGGCAGGGTGCAACGCTCTCCTTCGATCCGGCGTACGGCTACGATCTCCTGTTCGGAGGCGTGAACGGCGTTCCCAGCGGGCAAACGTGGGCGCTCTCGAGTGGGACATGGACGCAACTCGCCCCCACAGCCTCCCCTTCCGCCCGATGCTGCGCCGGGCAGGTCTTTGACGCACGGGATGGCTACGTTCTTCTCTACGGTGGCGGGACCGGAGGTGGGCCCCCGTACGATAACGACACATGGATCTGGGGGGCTTCGAATCCCCTGGCCCTGAACTCCCTCACCGCCACCCCCAACCCCGTCGAGCACGGCTTCCCCACCACCCTTTCCGTGTCCGCCTCGGGAGGGACCCCGACGTACTCCTACGCCTACGCGGGACTCCCTCCCGGGTGCGCGACCAGCAACACGGCCTCTCTGCCGTGTACGCCCACCCTGACAGGGAACTACCCCGTCGCGGTCTGGGTCAACGACTCCGCCGGGCACTCGGTCCAAGGGACCCTTCTTCTGAGCGTGGTGAACGGCCCCTCGGTCACCTCCTTCGTCGCCTCCCCCCCGGTGACCGACGTGTCGGTCGGGTCCGCCCTGTCGGTCACGGTCGCGGGGGGTGCTCCGCCCCTGACCTACACCTACACCGGGCTCCCCGCGGGATGCTCGAACGTGGACAAGCCGACCCTGACGTGCGTGCCCAGCGCACCCGGCACCTCCACCGTCGTGGTGAACGTCACGGACAGTGTTGGGAAGTATTCCACTGGAAGCCTTTCCCTCACCGTGCACCCCCGCCCGAACGTCCCGTCGTTCTCCGTCTGGGCCGACCCCCAGGACCGGGGCCTGGCGGTCACCTTCTCCACCTCGGTCGCCGGAGGGACACCGCCGTATCACTATGGCTACACCGGCCTTCCCGGAGGCTGCTCGAGCGCGAGCGTCGCCCCCCTCTCCTGCACGCCGACCCTGCCAGGGAACTTCAGCGTGGAGGTCAACGCGACGGACGCGGTGGGGGCTTCCGCGTTCGGGTTCCTCAATCTTACCGTGACGGCCGATCCCGTCGTCTCCTCGCTCCAGGCGGCCCCTTCTACCGTGGATGCCGGGACCCCGACCGTCCTGACCGCCGCGGTCCAGGGCGGTGTAGCTCCCCTCACCTATGCCTATGGGGGCCTTCCGGGGGGATGCTCCTCGCGAAACTCCTCGACCCTCTCTTGCACCCCGAGCGTTGCCGGCACCGCTACCGTCGATGTGAACGTCACCGATATCCGGGGGTATCTCGCCACCTCCACCGTCATGCTAACCGTGAACCCGGCCCTGCGCATCTCTCAGTTCCGGGCCGTCCGACTTCCCCTGGACCTGGGAGACCCTCTGGGCCTCCAGTTGAGTCTCGCCGGGGGAACGGTCCCGTACTCCTACAGCTACTCGGGCCTTCCCACTGGCTGCGCCTCGACCAACGCTTCCTCCTGGAGCTGCACGCCGACACAAGCAGGGTCCTACTCCCTCGTCGCGACCGTCACGGACCGGGGCGGAGGGCTGGCGACCACCGACCTGAACCTTACCATCTCCCCGCCGCTCAAGATCACCAGCTTCGGCAGTTCCCCCTCGACCCTCACCCTCGGCGGGACGACCGATATCGTCCTGGTGGCCCAGGGAGGGGCGGGTCCTCTTGCCATCACTTACCTGGGACTTCCCCCGGGCTGTCTGACGGCCAACGCGACCCAGCTGTCCTGCACCCCGAGCGACGGCGGCGCCTACACGGTGGAGGTCGTCGCGGTGGATTCGGCGGGCAGCAGCGCCTCCGCGAACACGACCCTGACGGTGAACCCGCCCTCTCCCCTGAACTCGAACCTCCTGGGCCTACCCGTCTGGGCGTGGGCGCTCCTGGTCGCGATCGTGGTCGTGCTGGCCTTGGTCGCGCTCATCGCCCGGCGCCGCCGTGGCGGAAAGCCTTCCAACCCTTCTCCCTCTCCCCCTGCCTACGGCACCATGGAGGGGGGGACCTACGTGACCGACGAAGCTCCCTCACCGGATGGCCCTCCCCAACCGGGAATGGGCGAGTGGGCACCCTCGCCAGCGGGTCCGGAGATCGGGCCCGGCCCTCCACCGTGGACCCCTCCCTCGCCCTAGCCCCGCGAGATCGGTGGAGTGTGATGGGCACCCGGCGTGACGCACCACGCCCTTGTTCGGTCCGCGGGCCGGAACACGGAGGGACCCGCGGGAGCGGCGCCCGCGGGGGGGGGAGCGGGGAGGAGGCAGGTAGGTCCTCACCTCTTCGGCGAGGACCCGTCGCTGCGGTGGCGGAGGGGGAGCCGCGAGGTGGGTGCCCCTCCCCCCGACCGACCGACGGGGAGTGGGAGGAGAGGGCACGGCATGATGCTTCGGGGCGCCTGGACCCGGGGTCGATGGTGGAAGGGGCGGGAGGATTCCTGTCGCGGGCCGAGGGGGAGGCGGTGTCGGTCCAACTCCGTGATCGGAAGCTGCGCGGGCGGCTCGCGGGATCTGACGAGTTCATCAACCTGGTCTGGAGGACGTGGAACTGGTCCGTACCCCATTAGAAGTGCACACTCAGGGTGGGGAAGGGTTGGTGAGACAGAGATGACAGGAAGAGGGGGGTCCAGGGGGGAAAGCCGAGCGCCTCATCTCCAGTCGCGAGGGAGCGCAAGGCCGAGCCGGGCATACTCGGCGAAGATCTCCGCCTTGAGCTGACGCGCTCGCTCCGCGTCGCCGTGCGACCGCTCCCATTGGGCGAGTGCGAGCCGCACTTGCGCCACTTTCAACTGGCCACCCGCCGCCTGAGCGGTCTCAAGCGCGTGGGATAGCCTCGCCCGGGCCCCATGGGGGTCCCCTGCGAGCTCTAGAGCGCGCCCCTGGAGGATGGCCAGGCAGACCCTTTGGCCCAATCCCAGGGTCCGGTCGCTCCTCGACAGTGCCCCCAGCGCTGCCTCCCCTCCGGCGCGGTCTCCCTGGGCCAGCAGCACCTCGGCACGGACCAGCTCCACGTCCGCCGCTCCGAGCTGATAGCCCAGCTCCCGGTACCGGGCGATGGACGAGTCGCAGAGCGCGAGCGCGACCGAGAGCTTCCCCTCCTGGAGCCGGATCTCGGCCTCCCGTCTCGCAGCCACGGCGAGTCGGAGGCGCAGGTCGAGGCGGTCGGCGATCCAGCGCGCTTCCTCGACCGCCTCTTCGGCGGAGCGTAGTTCTCCCTGTTCGGTCAGAACGCCGGCGAGGTTCAGAAGGTCCACGGCGGCATCCGGGAGGTTCCCTTGTACCTTCGACCGGGCGATCGCCCGGGCAAAGGCCTCGCGGGCCCCGGCGAGCTCCCCTCGAGCGTGGGCGAGCTCCCCGACCAGATTGTCGAAGGAGGGGAGTCGGTCGTCCAGACCTTCGTGCAGGGCGAAGGCGCTCCCTTGCGCGACGACCTCGGAAGCCTCGTCGAGGCGGTCCAGTCTTCGGAGCCCCCAGCCGATGGTGTAGAGGGTCAGCGAGCGCAGCCATGGGGGCCCAGCATCTCCCAACGAGTCCAAAGCGCTCCGGCCCGTTTGGACCGCCGCGAGCGAAGCCCCTTCCCGGAGCAGGAGCCGCGAGAGGGCCGCTTCCAAGCGCCCTCGGAGGCTCCCTTCGAGGGGAGCGCCCTCCGAGGAGAGCTCGTGCTGCAGCCTCTCCCACGTCGAGCGTGCCCGCGCCGGGTCCGAGCCCGCCTGCAGCAGGACCGCCAAGGCCAGCACCCGGAGATGCGAGGACCTCGAGGTGGGTAGGGTCGAGAGCTCCTGCAGGAGAGGAACGAGCCCGCGAGAACTACCGGGATGGGATATGATCGCCTCGATCAACGGCAGAACCTCTTCCACCCGCCGTGCGGGAGGATGGCCCGCGGCCTCTTGGAGGCGGATCAGCTCCCCGAGCAGGCGCGAAGCCCCCGGCCGTCCGACGCTGGCGATGGCCCGCTCCAGGGCCTTGCGTTGCCAGGATACGGCCTCCTCGGAGCGGCCGCTCTGGCGGAGCAGGCGTGCGATGGTCTCTTCTTCTTCCGGTCGGGATCGGACCCACCAATCTACCATCCGAGAGGCCATCCCCGCCCGATCAGGACCCGGCCCTGCAAGGGAGACCTCTCGGAGCAAGGGTTGGGTGAAGCTACCCCCACGCCCTCCCGCCGAGAGATGTACGACACCCGCCCGCTCGAGCGCCCCGAGCCGCTCCTCCAGTTCGGAACGCTCCACGCTCACGGCGACCTGAAGCGGGGAGGTCTCGAAGCTTTGCCCCGCCAGAGCGGCCGCGAGGGTCACGGCCTCCAAATCCCTCCCCAACGCCCCGAGCCTCCGAGAGAGCAGCCGTCGGAGGCCGGAGACCCCGACCGGAGCCTGTTCCTGCTCCACCCTCAGGAGCTGCTCCGTGCGAAAGGCCACGTGCCCATCGCGGGTGGCAATCACCCCTGTGGCGGAGAGGTCGTGGAGCACCTCCTCGAGGAAGTACGGATTCCCCCGCGTCCGGCCCTGCAGGAACCCTACCAGCTCGATCCGATCGCGGGGGCTCACCTTGGCCCCGGTCCGGCGCTCGATGAGCGCCACCACTCCGTTGTCGTCGATCCCCTTCAGGTCGTGGAGCTTGCCGAGCTCCTCTCGAGCCAGGTCCTTCACCGCGTCCCACGGGAGCGAGCCTCGGTCCCCGGGGGGTCTCTCCTCCTGTTCGTCGCGTAGTCCCATGGCCCAGACCACGGGCAGGTGCCGGGAGGCCCGAACGAGGAGGCGAAGGGCCTGGAGCGAGGATTCGTCCGCCCATTGGAGATCATCCACGACCAAGAGCAGGGGTCCTGCTCTCGCCTCCCGCTCGAGGTCGGTCAGGTACTCGATGAGACGAAGGGACGGGGACAATCGCTCCGACCCCGAGGGTTGTCGGTCTCCCCGCGCAGGGGTGGGCGCCGAGAGCACCTCCCCTTCGGATTCGAGAAGGGCCCGCTCCCGCCCCTCGAAGGTCCCGGGCGAGAACGAGAGGAACAGGTGCCCCTGCTGCTCCTGAGCGACCTCGTGGAGGAACTGGACCATGCGAAGGACCGGAAGGTAAGCGTTCTGCGTGACCAGATACTCGAGCCCGGCCAGGGCGACGGTCCGTCCCCGTTCACCTCGCAGATGCTGCTCCAGCCGTTCGGCCAGCACATCCAGCTCCGTCGGGGCAACGGCGTCGTCGGCTCCCCCCTTCGATAGCGTGAGACATTGGGTGGACGGGGGGAGTTCCGGATACCGCGCACGCAGGCGGGACTCCTTCTCCCGGCTCAGCAAGAGGGCTTGGGAGGCGGTTCCCAGCTGACCCAGCGCCAACACCAGCGTGTCGGGGTGGGCCTCCACGAAGAGTCCCACCGCCGGAAGCTCGGTGGGGAGGTCCGCGAGGCGCTCTCCGTCGCGACGAGCACGCGAGGAACGGTTCAGCTCCCGCCAGAGCAGCTCGATGAGAAGGAACGGAGCGGCCAGATCCTCCAGCGCCCCGGCCTCCGCCACACGGAGGCCGCGGCCACGAGCCTCCGCGGATAGCCACCGCAGGACCGTGGTCTTGCCGATCCCCTCGGGGCCGAGCAAGTAGCAGGAGTTCCCTCGCCCGGAGGAAACGAGCTCCTCCAGCGAAGCCGCGAGTTCCCTGAGGAGGCCATCCCGTCCGAGCGGGGTGCCGAGGGGGCGCTCGAGGAAGCCCACGTGCCCTCGAGCCGTCGTCACGGCGGCCGTCCGGCGCTTCGGACCCGACGCGAGACGGCCACCGACGCCCCCTGGCTACTCGAACCCCGGGCCCAGGAGCTCACGGGCGACAACTCCTTCCGTACGAGGGCACGAATGGCCTCGCATAGCTCCTCCTCTTCGGTGGGGGGGAATCCCGATGCCATGGGCCCCCGAGCCCCTGGTCCCTCCTAAGCGTTCGCCTTCCGCTCATGGAGAGGGCCCACGGTTTTCAACTCCGAGGAACGTAGGGGAGTCCGGGTCTGCTTGCGCTCGGGGTCGTAGTCGAACTCGACCCTGTGACGATACTGGTGGCCGCAGGAGGTGATGACGCGCACCCCGTAAGATTTGTACACCTGCGTGGTTGGTGGTCAGGGAAGGGGACCGAGAGTGGAGGCTAGATGAGGACAATGAGACGGCGAACCCTTTCGAGGAGGACGAGAAGCGCGATGGCGGAGCCCCCCACCATGTAGAGCCACACGATCGTGGCCGTGGGGTCGAAGGGGGAGGAGTAGTGGACAAACGGGAGAACCCCTCCGTAGAAGAAGAGCCCGCCCCCGCCCAGGACGCCCAGGACCCCCATCATGGCGAACCCTCGCCGTTCCGATGTGGACAGGCGCACGGCCTCCCGGGAGTCCTGGAAGCTACGGTAGGCCATGAGCGCGAAGGTCGCGATGCCGAGACCCATCGCGCACTCCACCGCCAGGTAGAAGGTCCAGGGGTATCCGCGAGCGGAGGACCTTTCGAGCATGAGGAAGCTGGCGCTGATGAGCGCCAGGATCGCGGCGAGGGCCGCCCCTCCCATCCAGGGCAGGCGGGTCAGGTGCCGGTAGCCCATGTCGACCACCAGCAGGAAGAGCGCGAGGAAGGCCGCGCTCAAGAGCGCCATGTAGGCCATGAAGAGGAATGGGCTGAGGTAGAAGGACGGACCAAAGGGGGCGGTCAGCTCCGACGCCAGGAGGGTCCCCACACCGCAGGTCCAGAGGGCGAAGTAGGCCCCCAGCAGCAGGCTCCACCGGCGCGGCAGGAGCGTTGCGCCCCGGTGGGCGATCAGAAGTGCCCCGAGGGCAAGGGTGGCCGTCGCACCGAGGTAGGCCCAAAGGAGGAGGGGATTCATCCTGCCCCGGTCCGGGCCGGGAACGCCGGCTCGTTCGCGCCGCCCGCATCCTCCCCGGGGAGCGTCTCGAAGCACCTCTCAGGAGCGGTCGGGTTGAAGAAACACTTGGGGTCGGACGCGGTGATGTCGCCGAGATAGAGATGGGCGTTGGCGCGACACCCGCAGCAGGTGAAGCGCGAGACGCAGGACGCACAAGGGCCGTGAACCGGCATCTTGAGGAGGAGATTCCGCTTCTCCCGCCGGACGATCTCCACGATGTCCTGCTGGAAGATGTTCCCCGCGGGCAGGTCGGGCAGGAGGAGGCAGGGGATCACATTGCCGGTTGACGTGACCGCGACGTGGGACTGGCAGGCGTACCGGCCATCGGTGCTCCCCACTAGCAGCATTCTCTTCCCCTCCACACGCGCCCGGTGCTCGAAGACCTCCCGGATCTGGGAGAGTGATGGCTCCCACCTGGCCCCCTCGGCCCTGCCCAGCCCGACGGGACGGAACGGCGCGATGGCCACGTGCCGGGCTCCTCTTCCGTAGAGCCAGTCCATGAGCGCCTTCATCGTCGGAGCCGTCTGGCGGGTCAGCGTCGGACACCCGTAGGTGCGCTCGGGAGGGAAGCCGGCGTCCAGGAGAGTCTGGTACCCGCGGATCTTGGCATCCAGCGTTCCAGGGGAACTGTTGACCTGTGCGTAGACCGCTGGGTCCAGCGTGTCGAGGTGGATGCCGAGGAGCACCTCTTGGTCCCGGGCCCGGGCCCGCCGGTAGGCCTCCACGAGCCAGGAGGCATCGGCCCGAGAGATCAGCCCTGCGAGCGGGATGAGAACGTGGAATCCCAGGTCGATCGCTGCGAGGACCATCTCCCGGCACTTCGGGTGGAGGAGCTGGTTGCCGCCGTACAGGTAGACCACCCGAGTCCCGAACCCCTCCCTCATCCGCGTCAGGATCTGGACGAAGGCTTCCGCCGGAAGGGTATCGTAGCGCAGGGTCGAGGAATTGGTGGAGCTCGCATAGCAGTAGGCGCACCCTCCCGCGCACCGTTGATTGATCTCGACGTTGACGCAGACGGGGTCCCCCCGGAAGTAGATCTTCAGAAGGTCGGAACGGGCCCACAGGTCCACCACGGGGCTCTCCCTGCGCTCCGGCACGGACCTCAGCATGGACGGTCTCCGGGGGGTCCCGAACTCTGCGGTGCCGCGGCCAGCCAGGCGCGTCTCCTTCGAGCGGTGACCCCCATGTGCCAGGCCGAGAGGCGGCTCGCGTCCACATAAAGCCCTCCGAAAGAGTCCTCCATCCGACCCCTCTCACAAGAAGCCCATACGGAGGGGGACCTGGCGTGAGGGGGGCCTCGCGGTCCCCTCCTCCAACTCCGGACTTCGCCCGGCCGATGGACCGCGTAGGACGGCGCGGCGGTCCGGTTGCCTGATCCCGCCCGGGGGGAAGGTACCCCCTACGCCCAAGCCTCCGACCTTCGAAGGACCGCGCTGGCGCGGGCTTCGACCTCGTGAGAGTTCAGCGCTCTGGCCCGGCCCTCAAGTCACCCTGTAGGTCTGGGTAGGGGTGGCCACGATTCGCTCCCCGCCCACATCAACCGCGTGGTCACCACGTCTAAGAACGGTAGCCCCCTCCTCCGGCAGGCGCGCCAGACCGTCAGGATCCGGTCCATCACCCAGGTCCCCCTCTCCGTCTTCCGACCTCCCTGGGTCTTCCGAACCCTCACGGGGACCTTGAGTTCCCTCTCCGCGCCGTTGCTGGTGTACGGCACCCCGGGAATCCTCACGAACGTGAAGATCGTCTCCAGACCCTTCTTCATCGTCCCGGCGATCCGCACGGCGTCCTCGTCCCTCCAGCGACGCGCCAGGAACCGGGCCATCGACCTCACCGCACGGTAGTACCGACGCTGACGCCGTCGGGCCGTTGCGTTCGGGTGCTCCTCCACCCATCGCACCTCCTTCCGCAGCCGAGCCCTCACGCCCGCCGCGAACTTCAGGAACTCCCTCGGCGGACGTCCCGCTCTCGTGAACTTCGGGGGTTTCTCCTCCAGGAACCCCCGGACCTCGATGCCGTGGGCGGCCTCGACCTTCTGCAGTTCCCGGTTCAGATGCACCAGGCACCATTGGTGGACGACCGCCTCGTCCACCCCGTGGTAGGAGGCGAGACCGTCGTGCGTGAGCGGCCCCGTGTACCCCGCCCACGTCCTCGCCGCCGCGTCCTTGCTCCGCGCCCCCTTCTCCACCTGGCTCTCGTGCTGGGTGAAGTACAGGCTGACGGTCGGGCTCACGCCCACCCACACCTGCTCCGTCTTTCCGTTCACGGGCATCCCGGTCTCGTCCCCCTCGGCGTGGGGGGTCCTCTGGGCATCATGGAGCTCCTCCCAGAGCTCCCGGCACGTCCCGTCCATGCTCTGCGCCACCCCCTCCTCCATGGTGTGGAGGGTGCCCTCGCTCAGCTCGAGCCGGAAGGTCGCCACGAAGAACTCCACGATCTGGCCGAAGGAGAGACCGAGGGCTCGTAGCTGGGCGACCAGCGCCTTCAGGCGCGGACCGAAGTCCCCGCGGTGGGCCTCGGGGATGGCGGCGTGGACGCGCGCCTTGCACCCCGGGCACTTGTAGCGCTTGACCACGAGGTCGTAGATCTCGAGGAACCACGGGGGGAGATGGGTGATGGTGTGCCGCCACTCGTCGCAGGGTTTCCCGAGGGATGCCCCGCACTTGGGGCAGGTCCTGAGCACGAGGTGCCTGGGAGGGGCGTTGGGAGTTGGGCGAGGGCGGGTCACCCCGGGATGGCCGGGCTGGCCACCCGGCTTCCTCTTCTCCTCGGGTGACGAGCGTGGTCGAGGGTAGAAGGTCTTGCTCGTGGGGACCCCGGCCGCCGCGGCGGTCCTGGGGTCGGCCCCGACCACGGGAAGGGAGTTCCCTACCTGTGCGAGCTTCTCGCGCAAGCGCCGGTTCTCCTCCCGGAGCTTCTGGCGTTCGTTACGGAGCTCCTCGATCTCCTTCTTGGCCAGGTCGAGTTCCTCGGCCTTTCTCTGAAGGTCGGCGACCTTCTTGCGAGAGACGACGATCTCATCGCCGGAACTCTCCGGTGAAAGGAGAACACGAAGGTCCCGAGGTGTCATCGTCCTCGGGCGAGGAGGGAATGCTCCCGCGGCTATGGTACTTTCGTGGCAACCCTTCGCACGCCCTCGCTATCAGAGGGGGCCAGGGGGCTGAACTGTAACGGCCCGCTGACCCAGCCCTAGCACAGAGAGCTGCGCGGCCTCTGCCGGACGGGACCCTCGTTCGCTGCCCTGCTCGACCTATCCTCGGCCCCCCCGTCGCGCAGGGACCGACGAGGGGCCTTCGGCGACCGGCGACCTGGTCTGATGGGGCAGATGACCCGCCACGCCGACGCGTTCAGCGGGGGCCCTCGGTCCCGGAGAACGACCCGCCGGCGGAGGCCTGAACCTGTCGCAACCCCGAGCGCGTGACTATGCCCCGGACGCCGACGGAGGGCTCCGTGCCGAGGACCGCCGCCGCATCCGCCCCCGTCCGCTCCAGCGTCGCGAGCGCATCCGCTGCTGAAGCGTCCGCCGACACCATCACCTCGAACGGCCGTACCAAGTCGCTCACCGGTTTCTCGCCCCGAGCGGCCTCCTCCACCTGGAGGAGGTCGCTCACCCGTACGAGCCCATACCACGCCTCGCCCTTCTTCACAGGGAGGAGGTACTGTTCGGACTCGGCGGCGATCTGCAACGCGTCGCGGGCCGTGGTGTCCGGGGGGAGGGTCCGCATGTCGGTCCGGGTGAGCGCGAGGACGGGCACCTCTCGCATCAGCATCTGTCGGTACTCCTCCCGATGGGCGGGGCTTCGCAAGCGCGAGGTCACCTGCTCGATGTAGATGTGCGTCCCCCCGGTCATGACGTAAGCGAGGAAGATCGCGAGCATCGCGGGCAGCAGCAGCGAGTAGCTGCTGGCCATCTCCACGACCATCACCAGCACCGCCAGGGGGGCCTTCGAGATGCCCCCGAAGAAGGCCATCATGCCGATGATCACAAAGGCCGCCACGTCCTGGGTCGGGACGAGCGACGGGCTGACCGAGTTGAAGAAGCCGCCCACCAAGGCGCCGAGGAGGGCACCGATCACGACGCTCGTTCCGAAGAGCCCCGCGCTTCCCCCGCTTCCCACGGTGAAGGAGGTGGTGAACATCCGGGCCACCACGGCGACCGCGATCACCAGCAACGCCATGAGACCGAAACCCCCTAAGCCACCTTGGCCGAGCATGGCGGCCTGGACGAACCCGTACCCCACGTTCAGTGCCGAGAGCGCGGCGAAGTGGTTGTCGGTGGGCAGGGCAAAATAGATCAGGCAGACGATGCCGCTCGCGACCAGGGCGCCGGCGCTGGCGCGCACGCTCAGCCGGAGCCTCATGCCCCGGAACCACTCGTGCAGTCGCCCGAACGTTCGCGTGAAGGCGACCCCGGCCCCTGCGCAGATGACACCCAGCAGCGCGTAGAGCGGGATCTGCTGGGGGCTCCAGGCTACGGCGGGGAGGTTCGTCGCGAAGAGGCTGAAGAACCCGGTCGGCCCTTGGAGGGCGGCGTAGGTGGAGTAGCTCACCACCGAGGCGATGATGGCGGGGACGAAGACCTCCGGCTCGAAGTCGCCGGTGTAGAAGATCTCGGCCGAGTAGATCGCACCCCCGAGGGGTGCCTTGAAGATCGCCCCGATGCCGGCTCCGAGGCCGGTCGCCAGCGCGAGCCTTCGCTCCCTGGGGCTGAGGCCGAGAAGGTCCGCCCACCAGGAGCCGAAGCCCCCGCCGATCTGGGCGACGGGCCCCTCTCGCCCCCCGGACCCTCCGGTGCCGAGGGTCAGGGCCGTGGCCAGGATCTTGAGGATCGGGACCCGAGCGCGTATCCTTCCTCCGTTGCGGTGGAACGCCCGGATCGTCTCGTCGGTCCCATGGCCCGCGATCTCCGGCGCGAGCCGCTCCGCGAGGAGGCCGGCGCCAAGTCCCCCGAGGCCCATGATGGGGATCAGCAAGAGGATCCTCAACGGATTCTGAGGACCCGACCAGGCGTAGGTGGCCGGATTGGTCGACCCAGGCAGAGGGGACTGGATCCCCACGATCCAGCCCATGAAGAACGCGGTCGAATAGAACCAGAGCTCGTAGAACACGTAGGCGCCCAATCCGGCGATGAGCCCTATGGGGACCGCGATGGTGGTCCAACGGACCAGCTCCCGGGAGACCTTGCTCCAGCTCTGTCGACCTTCCGACAGTTCGCGGCGCCAGGGATCGGAGACGCGGGCCCACCAGCGCTCCGCGTCTCTGACGAGACGCCTACCCGCCATGCCGAGTCCACCCCTTCCGCCTCCCAAGAGACGGACGGATACCAACGAGGGCTCGAGCGACCTCGGTCACCACCGCGGGAGTCCGAGCGCGGTGCCGCCGACGTGATGACACATCGACGACGGGGGGGCAGAGCCCCCGAACCCAAGAGAAGCATGGCGACACCTTCGTGGCCTTCCGCGTGTCCCGTACGTCGGGGCTCTGGAGCCTCAAGGCACGAGACCTCCCCTCCAGGCCCACCTTGGGCTGGGGGCGTCCACGCTGCCGGTGGGTGCCAATGGGCACTCCGGTCCGGAACACTCCCTGGGGCACATAGGTCGAGAGATGGAGGGGGGTTCGAGGGCCCAGGTCCGTAGGACCGTACCTTCTCTCCACGGAGGTTGCATAGGGCGGGGCACATAGCTTGTCCCATCGAGCTCCGGATGCCCTGGTGTGGAGAACCTCGCAGGGAAGTCACGGACCAGCCGCCCGGCCGATCAGGGAAGAAGAAGGGGGCACACGCCCCATCATCCCCCTCTCCCCCCCCCCAAACATCTCGGGTGCGACCGTCCTTCACGCGGGCCAACAGGCGAGCTTCGACCGACCGCCCGCACCCCCGGGCTCACTACCCTTCACAAAGTCTCCGAGGGGCCGAAGGCAGGTGACCCCCCTCTGTCCGCGAGCGGGGGGCGTCCAGCGGGGACGAGGTTCGAAGGTTAAGCTCGGTTGACGGGCGGTTGAACCTGCCGGCGGCCCTCCAAGACCCTGGGATGGCGAACTGCCATGCGGGAGAGGTCGACCCCGTTCTTCTTGGACCGGGAGGAGGTAGGACGCCGACTGGCCGCACGGCTGGAACACTACCGCGGGTCTCGGGCCATCGTCGTCGCGCTTCCTCGGGGAGGCGTCGTCGTCGGGTACGAGGTGGCGAGCACGCTCCGACTCCCGTTCGACCTCCTCGTGGTGCGCAAGATCGGACATCCGGCGAACCCTGAGCTGGGAGTAGGCGCCCTCGTAGAGGGGGCCCCCGCCCAGATCGACACTGGGATGCTTCGGGCCCTGGGTCTCTCCGCCTCGGACCTCCGACACCGGATCGAGGAGGAGGAGCGAGAGATCGTCCGACGCGTCCACCTCTACCGGGGTGGCCGAGCGCTCTTGGACGTGAAGGGTCGGATCGTCATCCTGGTCGACGATGGTGTCGCGACCGGTAACACCGCAAAGGCGGCCATCGCCGCGCTCCGGTTCCGCGGCGCGCGAAGGGTCGTGCTGGGAGTGGGAGTCGCCCCTGCGGCCACGGTTCGGGAGCTCCGCCGGGTGACGGACGAGCTGGTCTGCCTCGCCTCACCTCCCGACTTCATGGCCGTGGGCGAGTTCTACGAGCGCTTTGACCCGGTCGATGACGATCAGGTCCTCGAGCTGATGAGGCGGGGGCAAGGGCTCATCCCGGCGAGCTGAGGTGGCGATGGTAGGTGGGCTCCCTCGCATGGACGTCCCGCGGGCCCAGCCTGTGCCGTGGGCCGAGGAAGAGGACCCACGGACCGTCCGGGTCCCCGTCGAACCTGGGAAGAGGGTCCTAGGGGACCTCGTCCTCCCACGCCCCGCGAGCGGCCTCGTTCTCTTTGCCCACGGTAGCGGGAGCGGGCGGCTGAGCCCGAGCAACCGGAACGTGGCGGCCGTCCTCCATCGGGCACGGATGGCGACGTTGCTGCTCGATCTGCTCACGGAAGAAGAGGCCGCCGAGGACGAGGAGACCCGGGTCCACCGCTTCAACATCCGGCTCCTCACCGGTCGGCTGCTCTACTCGCTCGCTTGGGCTCGAAGGGAAGGCTCTCTACGGGCCCTGCCCATCGGCCTCTACGGAGCCAGCACAGGCGGTGCGGCGGTGCTAAGGGCCGGAGCTGCGGAGCCCTCCTGGGTGGGCGCGATCGTCCTGCGGGGCGCCCGCACCGACCTCACGCCGGTCGAGGCGCTCGAGAGGGTCCAGGCACCGACCCTGCTCCTCGTGGGAGAGCGCGATTCGCCGATCCTCGAGGTCAATCGTCAGGCGCTGGGACATCTCCCCTCCTCGAGCGTGCTCTCGATCGTACCCCGGGCGACCCACCTCTTCGAGGAACCGGGGGCGCTATCCGAGGTCGGCCGACGGAGCCGTGACTGGTTCCTCCGACACCTGCAGACCTTCCCCCAGCGGACCGAGCCTGAGCGGGGACCCACCGCAGCGGCCCGGTCCCGTACGGTCGGACCGGGCGTCAATCTCGTTTGAGAGGGGACTTTTCTCGCTCCCCCCGCACCTAGGTCCCAGGGGAGGCTTCCCCTGGGCGCGGGAAAACGCGATCATGTCACAGGCTGGCTCTTCGGCCGAGGAAACCGTCGTCCCGATCGAGCACGGCTCCGCACAGCTTCAGCGACGCCCACGGCGAGCCGAAGGGGCCGCGTTCGTGGGTCTGCTCAACGAGTTCGATGAGGCGCGCAACTGGATGCTCTCCTCCTTCTGGAACCCGTTCACCTTCCCGGAGCTTTCGTTCCGGGAGACCCTGCGTGCCCCCACGATGGACGTGGAGGACAGGGGAGACCGGTTCGAGGTCACGGTCGAGCTCCCAGGGATCGGACGGGACCGCATCGAGGTCCGTATGTCCGGTAACGTGCTACAAGTGGAGGCCGACGTCCATGAGGAGAGGACCGCCGACCGACGCAACTATGTCGTGCGGGAGCGCTCCGAGCGCGCCTACCACCGACAGATCGTCCTTCCCGAGCCGGTCACGGAAGAGCAAGCCCGGGCCACCCTCCAGGGGGGGCTGCTAAAGATCACGGTCCCGAAGGCCCCAAGGCGGACGGGTCGCACCGCACCCGTGCAGTGAGGGAGCACCCTCACGCCGACAGGGACGGAACCATCCCTCGAGGAAGGAGCCGCGAACGGGAAACCTACGCTTGGGAACAGAGGACCCGGGCGTGGGCGTGGAGCTCACCCGAGCTCAAAGGAAGGAGGAGGACGCGTCCTCCAGTTCGGGGGCCTCGGTCCGGACGTTGGGCACGGCCTCCTCCTCGTGAGCAGGCACTCGACGGCCGCGAAGGTTCCGGTGGCTGAACTCAGGGTGTCCCTCCACGAGCACCGACCAGGTCTCGTAGCGGTCCAGCCATCCCTTCCAACGGGCGATGGACTCCTTCGGCGGCGCGAGCAGGGTGTGGACGGCGTACCGCGGCGCGGACTTGCAGATGAAGACGATCTTCCGGCTCGCGCCTCCCCCGGCGACCGGACGGGGCCCGCGGGTGGAGGGAGGGGTGGGCTCGAAGTGCTCGATGATCCCATCCGCCTCAAGGTCCATGGCCGCGTTCGGATCGTTCGGGTCCTCGAACTCCCCCACAGGGAGGTGGTGACGAGCATAACCGAGTTCTGTGGGAAGACCTGACAACCGACCCGTGTTGGCCATGGACCCCTCGGAGGGTGTACGCTCCACAGGGAAGATAGACCGTCCGTGAAGACCGCTCCACCGATCCCGTGAGAGCGAGCCCGGCCCGGGAGTTCGCGGCTCGCTCCAGGGCCGGCGCTTCCCTTCGCCCCCCTCAGGGGGTCGCCGCGAGGATGTCATGCCGGGTCAGGATCCCGACCAGATGGCCGCTCTTGAGCACCGGCAGGCGGTTGATCCTCCGCTCCTTCATGATGCCGGCCGCCGTGTCCAGGGGTGTGTCGGGCGACGTGGTGACCGGGTCCAGGCTCATGGCCTCGGAGACCCGCGTGTTCTGCAGGAGCTCGTGGGCCATGCCGGCCAGCGACCCGACGGACCCGCTCCCGCTGAGCAGGACGTCCAAGATGTGGGGGGCGTTGTGCCGCCCGGTCAGCTCCGCGAGGGACCGGGCGATGTCCTTCTCGCTCAGGATCCCCACCAGGGCCCCCCGGTGGTCCACCACCGGTACGCCCGAGATGTCCGCCTCCCGCAGCGTCCGGGCCGCTTCCCAGAGCGTGGACTCCGGGTGCGTCACGACCACATCCCCCGTCATCGCGTGCGCGACGAGCACACCGCTCGCCCCCTCCATCGCTAGCATAGCAGGGATGCCAGTTCGGAGGGGGGGCTAACCCTTCTGTCAAGGGGGCTTTACTCGGCCTCTTCGAGAGGGGGACGACGTGCCCCGATCCTCGTGGTTCCCCGAGCTCAGCGAGCTGGCAGGGGGCTGGGGGCGGCGGCCTGGGCGCTGAGCAATCCCTTGGACCTGAGGAACCCCTCCAGGGCCTCGGCGAGCTTCCCCCCCAGGTCGACGTACTCGTAGCCTACCGACACGATGGGCTGGGGCACGTGGACGACCTTCCCAAGGTCCACCGGGCTGCCGTCGACGACGAAGCGCGCCTTCGAGCGACGAATCGTCTCCTCCAGGTCCTTCACCTGGGCCCGTGAGTAGCCCATCGCCGGAAGCACGCCCTCCAGCTGGGGGTTGCGCGCCAGGACCTGGACCAGGCTGCCCACCGCCGAGCGACGTGGGTCCACCGGGACCGCGTGCAGAGAGCGCGCGAGGATCATCCCTGCACCGTAGCCCATGCCGCCATGCGTGACCGTCGGGCCGTCCTCGACCACGAGGACCGTCTGTCCGCGGATCCGCTCGGCCCGTTGGGCGGCGATCGCGAGGTCGCCCCGGAACAACTGGGCTCGGGGGTTGAGAGCGCGGGCCCGCGCCTCCACGCTCTCCACCTGGGCCGGCTTCGCCGTGGAGACCTTGTTCACGATGAGGATGTCCGCCATGCGGAAGTTGGCCTCTCCCGGGTGGTAGCTCGTCTCGTGACCCGCACGAAGCGGATCGGCGACGACGATGTGGAGGTCCGGGGCGATGAACGGCAGGTCGTTGTTGCCCCCGTCCCACAGGATCACGTCCGCCTCGTCCTCGGCGCGGCGGAGGATCTCCCCATAGTCGACCCCCGCCCAGACCACCGCGCCCTGCCGCAAGTGGGGCTCGTACTCCTCCCGCTCCTCGATGGTGCAGTGCGCCCTGGTGAGGTCCGATAGTCGTGCGAAGCGCTGTACGGCCTGCTTCTCGAGGTTTCCGTAGGGCATGGGGTGACGGACCACCGCCACGCGGAGCCCGTGCCAGGCGAGGCGCCGGGAGAGGTAGCGACTGATCGGGCTCTTCCCGCAACCGGTCCGCACAGCGCATACGCTGACGACCGGCTTCCGAGAGCGGAGCATGGTCTCCCGGGGACCAGGCAAGACGAAGCTCGCGCCTGCCGCGAGGGCGATCGAGGCCTGGTGCATGACCTGCTCGTGGGAGAGATCCGAATAGGAGAGGACGACCTGGTCGATCCCCTCCCGGCGGACCAGGTCCGCTACTTCCTCCTCGGCGACGATCGGGATGCCTTCGGGATACCCCGGGCCGGCCAGCGCGGCGGGGTAGGACCGTCCGGCGATGTCCGGGATCTGGGCAGCGCTGAAGGCGACCACGTCGTACTGCCTTCGCCCTCGGTAGAGCATGTGGAAGTTGTGGAAGTCCCGGCCGGCGGCCCCCATGATCAGCACCCGGGTGCGTCCTTTGGAAGCAGGCATGCCCTGGGGTGGTCCCGACGGAAGATGACGCGCTGGTGGACGAGAGTTGACCTGGGGGCTAAAATCCTGGCACCTGCCTTCCCTGGACGATGGTCGCGATACGTGCTCAGAAGAAGATCTGGATGGATGGGAAACTGGTCCCTTGGGACGAAGCTCGCGTCCATGTGCTCACGCACGGCCTTCACTACGGCTACACGATCTTCGAAGGCATCCGGTGCCATCGCACCGACCGCGGTCCCGCGATCTTCCGCCTCGACGAGCACCTGGACCGCTTCCTCAACAGCGCGAAGATCTACCGGATGCGTCTCCCCTTCGACCGCTCGGCCCTCCACCAGGCCTGCACGGACCTGGTCCGTGCGAACGACGTGGACGAGGCCTACCTGCGCCCGGTCGCCTTCTCCGGATATGGCGAGATGGGGCTCGACCCCACCAAGTGTCCGGTCCAGGTCGCGGTCGCCCTGTGGCCCTGGGGCGCCTACCTGGGCTCCGAGGGGGTCGAGAAGGGGGTGCGGGCGACCATCTCGAGCTGGGTGCGGAACGACGCGAGGTCCCTCCCGCCGCAGGCGAAGTGCGCCGCGAACTACGCCAACTCGGCGCTGGCGAAGATGGAGGCGACGGCCGCGGGCTACGAGGAGGCCATCCTCCTCAACTCCGAAGGGAAGGTCGCCGAGGGTCCGGGGGAGAACATCTTTCGCGTCCGCGACCGGGTGCTGAGCACCCCGCCCGCCAGCTCGGGGATCCTGAGGGGGATCACGCGAGACAGCGTGATCCAGCTCGCCCACGAGCAGGGGATCGCCTTCCAGCGGACCGACTTCACCCGAGAGGAGCTCTTCACCGCGGACGAGCTCTTCTACAGCGGCACGGCCGCCGGGATCACGCCCATCCGGGAGGTCGATGGCCGTCCCATCGGGGACGGGAAGCATCCTCTGACGCGAGAGCTCCAGGGGCTCTACGAAGCGGTCATCCGCGGACGGGACCCGAGGCACGCCTCGTGGCTGACCTACACGAACTGACGGAGGCGGAGGGCGCGCCCCTCCCCCGCCGTGAAGGTCACTTGACGGCGGACTAATGCCCCGTCGGGGAGCATCGAGCATCGAGAGGCCCCGATGTTCGCAGGTACACCGGTGATCCTTCTTCGGGAAGGGACGACCCGAGAGGAAGGAAAGGACGCCCAGCACGCCAACATCGAGGCCGCAAGGGCGGTCTCGGACGCCCTTCGCTCGACGCTCGGGCCGCGGGGCATGGACAAGATGCTCGTCGAAGCCTCCGGGGACATCGTGATCACCAACGACGGGGCGACCATCCTGAGGTCGATGGAGGTGGAGCACCCGGCCGCCAAGATGTTGGTGGAGGTCGCGAAGACCCAGGACCAGGAGTGCGGCGACGGGACGAAGACCTCGGTGATCCTCGCCGGAGAGCTGCTTCGGAGCGCGGGGGGCCTGCTGGACCAGGGCATCCATCCGACGTCGATCACGCAGGGGTTCCGGCTGGCCGCCGAGCGTGCGACGAGCCGGCTGACCGAGGGGGCCCGAGCGGTCCCGCGCGACCAGGAGGAGGTCCTGCACAAGGTCGCGATGACCTCCATGATGTCCAAGGGGGTCTCCTCCGACCGCGCCTTCCTCGCGGGTCTCACCGTCCGGGCGGTGCGCGCGATCGCAGAGCCGGTCGGAGCCGCGTGGAAGTGCGACCGGAAGAACATCAAGCTGGTCAAGCGCCAAGGGGGCAACGTGGACTCGACCGAGCTCGTCGAGGGGCTCATCCTCGATAAGCCCGTGCTGCACGTGGGGATGCCGAAGGAGGTGCACGGGGCCCGGGTCGCCCTCATGGAGGGCGCTCTCGAGGTCCGCAAGGGGGAGGTGACCCGCGAGGTCAAGATCACCGATCCCCGCGCGATGGAGGCGTTCCTCGCCGAAGAGGACCGCATGCTCCGGGCGATGGTGGAGGCCGTGACCCGTTCCGGGGCCAACGTGGTCGTCTGTGAGAAGGGGATCGACGAGGTCGCCCAGCAGTACCTCGCCCGGGCGAAGGTCCTCGCCGTGAGCCAGGTCAAGCGCTCCGACATGGACCTCCTGGCGAAGGCGACCGGGGCGGACCTCTTGAGCCGCTGGGAGGAGCTCGAGCCCGGGTCGCTCGGCCAGGCCGCCCGGGTCGAGGAGAGGAAGGTGGGCGAGGAGAAGATGACCTTCTTCCTGGGTTGCCAGGGCGCGAAGGCCGTGAGCCTGCTCATCCGTGGAGGGACCGAGCATGTCGTGGACGAGGCCGAGCGCTCCCTCGTGGACGCGATCTCCACCGTGGGGCTCGTGATCGAGGACGGGGCCGTGACCACGGGGGCCGGAGCCTCGGCGATCGAGGTCTCCTCCGATCTCCGCAACTACGCCGACACCGTCGGCGGGCGGGAACAGATGGCGGTCCAGGCGTTCGCGGACGCGATGGACGTGCTCCCGATGACCCTCGCGGAGAACGCCGGTATGGACAAGGTGGGGACCTTGCTCGAGCTCAGGCGCCGGCACCGACTGGGCGAGAAGGACCTGGGGATCGATGTCCTCGAGGGACGCTTGGCCGACATGTCGGAGGTCGCGGTGGAGCCGGTGCGCGTCGGCCGCCAGGCGATCTTGAGCGCGACCGAGGCGGCGGTCATGATCCTGCGGGTCAACGACATCATCGCGGCCAAGGGAGGCCATGGGGCCGGTGGACCGTCCTCAGGTCCCGCGATGGAACCGGGCCCTCACAAGGTCTAAGTCCAAGGAGAGGTCTCCGCGAGCTCGAGCGAACCGGTCAGCGGAGGCCCACGCCTCTCGGCTCCCGACCGGCGGTGCTCGAGGTCGACCCATGTCCCCTGCCCCCTCCGATACCGCCGGGGTCTTGGAGCGCAAGGACCTAGGCAGGCTCCTCGAGGTCCTGAACGGGGCAGGGTACCGCGTCGTGGGGCCCCGCGTTCGGGACGGGGCCATCGTCTACGACGAGCTGCGCACCGAGGAGGACCTGCCCATCGGCTGGCGGGACCGGCAGGAGGCCGGCACCTACCGGCTCGAGCGCTCCGAGGATGGCCGGGTCTTCGATTTCAACGTGGGGCCCCATAGCTGGAAGAAGTACCTCTTTCCCCCGCACCATCTCCTGTGGAGCACGCGCCAGGAGGGGAACCGTCTCCAGGTCGCTCCAGGGCCCACCCTGGAGGACAAGCCCCTCGCCTTCCTTGGCGTCCGCGCCTGTGAGCTCGCCGCGCTCCAGATCAGCGACCGGGTCTTCCAGGGAGGGGTCGTCGACCCTACCTATAGCCAGCGGCGCTCCTCGGCGCTCATCATCGCGGTGGAGTGCTCGACCTCCGCCCCCACCTGCTTCTGCCCCTCGATGCGGACCGGGCCGGAGGTGACCCAGGGGTTCGACCTGTCCTTGCGAGAGCTGCTCTCCCCTTGGGGGCACCGGTTCCTCGTGGAGGCCGCGACCGACCGGGGTCGGGCGCTCCTTCGGCAGCTTCCGCTCCGGGCGGGCACCGAGGAGGACCAGGGTGACCTCGGGGCCCAGAGGGCCCGGGTACGGGCGGGGATCCAACGATCGCTCCCCGTCGACGAGGCTCACGACCTCCTGCAGGAGAACCTGGAGCACCCTCGATGGGAGACGGTGGGCCGACGATGCCTGGCCTGCACCAATTGCACCATGGCCTGCCCCACCTGCTTCTGCTCGACGACCGAGGAGGTCCCCTCCCTCTCTGGGGAGACCTCCGAGCATTTCCGCCGCTGGGACTCCTGCTTCAATCTCGCCTTCAGCCAGCTCCACACGATCTCGGTCCGCTCGTCCATCGCCTCCCGTTACCGCCAGTGGCTCAACCACAAGCTCGGGACCTGGTGGGACCAGTTCGGCACCTCCGGATGCGTCGGTTGTGGCCGTTGCATCACCTGGTGCCCGGTGGGCATCGACCTCACCGAGGAGCTCGCGGCCCTGAGGGCGAAGGCCCCCTCCACCCCGACGACCGCCCAGGGGGCCAAGGCATGAAGGAGGACCGCCGCGAGCTCGCTCGGGAGCTCCGGACGCACCCGTTCCTGCAGGGCCTGGACCCGGGATTCCTGGACGCGATCGAGGGCGCGACGCAGGAGCGGGAGTTCGAAACGGGGGACCCCGTCGTCCGGGAGGGGGAGCCCGCGGGAGAGCTCATCCTGGTGCTGCAGGGGAAGATCGGCCTCGAACTGGTCGCTCCGGACCGACCCAGGCTCTCGCTCCTCACGGTAGGGCCCGGGGAGATCGTGGGCTGGTCCTGGCTGCTCCCCCCGCGGATCTGGCAGGTGGACGGCCGGGCCCTCAAGGCGACCCGCGTGCTGACGATCGAGGGGAACGCCCTCCGCAAGGTCCTGGAGGACCGTCCAAAGGACGCCTACCAGTTCATGCTTCGGCTGGTGCCTGTCATCTCCCGCCGGCTGCATATCGCTAGGATCCAGGTGATGGACATCCATGCCGTCTGAGCCGTTCGGAGCCCCCGTCCCCCAGGAGAGCGGCACCCCCTGGGCGCCGGTGCCGTACCGGGTGAGCGAGAGGACGCAGGAGACCGCGGATACCGCGACCATCGAGCTCGAGCCGCTGGAGGGGACCCGCCGTCCGGATTTCCTACCCGGCCAGTTCAACATGCTCTACGCCCCCAACATCGGGGAGGCGGCCATCTCGATCGCAGGCTCCCCCTCCGACCTCCGTCGATGGGTCCACACGGTCCGTTCCGCGGGGAAGACCACCGACGCCCTTGCCCAGGTGCGGGTCGGCGATGTGCTCGGGGTCCGGGGTCCCTACGGAAAGGGATGGCCGCTCCACGAGGCGGAAGGGAAGGACCTGCTGCTGGTCGTCGGTGGTCTGGGACTTCCCCCTCTGAGGCCCGTGCTCTACGAGGTCCTCAGCCACCGCGACCGCTTCCGCCGGGTGGAGATCGCCTACGGGGCCCGGACCCCGAAGGACCTCGTGTACTACGAGGAGATCCAGCGCTGGAGGGGCCGCGACGACCTGCGCTTCCAGGTGACCGTCGACCGGGCGGGCACCGAGTGGTACGGCGACGTCGGGATCGTGACCCAGCGCATCCCGGACATGCGGTTCGAGGGGAGCTCCACGGTGGCCTTCCTCTGCGGCCCTGAGATCATGATGAAGGGCACGGCCCGCGCGCTCCAGGAGCGGGGGGTCCTGACCTCCCGCATCTATGTCTCGATGGAGCGCAACATGAAGTGCGGCATCGGCCAATGCGGGCACTGCCAGTTCGGCCCCTACCTCCTCTGCCGGGACGGCCCGGTCCTCCCCTATGCATCGGTGGAGCGCTTCCTCGCGCTCCGGGAGTTCTGATGCCTGCCCTTGGACCGAACCCCCGCCTCGCGGTCTTCAAGTTCGCCTCGTGCGACGGCTGTCAACTTACGCTGCTCGACTGCGAGGACGAGCTCCTCACCCTCACGCGCCGGGTCGAGATCGCCGACTTCCGCGAAGCTTCGAGCCAGGTGATCGAAGGCCCGTACGACCTCACGCTGGTGGAAGGCTCGGTCACCACCGAGGAGGACCGACACCGGGTGCAGGAGATCCGGGCCGAGTCGCGCTTCCTGGTCACGATCGGGGCCTGCGCCACCTCCGGCGGCATCCAGGCCCTGCGGAACTTCGCGGACGTGGAGGAGTTCAGCCGTGTGGTCTATGCGAGCCCGCAGTACATCCGCACCCTCGCCACGTCCACCCCCATCCGCGACCACGTGTCGGTCGACCTCGAGCTTCGGGGATGCCCGATCAGCAAGCACCAGCTCCTGGAGACGATCTCCGCGGTCCTGACCCGCCGAACACCCGACCTTCCCACCGACAGCGTATGCATCGAGTGCAAGCGCCGCGGGAACGTCTGTGTGCTGGTCGCCCGCGGCGCCACATGCCTGGGGCCGGTGACGCAGGCGGGATGCGGCGCCATCTGCCCCGCCTTCCACCGCGGCTGCTACGGCTGCTTCGGCCCCCAGGGCACCCCGAACGTCCCGCCCCTCACCCACCGCCTTCACGAGCTGGGCGCCTCCCGGGGGGAGCTCCTTCGGGTCTTCCGCACGTTCAACGCGGCTGCGCCCGCCTTCCGGCAGGCAAGCGAGAGCGAGGAGAGAGCGAAGACGTGACGGAGCGCACGGTCGCGGTCAACTATGTCGCCCGGGTGGAGGGCGAAGGGGCCTTGCGGGTCCGCATCGAGCAGCAGAGGGTCCGGGAGGTCGAGCTCCGGATCTTCGAACCTCCACGCTTCTTCGAGGCCTTCCTTCGGGGCCGGGCCTACACCGAGGCCCCCGACATCACCGCCCGGATCTGCGGCATCTGCCCGGTCGCCTACCAGATGAGCGCCGCCCACGCCCTGGAACGGATCGCGGGCATCGAGGTCTCTGGAACTGTCCGGGCCCTCCGGCGGCTGCTCTATGCGGGGGAGTGGATCGAGAGCCACGCCCTCCACATCTACCTCCTCCACCTCCCCGACTTCCTGGGCTTCCCGGACGCGGTCCACCTGGCCGAGCGACATCCGGAGATCGTGAAGCAGGGGCTCGAGCTCAAGCGGGCGGGAAACCAGGTGATGGAGACCCTCGGCGGCCGTGCGATCCACCCCATCAACGTCCGGATCGGAGGCTTCTACCGGTGCCCCACGAGCGAGGAGATGCGGACGCTCCGAAGCCCGCTGGAGCGCGCGCTCGCCCAGGCCGAGGCGACCGCCCGCTTCGTGGCGACGCTCACCTTCCCCCAGGTGCAGGAGGACTACCAGTTCGTCGCCCTGCGACACCCCGAGGAGTACCCGATGAACCAGGGCCGTGTCGTGTCCAGCTCGGGGTTGGACCTGCCGGTCGAGCGGTTCGAGGAGGCCTTCCAGGAGCAGCAGGTCCCCTGGTCGAACGCGCTGCAGTCCCGGTCGAAGGAAGGAGGGACCTACCTGGTGGGGCCCCTCGCTCGGTTCGCGTTGAACCGCGACCGGCTGACGCCGAGGGCGGCGGAGCTCGCGAAGGAGCTCAAGGTCCCCTCCCCCGTGCTGAACCCGTTCCAGGCGATCCTCGTTCGCGCCCTTGAAGTGGTCGTCGCCTGCGAGGAGGCGCTGCGGATCGTCCGGGACTACCGAGAGCCTTCTGAGCCCTTCGTCCCTGCCCCCACGCCGTTCCCTGGAGGCGTGGGCCAGGCCGCGACCGAGGCCCCCCGGGGGTTGCTCTACCATCGGTACGAGGTGGGGCAGGACGGGCTCATCCGAGAGGCCAAGATCGTTCCCCCGACCGCGCAGAACCAGGCACGGATCGAGGAGGATGTCCGACATCTCGTCGAACGCTCCGTCGAGGCCGAGGACGCGCAGCTCCAGGACGCCTGTGAGCGCGCGATCCGCAACCACGACCCCTGCATCTCCTGCGCGACGCACTTCCTCCGCCTCGACCTCCAGAGGAACTGAGGAAATGACCGAAAGAGGTCCCGCCTCAGGGACGCTCCCCCCCCATGCTCCCCCGACGGCGGAAGCAGTGGTCATCGGGCTCGGCAATCCCTACCGTTCGGACGACGGGGTGGGCCCCGAGGTGCTTGCTCGCCTGCGAGAGGAGGGAGGTGACCTCGCCCGCTGGGTGACGTGCTCCGACGAGACCACCGAGCTCCTCCAGCTGTGGGAGGGAGCGGCCCTGGCCGTGGTCATCGATGCCGTTCTCTCAGGAAGTGCTCCAGGCACAGTCCACCGTCTGGTGGAAGGAGAGGACCCGATCCCTCCGGAGGGACGCGCCGGGTCAACGCACGCGGTCGCGCTCCCCGAGGTCATCGGGCTGGGCCGCGCGCTGGGACAGATGCCCAGGCGTCTCGTCGTGTACGGCATCGAGGCCGCCTCCTTCGATACCGGCAAGGGGCTCTCCGCCGCCGTGCGGGAACAGGTCCCTCTGGTGGTCCATCAGGTGCTCTCGGAGTTGCGAGAGTCCCGAGGCGGTTCGACCGGTGCCCACGGACCCAGGGAGACGGTCCATGCATGAGGCGCTCCTGTTCCGGGACCTCCGGCAGAAGCTGGTCGAGCTCGCCTCGGACCACCCGCAGGAGCGGATCGTTCGCGTGAGGGTCCGTCTAGGCGCCCTCTCCCACGTGGACCCGCCTGCGCTTCACGGGGCATGGAGAGAGATCGTCCAGGGCACCCCAGTTGAGGGCGCGGCCCTTATCACCCAGGACACCCTAGACCTTTCCAGCCCCGACGCGGACCGGGTCGTCCTCGAGAGCGTCGACCTCGAGCCCCGAGGGGAAACGGTCCACCACCGGTCGGGCTGAAGGTCGGGAAGGAACGGGGAACGGCAGGGGGGTCCGAGCGAGAGATGTGTCTCACGATCCCCGGCGAGGTTCGGCGCATCCATGGCGCCGACGAGCCTCAGCGAACCGCCGAGGTCGACTTCGATGGGGTCGTCCGAACGGTCCGGCTGCTCTACCTTCCGGAGACCCGGGTGGGGGACTTCGTGATGGTCCACGCGGGGTTCGCCACCCGTCGGGTGACCCCATCGGATGCGCGCGAGTCCTGGCAGGCCGCCCGGGCCCTACGAGGGGAGGCGCCCGTGGTACCGGAGGTCCCTTGCCCACCGACCCTCGCACCCCCTCTCGCATCCTCGGATCGGGCGGCCCGTCAACCCGGTTCCACCAACCCTTGACAGTCTTCCCGCTACCATCGACCCCCATGCGAGCGTACACTGAACGACCGGGAGCCACGGTCGCGGTAGACACGGAGCGCGCCCAGGCGCCCCGCCCCCGGATCGTGACATCCCGGGTGAAGCGCACCACCGCCGATGGGGACCTGGGCTTCGAGCTCTACCGGCAGCACACGCTCCTGGTCATCCTGGCCACCTGCTTGCGCCGCGCCTCGGAGGGCATCATCGACCCCCTCGGGCTCGACCTGCACCGCGTGGACAGGGCGCTGGAGGTCCACCGCGACTACGTCGTGCACGTCCACTACCCGGACGTGGAGCGGGTGAACGACGCGCTCGAGTCCCTGGCGGACCCTCGGGCGTTCGATGGGCTCGTCGAGTGCAAGGCGGAGCACGCCCGGGCCCAGCTCTTCCAGAGCAAGGTCGCGGACCTGCTGCGGCCCTCCGCGCTCTCCACCGTGGCGACCGCGGCGGCGCTCTCCCGCGCCCTGAGGGAGGAAGCGGACCGCCTGGAGATGCACCTCGGACGGGAGGAGGAGCTCCTGCAGAGCCGTCTCGGCGAGTGGCTCCCCCGGTCACGTCAGAGCCGTCTGCTCCAGCAGATCCGGAAGTTCGATGCCCCGCGCATCGCGGCGGAGATCGCGATCCTGGTCTGGGCCTCCGAACTAGGTCCCTCGGCGGATTGAGGCGATGGGCGGGGAGGGGAGCACCGGTCGGCGACGCCTGCTAGGCCCGGGCCTCCTCCTCGTCCTGCTGACCGCCATCATCAGCGGCGTCTCCACCTTCGTCAACTCCTTCGCCGTCGGCGGAACCAACGCGGACGCGTTCGTCACGGTCCGCAACCTCACCGTGGCCCTCATGATCGCGCCCCTCGCGCTCGTCGCCGCCCGCACTCGGCTCGCCCGGCTCTCCCGCTCCGACCTGCTGTGGTTGGTGGGGATCGGGCTCATCGGAGGCGCCGTCCCGTTCCTGCTCTTCTTTGAGGGGCTTGAGATGGCCGCCCAGGCCCATGGCGGCCTCACGGCCTCCTTCCTCTACCGCACCTTGTTCCTCATGGCGAGCGTGCTCGGCCTGCTCTGGCTCCGGGAGCGCTTCCACTGGCGTATGGTCCTGGGGGCCGGTCTCCTCCTCGCCGGGAACTACCTCCTCATGTCGCTCTCCTCCCCCGTGTGGACCGACGGAAGTCTCTACGTCCTCGCCGCGACCGGGCTTTGGGCGGTCGAGTACTCCTGGTCGAAGCGGCTCCTGTCCCGGCTCGAGGTGGGCACCGTCAGCCTGGGCCGGATGGGCTTCGGAGCGGTCTTCCTCCTCGCCTTCCTCGGTTTGACCGGCCAGGCCGGGGCCGTCGCGAGCTTCTCCCCGGCAGAGTGGTCCTGGGTGGGGATCAGCGCACTGTTGCTCTCGCTCTTCGTCGTGACCTGGTATGCCGGGCTCCAGCGCGTGGACCTGGGCATCGCCGCGTCCATCCTCGTCCTGGGATTCCCGGTCTCCTGGCTCCTCTCGGTGGCCTGGGGCTCGGTCCGGTTGACCGGGGTAGAGGCGATGGGAGCGCTCGCGGTCGTGCTCGGCGTGGTGCTGATGGTGGGCCTCTCCCTCTGGCGTGAGGCCCGGGACTGGCTCATCGACCTCGTTCGCCGGCGGGCGCCGACCTCCACGGTCTCCCGGGGGGAGTGAGATGGAGAACGGGGTCGAGCTCGCCTCCCGCTTCAGCCTCCCCACCAGCCTGCGGGGCTACTGCGGGCCCCCCGGGGCGCCCGAAGCGCTCTACGGGGCTGCGACCGGGGACGGGGACCGCGAGGCGGCGCGCCGGGCCCTCGAGGGTTTCGAGGCGCTCATGCCCTATCTGGAGGCGATCGCGGAGCACGGCGGGCTCGAGCCGTTCGACCGCCGGGTGGTGGAGGCCTACTGGGTGGGGAACGACCTTCTGGACCACTGGACGAGGGAGGAGTTCGCCGGGATCCTCGACCGGCTCGTTGAGCGGGGGCTCCCCCGCAGCGTATCCGAGGAGCTCAAAGGCCAGCTCCCGGCCCACCCGATCCCTCACCACCTCTTCCACGTCTGCTTCGTCGGGGTGGGCCAGGTGACCGGGCACGTGGAGACCACGCTCGAGAACATGGAGGCCTGCCGACCCTCCTGGGGGACGGTGGTGGCGGTGGAGCCGGAGCGCTCGGTGCTGCTTCGACCGCGCCTGCTATGCTCGAAAGGTCGGCTCGCCCTGGGACCGCCCCTCCCCGTCCAGGTGAACATCGACCGTGGGCTCGCCCCTCGGATGGAGGTGGGGTCACGGTGGGCCTGTCACTGGGGGGTCGCCGTGGCTCCGCTCGGGCGGGAACAAGAGGAACGTCTGTCCCGCTACTCCCGGGCGTCGCTCGACGCGGCGAACGATGCCTCGGCACGACACGTCCTGAACGCTGTGGCCTGAGCTCGGGCGCGCCGACCCTCCCCCCGGGGGCACAGGGCGCGGGGTCGGTCTCGTCCCTCCTTTCCCACCCCACGCACGCCGGGGTCAACCCTTCTTCACCGAGAGCATAACCCCCGTGCGGGGAACTTACCCCCCATGACGAAGATCACGGAGCAGGAGACCGGGCCCCTCGAGGGCCTCCTGCAGCGGATGGGGGCCGTGCGACACGAACATCTCCCTCACCGACACCCCGGGCACCCCTCGACGACCTGGGGGCTGCGTCGGGAACTGGGGATCTCCAGCGCGCGCGTCCGGCACCGCCGGGCGAGGGCCCGGGAGGAGAAGGGCGCCGCCTCCGAGAAGAGAGCGGTCGCGATGGACGAGCTCGTCCGGGACCTGCAGACCGAGCTGCGTCGGGAGCGTGCAGAGATCCTGGAGCCGCTGCTCCGCCAGCTCTCCGAGCTGGGCGAGCGGCTTCGCGCGGGCCAGCACGTGCCCCCCGAGGTCGTGGAGAAGGGGCTCGCCTTGCTCGACCGCTACGTCCGCCAGCTCCACGACGTCCACATCCGCCAGTTCGCGGAGGCCGGGCTGGACCACCGCAACGAGGAGGTCTGTTTCCTCCCGATGGCGCAGATCGAAGGGGAACCGGAGCGTGCGGAGCGGAGGGTCGCGACGGTCCGGGCCTTCCTCTCGGGCTACCGGGGGCACATGCACGGGTACGAGAACCTCCTGGGGCTGGAGCTCCGCAACGAGTGCATCGCAGAGCTCTCCTGGGAGGGGTACTCCGAGGACTACGCGAAGACCTGCGTCCCGTCCCACCTCTCCGAGAGCGCGGCCCTCCAGTGGAAGGCGGCGATGGCACGGGCCGAGGCGGAGTTCGACGCCCTGCACCACGACGTCCAGGACTACCTGGCGCAGAACCGCGAGCTCCTCTCGACCCCTGTGGTGGTGCATGAATAGTCGGGGGAGGCTAGCCGCCCGGCACGACCGCCGCTCGCGGGCCGCCCCGCGCCACCCTTTCGCCTCCTTCGCGCGGGGAAAGATGGAAAAGGAACTGCCCTTTCCCTTGGAAGGGCCGCTATGCCACGGACCGGATCGCCGACGGGAGAAGAGAAGTCGATGATGGCCCCGCTACGGTCGCCCACCCAGGGGGTCCGCAAGATCGCCGACGTGGCCTACGACCTCGGGCTCGGGGTGGACCACCTCGTCCCCTACGGGCAGGGTTGCGCGAAGGTCCCGGTCGACCTGCTTCCCTCCCTGGAGCGGGCGTCCCTCCACCGAGGGAAGGTCCTGCTGGTCACCTCGATGACCCCGACCACCCACGGCGAGGGCAAGACGGTCACCTCGATCGGTCTCGCGATGGCGCTTCGGAAGCTCGGCTACCGCTCCACCGTTTGCCTGCGCCAACCCTCGCTGGGGCCGACGCTCGGGCTCAAAGGCGGCGGTTCGGGCGGAGGGCGCGCCTGCGTCGAGCCGGCCGCGCTCCTCAACCTGGGATTCCCCGGTGACACCTCCGCGGTCACCTCGGCGCACAACCTGCTCTCCGCTCTCATCGACAACCACCTGCATCACGGTCTTGCTCCGCCCCTCGACCCGGGGAGGATCGTTTGGCCGCGGACCATGGACATGGATGACCGCGCCCTCCGTCAGGTGCGGATCGGTCTGGGGGAAGGTAAAGGGTACGGCCCCGCCCGGGACGACTCGTTCATCATCACGGCCGCCTCCGAGGTGATGGCGGTCCTCGGCCTCGCCCGCGACCCCCAGGACCTCAAGGACCGGCTCGGACGCATCCTGGTCGGGTGGACCCGGGACGGGCAGGCCGTCTATGCCCGAGAGCTGGGAGCGGTCGGCGCCATGGCGGCCCTGCTGCGCGACGCGCTCTATCCGAACCTGGTCCAGACCTCCGAGGGGACCCCCGCGTTCGTCCACACGGGGCCCTTCGCGAACCTGGGCCATGGCACCGCGAGCGCCATCTCCATCCACATGGCCCGCGCGCTCTCCGAGATCTGCCTGGTCGAGGCGGGCTTCGCCTCCGACCTGGGGACCGAGAAGTTCATGGACCTGGTGGGTCCGATCGCCGATGTACCGGTCGATGGAGCGGTGGTCGTCGCGACCCTTCCCGCCCTGCGCTACCACGGCGGCGCGGACCTGGTCAACGACCATCTCCCCAACCCTGAGGCCGTGGGAAAGGGGCTCGCCAACCTGGAGAAGCACCTCGACAACGTCCGGACCTTCGGGCTCTCCCCCGTCGTGGCCCTCAACCGGTTCCCCGGTGACTCCGCCGAAGAGGTCCGTCAGGTGGGAGCCTTCTGCGACCGGCAGGGCGTACCCTGGGCCGAGAGCAACGTGTTCGCCGAAGGGAGCGCAGGGGGCGTGCAGCTGGCGGAGCTCGTGCTGGACGCCGCGCGCAAGGGCGCCCGTGGGCACCCTCTCTACGACGCGGAGCGGACCACGGCGGAGGAGAAGCTCGAACGGGTCGCCCGCGAGATCTACGGGGCGGACGGGGTGGACCTCAGCGCGCAGGCGGTGAAGGACCTCGAGGAGGTCCGTGCCCTGGGGCACGGACGATTGCCGCTCTGCATCGCGAAGACCCCCCTCTCCCTGTCCGATGACCCGCATCTGCGTGGCCGTCCCGGGGGCTTCCGGCTCCAGGTGCACCGGGTCCTGCCCCGGACCGGGGCCGGCTACCTGGTCGCGACCACCGGCGAGATCGTCCTCATGCCGGGCTTGCCCAGGGCCCCCGCCGCTCTCGGGATCGACCTCACGCCCTCCGGGGAGATCACCGGGGTCCACTGAGCGAGCAGCGCCAGGGACGGGCGAGGGGAGGGCAGGCGAGCTGCCCGCGGGACGCGTCGCCCCCCTCTTGAGAGGGGACCGGGTGGGCCCTCAGGCCGACCGTGCCGGGAGCGCGTCCTGGTCGTGCAGGTGATGGATCTCCTGGAGGAGGCGCTCGATCTCCCCCTCGTCCACCAGGGGGAACTTCCCGTACCACTCTGCGATGGAGCCGAAGGTCGCCGGCACGATGGGCGTGAACACCCCGTCGGTCGACCGGAAGAGCTCGGGGTAGGCCTCGGGGGAGACCACCCCGACCGCGACGTAGACCTCCGCCGGGCGCTCCTTTCTCACCTGCTCCAACGCGAAGCGGATCGTCTCGCCCGTCGCGACCCCATCGTCGACCACGAGCACCACCCGGTCACGGACGGCCAGGCGGGGCCGCCCCCGGTAGTACTTCCACGCCTGGCGCTCGAGTTCCTCACGTTCGTGGAGCACGATCTGATCGAGGTCGCCGATGGGGATGCGGTGCTCCCGCATCGCCGCCTCGTCGATCTTCATCGCGCCTCCCTCCCCCACGTCGCCCAGCGAGAGCGTCGGGTGCCCGGGAGCGAAGAGCTTGCGGACGAGCAGGAGGTCGAGCGGGGCGTTGAGGCTCTTCGCGACCTCGTAGCCGAGGGGCACGCCGCCACGCGGCAGCGCGAGCACCACGGGCTCCTGGTCCCGCAGGTGGTGCACCAGCTCCGCGAGCAGGCGGCCGGCGTGGTAGCGGTCCTCGAACGCGGGCTTCGAAGGGTTCCTGGCGGCGGTCATGGTTCCTCCGCATCCCTTGGACCGCTCGGAGGGGATTAGAGTGGGAGGTGGACCCGGTCCCACCCACTGAGGCCCTTTCCCCTCCGGGCCGGCGAGGAAGGTCCTTCGCTGCGCCCTACCGCCCAGGGGGCTCCGGGGTGCGGGGGCAGGGCAGGGCCTAGGCTGAAGGACGGGAGGGCACCACCGCGTTCCCGTCGGAGTACGTCGTGGACATCTCGTCGACCTCGGAGAGGAGCTTCGCCGACTCCTCGCCCTTCGGAGTGATCCGGTAGTGCTCGTCGCGATGCACGATGAGACCCTCCTCGACCAGGCGGCGCAGGTGGAAGGAGAGCTTCGGGGAGTCGTCGAGGCCCACCGCCTGCATCGCCTGGGTGAACGAGCACGGTCCCTGGGCGACCCGACGGAGGATCGACCGACGCAGCGGGTTCGCGAGCGCCTCCAGCGTCGCATGGGTGTTGGGAGCGACCACCGCGGCCCGCATGTCCTTGAGGTCGTTGGCCGAGATGCGGTTGGGATCGAACGATACGACGAAGGGGCCCTTCCCCTCCGCCTTCGCCCTGAGGTCGTTGAGGAAATCCATGACGTCCTGGTGTCGATGGCCCTGGAGCAGCCGGTCCGCCCCCTCCAGGATGACCCCGGCCCTCTCCCTCGAGGAGAGGAAGGCCGTGACCACCTCCCGGATGCGCGCGATGTCGCTCAGGTCCGACTGGAAGGCGGTGAGGCCCGGGGAGACCTTGACCGCTCGGGAGCTCACCATGAACACCTCGAGCCCCCGGCGGCGTACCCAACTGCGCGCGAGCGAGTCCACATCGGGGGCCACCCCGGTCGTCGCCTGGAAGCGCAGCTCCTGCTGCGCAAGCTCGAGCACCTTCCTCACCTGGTCGACCTGGAAGGGCTTGCGGATGTAGTCGAAGGCGCCGGCCTTCATGGCCTGCACCGCGGTCTCCACAGTCGCGAACCCGGTGATCATGACGCACAGGGTCCTCGGCCACTGCTTGCGGACCTCGTCGAGCAGCTCGAGCCCGCTGTGGCGCGGCATCTTGAGGTCCGTCAGCAGCACGTCGAAGTCCTGCTGCTGCAGCGCTTCGATGGCCTTCGGCACGGAGGAGGCGGTGGTGACGCTGTGACCCTCCCCCCGGAGGAGCTCCCCGAGCTCTTCCCGGAACATCGCGTCGTCGTCGACGACCAGCACCTGCACGATGGGCGGACTCAGAACCGGGGTCTTAAGACTTGTAGCCAGAGGACCGGCAGGGCTCTCGGCACCGTGGCGCATGGCCCCCTGCGCGACCGGCTCCCTCATCACGGCCGAGTGCATCGTTGGACCTCTCGGGGCACCAAGTGCCCATCCTGACGTCCTCCCGCACCGATCCCCGGTTCCGGGGTCTGGTCGTCCCGTGGATCCGGTGGTCGCACCCGAGAGTCGGTCATCCCGGTCACGGCGGACTCGAGCTGACTATTTGCGAACCGGCTCAAGTGGATTTGACATTCAAATCCTCCCCGTCCTGACCCTCGGCGGCCGGGGTGCCCGGCTCGGGGTGGACCGGGCCTTCCGCACCCGCCCGGGGCGAGCCCAGTACCGGGATCCGTACGACGAAGGTGGCGCCACGACCCTTGCCGTTGTGGGCGGTGATCGTGCCCTGGTGGGCTTGCACGATGCCGTGGCAGATCGCGAGCCCGAGCCCGGTGCCCTTGCCCTCCTCCTTCGTGGTGAAGAACGGCTCGAAGAGGTGAGGCAGCGCCTCCTCCGGGATGCCCGAGCCCGAGTCGGAGATGGAGAGCTCGGCCATGCCCTGGTCCTCCCGGAGCGTGATCTCGATCCGGCCGGACCCATCGATCGCCTCGTAGGCGTTGTTGAGGAGGTTCGTCAGCACTTGGCTGAGCTGCCCCCGGTCCCCCTGCACCAGGAGCTTGTCCGAGGCGTAGCGCTCCTCGACCTCCACGTCCGCGGACTGCTTGCCCCGAAGGAACTCTACGGCATCCTTCGAGACCTGGACCAGGTCCAGCGTCTGGATGTTCGACTCGCTCCGGCGGGAGAAGTCGAGCAGCCCACGCACGATCTTTGCGGCGACCTCCACCTGAGAGGAAATCGCCCCCACACGGGAGGAGAGCCAGGGGTCCTGGTTCCGGCGGCGGATGCTCTCGGCGACCAAGAGGACGTTCGCGAGGGGCGTGTTGATCTCGTGGGCCACGCCGGCGGCCATCCGACCGAGCGAGGCGAGGCGCTCCGCGTGCGCCGCTCCTCGCTCCCAGGCCTTCTGGGCCGCGAGGTCCACCGCGACCCCGAGATAGTGGGTCGGGGTGCCTCGCTCATCCCGGACCGAGGTGATGGTGATGAAGACCGGTCGCTCCCGGCCCCGCCGGTCCCGGTTGATGAGTTCGCCCGACCAGTGTCCCACGCGGGGATCGAGCAGGTCCTTCCACATGCGCTCGTAGACCTCCTGTGGGGTCTTGCGGCTGCGGACCAGGTTCGGTCTTCGTCCGATGCACTCGTCCCGCGCGTACCCGTAGATCCGCTCGAAGGCCGGGTTCACATCGACCAGGATGCCGCGGGTGTCCGTGATCTCGATCGCGTTCGTCGAGCTCATGAACGACTCGTAGAACAGTCGTGCCCGTTGCCGCGTCACCACCCGGTCGGTCTCGTCGATGAGGAGGAGGATCGCCCGCGCCCGCCTCCCACCGTCCCTCGACAGCGGCCAGACGTAGAGGTCGACGTAGCGTGGCTCCCTCCGCTCGGTGAGCGGCACCTCCTGCAGCGAGCTCGCCTTGCCGTCCTCGAGTGCCCGTACGATGACCTCGAGCGCCGGGGTCCCCTTCAGGGTCTCGATCTCCCGCAGGTCCTTCCCGACCAGGGTGGGAGGCCGCCCGGTGATCTCGAAGTAGGCGGGGTTCGCCCAGAGCAGCCGACAGGGCTCCTCGAGGAGGGCGACCCCCGTCGGAGCGCCGACGGCGAAGAGCCCCAGCATCTCGCCCACGTCGGGTTCCGCCGTCATCTACAGGAGGGGAGGACCTTCACCCCCATGAACCTGACATCCGCTCTCCCGCTCGCGGTCCAGGGGTGGTGAAGCCCGCTTGACGGGGCGTTCTTCCCCGTCGTTGCGGTCAAAGGTTCGAATGTCCGACGTGAACCTGATCCTCATCGAGGAGAACGCCTCACTCGCCTCGAGCCTCACCGACCTGCTCGAGGCGGAAGGCTACCGGGTGCTCCATGCGAAGGACCTCGCGGGGGCCGTACGGGTGGGGGGCATGCGCTGCACCCAGCGCCCTGCGGCGATCCTCGTCGCCTCCAATGCGCACTTCAGCCGCGCGGTGAACGACTGGAAGGGAGGCCGCTTCTCCGACCTTCCCATGATCATGGTCGGGTCGAGGAACCCCTCGCTCCACACCGCCGGCCGCTTCCATGTGGTCACCCTCCCGCTCGACGTGCTTCGGTTCCTGGAGCTCCTCGCCGAGCTGGCACCCCCCGCTTCGGGGGAGGGGCCCTGGCACCATCTCGGCCAGGACGCTCCGGCCGCGGCGCACATCCACTGAGGAGGGAGCAGAAGGTGGGAACCATGGAGGAAGAAGTCCTGACGGGAGTGCTGGCGTCCCCGGTGTCGGACCACATGTCGCGGGACGTGGCGACGGTCCTCATCTCGGACACCCTCGACCTGGTGGTCGCCCGGATGCGCTCGCTGCGCATCAGCGGCGTGCCGGTCCTGGACACCCACGGGAAGATCGCCGGCGTGGTGAGCGAGATCGATGTCGCACGAAGCCTCGCCCCCGTGAAGGGTGTCGAGTCCCTCCCGGCCTTCCTGGAGGTCTTCCTCCGGGTCCGGCATGACGAGGGGAACGACCCGTTCCAGCTGATCCACGACCGGCTCCGCCACCTTCGGGTGGGTTCGTGCATGAGCTCGCCGGCCATCACCGTGGGACCCTCCACCACCCTGGGAGAAGCGGCCCGCCTGCTCGGGGAGCGGGCGATCAACCGGCTGCCCGTGACGGACCCCCAAGGGAAGCTGCTCGGGATCCTCACCCGGGGGGACCTGGTGCATGCGGTCGCCTCCGCTCTCCCTGAGCGGGAGATGAAGTCCGCCGCGGCCCGGCGCCGGGAACCGCTGGGGGTGCCGGCATGAGGCCGCGGCGGTCGATCCGTCGCGACCGCCGGGGGACCTCAGGGGGCGGGTCCAGGACCGTCTCGGCCCTTGCCCCGATGCTCGCCGCTCCGGCCCCGCTCTTCCCCTCGACCGTCCGGGAGGCCATGACCGCCCCGGTCGTCCAGCTCGCCCCTAAGGACACGCTCGCGGTCGCGCTCGCCCGGCTGCGGAACGCGAACGTGTCGGGGGCCCCCGTGGTCTCGACGGAAGGCAAGGTGCTGGGGGTGCTGAGCGAGCGGGACATCGCCCAGAGCGTGGGTGCCCGCTGGCTGAGCTCTCGGCCCATGGAGGTGCTCGATCTGGTCCTCCCCGGCTCGGCCTGGAGCCGCCCGGACGCCCTGAGGAACCTGCGGGAAGGGCTTCAGAACCTCCGCGTGGAGGATGCGATGACCACTCCGCCGGAGGTGGTGGAGGCGAAGGCCCCGCTGGGCGAAGCCATCCGCCGGATGAAGGTCCGTCACGTGAACCGGCTCCCCGTCGTGGAGGGCGGTCGTCTGGTCGGGATCATCACGCGCCGCGACCTCCTCTCCGGCTGGCCGGTCGAGGTCGCTTCGCGCACCTGACCCCCGGTGGGGTCGAGACCACGCCCCCGGACCCCGGCAGACGGGGTCGGGGGGCGTGACCCGGACCCCGCTCGGGCTCACGCCGGCGGGACCTGGACCCGTGGCACCGCGCGTTCCGACCCCTGGGCTGCGGCGGCCTTGATCGACGGGTGCGACCGGGGCTTGGCCACCATCACGCTGCACTTCGCCTGCTGGACGAGGGCCGAGGAGACGCTCCCCAGGATCAGCCGCTGCGCCCTCGAGAGGCCGCGGGCGCCCACGACGAGGAGGCCCGGAGGGTCCCGGTCGAGGTAGTCCAGGATCGCGTCGACGGGGTTTCCGTCCAGGACGTCGAACCCGACCTCCTTCACACCGCGGACCTTCGCCCGCTCCACCAGACGGGAAGCTAGCTCCCAGTGGTAGCGGACCTGCTCCTCGTCCGGGACCGCGGGCGGTGGGCCCGTGAGGTAGTAGATGTTCGCTACGGGGACCACGGTCACGACCCGCAGCGGTGCTTCGAGCCGCAGGCTGATCTCCACCGCTTGCTCGAAGGCCTCCTCCGCCTGGGCCGATCCGTCGACGCCGACGACGATGCTCTTCACCCTCTCCTTCGACATGGTCCCTCCTTGCTACCTTCCGTACAATGGCCGTTGGTCCTCTGCTCCCGCCCCTCAGCTCCGACCGCCCTCACTTCATGGTCGTCACGAGACGCGGACGGCCCGGGTGGGCCTGTGGGATGAGCCGGGTGGGCAGGTTCGCGCTGCGGCGCACCTCCCCGGCGAGCGCAATGATCGCGTCCTGGCGCGTCAGGATGCCGACCAGTCGCCCCTTCTCCATCACTGGCAGGCGGTTCACGCTGAACTGGCGGAACAGGCGGATGGCCTCCTCCAGCGTGTCGTCCGCGTCCACGGTCACGGGCTTTCGGGTCATCGCCTCCTCGACCGTCGCGTGCTGGAGGCGGCGTCGGGCGGCCTCGATGGGAGAGACGGCGCCCTTGGGGGCCTCGAGGATGAGGTCGAGGAGCCCGCGGGGGGACCCCACGCCCGTCGCGCGGTGGAGCTCCCGGACCACGTCGCGCTCGCTCACGATCCCGCAGAGCTCTCCATCGACGTCCAGGACGGGCAGCCCGGAGAGGTGGTGTTCCCGCATGATCCCGGCGGCGGTCGCTAGGGTGTCGATCGGTCGGACGAACCGGACCGGACGGGTCATGGCATCGGACACGAGCTTCTCGTGCATGGGGGTCCTCCGACAGTTGGACCCGGCCGAGAGTATTTCGACGGATGGTGGACCCGGCTTGACGCCGAGGGATGCCGCGTCCAGAAGGTTCAAGACCCGCTCGCCGTAAGGGGGCCATGGCGACCACACGAAAAGCCCACGCCAAGTGGCAAGGCGACCTCCTGAGCGGCAGCGGGACCGTCCGGACCGAGTCGTCGGCTCTACCGGAGACGAAGGTTACCTGGAAGGCGCGCAGCGAGGAGCCCGGAGGGCTCACGAGCCCTGAGGAGCTGCTGGCCGCCGCTCACGCGGCCTGCTTCGCGATGGCCCTGTCCAACGGTCTCGCCAAGGCCGGCACTCCGGCGAAGGAGATCAAGACCACCGCCGCCTGCACCTTCGAGAAGGTCGGGGATGGGTTCAAGGTGACCCGCATGGCGTTGGAGGTCCACGCGAACGTCCCGGGCATGGACGCGGCCAGGTTCGAGGAGATCGCGAAGACCACCGGGGAGTCCGGCTGCCCGATCTCCAAGGCCCTGATGGGGAACGTCGCGATCTCGGTCTCGGCGAAGCTCGGCTAGCGCCCCGCCGGGCCCCTCGGGGCTCACTCCACGCGCAGGTACTTGCTCGCGATGAGCGTGCCGATGACCACCATCAGGAGCGCGAAAGCCCCGAGCCAGGCGAGGGTGGCCACGTCCGACGAGGTGAACACCCCGTAGGTGAGCGCGTCCCGGGAGAGCGACGCGGAGAAGCCGACGGGGTTCACGTCGGCGATGGCCTTCATCCAGGACGGGTAAATGGAGGAGGGCATCATCGCGCCGCTCGCGAACATGAGCGGCATGGTGATGAAGTTCGAGATCACCCCGGGGGTCTGCCAGTCGGTGCTGGAGGCCGTGATCGCGAGGAAGAACGCGGAGAACCCGAAGCCCAGGAAGACCAGTCCCAGGATCCACGCGCACCAGGACAGGAGGTCCCCGTGCAGGGTCACCCCGAAGGCGAGCGCGGCGACGAGCATGACCGGGACCTGGACCAGGCCCCGCGTCGCGGAGCCTAGCGCCTTGGTGAGGTAGACGGTCGCCTTCGTCGTCGGCGTGATCAGGATGCGCTTCATGAAACCGAAGCGCTTGTCCTGGATCGTGCTCATCGAGCCGAACATGCCGATGGACATCATCCCGGTCGCGAGGACCCCGGGCAGCAGGAAGGAGAGGTAGCTCGCCCCGTGGATCCCCAGCCCCTGGAGGGCGGTGGACGGGACGGTCGAGAACATCCCGCCGAAGAAAGCGAGCCACATGAACGGCTGGACCATGGTGATGAGGATGACGAAGGGGTTGCGGAACGTCTTGAGGAGCTCCCGGGCGTAGAGCCCCCAGAACTGGGAGAGCTGGGGGATGCGGTCTCCCGTCGCGATTTTCCGTCCGGCCGATAGCGAGACCGATCGGGTCGCGGCGCTCATTGCCTGGCCCTCCGGACGTTCATGTAGAACTTTCGGAAGTCCTGGACGTCCCCCCCGGCCTGGTCGAGGCGCTTCCCGGTGATGTCGATGAAGACCGACTCCAGGCTGGGCTTCTCCACGTTGATCCGCTTGATAGCGTGCTGGGAGAGGGCCGCGAAGAGGTGCGGTAGGCACTCCTCCGCCGAGGACACCTTCAGGATCCAGGCCTTCCCTTGCGAGCGCACCTCCGAGACGCCCGGGATCGCTGCGAGCTGGGCCTGGGTCACCTCCGTGCCGGTCTCGATCTCGATGAAATCGCTGCGGATGCGGGCCTTGAGCTCGTTGGGGGTGCCCGTGGCGACGAACTTCCCTCGGTCGATGATCGCGACGCGGTCGCACAGGGCGTCCGCCTCCTCGATGTAGTGGGAGGTCAGGAGCACGGTGGTCCCGAACTCGTGGTTCACCCCGGTGATGAGCTTCCAGAGCATCCGGCGGACGTTGGGGTCGAGCCCGATCGTCGGCTCGTCCATGAAGATCACTTGGGGCTGGTGGAGGAGCGCGAGGGCGATCTCCATCTTCTTCCGCATGCCCGTCGAGTAGGTGCCGACCCGGTCCTTCCGCCGGTCTGTGAGCTCGAAGTACTCGAGGAGGGTCTCTGCCCGGGGCTTCCAGTCGGTGAGCCGCTGGAGCTTCGCCTGCAGCCAGAGGTTCTCCCACCCGCTGAGGTCGTCGTCCAGGATCACCTCGGCCGCGACCCAACCCACGTTCGCCTTCACGTGGAGCGGGTGGGTCCGCACATCGTAGCCGGCGACCTGCGCCTCCCCGTCGGTCAGGTCGACGAGGCCTGTCAGGAGCTTGATGATGGTCGTCTTTCCCGCGCCGTTCGGTCCCAGGAGGCCGAAGATCCCTCCCTGGGGGACCTCCATGTTCACATGGTCCACCGCGACGAGTCCCCCCCGGTGCCCGTTGGGGGGGGGGCCCTCCGAGGAGTCCCCTGGGCCGTTCCCGGCGCCCCCTGGCGCCCGGCGCGGGCGGAGGCCCGGTAGCTGAGCACGGCCTCCGTACACCTTGGTGAGGCCGCGGGTGCGGATGGCCATCCCGCCGTCGGTCATAGGTCCCTAGGAGATGGGCCGCGACGGGCGCGCCGCGGGGCCTCCCCCAGCTCGGGGAGGTTGCTCAGGAACCGGTGGAGCTCCCCACCGAAGAGGAGCTTCGCCCGCTGGCGCCGCTCGCGAGGGATGCCTGGCTGAGAGAGGAAGCGCTCGAGACCGCCCAGGCTCCTCTGGAGGCGAAGCAACAGGAGGTCTTCGATCTCCCCCACCCCCGCGATCTCTGCCCACAAGGCGGCAAGGTCGGGAGCCCGTGCCCGGTTGAGCCCCCGGAAGGCTCGGACCCGGTCGAGGACCGCCCGCCCCCTGGGAGTGATCTCGAACTCGCGGCGACGCGAGAGCGAGTGGGCCTTCCTCCGGGCGAGACCGCGCTCGGTGAGGCGCTGGAGCGCGGGGTAGACGGCCCCGGGGCCGGGGCGCCAGGTACCCTCGGTCCGCTCCGCGATCCGCTCCGCCACGCGGTAGCCGTGGACGGCCCCCTCCTTCTCCATGAGGGTGAGGGCGTACATCCCGACGGTGCCACGTCGCATGCGTTCCGGGCGGGCAGGATCGTGGGGCATCATGGGCAGACCGGTGGCGGGGACCTATCGATGTCGATATATCGATTTCGTACGAAACGGTCCATGTTCCATCGCACCAATCCCCTAAGAGGGGGAACGCTCCCAGAGCGGAGGCGGTCCAGTGCCCGACGCACGTTCCAAGCCCTTGGAGCCCGCGCTCAAGCTCGCGCTCCGTCACCTCGATGGCGCCCCGGTGACCGAGCGTGAACGGGCCCGGCTCCTGCGGTCGGTCGCCCCCTCGGTCCGGCGCCAGCCCACCACCTCCCGGCCCTCCCGGCCCTCCCGGCCCTCGCGCTCCCCGCGCCCGGCTCTTGCCGTCCGGGGAGCCCCTCGAAGCGCACCCGTCGCTCAAGGTCCCTTCCACCTGCCAGGACTACGGCATCCGGTCCAGGGCCCGGGAGCGAGCTTTGCGCGAGAGGCCCTGCCCATCTGGGCGCTCCTCACCGTCGGCCCCGCTCCCGAGGGGGCCGTCCTGGACCCCGCCTATCGGCTGATCCGGCAGGCCTGGGGCCTCGACCCGTCCACCCCCCGAGTGCCCGAAGGAGTGCGCGACCCCATCTCTCGCCTCTTCTCGGTCCCGCTGCTCCTGCTTCACCCCCGCTCTCGAGACCCTTTCCCCTTCCAGCCGGAGGCTCTGACGACCTGGCGCGAGCTCACCGCTCGTTGTCTGTCATGGTTCCAGAGCTACCTCCAGTACGCCCGGGGGGCGGACGAGCTCGCGAACTGGGTGCTCGTCCGCCTACCACCGTTCTGGCTCCTCCCGGACCGGGAACCGGAGGCCACACACGCCCTCCGTGACCGCTCCCTCGCGGGCCAGGTGGAGCGCTATCTTCCGGCGTCGGATGCCGAGCTTGCCGGACGACCCCGTCCTCGCCGGGCCCAGGGAGGAGGGACGGGCCCGTCGAAATGAGGGTGCTCTTCCAGGACCTCCACACAGGGCTGGTCCGGCTGCGGCTCGAGACCCCGAGCGACCTCTGGAGGCTCTCCCGGCTGGTCCTCCCCGGGGACCAGGTGGGGGCGCTCACGACCCGACGGGACCCGGAAGCCCCGAGCGACACCCCCGCGGGTCAACGCGACCGGCGAACGGTCTTCCTCACGGTCCGGGCCGAGAACATCGAGTTCCACGAGTTCACCGGCCATGTCCGGGTGACCGGCCCCATCCTCGAGGGGCCCTTCGACCAGGGACGCTACCACACCCTCGACCTGGAGGAGGGCGTTGAGGTCGCCCTCACCAAGAGCGCGATCACCGCGTCGGACAAGGCCCTGGTCGAGGAAGGCAGGCTCGCCAAGGACGAGCCCCAGGTGCTGGTCGCCTGTGTCGACTGGAGCGACGCCGCCATCGTGCGGCTCAGGGGGCGCTCTCTGAGCGTGGTCGACGAGCGCACCCGGACCGGCTCGGGAAAGTACGACCGAGTCCGCTCCTCGGCGCGGGAGAAGGACCGCGCCAGTTTCCTCGAAGAGGTCCTCCAGGTGATCGCGCCTGAAGTGGGACGCTCCCAGGCGATCGTGGTCTGCGGACCCGGCTTCTTCAAGGAAGAGCTCGCGAAGGGCCTGGCCGCCTCCTCGCCCCCTCCGAAGGCACGGGTGACCGTGGTCCCCACCGCCGAGGCCGGGATGCCCGGCGTGCACGAGCTGCTCCGCTCCGGCAAGGCGGAGGAGGCCCTCGCTTCCAGCATGGCCGCGCGCGAGGCCGTCGAGGTCGAGCGGCTCGTGCGGGCGCTCGGGAAGGAAGGGGGGGCGGCGGTCGGAGTGACGGAGCTCAAGGGCGCGGTGGAGGCGGGGGCGGTCGAGACCCTGCTCGTCCTCGACGCCCGGCTGAGGGACCCCGCGACGGTCCCGCTTCTGGACGCCGCCCGAGAGGCGAAGACCCCTCTGCTCGTGGTCCGCGGGGATGGGGAGGCCGGTCGCCGCCTGTTGGGGCTGGGCGGGATGGGCGCCGTGCTTCGCTTCCCCTGGAGGTCCACCGGGGCCTGAGCCCACCCGGCAGGGTCCACCGCTCCCCGTGCGGCCCTCCCGGGGCAGCAAGGTCCTGCCTGGAAGCGGCGGTCGCTCCGAGGGCTCGCCGGTCCCTCAGTAGAGCCCCGGCACGAGACGATATGTCCGCGAGGAGTACTGTTCGTAGGCCGGTCCGAAGCCTTCTCGCAGCGCCTGCTCTTCGACATGGATACGGTAGACGAAGGCCCCCGGAACGACCACCAGGGCCACCACGAGTCCGAGCAGGCTTCCACAGGCGAGAGGGAACCCCAGGAGCGAGAGCAGGGCCCCTGTGTAGGATGGATGGCGCACCCATCGGTACGGCCCGCCCGTCACGAGGCGATGACCTTCCTGGAAGCTGACGCGCGTCGTGAAGAAGCGGCCGAGGACGAGAAGCGCCCAGCTCCGCACCGAGATCCCGAGGAGCATCGCAAGCTGCCCGACCGCGAGGGCCCAGAGCGGGAGCGGACCCCCCAGGGGGGCCGTGTGGTCCCAGAGGCTGACGACGATGGAGACGATGACGCTCAAGGAGAGCACGGCCCAGGAGCCGCGGTCCGGCCCGTGCGGCACCCTCGAGGGGGCACCGAGGGCCCGTGCGTAAAGACGGACCCCCACCTCGGAAGCGATCCAGACCACGACGAGCGCCTCGGTGAGAAGGGAAAGTCCCCCGACGTTGAGGATCAGGGTGGCCGTCAAGGTGCCGCCCAGAGGCACCCCGACCATATCCACGTCGTGGACACGACGGGGAGCCCTGCCGAGGGTCTGGAGGCGGTTCCCGAACGGGCAGGCCGCCCCCGCACCTGGAAGGGGTCCCGTCCCTTCGAGAGCAGCTAGCGGGGCGCCCGTTCCTCCTCGGGGGACGGCGCGCGTTCACCGGACCGCCAAACGTATGAGGCAGGAGCACACGCGTGCTTTGGTGTACCATGGTCGGCCCCGCCCGAACCGCCGCTGGCTCCCAGCGCCGAACGCTCCTCTGGCTCTCCGTGCTGGTGATGGTCCTCTCCGGAGCGACCGCGGGCGTCGTGTACGCTTCGACCCTCGTGGGCGGCCCCGGGCTCCCGGCCCCGGTCGGACCCTCTGCGGCTCCAGCTCCCCCCGCCACGACCGGTAGCCCTTCCAGCTCGCACGCCCCGCTCTTCCCGCCCCGTATCGTCTCCGCGATCGGGAACTGCACGACCACCCCCGTGGTCCCGGGATGCGGCTACCCCTCCGAGCCGGCCCCGATGGGGATCGCGGACTACGGGGTGTCGGGCTACGGACACCCCACGCCCTACGCCTACGGGACCACCCGGTTCCTCGGCAACTTCTCCTGGACCCAGGCCTACATCGACAGTTCCGGCTCCGGGGCTAGCTTCTCGGTCCAACTGAACGTGGTCCTTAATTTCATCAACGGGGGGAAGAACTACTCCTACTGGATCCAGGACGTCCCCGTACCGGTGGACTCCACCCCGAACGTCCTGCAGATGAGCTACGCCGACAACATCTGGAACTTCAGCTGCACCACCTCGACCTGCAACGTCGCGTCGAGCACCCTCTCCGGCAACGGGTCGCTTTCCGGAGGGGTGTACATCTGGCCCGCCTCCGCGAACTCAGGCTGCGCCGGAGGGAAGAGCGGGGTTTGCGACACGCTCACGGGCCCGAGCTACTTCCAGGTCGAGGTCCGGACCTTCCTCAACGCGAACGGGGAGCCGGTGGTCCGCTTCTGCTACGCGGACGCGAAGACCGTCCTCAGCTGCTACGACACCGTGACCTTCACCTTCGCGAAGCGCGTCAGCACGTTCCGCGGCTTCTTCGTCGACGGCTTCAGCATGAACCCGACCGGGCTCTTTGAGAACGCGGAGCTCACCATCGGAGGGCCCGGCGGAGGGGCCTCCACCACCAACGCGGGCCCCACCAACATCCAGACCAGCCTCGACTTCTGGAACGGTCACAACTACCAGGCCGTGCCCGCGTCGTGGAACGCGGGCGATGACACCGCGGAGGCGATCTCCTCCGACCAGTCTGTCTTCTCCAACGACGGCTCCGGCACCCCCTTCTCCGTCCAGATGAACGGCACCACGCGCGAGGCCTTCGAGAACCCCACCTACACGTTGGGGCAGGTGGGCACGCTGCAGTTGTGGGCCCCTGGGACGACGACCGGGCGCGTCGCCGTGGGACACCAGGACTGGGGCTACACGAACGGCGACGCGACGCTCACCCTCGTTCCCGGGACCTACCACGTCTGGGACAACTCGACCACCAGCGTGGACATGGGCATGTGCACGATCACGGCCGCGGCGACGCTCAATGTGAGCACCTCCGCCCCCTGCACCTCGGGAGGGGGCCTGTCGGTGAGCGCTCCCACCGCCTCCGCGACCTCGGTGGACGTGGGACAGACGGTCTCCTTCAGCACGACCGCCACCGGCGGCTCGGGTACCTACACCGGCTACGCCTGGACCGCGAGCCCCGCGAGCGGCCTCGCCTGCACGGCCGCCACGACGACCCCGTCCACCACGTGCACCGCTTCCGCCTCGGGGAGCTACACGGTCCAGGTCACGGTGACCGACAGCGGGGGGCTCACGGCCTCGGCGACCTCCGCCGCTCTTCCGGTCTACCCGGACCCTACCACGTCGATCCCCTCCCCCTCCTCTACCTCGATATCGCTGGGCCAGAGCGTCACGTTCACCACCCAGACCGGGCTTCCGGGCTCCGGGGGTGACACGTACACCTGGTCCGCTTCGCCCTCCTCCACCGCCGGCTGCACCGCCAGCACATCGACCACCTACACCTGCACGCCCACCGCAGCAGGTGGTTACACGGCGACCGCGACGGTGAAGGACTCCAACGGTGGGACCGGGAGCAACACCTCCGCCTCCGTGCAAGTGACCGCGGGGGTCCCCACCGTGAGCGCCCCCACCCCGACGCCTGCCGGTAGCGTGGACGTGGGCCAGTCCGTGAGCTGGTCCGCCTCGGTGACCGGGGGCACGACCCCCTACACGTACAGCTGGACCACCGCCCCGGCGACAGGGCTCGGATGCCCCTCCTCGGGGGCATACCCGGTGAGCTGCGTGCCGACCGCCGCCGGCAGCTACACCCTCACGCTCAAGGTCACCGATGCCCAGGGAGCGACGGCCTCCGCCTCGAGCAGCGCCTTCCAGGTCTACGCCCTCCCCAGCGTCTCAGCCCCTTCGCCCAGCAGCACCGCCCCCACCGTCGGGAAGGCCTTCGCGCTCGCCTCCCAGCTCACCTCACCGGGCTCGGGCGGCGACTCCTACCTGTGGACCTTCTCCGCTCCGGCGCTCGGGTGCACCGGCGCGAACGCGCTCTCCGTGAGCTGCACGCCCACTGCCCCCGGCACCTACACCGCGACGATCGCGGTGACGGACTCGAACGGAGGCACCGCTAGCACGACCTCCGCGTCGATCACGGTGAGCACGGTCTCCACGCTCTCCGCCGCCATCGCCGTGAACCCCGCCACAGGGACGGCTCCGCTCCAGGTCACCTTCACCGGGTCGGCCCAGGGAGGGTCCCCCGGCTATACCTGGGCCTGGTCCTTCGGGGACCAGAGCACGAGCACGCTCCAGGACCCCTCGCACACCTACTCCAGCGCCGGGAGCTTCACCGTCTCGCTCACGGTCACGGACTCGACGGGCGCCACCGCGCAGGCGTCCACCACCATCGTGGTGGGTGCCCCCAGCGGCGTGCTGAGCGTCAACGCGCAGGCTACCCCCAACCCCGCCACCGCGGGCGCCACCATCGACTTCACCGCGAACGTGCAGGGAGGCTCCGGGAGCTACATCTACTCCTGGCACTTCGGGGACGGCTCCCTGAGCTCCCTCGCCGCCCCCACCCACGCCTACTCGGCGGTGGGCAACTACACCGTGGTCCTCTTCGTCAACGACTCCCAGGGGGCGCAGGGCAGGACGAGCTTCACGGTCTCGGTGGGTGCCGCCACGAGCGCTCCCGCGTCCACGTCGGCAGGGATCGGTCCTGACCTCTGGTGGATCCTCCTGGGGGTCGTCGCGGTGGTCGGTGTCGCCCTCGCCCTCGTGCTCTTGAGGAGACGGTCCGGCGCCGTGGGAGACCCCGGCCCCGGAGCCACAGGGGCCCCTGCCGGCTGGGAACCCTCGCCACTAGCGCCGAGCGCGCCCCTACCCGCGAGTTCGGCCGGCCCCGCCCCGAGGGCGACGGACGAGGTCGCCCCGGATCCGTTCGGGTCCCGGTACGGTCCCGGAGGGCCCCCGCCCGGGTCGAGGTAGGCCCACCCCGGGGCGGATTGAGGGAGGGCCTCGCCCCGTCCGCCCAAGCGAGGGGGAGCACCCGCCCTCCGGCCCGCGAGGCCACGACGCGCGGGGCCTCAAGATTGAAAGCTCCAGGGTCCTCCACTCGCTCGTGCCGCGCACCTCCGGTATCCGTCCGAGGAAGGAACTGGGGACCCCGCTCTTCCCAGGGTCCACTAGGCTGATGCTCCTAGGGAGCGGCGAGATCGGGCGGGAGATCGCTCTGGAAGCAATCCGGATGGGTGCGGAGGTGGTCGCCGTCGACCGCTACGCGAACGCCCCCGCGATGCAGGTCGCCCACCGCCACCACGTGACCGCCATGACCGACGGGAAGGCCCTTCGGGCCCTCGTCGAGCGGGAGGCCCCGGACCTGATCGTCCCCGAGATCGAGCAGATTGACACGCAGGAGCTCCTCGCGCTGGAGCAGGAGGGATGGACGGTGGTCCCTCGCGCGGAGGCGACGCTCGTGACCATGGACCGGGAGCGGATCCGTCGTCTCGCGGCGGAGAAGGCCGGGGTGCGCACCAGCCGGTACGCCTTCGTGGAGTCCCCGGAGGAGGCGCGTCGGGCGGTCGAAGACCTCGGGCTCCCGTGCGTCTTCAAGGCCATGATGTCGAGCTCGGGGCTCGGGAGCACGGTGGTGCACAAGGCGGAGGAAGCGGAGGAGGCCTACCGCCGGGCTCGGGAGCAAGGACGCGTCGTCAATCCCCGGGTGATGGTCGAGGAGTTCATCCGCTTCGACCAGGAGATCACGCTGCTCACGCTGCGCCACTACGACCGGCACGGGCAGGTCGCGACGAGCTTCTGTCCCCCCATCGCGCACGTGCGTCCTGGAACGCACTATCACGAGAGCTGGCAGCCCGCTGGGCTCTCCCCCGAAGTGGTCGCCCGGGCGGAGGCGACGGCCAAGGCCGTCACCGACCACCTGGGAGGGATAGGCCTCTTCGGGTGCGAGCAGTTCATCCGCGGGGAGGAGGTGCTCTTCTCGGAGATCTCTCCCCGGCCGCACGACACGGGGCTCGTGACGCTCGCGACGCAATGGCAGAGCGAGTTCGCTCTCCACGCGAGGGCGATCCTCGGCTTCCCCGTGCCGTCGATCTCGCTGGTGAGCCCCGGGGCCGCCCATGTGATCCTCGCCCCGCGCGAGGGCTGGGGCCCTCGGTTCGGCGGCCTGTGGGAAGCGAACCGGATCCCGGGGGTGCGCGTGCACCTCTTCGGCAAGCCCTCGGCCTACCCGGAGCGCCGGATGGGCATCGCGCTCGCCCAGGGCTCCAACGTCGAGGAGGCCCGGAAGCGGGCCGAAGAGGCCGCCCACGCAGTGGAGCGCGAGATCGGCCTGGGCTAGGCCCCACACCGGGCGGGGCCCTCTCCGCCGGGCCTTTCGCACTACGTGAGGCGGTACTCGCGTCGTCGGGCGTCCGTGAAGCTCACCGTCTCTTGGACGTGGCCCTGGCGCTTGAGCTCCTCGAGCGAGCTCTGGACGGTCCGCCGGGGGAGCCGCGAGAGGCGGACGAGGTCCCCCTGGTCGAGCTCCCGGTGGTTCTCGAGCAGATAGTAGACGAACTTCGCCGCAGGGGACCCCGAGACCGCCCGGTGTCGGCGAGAGAGCCCGAAGGTGTCCCCTCGAAGGCCGAGCCGCTGCGAGGCGAGAGGGGCGACGGAGTCGAAAGCGACGTTCCCGAGGTTCACCTCGCAGCCCAGGTCGACGAGGAGCCCCAGCTGCTGGCTCTCCAGCGGGGCCTCGAAGAGGAGGTCCTCGGGAGGATGGGAGGCCACGAGCGCGTGCACCCACTCCCACTTGATCGCCCCGTCGGGATCGTAGATGCCCACCGCGCGACCGCTCTCGCGGCTCTCCAGGATGACCTTGAGCGGCCGGAGCCGGCGCGCATGGGAGACCCGCTCGAGCGTCTCGCGCAGCGAGTACTGGTGCTGCGGGTCCTTCTTCCCCACCTCGATCAGGACCTCGAACCCTCGGGAGCGGGCCGAGGCGACCGCCGATTCCACCTGCTCGTGGGTGAGGTCGATCACCCCTTCGCTGACCTCGATGAGGTCGAACCCCAGCGCCTTCGCCTCGTCGAGAGCTCGGTCGCGCTCGCCGCGGATCATCGCGAGCTCGAGGAGGGTGCCGCCCGTGGACACCTTCCAGCCCCACCGCTGGAAGCTCGCGATACGACGACGCAGCGTCTCTCGCGGTAGGAGGAGAGGGAGGCCCCAACCGATCTTGACGATGTCGACATATGGAGCGAGGAGGCCGAGCGACCCCTCGTCCATCGGGGCGAGACGGTCGAGGACGTGGGTGAGCCCCTGTCCGGCCCGTCGTGGGAGCTCCGAGGGTCGCGCGGGGAAGAACGGTAGGGAGCTGCTCGGGGGCGAGCCTTTCCGGCGGAGGGACGCCCCGGAGGGGGCGGTGCCAGTCGCCAGTTCTGCGCACATTATGTCGTATTACGTCCACATCTTGGCGTATATATGGAGAACACGGTGGTTCCCAGGATGTCGGTCCGGGTCCTGGAAGATGGGGTCGTCAGGCTCGTCCATATCGCAGGAGGTCCGCCCGTCCCCCTTTGAGGGGGACCGGGGCAGGGCCCGGGCGGCGGCGCTCTCGCAGGAGCTCCTTCCGCTCAACCTCACCGAGCTGCTCCGCCGCGTCGACGCCCTCTTCGGTGACCGGCTCGCGGCCGGCAGTAGCTTCGGCAAGGAGGGGCTGGTGGTCCTCGATCATCTGCGCAAGATACGCCGCGACGTCCCGGTGCTCTTCCTCGAGACCGGTTACCACTTCCCCGAGACCCTCGGCTTCAGGGACCGCCTCGTCGCCGAGTGGGGGCTCAACGTGGTCAACCTCCACGCCGAGCAGAGCGTCGCGGGGCAGGACCAGGAACTCGGGAAGGACCTCTTCGCACGCGATCCCGACACCTGCTGTCAGCGGAGGAAGGTCGCCCCTCTGCGGCGGGCGCTCCTCTCCTACGACGCCTGGCTCACCGGGCTGCGCCGGGACCAGCACGAGGGTCGGCGCGAGACCCCGCTCGTCGAGTGGCAGGAGCTGGACCCCGGGGGCCGCGGGGTGTTCAAGATCAACCCGCTCGTCCTCTGGAACCGCGCGGAGGTGGAACAGTACCTCACGGTGCACCATCTCCCTCGTCACCCGCTCTGGGAACAGGGCTACGGGAGCATCGGCTGTGCCCCTTGCACGCGCAAGATCCGTCCCGGCGAGCACGAAAGGGCCGGCCGATGGGCCGGCTTCGAGAAGCGGGAGTGCGGGATCCACCTCATGGGGAAACCCCCGCCTCCCGACCCGACCCCAGGTCCCAAGCCTGACTCGGCCCCCACCTCGTAGGCCCTGGGACGTCGGGAGGGCGGCACCCCCCGGAGGGGGCCATGCCGGGCGGCAGCCCCGCGGCTGGCGCACGTTCCCGCGCACCGATAGCGGACCGGTCGATTCGTTCCGACCCGTTCAAGTAGGGGAAGCGACGGAATCGAGGGGGCAGGGGATGGCCCATGTCGACCTCGGTCCCATCGGCCGGAACGCCGCACGGGGGGCTAGCGCCACCCCCTCCGCCTCCACCATCGCCTCCACCATCGCCTGCGCCATCGCCTCCGCCACCGACGCTCCCGAGCGGCTGGAGCGTACCGGTCGCCCCCGTGGTCACCGCACCCCCGGCGGCACCCCCAGTCCCGTTGAGGACCCGCCTCAGACGCTACCTCCAGGCGCGACCGGTGCTCTGTCTCCTGCTCCTCACACCGGGGATCGTCGAGTATCTCTCCGGGTCGAGCCAGCTCAGCCTCCTCGTGACCTTCCCGCCCCTCTTCTTCGTGTTCCTGGCCGCGAACCTCGCTCTGTACGGGCCGGGGGCGCTCCTCATCCGAGAGGCGATGGTCCGCTGGAAGAAGGGTTGGGGCTCGGTGCTGCTCCTTGGCGCCGCCTACGGCATCCTCGAGGAGGGGGTCGCCCTCAACACGCTCTTCTACTCCAAGGCGAACCCCGTCGGCGCCCTCGGGTTCTACGGGCACTGGCTCGGCGTGAACTGGGTCTGGACCGCTCAGCTCCTCATCGTCCATGCCCTGTGGAGCATCGCGTTGCCCATCCTGCTCCTGGGCTTGGCGCTCCCCGAGACCCAGGGCCGCAGCCTGCTCTCGCGACGGGGACTGGGCGTCGCCTTCGGAGCGCTCGCGCTGGACGTCACGGCTCTGCTCCTCATGACGGGCGCGATCTATCACTTCTACGCCGGACCCTTCCTCCTCGGGGGAGCCTTCCTAGGGATCGCGGCGCTCGTCTACGCGGCCTACCGGTGCCCTCGCGACCTCCTTCGCCCCAACACCCGGTATCCGCGTAGGGCCCCCTGGATGTTCTTCATCGCCGGCTCTGCGATGCTCCCAGGGATGGTCCTGGTCGAGGACGTGCCGATGTCCCGCCACCTCACCCCGGTCCTCGCCACGCTCGGGGTGCTGGGTTTCGCCGCTCTCGAGCTCCTCTGGGTGGTTCGGAACGTGGGAGAGACCCGACACGTGCCCCAGTTGATCGCTCTCGCCGGAGGGCTCATCGCGCCGCTCATGCTCCTCGGCTTCCTCCTCCAGCTCCCTACCGGAGTGGGGCTCGTGCCGGTGGCCCTAGGGGATGCGACGGCGCTGGTCTTCCTGCACTACCTCTGGAGAAAGTACGCGGGGGTGCGCGCGGTCCCTTCGTCCAGGGTGGCGGGGCTCGCCGGGATCACTTGACGGGGGTAGGCGCGGCGTTGCGGCGGATCAAGAACGTCGCGATCTCCGTGTCCGGGTCCTCGCTCATCGAGACCAACACCGCTCCGGTCCGGTGAACGAGCGCCGGGATGTCCACCGTCGCCATGGGGTCCCGGGTCAGGACCTCGAGGGTCCCGCCCTCGGGGAGCTTCTGGAGCGCGTCCCGGGTCTTGAGCACCGGGATGGGGCAGTCGTCCTCCCGACAGTCGAGCCGGACGGTCGCTGCGCGGCGCATGCGGACCTCAGGCCATCCCCCGCGGCGCTCCGGTCGGACGCCATGGGTGGAAGTAGGCGCAAGGTCGGGGGGAAGTCATGCAGAGGTCGCACCCCGAACCCTTGAGCCCGGGGTCGATCTCCTGGTGGAGCGCGCAGGCGTAGCCCTTGCGGAGCACGTAGGAGGCGGCGGAGTCGAGACGGACCATGAGGGCCCTCGGGTCCAGCTCCCCGTTCGCGAGCCCATCCGCCAGGTCTCGGACGATGAGCAGAACGTCGTCGCGATGTCGAAGGTCGATCGCACGGCCCCTGTGGCCCCGGGCGTAGAGGGTGACCGCGGGCCGGCTCAGCCCCAGGAGCTTCGCCGCCCTCAGGTGGGTGAACTCGTGACCCTTCACGAGCTCCCGCGCGATGAGCCCTCGCAGCGCGGGCAGGATGGCCCTGGCCGAGAGCTCCTGGGGGGTCTCCTGCATGGATGGTGACCTACGTACCCAACCTATCGCCAGTTAAAAGGACCCCTCGGGGACGCCGCCCGGTCGAGGGCGGGAGCCCTCCCCCCTCACGTGGTCAAGGCCTTGCCGAGGAGAAGGAACGGGGAGCGTTCGGTGACCTGGAACCCCTCCAACCAGGCTTCTTCCTCCTCGGCGATCGCGGTGCGGAGAGCGGCGTAGCCGGTCCCCGAGGCCTTCCCCGCGAGCCACCGGAGCGCAAGGGGGCCCAGGCTCCGGTCACCGACCCACGCGCAGGCGCCCGCCTCTCGCCGCGCCGGAGGGCTCGAGATCGCCCGCTCCAGCCGGTAGTACATGTCGAGGTCGGGGAGGTAGCCCTCCTCGGCGCTGAGATCCTCGTCGATCCCCGCCAGGGTCCAGCGACGCAGCTGCCAGTTCTGGAACGGGCTCTGCGTGCAACCCAGGAGCATGTGACGGGTCGAAAGGGGACGGTACTCGTCGAGCGGTGAGACGATCTCGCTCGCCTCCGGTGGCTCGGGCAGAGGCCGCTCAAGGTCGATCACGACCTCGACCTGGCGGCGGAGCCTCCTCGAGATCCCCAGCCTCTCGTAGAACGGGACGGCGTCGTCCGCCGGACGCGTCGTGAGCCACGCACAGCCGTTCTCCCGGGCCCTGGCCTCGACCTCTTCGACCAGCGCCCGGCCCGCTCCCTTCCTCCGGGCGGGGGCCTCGACGTTGAGGACGCTCACGTGCGCGGTCCGGCCGAGGTCACGGACCTCCCCCTCGATGACCTCGATCTCCCCCACGACCCGGCCCTCCTCGTCCTCGGCGACCAAGGCGGTCTGTCCGGCGAGAAGGAGGTGGTTGAGATGCACGGCACAGAGCTCCGGGCTCATGTGCGGTCCGCCGTGCAGCCACCGTTGGAACAGCGTGAGCTCCTCGTAGCGCACTTCCTCCACCTCCCCGTTCTCCCGGGAACGGGTCCACCGGGGGACCTCGGAGAGGTGCGCCCGGCAGATCGCGCTCACGTCGTCGAGGTGGGCTCCTCGCACCCTCATGGCCGATCGACCGCGGGGGACCGAGGCGAATGGATGAACTCAAGGTCCTGCATTTGCGAGACGACCGGCCCGGGTCGATCCGCCTGTTCTCTCAAATACCCTACAGCGATGGTCGGCCCAGGTCCTTCCCGGACGAGGAAGGCCGGGAGTAAGAGTGCAGGTCACACGGGTCAGCGACCAGGAGTTCGAGGGGCCGCGGCTGAAGCTCCCCGGGCGCTGGATCGTGCTCTTCCAAGGCCCCTGGTGCACGTTCTGCCAGGCCTTCCGGGCCGCCTACACCCGCGTGAACCCTCCCCAGGGGGTCCGGCTCGCGGAGTACGTGATGGACGACTTCTACGAGCCCGTCCCGCTCACCTTCGACATCGAGGTGATCCCCACGGTGATCGCTTTCGAGGATGGGGCGATCGCCTGGCGCCACAGCGGCCTCCCGAACCGGGGTCTGGGCGAAGCGACGGTCCACAAGATCGAGAAGTGGCCCTGAACGGGTCCGTCCGAGGGGCGCTCGTCGCGTCGCCGTACCTTCCCTCTCGGGACCTTCCCCGCCGGTCCCGCGCTCACGCGGAATGCGCCTCTGGGAGAGAAGGAAGGGGGTGGGAGCGGGTGAGGTGCAGGCGCACTAGGAGCACCCCGAGGAAGATGAGCCCGTCGGTCAGGAAGGTCGCGAGGTAGAACGGGTAGGCCGCCTGCGCGAGGAAGAGCCCGAGCCCGGTGAGGCTCGAGGTGCCCTTGAGCAGCATCAGGATGTTGAGGTAGGCGTCGCGTGCCGGTGGCCGGGAGAGGGCGGCCATGAGCGCGCAGGCCGTCGCTCCCATCATGTAGGCGAAGGTGAACCCGACCCACCCCCGGAACTCGGGGGGGTTCGAGGGCGTCGCCGGCAGGTGCAGGCCGAGCGTCGTCGCGATGGAGTTGATGGAGGACACCGAGGGTCCGGGCTCCAAGAGATAGAAGAACCCGAAGACCAGGAGCACTAGAGCGAGGATGAGGAGGGCGATCGAGGCCCAAGCGCAGCGAGGTCCGCTCGGGTGGCCGCGACCGGAAGGGGCGGGTGCCTGGGGCGTGGGGGCGGGACCCTCCGTCCTTGCGTTCATGCACGGACCCCCTGCTTCGCCCAGCGCTCCGCGCACCGTTCCGCGATCGCCATGATCGAGATCTGGGGATTGACGCTCGGGGACCCGGGGAGCAGGCTCGCGTCCGAGACATGAAGCCCGGGGGCGCCCCAGACGGTCCCGTCCGGGTCCACCGCCCCGATCTCCGGCTCGCGGGCCATCCTCGCCGTGCCCAGCGGGTGGAAAGCGAGGAGGTGCAACGCCTCCGGGGCGATCGGTTCGTTCTCGAACACGTCGAGGTCCTCCACGCGTCTCACCTCCCGTCCCCCGTGCACAGGGACGAAGACGCGCTCAGCGCCTGCTGCGAACAGCAGACGGCCCGATAGCGCGATCGCCCGACCGGCCTTGCGGAGGTCCTCCGGGAGCATGTCGTAGAACACCCAGGGCCGACCGGCGAAGAAGGGCCCCAGGCGGCCCTCGCTCTGGTCCATGATGAGCGCGCCGATGAGGGCGAGGTGGGGGAGCCGCTCGAGGAACTCCTTGTAGCGGGCCCCCGTGTAGGGGGTAAGCCCCGAGGTCGAGAGCAGCCCCCGCGGGTGGAAGGTCGCTTCGAGCAGCACGCCGTGGTCATGGTCGTCCACGTAGTAGGACTGGAGCACACCGCGCCAGCCCCGGATCTCCCTCGGGAAGTCCCCCGCCACGTCCAGGGAGGGGTGCACGCGGAGATGTCGGCCCTGGTGGGCTCGGGAGGCGCGGGGACCCACCGCCGGCAAGAGGTAGGGCGTCGCGAGGGCGCCGGCCGCGACGACCACGTGGCGGCAGCGCACCTGGACCCGACCCACCGGTCGGCGGGTGACCGGGTCCAATAGGGCGCCCTGCACGATCCAGCGCGCGGGACCACCGGGACCGGCCCGCACGCGGTCCACGCGGACACGGGAGAGGATCCGCGCCCCCGAGGCGAGGGCTCGAGGGAGGTAGGAGATCTGCATCGACCGCTTCGCATCGGTGGGGCAACCCACCACGCAGAGGTCCATGCCGCGGCAGCCCGGGGCGGGGCGGGGGATCACCCCGTGTCGGAGGCCCCCGCCCAGCCGCTCCGCGCCCAGCCGTAGGGCCTCGCCGTTGCCCCCGATGATGTCGGCTCGGGAAGGCCCCACCTGGAGGAACTTCTTCACGCGGGCGAGGTAGGGCGCGAGACCCTCCGGCCCCAGGTCCGCGACCCCGGAGTCCTTCGCCCACTTCTCGAGCGTCGACGCGGGAGGTTCGAAGCAGGTGCCGGAGTTGAACACCGTCGTCCCGCCGACGGAGCTCGCGTAGGAGATCTGGACCAGGGGCTTGCCGATGGTGAAGAAGATCCCGTTGGAACGGTAGTAGCGCCCGATCCTTCCGATCGCAGAGCCGTGGAAGTCCTGCCGCGAGACCGCGGGCCCCTCCTCCACCACGAGGACCTTCCATCCCGCCTCCGCGAGGAGGGCCGCCGCGGGCGCCCCGCCGGCCCCGCTCCCGATGACGCATGCGTCGCAGTCGAGCTCCGTGCCCGGGCTGAGGGAGGGGTAGGTGAGGGTGGGCACCGGTGGCCGGGCGGGGGGCACGGGAGGCTCCGTGTACATCGGCTCGTCGTCGATCGAGAGGTAGGCCCGGACCGGGGGGGCGGAGACGTAGTTGGCCTCCACCAAGAGGCGGAGCAGCCAGCTCGCCATGGGTCGTACCTTCCCTTGGTGGACCGCGTCCGCGAGGAACCGCTCCGCCTCCAAGGGAGGGAGCGAGGAAAGGCGCCGGCCCGGACCGCGAAAGACGGCGGCGAACTCGAGGCTCGCGACGAGCGCGCGCACGACCGCGCTGCTCACCATGTCCATCTCCTTGCCCATAGCGAGGATGAGGTCGGCGACGCCCACCTCATCGGCGCCGGGGGCGAAGGGCCCTCCGGAGGGCACGAGCCCGCGAGCGACGGCGGCGAGGATCGCCCGGTCGCGGGGGTTCACGTCGGGGACGGGCGAGGGAGCGGCGGCGCTCACGCCTTCCCCCGTGCCCACCTGGGGACGATCTCGTCCGTGACCTGGCCGCCTTCGAGCATGGAGCGCGCCTTCTGCAGCGAGAGGTGCTGGTCGTGCTCCACCCGCGGTGCGACGAGGAGGCGGTCGATGAGCCAGCCCAGGGGGCCCCCGGGGAGATGGTAGTCGAGGCCGAAGGTGAACCGTACCCCCTCGGGGGTCGGCTCGAACTTTCCCCAGTCCAGGAAGGAGCGGAAGGGCCCCTCGCCCGGTACGAGACGGTCCTCGAACTCCCGGAGGAGCTCCCAGCGCGTGACCTCCTGGGTCCAGGAGTACTCCCTCCGACCGGCCTGCGCCTTCACGGCGAGGCGGCTCCCGACGCGGATCGGGGGCGGGGTCTCGTGGTGCGCTGCCTTCACCGAGACCGACCACTCCGGAGCGTGGTCACCGTTCGCGAGGAACCAGAAGACCCGGTCCAGCGGGGCCCGGATGACGACCTCGGTCTCGATGCGCGCCATGCGGTCCTAACTGGACGCGCCGCCCTCCCCCGACGTGGAAGGGGGGGAGGAGGGGCTGGTCGGGCTCCCGGGCCCCCCCTCGGGGGCGGGGGCCACGACGAGGCCACGGGCGATGGGGATGAGCGGGGAGTCCTGGCCGAAGAAGAGATGCTTCGTCTCGAGGTAGTCCTCGAGCGCGTGCTCTCCCAGCTCGCGACCGATCCCGGACTGCTTGTACCCTCCGCGAGGGGCGTGGCAGGTGAGCAGGTGGTAGTCGTTGATCCACACGGTCCCGGCCCGGAGCCGCTCCGCGACCCGCTCCGCCTTCTTCTCGTTCCGGCACCACACGGCCGCCGCGAGGCCGAAGATGGTGCTGTTCGCGATCTCCACGGCCTGGTCCAGATTGTCGTAGGGAAGGACGGTGAGCACCGGTCCGAAGATCTCCTCCTGAGCGATCCGCATGTCAGGGGTGACGCCGGAGAAGATCGTGGGTCGAAGGAAGAAGCCCTTGCGGAGCTCCGGCCGGTCCGGCCGGTTACCGCCGAAGGAGAGCTTCGCGCCCTGATCGATCCCGTACTGGATGTACCCCTCGATCCGGGTCCGCTGGCCGTCGCTGATGACCGGTCCCATGTCGGTGTTGTAGTCCTGGGTCAGGCCGATGCGGATCCTCCGCGCCTTCTCGACCAGCTTCTGGACGATGCGTTCCTGCTCCTTCGCCGGGACGAGCAGGCGGCTCCCCGACTCACAGAGCTGTCCCGCATGCAGGAAGATGCCGAAGAGCGACCCGTCGATCGCCTTGTCCAGGTCCGCCTCGGGAAGGATCACGTTCGCGCTCTTCCCGCCGAGCTCCATCGTCGTGCGCTTCACCGTGGAGGAGCTCTTCGCGAGGACCGTCCGGCCCACCTCGGTGGAGCCGGTGAAGCTCACCTTGTCCACCCCCGGATGGGTGAGCAGGACGTTCCCCACCTCCTCTCCGGAGCCGGTGACCACCGAGAGGGCCCCCTTGGGGAGGCCCGCTTCCTCGAACAGGCGGGCGAGCTCGATCGTCGTGCAGGGCGTGAGCGAGGCGGGCTTCAGAACGCAGGTGTTCCCCGCGGCGAGGGCCGGGCCCGCCTTCCAGACCGCCATGAGGAGCGGTAGGTTCCACGGCGTGATCCCCGCGCAGACCCCCATCGGCTCCTTGCGGATGACCCCGTAGCTCCCTTCGTAGTCGGGCTGTTCCACCTTCTGGCGCCAGCGGATCGAGGTCGTGAGCTCGGAGAAGTAGCGCATGTGCTCGGCCGCGAGCCCCAGGTCGAAGAACGTGCTCTGCCGGATGGGCTTCCCGGCGTTGCGGGTCTCCAGGAGGGCGAACATCTCCGCCCGCGTGGTGATGAGCTCCGCGACCTTGAGAAGGACCTCAGCCCGGTCCTTCGGCCTGGTCTCGGGCCAGGGGCCCTTGTCGAAGGCCTCCCTCGCCGCGTCCACCGCGGCCTTCGCGTCCTCCTTCGTGCACTGGGGGACCGTTCCGAGGAGCTCGCCGGTCGCCGGGTCGCGAAGGGTGGTCGTCGCGCCGTTGGATGCGTCGCGCCACTCACCGCCGATGAAGGCCTTCCACGTCCGGGGCGCGTTCGTTCCCATGCTCTCGCTCAAGGCGCTCTCCGGTGCGGCCATCCTCTCTTCTCCCCTCGGTTCTGCTTGTTCGTTCGTCGCGCTGGTTCGCTCGCTCGGGCCGGACCGGTCGCCCGGTTCAGAAGTCGATCGGGCTCCCGCTCCAGGCCGCCCGGAAGATCCGCTCCAGCTCCTTCGAGCTGGGGACGCGGGCGTTGGAGATGACGCAGGTGGAGGAGTCCGCTCGGGCGACGAGCTCGGGCAGCTTCTCCTCAAACTCCTTCTCGGTGATCTTCGCCGCCTCGGGAATGGTCCGGGCCATACCGATCTGGTCCCAGAGCGAGCGGACCTTCCCGGCGAGGTCACGGCCGGACTGCACGGTGGACTCGCCCAGGACGGGTCCGAGCCGGGCGAGCTTCGGGCGCGCGGCGTTGAAGTTGTACTCGATGTGGTAGGGCAGGAAGAGCCCCACGGTCCGTCCGTGCGGGACGTGGAAGACCGACCCCAGAGCGTGGCCCAGCGCGTGGCCGATGCCCACCTGGGCGTTCCCGAAGGAGAGCCCCGCCATGGCCGCCGCGAGGTGGAGCTCCTCCCGTACCTCCGAGGGGACCGGGTCGCCCTTCACCGCCTTCGGCAGGAACCGGAAGATGGTGTCCACGGCCTTCACCCCGAGGGCGTCAGAGAAGGGGTTCGACCACTCCGAGGAGATCGACTCGATGGAGTGGGCGAGGGCGTCCGCCCCGGTGTCCGCGGTGAGGCGGGGAGGCATGGAGCCCGGGAAGAGCGGGTCCAGCACCGCCCAGTCCGCGACCAGGTCGCGATGGGCGAGCTCGAGCTTGCGCCCACCCTCCCCCTCGGTGATGATGGTGGCCCAGGTCGTCTCGCTGCCGGTCCCGCTGGTCGTAGGCACCTGGACCAGGCGGGCCTTCTGTCCCAGGTGGAGCTCCACGATGGGGGTGAGGTCGTAGATGGTGAGGTCGGGTCGCTCGTAGAGCGCGTAGATGGCCTTCGCCATGTCCATCGCGCTGCCTCCGCCGAAACCGACCACCATGTCGGGCTCGAACTCCCTCGCGAGTTTCACCCCGGCCTCCACCGTCGCGATGTGAGGCTCGGGCTCGACCTCGCCGAAGACCTTCACCTGGGCCCCGGACTTGGTGAGCTGCTCCGCGACGGGCTGGTAGGCCCGCTTCTCGGAGAGGAACTTGTCGCAGACGATGAGGGCCTTCTTGGTGGGCAACGAGGCCAGGAACTCGATTGCGCCTGAGCCGAAGACGATCTTCGGTGAGGTGAAGAACCACATCTAAGCTCGGCGCCCTCCGTCGTTCCTTCCTTGCGCTGGGGGGGTCGATCGAGCGGCGGGGGACGGGAGGGGCCCGAGCTCCCTACGGGAACTCCGTCGGGATCGTGGACGCGGTGTTGATGAGCTCCTTCGCCGCGCGGGTGTAGCGCATGATCTTCATCATGTTCCCCTTGAGCTTGAACTTCCCCGTCATCATCCCCTGGATCGGGTCGATCTCCTTGTTGATGAGCTTGCGCCAGTTCCCGTAGGGGCCCTGGTAGGTGTAGGCGGCGCTCTTCTCCTCGGGGGAGGAGAGCATCTTCGCGTCCCGGCACTTGCCGTGGAAGAGGTCCATGTAGAGGGCGACGGAGGAGGGGAGGGCGCCTTCCGCCTCGACCAGGAAGATGAAGTCCCCTTCCCAGGTCTTCGCCGCGTCCTCGTAGGCGGCGTTCTGGTTGAGCTTCTCCTTGAACTGTTCGATCCACTCTTGGCTGGGGAACTTCACCATGGTCGTCCTCGCGGGCCTCCCCAGGATGAGCCCTGCTTATATGTTGTCGCCGGCGACAAAATGACGGGGATGGGGCGCGGGCCTCACCGGCTAGTCGCGTGCGTCGGACCCCTTCTCGGCAGGCTCGTCCTCTTCCTCCCCGTCGGGGAGGGAGAGCTGCACCGACCCGTCCATGGGCTCCAGGTTCAGGGCGGGGATCTCAGGTAGGGAGGCGCCCACCAGCCCCTGCACGCTGCCGTAGACCTCCGCGATCGCCTGGAGGTTTCGCTCGATGAGCTTCTGCCGGCGCTTCCAGCGCTTGGCCATCGCCATCCGTTCGGATTGGAGCTCTGTGATCACCTCCGCGCTGGCCTCCACCGCGTTGCGGAAGGCGTTCAGGAACTCGTTCCCTGTCACGTACGAGTAGAGCATCTCCTTCTTGTCGGACCGGCCGACGTTCGCCTGCCTCGCCTTGGAGAGGTCGACGACCTTCGAACGGAGGAGGGCCGCGAGGGGGACGACGTAACGGAAGCTCGTCACGACCACGCCCGCGTGGTCGCCGAAGGTGGGGACGTCCTCGGGCATGGCCCGGGTCACGATGACCGCGATGTCCGCTACGACGTCGCTCTGGTCCTTCTTCACCTTCGAGACCCAGTCCTTCGACCACTCCTTGGTCCGCTTCGACTCCCACAGGATCTTCCCGAAGTGGTGGCCAGGGGCGTGGCGGACGATCTGGAGGACGTCCGCGCCCTCCTTCCCCTTGGGGACCGGGTCGAACCCGTCGTTCGGGAAGGTCTCCCGGAGCATGTCCTCGAGCTCGAGCTCCTGGACCTCCCCCTGGAGCTGCTGGGATCCCTGCTCGGAGCGCTGCTTGAGGTCGGAGATCTCGCGCCGGAGCGACTCCAGGACCTCTTCCTTCTGCCGAAGCTCGAGGGTGTGCTCGCTCTGGAGCTTACCTCTCTCCTCCGCGACCTGCCGGGCGATGAGGACGTCGAGCTCCCGTTTCTCTTGCTCCAGCGCCGCGGTGCGCTGGCGCAGGTTCAGCTCCTCCTTCTGGGAGGTCGCGAGATGGTCCTTCGCGAGCTGCAACTGGGCGAGGAGGGCCTCCATCTCGACCTTCCGATCCTCCTCGAGCTGTTGACGCGCGGCCGCCCGTAGCCCGGGCAGCCGCTCCCGGACCTGCGACTCGACCTTGGAGAGGAGCTCCTCCTCCTGGTGCCGGACCTCGGCCTCGCGCACCTCCAGTTTCTTGCGCTCGCGGAGGAGCTCTGCGAGACGTTCCTTCTCCCGCTCGGCCAATTCCTCCGTGACACGTGCCCGTACGCGTTCCTCCATCGGGTGGAGAAGGGCGTCGGTCAGGCGGATCGGTCGCCCGCAGTGGGGGCAGGGGATCGTCCCGGGGTCCGCTGGAACGCTCATGGACGGCCCGGACCCACCACCCTTGCCCGTTGGCGCCGGGGAGTGGTACAGGGTTCTTCAGGCCTCTCCCCCGGGACCGCCGAGGCGACGATGCAGAGACGGGACCGAGGATGACCCGCGGGGACGAGCGACGGCGCGGAGCAGGAGCGGGGACGGTGGGACGGGAGAGGGTCGAGCTCGCTAGACCGCGGACTCGCCACCACAGACCAGACAGACGATCTTGCCCTTGCCGCTGCATCGGTGGCAGTCGGGCTTGCCCACGGCGCAGCTCGGGCAGGTGATCTGTCCGTCGATGCACCATCGACACCGACGATTATGCGTGGAACCTCCGGAGGTGGGCCAACGCCACAGCGTCGACCACCAGGTGCCCGGGACGGAGCTCAACGCGGGCACTTGCAGCTCCTCAACAGCGGCGCCCTCCCCAGCGGGCTCGACCGCGACCCTCGGACACGGCACCGCATGGGACCCTGAGGGCCCGCAAGGGCGTCCGCCCGCTGCCGGCATCGGAACCGGGGCTCCCCGGGCCCCTGGTCCACGAAGGACCGGCAGTGGTGGGGTCCCAGGAGGACCCCGCGAAGGAAGCGGGAGCGTGCTGGGGAAGGCACCGCTCACTCCTCGCGTTCGGCGGCTGGGAACAGTATGACGGACACACCCGCGATGGCGAAGAGGGTCCGCCCGGCCTCGGCGTAGGCCCGGTCCACGGGACGGAACCGCTCACGGATGCTCGGCTCTTGGCACAACGGCGCCAGCTCGATGTTCACAGGCGTCATCCGTGCTGACACTTGTCAGACAAACAGTATATACCTGTCGGTCGAAAAGCAGACATTACGATTCTCGTCACGCCCCCCCCTCGGACCGTCCGGCTTCGAGGTGGAGGGGGCGTTGTCGCCCGAGCCAACCCTCATTACGGAGCGGAGAATCGAGTCGAAGACCGCGAGAGCGGCGACGGGCCTTGGACTTGTCAGGAGCACAGATCCGGTCGGTCGTGGTCGCCCTTCTGCTCTTGAGCAGCGCGAGCGCTCTGCTGCTGACCTCGCACGGCGCGACGGGCGCTCTCGCGACCTCGTCCGGCACCGTAGCCTCCTCGACCACCCTCCCACCCTCGATGAGGACGGGAGGGCCGCCTCCCGGGGCTCTGCCCACCGTAGGCAGCGCTCCGGCCCCGGTCAGGACCACCCTCGCCGGGACCGTGAGCGCTCCCACGTCCAAGGTCCCATGGATCCATGGTTCGACCTCTCCCCCGTCCACGGCGATCAACGGGAGCGTCCACCTCAACGGCACGCTATCGGCCGGCACCACCTATCTCGACGGTACCGTCCACATCATCGGGTCCGCGGTCACGTCGAACCTGACCGAGACCGCCGGATGGGCGGACTATGGCCCCACCGTCGTGGTGGGCTCGATGCACATCGCCTCCCTCCCCGGGAGTCCCGCCGCCGTCTTCACCTCCCACCCGGGCTCGAACCTTTGGGTCTCCCCCTCGCCGCTCAACACGACCGCGCTCAACATCCTGCAGGGGAACATCCAGTTGGGCGACCCCGCGAACGGCCAGACCTTCCTCATGACCACGACCGGGGTCAACATCACCATCCAGGCCCGCCAGGCAGGCGGGTTCTACAGCTACGGCGGTGGGGCCAACATCAACGTCGGCAACGCCTCCCAGATCCTGAACTACGCGAACTCCTCGGGACCGATCTCGATCCAGGCGTCCATCCTGGGGGTCCCGACCACCATCAATGTGGCCGTGGGACAGGTGTACGTCTCCGCGTTCTGCATCGTGGGCTTGGGGTGTATCGCTGTGCCGGTGACCTCGATCACATGGCCGGCGGGGGCCCATTTCAGCATCCTCGGCTCGACCACCACGAGCGGGCAGGGGATGACCGCGACCATGCCGGACACCCGGCTCACGATCGCGATCCCGCCCAGCGCCGGCGTCAACCTCTCCATGGATCCGGACCTGGGCTCGCCCCAGCTCATCGTCTCCCCCGGCGCGAGCTACCCCGCCCTGGTGGCGACCCTCGGACGGGTGACCGTCTCCCACGGCGAGGACCTGGAGGCCGCGGTCACGGTCGAAGGGACCTTCAGCGCCGAGGCGTCGGCCTCGAACGGCGGCACGTTCTACAACGATGGCGGGCTCACCATCGTCGGGGAGATGGACAGCGCGGGGGAGCAGGTGTTCAACCACAAGCTCCAGCTGGGACCGGACATCCACATCGTGAGCGCCCCTGGCCACGGCGTGGTCACGAGCGGGTACACCACGATCGACTCCGACGTCACGATCGACGGTAGCACCAACGCCTCGGGGGACATCGCGATCGAAGGTACGCTGACCCAGAACGCTACGCTCATCCACATCGAGGGGAACCTCTCGCTGAACGGCTCCATGACCGCCTCCGGCGGCGTGGGGACCGATGGGACCACCGCGTTCCTCGGGAACGTCTCGAGCTCCGGAGACATCTCGTTGCCGCACGCGTTCATGGACGGCACGTTCCTGCTCCACGACGGCTCCTTCGTGGGCGTCGGCAGCACCCTGCTCCAAGGCACCTCCACCGCTCGCGGGTGGACCTGGGTCAACGCTTCCACCTACTCGGTCACCGGCTCGTCGTGGCTGAACGGGACGGTCGACGTGAACCGGAGCATCACCGTCCAGGGGGCGGCCGAGCTCCTGACCGCCCCCGGAGGCTCGCTCAACCTCAATGCGACGGTCCTCATGGGGGTCGTCAACGGGCCCACCGGACCGAGCTGGACCTCCCGGGTGCAGGGCAGCGTGTTCGTCCAGGGCGCCTCCTTCACGAACGGGACCTCCAGCTTCAACGGCACCACCGTCTCCTTCCCCACGGGGCTCAAGGTCGTCGGGGTCGTCGAAGCGCGCGGTAACGTCTCCGTCCTCGGCGTCACCATCTTCACCGGAGCGGTCACCTCGAGCGGGCTCGCCCAGTTCCCCGGCATGAGCCTCCTGGGGACCTTCGGCCTCTCCTCGTCGGGGGGCTCGGTGAACGCGAGCGGCACGAGCGGTGTCGCGGGCAACGTCACGCTCACGGGCATCCTCACGGTGGACCAGGGGATCTTTTCCGAGGTCGGTACCTCCTCCATCGTGGGTGACCTCTACATGACCGGCACCGTCGTGGTGACGGGGGACTCGACCCTGTCGACCTCGCCGGGCTCGACCCTCTCGCTCGTGGGCGACATCAACCTCGCGAACGCGGCCCACGTGCTGGGGAACGTGAACACCTCCGGGAACGTCACCATCCAGGGCTCGGCGACGCTCACCTCCTCCCAGGTCACGATCTCAGGCGCGCTCGCCGCGAGCGGGATGGTCTACTCCCGGGGCACGGTCCAACTCTCGGGGACAGCGGACTTCAACGGACCGGTCTACACGCAAGGGCGCACGGACCTTCCGGGGCTCGACGTCGCGGGGAACTACACGCTCGACTGGGGGCAGTTCCTGCTCCGGGGGAGCATCGCGCTCACCGGCTTCACGGTCTCGCACGGCACGATCGTCGCGAACTCGACCGGCTACTACGTCGACGGCTCGAGCCGGATCGTCGGGCATACCGTCGCCTCGGGGAGCGCAAGCGTCTGGGGAGCGAGCTCCACAGTGGGGTATGTGACCCTCGGGAAAGGTGCGACGCTCGCCGGCTTCATGGAAGTGAACGGCGGCATGTCCGTGGGGGGCCTTGGCCTCTCGGGGACCATCGTGCTCCCCAACGACACCGCGACCTTCCCGGGCGGGGCGAACATCACGGGGACGATCTGGCAGCGGGGGCTGCTCACCAGCGAGTCCGGGGCGGTCCGGTTCTACGGACGCAGCATCGTGAACGGCACGGTCGTGAGCTCCTCGAGCCCGTCGCTCCAAGGACCGGTCATCGCGGAGGTCCTCGGCGGCTCGCTCGCGCTCACGCTAGGCGTCGAGTTCTTCGCGTTCATCGCAGGGCTCCTGCTGCTGCTCGCGATCGCGGGCATCGAGCTCCTCAGGATCGGATGGAAGCACCGCACCCCGTTCACCCCCGCCCAGCGCGAGGCGGTGCGACCGCTCCGCTGGGAACCGACGCTCTCCGCGAGCTTCCTTGGGGCAGGTGCGCTCGTCGGGGCGCTGGGAGGCTATGGCCTCGGCTCCTACCTCCTCGACCCGTCCCACATGAGCTCGGCAGGCCTCGTCTCCCCGATCTACGCGCTGTCGAGCGTCCTCTTGCTCCTGGGCGCGCTCCTCTGGGTCCACCACCGCCTGCGCTACCGGCGGGCCCGCCGCCACGCGGACACCAAAGGCCCCGTCGCGCGGGCGCCCGAGGAGCCATCGTCCCCGGGCGCCGGCGCCTCGAGCACGACCTCCAGCTCCGCCCGCCCTGGCCCTTCCTCCCAGGCGAGCTCCCTCTGGGCCCCTTCGGGTCCGGTGGGGGCCGATGACGACGGCCGCTCGGGACCTCCGTCCCCGCCGTAGGGGTGGTTCGCAATGCCTCCTCTCGTGCCGGCCCGGGTCCGGGGGAGCGTTTGGGGCGGGCCGGACCGCCGCGCACGGATGGGGGTCCGTGCCGCTCACGGGGCTCAGGTGTACTCGTAGAAGCCGCGGCCGGTCTTGCGGCCGAGGTGACCCGCCGCGACCAGCCTCTTGAGCGCGATCGCGGGCCGGTACTTGGGGTCGCCGTACTCCCGGTGCAGGATCTCCGCGACGTCGAGGCAGACGTCGAGCCCGATCATGTCGGCGAGCTCCAGGGGACCCATGGGGTTCCCGGCCCCGGCCTTGAGCGCGATGTCCATGTCCCGGGCGCTCGCGACGCCCTCCTCGAGGGCGAAGCAGGCCTCGTTGAGCATCGGGATGAGCAGGCGGTTCACGAGGAAGCCGGGGACCTCCTTCACGCGGATGGGCACCATCGGGAACCGGTGGTTGCGCAGCCCCTGGAAGAACTCCATCACGTCGCTGACCACGTCCTCGCGGGTGTCCACGCCCGCGACGATCTCGACCAAGGGCAGCGTGTAGGGAGGGTTGAAGAAGTGGGCGATGAGCGTGTTCCCGCAGTGCTTCAGTCCCTTCGCGAGCTGGGTGATCGAGAGCGAAGAGGTGTTGGAGGCGATGATCGCGTGGTCGGGAAGGCTGCGGTCGAGCGCCGCGAAGACCTCCTTCTTGACGGACTCCTTCTCGAAGGCCGCCTCGACCACGAGGTCGACGTCCTTGAAGTCGTCCCAACTGGTGGTGCCCTTCACCCGGGCGATGATCGCGTCCCCTCGCTTGCGGTCGACCTTGGGCTTGAGCTTCTGGCGTATGGCGCCCTTCTGCTCCTCGTTGAGCTTGAGCCCCATCTCCTCGATGCGGGCGATCTCCTTGTCCGCCCGGCCCTCGTGGAAGGCGACGAGCTCGTCCACGATCCCCTTGACCCGGGCCATGCCCTTCGCCAGGAGCTCCTCGTTGACCTCCTTGAGCACGACGTTGACCTCGTTGAAGGCCAGCACCTCGGCGATGGCAGCCCCCATGGTCCCCGCACCAACGACCCCGGCCTTCCGAACGTAGATCATGTTCACGCCCTCGGCCGGCCCGATGGCCGTGGGTAGATAAGTGCACCCGGGCCGGGCGGCGGCCTCGCTCGTTTCCTGCCGGGGTGGACGGCCGGCGGAAGGTGAGGGATCGCTGGCGCCACCACGCTTAAATGGCGCGCGCAGGTCGCGCCGCCTGCGCGGGGATGGCCCAGCCCGGTACGGCGCAGGATTGCTAATCCTGTGGTGCTTGCACCTCGGGGGTTCAAAGGCGGTCCGGGACGAACCCGGCCCGCGGAACATCCCCCTCCCCGCGTCCCGACCCCCATCCCCACCGGGTCGCCCATTTCGGGGTCCGCAGAGCCGGGCCCTGTCCGACGACGGTCCCCGCCCTCAGGGCCGAGGGCGGGCCGTCCGCGCTGGGGAGAGGGCCGGGAGGGCGGGAGGGAAGCGCGGAGGGGGAACGGACAGGGCCTTCAGCGGGCGCGGTGGGATGCGAGGTGAAGCGGAGGTCCCCGGTCAAGTACGGGAATCATTAATCAGGGCGGACCTCCCATACCACTCCGAACGGACCATGAAGATGAGATCCAGGTCGTGGATGGCGCTGTTTCTCATCGTCCTAACACTGGTCCTCCCCATCGGGGCGAGCGCTCCTGCCCACGACAGTTCGATGCCGTTCGCGGGGGAGCGAGGGCCCGCCCTCGCCTTTGCCTCCACCACAAGGGCCCACGCCTCCTCGGCCGTGACGGTACCCATCCAGGTCACCAACGCCCAGTCCGTCCCTTCGCCCGCCCCCTTCCAGCTGAAGCTCGTGGTCGACAGCCTCACCTACGCCTCCTACGAGGCGACCAATCTGTCCAATGTCGAGTTCACCTACACGAACGGGACCGTCGTGCCCAGCTGGTTGGAATCCGGCGCCCTCAACAATGCGACCTCCTCCGTGTACTGGTTGAACCTCATCAACGGGGTGCCGGCAGGCTCCACGGTCACGCTCGAGATGGTCTTTCAGCCCCTCGGGACCCTCACGTTCAATGGGTATCGGGTGGGAGAGGCCCCCACGCTCTCGTTGCCGGTGGGGATCTACGACAACGGTAGGGACGTCTTCAACGAGTACCAGAACTTCCTCGGGAACTCCTCGAGCCTCTCCACCATCGGCTGGGCCTCGAGCGGGAACGGCTGTTGCACCACCTACGTAGGGATCTCGAACGATGAGCTCAGCGTGAGCTCGGTCAACGTGGGAACGGCCTACGCGGTGTCACCCATCACCATTGGACCGACCTCGGTCGTGGACGGGCGGATCGCCTATGTCCAGGAGGTCGCGGGAGGCTATCAGCTGGCCATCGCGAGCAGCAGCTCGTCGAGCAGCTACGTGGGCCAGGGGGACAGCGTGGGATACCTGGACGGCAGCTCGCCCTGCAACACCTTTGGCGTGGGAAGCCCCCTCCAAGTGCTTTCCCCCTCGCTCGCCCCCGTGGCGAGCGCTTCCGCCGGGGCCTACACCTGGTCGATCCTGAGCGTCGACGGCCCCACGGTCTACGTGAACTACTCGTCGGTGACCACGTCGGTCGCCCCTGTCCTTTCCTCGGGCTACCTCGCGATGTTCACTTCCTCCCCCAACTACTGCGGGTCCACGGTGGCCTACTCGTGGGTGAGGGTGCGCGCGGAACCCCCCAACGGTGTGATGCCGATCGCCACGCTAGGGGCCCCGGGTGCGGGCGTCCTCTCGGCGGTGTTCACGGGGGCCCCGGCCTCCGGCACCGCCCCGCTCGCGGTCCGGTTCCAAGCGACGGCCCAGGGCGGGAGCCCACCGTACACCTACGACTGGCGCTTCGGCGACGGGACCAGTTGCACCGGCTGCGCAGGCTCCGGGGCGAACCACACCTACGGGGGGGTCGGCACGTTCCAGGTCTCTCTCTGGGTCCTGGACTCCTCAGGGAGCAACGCGTCGGGGGGGAGCTTCACGGTCACCACGACGTCCGGCGGCGCGGCGGGGGCCCCTGTGATCACGGCCTTTTCGATCGCTCCAGGTTCGGTCCCCGCCGGTGGGACGGTTACGCTGAGCGTCACGGCCTCCGGTGGGAGCCCGCCCTTCAGCTACGCTTACGTGGGTCTACCCCCGGGATGCACCAGTTCGAACCGGCCTTCGCTGACGTGCGCGCCCTCCTCCCGGGGGGACTTCACGGTCCGGGCCTACGTCAACGACTCCACGGGGGCGAGCGCCAGCGCCACCGCCGCCCTGCAGGTGGTGGGCGGGAGCCCCACGCCGTCCTACCCCACCGGGACGTCCTCCTCGAGCCAGTTCCTAGGACTTCCCGGCCTCGAGGGCCTGCTGGTCGTCGGGGGAGTGGTGGCCCTGTTGCTGGTGTCGCTCGCGCTCATCGCCCGCACCGCTCCGGAGGACGAGGCCCCGCCCGCGACCCGCTCCGAGGGCTCCTCGTAAGGCGACCAGGCCCTCCTGGGCCGCCGGGTCCCCTGCCGAGGTCCGCCGGGCGCTCAGAGGATGGGCGTGGGATATTCGGTCGAGACGTTCACGGGGTCGGTCCAAGCCCCGGAGATCGTGGAACAGGTCAAGAGGTAGGTCCCCCCGTTCGACCCGAACTGCACGGTGCCGCTCGAGCCCGTGCCCGAGTAGACCAGGTCTGCGCTCTGGACCGGGCCATCGTAGACATGGAGGTGGACCGTCCCATTCTGTCCGCCCACGGTCCAGTGGAGCTGGACCTGCGCCTGGGAGGGCAGATAGACCGCTCCCGTGGCCGCCGTGGCCCCTCCGCAGAGGAGGCTCACCGTCTGGCCCTGGTTGTTCAACGGGACCACGGCCAAGACCCCGAGGAGGACCACCAGCCCGATGAGGAGGCCCGCGGCCACTCTCGACGTTCGCCCCCATGGGCGCCGCTCTCCCCCGGCCCGCCCCGAGGCCGGGTAGGGGGGAAGGTCCGGACGGGCGGAGCGCGCGGGGGCCACGTGGAAGACCTGCCGCCCGCACTTCCTGCAGTATTGCTGCGTGGGGGGATTGGTCGTGTAGCAGTGCGGGCAGCTCGAGATGAGCGGGGTGAGGTCCATTCGGACCCTGAGGAGGAAGGCCGACGCGACGAGCCCGAAGAGGAAGGAGAGGACGCCCCAGACCGTCACCTGTTCCTTCACGAACGGAAGGTAGAGGGCCTCCGTGTTCGAGATCCAGCTCGGGGTCCGCACGAAGATGGCGGCGTTGACCGTGATCCAACCTAGGGAGTAGGCGAGGAGGAGGACCCACTGTTCCAGGTACCCTGCGGTACCGGCGGTGGCGCAGCCCAGAAGGCCGAGGATGCTCCCGCAGCCACCCATCGGGGAAAGGAGACCGATGACCGAGAAGGTGAGGGGAATGAACCCGAGGGCCGTCCAGACGAGCGCCATCGCAGAGGCTTGGTGGAGATGGCCCACCACGTCACGCAAACGTCGCTGGCGCGAAGGGGAGAGCTTCTCCCAGTCCAGGGGGCTCGCCGTCGGGGGACGGGCGAGGATCCAGACCGGGGGCGGAGGTAGGGGCATGGGCACCCCCACCGGCTCGTGGACCACGTCAGGGGGCGGCGGGGCCCCGCAGTGCACGCAGAAGCGGTAGTTCGCAGGGTTGAGGACGCCGCAACGCACGCACGCCCGCTGGGGACCCGGGTGCGCTTCCTCGGGCTCCCCGCCCGGGCCCTTGCCACCCATGCCGTAGTTGAGGGTGACCTTGTCCGTCGAGATGATCTTCGTGTTCGACTGTCCGGAGAACCCACCGGGGATGATGATCGGGGGAAGGTTCGGCGGAGGGCTCTTCGACGGGACGGGTGGCTCGCCTTCTCCAGGGCCTCCGGCCCCGCCGAGGTAGTAGTTGACGGTCACCCCATCAGTGGTCAGCACTTTGCTCGAAATCGAGGCGCCCGGGGCAAGGCCCGCGACCGCGGGGGCGGCGTTGGCGGCGGGGGCGGCGGCGAGCCCGGAGGCAGGGGTCGCGGCCCCCTCCATGGTGGGGGAGGGGCTCGGGAGAAGGTCGCCCAGCGCCGTGCCCTCTCCTGGGACCGGGGCCGCCTCCTCCCCGGTGGGCTCGGACAGGTCAGGGTACTCCCCCGAGGTGGTGTCGAACAGGAACGGCTCCTCCAACGGCACGAGAGGCCTGGAGAACTCCTCGTGCAGCATCGAGACCCTCCTCGGAAGCAGAGTGAGGTTCGCCTGACGCAGGGCCATGGTGTTCTCCGGGTCCGGTCCCAGGAGACGGTAGATCTCCGACGAGGGGCTGTCCGCCGACGCAGCGCGCAGCTGGAGCCTCTGGGCGTGCCCAATCGCTTCCAAGAGGCCGGCGAGCCGCTCCCCCTCGGCCTGGAGGAGCCTCGATCGCATCTCGCCCTCCGACAGGAGGAGATGGGAGCGCCTCTGACCATCCGCCCGGAGGATCTCCGCCCTTCGCTGCCGGGCCGCGGTCTCCTCCACCTCGAGGGCCTGGAGGAGCCGGTTCTGGCGCTCGTCCTCCACCCGCAGCAGCTCGGCACGGTGCTGGCGCAGGGCCGCCGCCTCCACGCTCATCGCCTGGAGCACGGAGGGACCGGGGTCGACCTCGAGCAGCTCGACCGCCGAGACCCGTACGCCCCATCCGGCCGCGTCCTTCGATACTCGTTCCGCGAGGGCGCTGTTGAGGGCCGGGCGTTCCGCCTCGATCTCCGCCAGGTCCTTGGTCCCTAGGAGAAGCAGCAATGCGCCCTCGGTGGCGCGCACGGTGGCCTCCCTGTAGTCCGGGACGCCGAGGGCCGCGAAAGCCCCCCGGTCCACCTTGAAGCGCAGGGAGGCCCTGACGCGGACCGGCACCTTGTCCTTGGTGATCCCCAACTTGGTCTCGACCTCCAAGACCTGGGTGCGCCGGTCCACCCGGTAGACCTTGGAGAAGGGGCTCACCAGGCTCCATCCCGGGTCCAGCCGCCGCGCGCCGGGACCGGTCCCCCTCAAGGCGTAGGCCACCTCGAAGGGCTGGACCAGGTAGGAGCTGCGGAACAGTACGAGGACAAGGACCACGAGGGCTACGGCCGCGATGAGGAGGACCTCGGTGGGCCCGAGCAGGCTCGAGGGGAACGTCAGGAGGTCGAGCAGCCCGGCGAGGACCGCCAGGGCGAGGAGCAGCACGACCAGGAAGGCGCCGGAGGACTCGGAGGACTCGGAAGACCTCGAGGGGCGCTCCCTCCCGTTGGCACTCTCCGCCATCCCTGCGTTGCGCGACGCTTCTGCCGAGGGCCGTCGCGCCTTCTGCCGCTCCCCGGAGGGATCGCCCCCCTGCCCCGCGACTTCCGTGTCTCCCATCTCGATGGACCCTCGAGGTCAGATCATCCTACCCTGCGGTCTCGATGGAAGGTCGAGAAAGACGGGGGGAGACGTCTCGTGGGTCCGGTGGTTCGTGGTCGCCAGAAAGGCGCCTGGGAGGAGCCCTCCTTCTCCGAGGATCATAGCCACGGGCCCCAGTAGCTGGTCGTGACCGCTATCGAGCCGTTGTACGGGTAGACGGACATCGAACAGGCGTACACGAAGGCACCACCGTTGGAGGAGAACTGCCCGCTCCCGTCTGCTCCGTTCCCGGTGTACGCGTCGTTCCACGTGCCCGTCGAGGATGGATAGACGTGGAGGACCCCGAGCGCTCCGGCAGGCGATGCGGCGGCCCAGCTGAGGTCCACGGGTATCCCGGCGGGGTACGTGTTCGTGGTGGCCGCCGGGGCCCCCGCGCCGCACTGGACGAAGAATGTGCTCTGCACGTGGTCGAGAGGGCCTATGGCCACTAGGACGAGCGTGGTCCCGACGATGAAGAAGATGGCCGCCAAGGCGGCGGCTCGACGCAAGGCGCCCGGGGGTCGCTGCAGATAGATGGGGGGAGGGGCGGGGTTCCCGAGCCCATGGTAATCGGGGGGAGTTCCGAGGATGTTCAGCGGGACCGTCGTCGATGGAGGAGGGGGAGGCGGAACCGGAGGGGGAGGCGGAGGGAGCGCGGGGGGCGGAGCCAACATGGGGAGGGCACCGGCAGGAAGGCCTGCCGAGGAGCTTCCAGGCGTTGTGCTAGTGTCCTCGGGGGCGGAGGGTTCCCTGGACGACCTCAGGGAGGTCTCGATGGGCTCGTGACACTGGACACACTCCTCCGCGTCGAGCGGGTTGACCGCTCCACAATTCGTGCAGTAGGTCGTGGGCAAGTCGTCCCCTCCCCTTATGATCCGATCCTATCCAAATTGGCGTAGCGGGTCGCGTTCTGAAGTCGCAAGTAGGCCGCGGCCAGGAAGACCCCGAGGACGGTCGAAAAGAGGACGGAGAAGACGGCCCAGGCGAGCAGGCGCTGCCGCACGAAGGAGAAGTGCCGGTGCTCCACCCAAACGATCCAGTACCGCAGCTCCAGGAAGGTCGCCGCGCTGAGAAGGACCCAGAGGGTCGCGTAGACCAACAGCGCGATCCAGCCGGCATAGTACCCCGGGAAGGCCAACATGGCGGTGCATGCCCCTCCGAGCGTCGGACAGGAGAGCAGGGGAGAGATCAAGAAGGAGAGCGCGAGGAAGAGCGGTGCCAGTCCGATGAGCCCCCAGACGGCCGCCACGATCCGTGCCTGGCGCAAGGGCCGACCGAGGTACCAAGCGACCGCGCCCTCGGAGCTCGCGAGCGGGGGTGGGGGGAGCGGAGGGACGAGGGCGAAGGCAGTGCTCGGTGCGGAGCCCGAGCTTGGCGAGGGACCTGGAGGTGGCGGCGGGGGGGCTGGGAGGGAGGACGGGGGCGGGGGTGGAGGAAGGGTGGCCCGGCAAGTTCCACACGATAGAAAGTAACTTGGATTGGAGCTTCCGCAATATGGACAAAACCGCTTTCCGTCCGTAGTGAGCACGCTTGAACAATCCTGGAAGGTAGGTATAGCGTTGCCGATGGATACATTCGGCCCCCGACCTGCCCCGCCGGGCCGAGCTCTAGGGGCGCGCGGGAGGTCTCCCGCGGACTGGCCCAGGCCAGCCCGACCTCCTCCGCCTATCGGTCGGCCGATCGGGGTGGCTTCCGGATCCTAACTTGCCCGCCGCGCTCCCGCGCAGATGGCCCGGCCCGTTGAACTTCCTCCTCTCCGCGCCCCAACCCCCGCTCCTGCCGGGGCACCTGGTGCTGTTTCCAGGCAGGTCGTCGGTGTGATCTCCAGCGGCGTTGGATATCCCGGAACACCTTCCCACGTCCCTTACTCTCCCGGTTCCGATAGGTGATGGCTCGCCGGAACGCGCTCTCGACCGCGGGCCAGGTTCGATAGTCCATCCCCTCCAACGACAGCTTCTGGGCGTCCCCCGTGTGGCGCTCCAAGGGACTCATCCAAGAGGCATGGGTGGCACTGGGCACCAGAGTCCTCTTGTCCGTCCTCGCCCGCGCTCGTACGTAGGGCGTGGTGTGGGCCGGGAGGTGGTCTTGGATCACGTAGACTCTCCGATCGGAGGGCTTGACCGGTGTCCTCACCGAAGGGAGCTACTCGCGGGCCTGCCCGGGCGCGGATCCCTGGAACCATCAGGTCACCCACGGGTGCGAGGGTTGGGCGTACGACCATTGGGTCGCCTGGGTTCGTTCGGGGGATGCCTGCGCGCCTCACGGTTGCACCAGCACCCGGAGGCTCCTGGACCACCAGGGGGCGGATCAGCTCCAGTACGACCTGGGGTTCCACACCTTGGCCAATGAGCCTCTCTCCGATCAGGTCTTCGCGCCCTGGGTCGATCCCCACTCCCTCCGAAGGAACCCCGGCCTGACCGGGGAGTCCTGGGCTTCGATCGACTACGAGGGGATCAGCACGGGCTACAGGTGTCGACCGCGAGATGCCGAGCGTCGTACCGGTGGGTCCGCCCGATCAAAGGGACGGAGCGGAGGGGACCCTCTTCCAGAGGAACCGCCCCTCCTGGCCCAGTTCCACACGACCGCGGCCTCCCGGTGCCGGCAAGGGGTCCTCCGCCACCGCGAGGGAGCGCCCGCCCCCGTCCAGTTCGAAGAGGACGAGCCGGTGCGGCGCGCTCCAGCCCTCCGGGGCCACCAGGAGCTCGGTCGCGGCCAGCACCGTGGCCGCTCCCTCCCTCGAGCCCTCGAGGAGGTCCCCTCCGCAGGAGGGGCAACGGTCGTGCCGCTCCAGAAGGAGGAGCGAACAGGGGCCGCAGGACCAGACCGCGATCAAGTCCTCCTCCCCAGGATGCTCACGAAGTTGTGCGAGCCGAGGCCGCCCACCGACTGGGCGAGGCCCACCGTGGGCGCTCCCGCCTGCATCGGACCCGCACTGCCACGGAGCTGCCGGTCGATCTCGATGATCTGGGCGAGCCCTGAGGCCCCCACGGGATGTCCTCGTCCGAGGAGCCCTCCGGAGGGGTTGATCGGGAGCACGCCGTTCGGGTCCCCCCGGCCCTCCTTCGTCCACTCGAGACCTTCGCCCGGTCCGCAGAAGCCGAGGTCCTCCAGGTCGATCAACTGGAACGGCGCGAAGGCGTCGTGCACCTCGGCGACGCGGACCTCCTTGCGGCCGACCCCGGCCTGGTCGTAGGCGGCCCTCGCCGCCCGACGGGTGGAACGGAACCCCGGAGGCTCCATCGGCCGGGCTGCGACGTCCAGCACCTCCGTCGACTGCCCCATGCCCAGGACCACGACCTCGTCCTTCGACCGCGGTCGGGTCAGCAGGACCGCCCCCGCTCCGTCGCTGATCGCGCTCACGTGGAGGAGCCGCAGCGGAGAGGAGACCATTCGGCTATGGTTCACCTCCTCTCGGGTCACGAGAGCGGTGAGTTGGGCGCGGGGGTTGCGGGAGGAACTGGCGCGGTTGCGGACCGTGACCTCGGCCATCTCCTCGATGGGGAGTCGATAGCGCGAGAGGTAGAGACCGCTCACCAGGGCGGCCATGGACGGCATGGTTCCCCCGTGCCGCACCTCGAGGGGAGAGAGGGAGCGGGAAAGCGCGGTCGTGGTGGCGGCGGTGGGAAGGGCGGTCATCTTCTCCCCGGCGACCACGAGGACCCGGTCGAAGGCCCCCGAGGCGACCAGATGGGCGCCCAGCTGGAACCCCCCCGCTCCCGTCGCCGAGGCGGACTCGACCCTCCAGGCCGGGACTCCCGAGAGGCCCAAGAGGTCCGCGATCCGCGGGGCGAGGCTCTCCGTGTGGGCGAGCGAGCCCGCGGCCATGTTGGCGACGATGAGCGCGTCGGGTCGCGCACCCCCGGGGGCACCCTGGAGCGCCTCTCGTCCCGCCCCGGCGAGGAGCTCTTCGAGGCACTCGGGACGCTTGCCGAACCTGAGGAGACCGGTGGAAGCGATGGCGACGGTCATGCGTTGCCCAGCAGGACCGAGTGCACCCAGTTCAAGAAGTCGAGCAACGGCTTCCCCTCCTCCCACCGAAGGACCTGGTTGCCCTGGCTCGTCGCGCCGACCGTCGGGAGCTGGCCCGCGATCATCTTCGCGTAGCGGTTGTGGTCCTCGACAGGGGCCTCCGCGAGGAAGAGCCTCCATGGGTCGCGCTCCCCTGCGCCGAGCAGGCGGTAGGCGTAGAGCAGGAGGAGGCCGCTCCGCCGGGTCTGGGCCCGGAGCGAGAGGTACTGCTCCTGGCTCCGGCCGCTCGCCGCGGCGAAGGGGATGCGCGGCTGGCTCGAGGACTTGACCTCGATCGGCAGGACGACCCGGTCCCGCAACGCGACCAGGTCGAACCCCTGCGATCCCGCCGCCCGGACCACCAGGAAGGGCCGGGCCTCGATCGAGTCCAGCAGGTGGAGCATCTCGGGGGTGCGCGCGTACTTCCGGTACCGGTGGAGCGCATCGGGCTCCCCTTGAAGCACGCCCTTGAGCTCCCGCTCGTAGCCCGAGAAGGACGAACCCGGCACGACCGGTGCGACGTCCCCCGGCCTAGATATACGCATATGCTCGAGTGTGTCCTGGGTAGGATGCCCTAATGGCCGCGCCTTCCGGGACCTTGGACATCGACCCGGAGGACCTGCCGGTCGCCCGCTCGGCCCTCCAGGTGCTCGAGGAGGCCCGGCGGCGCCAGGAGGCGCGAGCGACCTCGGGCGTCCCGGCGAGCTTCCGTCTCTCCGAGCTCCGGGCGGAGCTCCTCAAGTCCCGCATCTTCCAGGACCCGACCCGGCTCCTCTCCCGGCTACGCCGCCGGGGGCTCCTCGACGAGAGCTTCGCCCCCCGGGGCGACAAGGTGTTCGTCGCCCCGCACCTCCCCGACCTCCTCGCCCTCCTGCGCGAGAGCGTGCTGCGCCTCAGCACTCCCTCCACGACGGGTCTCCAACCTCCTCCGGACGAGTCGCTCGAGATCCGGGAGATGGACGCGGTCTTCTTCCGGCACCTGCGGGAGGTCCTCCAGGAGCGGCTCGAGGAGACCCTCGAGTTCGCTCGGACCTTCGACCTCGCCGCGCTCCTTCGCTACAGCCGGGAGCTCTTCGGGGAGGAGCTCGGGCTCGATCCCGCGCTCGCCCTGCTCCAGCAGTACGCGCTCGCGGACGTGCCCCTGGTCGCCCCTGGGGGAAGGACCACGGGGACCACCGGCTTCCATCTCGCGCTCTTCGGCCCGCCCGGGACCGGGAAGACCTTCGCCATCGACGACCTGGTCCGTGGCAATCCCAAGAGCGGCGTCCCGTCCCACGGGCTCCCCGGCCGCAACCGATACTGCGGGGGCATCACCCCGGCACAGTTCCTTCGCGTGGGCTCCTTCTATCGGGGACGGACGTTCAACTTCATCGTCCCCGAGTTCAACGACTGGTTCAAGTACAAAGGGATGGTCGAGCCGCTCAAGCTCGTCATGGAGCAGCGGGAGGTCAAGTGGGAAACGACCTACGGCACGGTGGGGCCCTACACCTTCCGTTCCTACTTCACCGTCAACTACAACGTCCGGGTCCTGGGGAACGCCTGGGAGTCGACGATCGGGGACCCCAACTTCGCTGCGCTCGAGGACCGGATGCTGCTGCGCTTCCACCTCATGACGCGCGAGCGGTTCCGGGCGGTGGAGCAGAGCGCGGAGCGCCTCGAGCTCGGCGAGATCGACTTCCACCTCGCCCGGAAGGTGCAGGACCATCTCGCCCTCGTCTATGCGATCCAGACCCAGCACCCCCTTGCCCGGCGGTGGCACATGAAGGGGGTCGCGCTGCAGCCGAGCCTCTACTCGACGCTCCGCGAGGTCTCCGAGAAGGCCCTCGCGAAGACCGCGAGCCCCAAGTTCTCCCCCCGGCTCAAGAGCAGGGCGGTCAAGCTCGCCGCCGCCGGCGCCCTGGTGGGATACTTCAAACATGAGAAGAAGGACGGAGCGAGCCTCCCCGTCGGCAAGGACGAAGAGGCCCTCGCTCGACTCTTTTACCAGCAGGAGATCGCCGCCCGCGAAGGGCGGACCCTCGCGGCCGGGTGAGCGGTCGGGCGGCCCCCCCACCGTTCCCACGGGCCCTCCGGCAGGGTACAAGCTAGCCGACCCGAGGACGGTCGAGCGGGTCGCCCTCGCGGTCCTGCGCCGCCACCGAGGCTCGGTCCCCACCCAGGGGGCGCTCTGGCGGGAGGTCGCTCCGCGGCTCCGCCGCTACCGGCCCCCCCAGCGGACCGGCCCGGAGCGGATGCGGGCGCTGCTCGCTTCCTCCTCGAAGGTGACCCTGGAGGTCCGCTACGCCCTGCGCGATCGCAGGGGGCCGCTCAATTGCTGCCCGGTCTGCTTCGCCCCCGTGCGTCCCCGCCAGAACGAGACCCTCTGGGGGGATTCGGTCATCGTGGGGTACCGGTGCACCTCGTGCGCCTTCTGGACCCCGATCCGCCGGCGGGTCCCCGCCCAGTACACCTTCCGCGCAGCCTTCCGTCCGTCCTCGCCCTCCCCTGACGGACCCTCCGGGTAGAGCGGGGAACTCCCCCCCCGTGCGGGGGCCACCTACGCCTAGGCCGGCTTTTGGGCGTTCATCACCGCGTTGCGGTGCGCGTCGACGGTGAGCATCTCCTGCTTGCCGTTCTTGAGCTGGAAGCTCATGTACCAGACCGGGGCGTGCAGGAGCTCCCCGTCCGAGACGTTGACCTCGGTGCTCAGGTTCTCGATGAGCCGGTGCTGGGCGTGGGCCTTCTGGGCCTGGAGCGCGACGACCATGTTCTTCGCCTGGAACTTGGCGTCGTCCTCGCTCACGTCGCCGTTGAGGACCGGGAGCCCCCCCGGCAGCTTGCGCTTGTCGTAGGGGAGCCGGGCGGTGAGGTCGAACTGGTACTCCTTGGGCTGGTAGTTCCCGAGCCCCTTGACCGCGATGATCGGGAACTGGAAGTCCCCGGCGAGCTCGCCCGCTCGCTTCGCCATGTTCCCCCCTCCGGACATCCCCATGCCCAACATCATCCCGGGGACCATCATCCCGCCGCCACCGCGTCCGCCCATGGCCCCGCCGATGAGCGCCGCCGCGGCGATGCTGCCGCCGATCTCGGCGGCCTCCACCCCCGCGTCCTCGTAGACGTAGTGGGTCACCGCGCTCGCGGGGACGATCCAGTAGGGGACCACCTGGACCTTCGCCTCGAGCAGCTTCGCCGTCTCGAAGTCCTTGTGGTGGAGGAAGCCGGTGTCCATCCAGCGCTTGCAGGCCGCGAGGGCTCCGTCCTGGTCGATGACCTGGGGGACGAGCATCGAGTGGTTCTGGATCGCCTTCCAGCCGGCCCCGGAGAGCGCGATGGTCGAGCCGCAGTACTCGCACACCACGACCGCGTCACCCGAGGAGGGGTGCAGCGGAGCGCCGCAGGACTTGCACTTGAGGTCCTTCATGTCGAAGGCGTTCGCGCCGGAGGCCGCCGGCGGCGGGGGAGGAGGCGCCGCCATGGGAGCGCCGCCCCCGGGGGCGACCCCCCCGGAGGCCGCGAGGGGACGACCGCACCGGTCACAGAAGGCCGAACCGTCCGGGTTCGGCGCCCCGCAAGCGTTGCAGAACATCTCGCGCGTTCACCCCGTTCCGACCACGGACCCGCTGGAGCGTATGCTCAGCCCCGAGGGGCCCCGCAGTTCATGCAGAACTTTCCGTTCCCGGCGGGCTGACCGCACTTGGGACAGACCGCGGGGGCGGCCGGTGCCGGCGGGACGTTGGGGGCCCCGCAGTTCATGCAGAACTTCCCCGAGCCCGCGGGCTGTCCGCACTTCGGGCAGATCGGCCCCGCGGCGACCTGGGGGGGCGCCTGGGGCGGTGGGGCCGCGAGGTTGAGCCCGCACGACGGGCAGAACCGGGTGCCTCCGGGGATGAGCGAGCCGCACTTCGGGCACGGCGTCGCGGGACCTCCGGGGCCTCCGCCCGAGCCCATGCCCGCGTAGGCCGGACCCATCGCACCGGCCATCCCGTAGCCCATGCCCATGCCGGCCCCCATGCCCACCCCGGCCCCCATGAGGGTACCTGCGGATCCGGGATTGGCGGCGGCGGTGGTCATGGCCTGGCCGGCCTGGTACTGCATGTAGTTCACGCCCAGCACGCCCATGGTGCTGCGGGTGTCGATCGCCTTCTGGACCTCGTCGGGGACGCTGATCGAGAGCCCCTGGATGCGGTTGATCTCGAGCCCGTAGGCGTCGAAGTAGTCCGGGGCCTTCCCCAGCACCATCTGCTCGATGGTCTGCAGGTTCGCCGCGAGGTCGGCGACGCCAATCCCCTTCTCCTTCGCCTGCCCGAGGGCGGCGTAGATCAGGAGCACCATCTGGTCCCGGGTGCGGTCGTCGATGTCCCCGGAGCTCTCGCTCCCGAACGTCCCGACGAACTGGGTGATGAAGTTGTCCGGGTGGGAGACGCGCCAGCGGAAGTCGCCGAAGACCCGCAGGTTGACCAGACCGAAGTCCTTGTCGCGGAAGGTGTAGGGCTCCTTGGAACCGAACTTGCCGTCGAAGAAGCGGCGCTGGAGATAGTAGACCTCCGCCTGCTGCTGCACGCCCGAGAGGGCCTGCACGAGCCTCCCGACGACCGGGGCGTTGAGCGAGGTGAGCGCGTAACGGTCGGGACGGTCGATGTAGGCGAGGACCTTACCGTCGCGGAAGAACACCGCGTACTCGTCCTCGCGGACCACCACGTTGTCGTTGAGACGGATGTTGCGGGGGACCCGCCACATCACGTTGGGGCCTTTGAACGAGTCCTCCCAGATGATCGTGGTCGACCCGAAGAGGCTGCCGCCCGTCGCGGGCGGGGGGGCGCTGCGGTTGAACATGGTCGCTCTTTCTCCTCCTTTCGATGCGAAGTGGACCTTCCGAACTACCTGTCTTTTCGATGGCTAGACCTGCGACGACCTTCTCCCGCCTCGGAGGTCCTACTGGAGGACCCCCTCCACGGACATCATCCGCTGGCTGAAGGAGGTCTCCACCGCCTTCAGGTTCGCTCGGAGGGTGTCGCACGTGCTGTTGATCTGAGCGTCGTTCTTCGACTCGACCGCCTGGGACAGGCTGCCCATGGTCGAGAGGAGCTGGTCCGCGCTCGCGACGAAGGTCCAGTCCCGCTCGTAGAGCTTGTCGAGGCTCTCCGGGGTGACCCGGAGCGTGGAGGAGATCCCGCTGTAGCCGCCTTCGGCGTGACGGATCTGCCCGTCCAGCCGCTGCATCTCGCTGCGGAGCCCGCCCAAGGCGACCAGCCCCGCCATGACCCCGTCCCGGGTCATCTGGCTGCGCAGGGTGTCGACCTGCGTCATCGCGGTCACCAACCGGTCCGCGACCTGGATCCGGAGCAGAGAATCCGCGGCGCGGATGTCCTCCGCCTGACGGTAGCCCCGGAACCCGGGGATCATGAGCTGGAGCTTCTTGAGGAACCCTCGGTCCTGGTCGACGCGGTTGCGAATGTCGTTCCCCGGAGGGGAGGACGGAGGCACCGGGGGGGCGCCGTAGGGATTGGGCCCCGAGGGGGCAGCGGTGGGCGAGGGCCCCGAGGGGGGTGTGGGGGGCGGAGGGGGCGGAGGAGCGCTAGCGGGAGCGGAAGCGGCAGCGGCCGGCGCGGTCGCGGCGGAGGGGGCGGCGGCCGTGGGAGCACCGCAGCCGGGGCAGAACCTGCTACCTGGGGCCAGGGGACCGCCGCACTGGGCGCAGAACTTGGGACCGGTCGCGGCGGATGCGGTTGAGGGATTGCTCATCGCCATCGATGCACACCTTCGGACTGGGATCTCTATGGAGGGTTCATGCGCGGGTCGTTCGGGGAAGGGGTCCCGGGGGAGCCCGCGCCCACCCCGGTCTTCTTGCGCCACGTGTCGCGGGAAGCTTCCCGCCGGACGTCGCGAGCACGACCTCCAAGCTGCCAGCGCATGTAGAGGAGACCCGCGACGACGAGGAAGAGCACGATGATGAGATAGACGATCCGGACCGAGCCGAAGGTGATTCCGCAGGCCCCGACGCCACTGCCCGAGCAGGCGGCGCCGCCGAACGCCCCATCCGGGGCGACCAGGCCCGCGCCAAGGAGGACCGCGACGCCGAACCAGAAGGACCCGGCAGAGGCGGCACGGGGGATCGCGGGGTCCCTCGCCCCTGGAGCGACCAGGACCGCGAGGACCGAGACCACGAGCCCGAGGACGCCGATCGCGACCAGGGCCGTGAAGTGGTTGTTCGTGACGGGGAAGGAGACGTAGATCGCGATCCCGACCAGGACCACGATCAGGATGAGGACCCCGGCGATCGCTATGCCACTGAGCTTCGCCCCGGTCTCCGCTGCCTGGGCCTCCGCCTTGGCTTCGCTCATGCTCGCTCCACTTCGGTTCGACACTTAGGCGGTCTCCCCCTCTTAATGGTACTTGAACGGACCGGTCCTCCCCGGAAAGTGGGCTCCCGAGCCTGGCCCGCTTCCGGGGGGTCGATCGGACCGTCCGCCCCAGGGGGACGACCCACCGTGCCGTGTGCCTCTGCGGGAGAGATCAAAGCCTCGCGTCCTCGTCGCGGGACTCTCGTCGGGAGTCGCGGGAGGACCCACCGCGCGAGCCCCGCTGGCCCCGCGTGGAGACGGTACCGGAATCATCGTCCCGGGAGACCGCCAGGAGGGCGAGGGGCATCTCGATCCGGTCCTGACCCCCCGGGATGGAGGTCTCAGCGGCCGGGGTTGCGGTGGTCGCGGGCGGAAGCGACAGGGTGAGGGAGCAGCGCGGGCAGCTACCGAACTGGACGATGCAGTGTTGGCAGACGGAAGCCCCGCAGGTGTGGCGGTATTGGGCGAGACCCCCGCACCCGGAGCAGCGAGCCCCGCCGGGGGCCGGCACGAGGTCCGCTGGGGGCGCTTGGGAGGGCATGCCTCGGGAAGCGGGCGGCGGAGAGAAGGGACCGGAGGCCATCGGCGCCGCGGTGTTGGGCAGGGCAGGTCCTCCGGACGGGCTGGAGGTCGGGGTGGAAGAGGGGTAGGCTGGGGGGTTGGAGGGGAGCGGATAGGGGGAGGACTGCTGGCTCGACCCGCCGGAGAGGTAGCCGCTGGAGGAGGAGCCCCCGTAGGACGTGGAGGAGTAGGGGGACGGCTGGGAGGAGCCGGAGGGGGGCGAGCTGGAGGGGGACGAGGAGCCCTGCGAGGACGGGGGCGGGGCGCTCGGAGGCATGACCGTGCGCGAGCCGTACTCCGTGATGCGCAGACTAGGGAGCGGGGCGTGGACCGCGGAACCGATGCTCTCGACCGCCTTGATGAGCCGCGCCTTGTAGAGCCCGACGCGCAGGTTGCGCACGAGCCGGAAGGCGGTTCGCTCCTCCGGAGGCAGGGAGAGCGCCCGTCGGGCGAGCTCCTCCACGTCGGGGGTGAGCGAGAGGTTCTCCGGACGGATGTCCATCTCGAGGACCGCCCGCATGTAGCCGAAGAGGCGCTGGAGCTGGGCAAGCGTGTAGTTCGGGGGGGAGAGGATCGCGACGTCCGCGAGGGTGAGCCCGCGCTTCTCCACCACTTCGCTGCGCTGCTCGAGCGCGGCGTTGATGAGGTGGTAGCTCGCGCTCTCCAGGTCCTTGAGCTCCTGCTCGGGGAGGTCCCGAACGTCGACGTCCACGTTCCGGGAGATGGCGCGGCTCACCGATTCGAGGAGGTCGAAGGGGATGTGGAGCGTCAGGAAGAGGTCGTTGCGGGTGATCGGGCGGTTGAGCTTCGCTTCCAGCAGCAGGGCCTCCCGCCCGTACCCCTCGATCTGCCGGTCGCGGATCTTCTGCTGGGCGAGCTTGCGCCCCTCCTTCGCCGCTTCGAAGCCGTCATCGACCTTGAGCGCCCCCTCGAAGCTGGTGAGGCCCTCCTCCGGGCGTCCCAGCTCGAGGAGCACGCGGCCCCGGCTCGCGAGCGCGTACTTGTTCTCCGGAGCGATCCGAAGCGCCTGCTCGTAGGCCGTAAGCGCCTCGTGGGGGTGCTGGAGCTTCTCGTGGACGCTGCCCGCCTTCATGAACAGGTCCGCGTTCTGACCCTCGACGGAGAGCGCGCGGCCGTAGGCGTCCGCGGCCTCGCTCCACTTCTCCTGCTTGCTCTGCAGTTCGCCCAGGCGGACCAGGACCGCGACGTTGGTGGGATGCTTCTCGAGCCCCTTGAGACAGGCGTCGACCGCCCGGGGCAGGGAGCCCAGCCCTGCCTCGGCCTCCGAGAGGTGGAGGTAGGTCTCCGGCTGGGTCGCGAGCGACTCCAGGTTCTGCTCGAGGAAGTCGCGCGCCTTCGCGTGCTCCCCCATCTCGAGCAGGGCCCGGACGTACCAGAGGGCGATCTCCTTGTCGGAGCCCTTGCGCTGCGCCAGGTCCTGGAAGATGTCGAGCGCCTCCTGGAAGCGCTCCAGGTGGAAGGCGATCCGGCCGCGCATGAGGAGCACGCGCGAGCCTAGCTCCTCCCCGACCTCGGGAGGGAAGGGTTGGTTCCCGAACACCTCGAGGGTGGTGAGCGCGTCGGAGTAGCGGGTCTGCTTCTCCTCCACCCCGGCCTTGCGATAGGCCACCTCGAGCTTCACCGCGGGGGACGCGGCGACCGCCTTGTCGTAGCTCGCGATCGCGTCGTCGGTCTTCCCGAGCTCCAGCGCGAGGTCCCCGTGGGCGAGCCAGAACTGCGAGAAGTTCCCCTTCTCGGGGGGATGGGCGAGGAGGTTCGTGAGGCAATCGTAGGCGTCCACCTTCTCGTTGCGGGCGATGTGGATGCGGTACTTCTCCTCCCAGACCGTCGCGTTGTCCGGTTCGAGCAGCAGGATGGCCTTGAGCGAGTAGAGGACCTCGGTGTCGCGTTGCAGCGACCGGTAGATGTCCGCCCGCAGCTTCCACGGCCTGAGGTCGTAGGCGTCGGTGCGCAGGATCGTGTCCACCGCGCTCGCGGCCTCCGTGAAGCGCCCGGCGAGCATGAGCGTCTCGGCGAGCGAGAGGGTCCCCAGTTTGTTCCCGGGGTCCAGCTGGATCCCCTTCTGGTAGTAGGGGAGGGCGTCCGCGTAGGCCCCCTGCTCCTTGAGCGCGTCCGCGACCTCGAAGTAGGCGATGGGGTCGCGCTCCTGCGGGGAGAGGGCGTTCTTGAGGATCTGGACCCCCTCGCCGCGGCGGCCGAGGCGCAGCAGGAGGCGGCCGCGCCGGCGGAGGAAGAGCGGGTTCTGAGGCTCCCGCTGGAGCAGGATCTCGACGTAGTGGAGCGCCTTCGCGTCCTGGTTGAGGGCGGAGAGGACCTCCTCCATCCCCCAGATGAGGTCGGTGTCCTCGCGACCGAGCTCGATCGCCTTCGCGTAGGCCTGCTCGGCTTCCGCGTTCCGCGAGACCTCCCGCAGCGTGTGCCCGAGCTCCTTGAAGATGTCCCCGCGGGTCGCGTTCGAAGGGTCCCCCAGGAACTCCCGGTACCCGTCGATCGCCCGGTCGACGTTCGCGAGCAGCTTCGCCGCCCGCGCCGCGCCGAGCAGGCTCACGTTGTGGAACTCGGAGGAAAGGGAGGAGCGCTCGTAGCTCCGAAGGGCCTCCGTCGCGAGTCCCTTGCGCTCGGGGGCCGCCTCCGCGGTCTTGTAGGCTCGGGAGAGGTAGAGGTTCCCCCGCTCCAGCGCGACGTCGTAGCGGGAGGGGTCCTTCTCGAAGATCCGGTCGAGCAGCGCCGGGATCTCGTCGACCCGGCCCATCGCCTGCAGGAGCGCCTTCTTCTGGAGGAGGATCGTGATGTTGTCCGGGCTGATCCGCAGGATGTGGTCGTAGACCTGCAGCGCTTCCTCGCGCTGCCCGAGCGAGGTCAACGCCTGCGCGAGCTCCTCGGCGGCCGGCGCGTCGGAGGCGTTCTGGGCGAGGATGGCGCGCGAGAAGAACACCACGTAGGGGGCCTTGCGGTTCTGCTTCGCGAGCTTGAGCCCCTTCCGGAACTCCTCCACCTCGGTGGGGTGGGCCTGGACGATCTCCTGGTAGACGCGTAGCGCCCCCTCGAGCTGGCCCGTGGTGGAGAGCAGCTCCCCGAGCGTCCGCTCGGCCTCCAGGTTGTGCGGAGAGAGGACGAGGAGCGCTTCGCAGGCCTCCATCGCGACGTCCTTCCGGTCGTACTTGAGCGCGGTGGTGCGCAGGACCTGGAGGTTCGCGAGGTTGCGGGGGTCGAGCTCCTTCACGCGGCGTCGGACCTCGACCAGGAGCTGCGGCTGGAGGTTCATCGTCTCCAGCGTCGAGGCGAGCTCCAGGAGGAGCGCGGGGTCCACGTCCGCCTTCTTGTCGAGGAGCGAGCGGTAGAGCGCGAAGGCCTCGTCGTTGCGCTGGAGCGCGAGCAGGACGCGGGCCTTGAGGAAGAGGTAGCGTGGGTCGTCCGGCTTGAGCTGGATCGCCTTCTCGAGGGACTCCAGCGCCGGGTTGAGGTCACCGGAGGAGGCGAGCAGGTTCGCCTTGGTGAAGTGCAGCTCAGGGTCGGAGGGGTTGGACTGGAGGAGCTGGTCGCACGTCTCCGTCGCCTGCTTGACCCCTCCCAGGGTCATCGCGAGCGCGAGCTTCACCCGCAGCGCCTTCGGGTGCCCCGGGACCAGCTTGAGGGCCCGGTCCACGTACTGGGTCGAGGTCGCGTCGAGCTGCTGGGCTTGCAGGTAGCACTCGACCGCCTCCTGCGGGCGGCCCAGGATCTTGAGCGCATCCCCCTTCGTCGCCCAGACCGCCTTGTCGTGCGGGTTCACCGAGAGGGCCCGGTCCAGGAGGTTCAGCACCTGGTCCAGGTTCTGGTTGAGCGAGAGGAGGATCATCGCCTTGTGCTGCAGCGCAGAGGCCGAGTTCGGCGAGAAGGAGAGGGCGAACTCCACCGACTGGAGCGCCTGGTCGCCGATGGAGAGCCGATAGAACGCGAGCGCGGTCTTGTCGAGGAGCTCTCCCGCCTCCTGACGTTGGTAGGCGAGCTCGTTGAACCGGTCCCTGGCGATGTTGAGGACCTCCTTGAGGGCCTCGCCCTGGCGGTTAAAGTCCTGGACCTGCTGCGCGGACTCCGCCGATTCGAACCATTGTCTCGCCTTGGCCAGGGCTGGCGTGGCCGGCGTGCCCGCAGGCTGAACCATCTTGTCCCAGGACTTCCACGGTACGAGATTAAGGCTTCGACCTCTTCTGAGGGGCGGGGGTAGCTCCGGAGGGCGCTGAGGCACCCCTAGAAGCCCTCCCCGGTACGGGTCTGGGGCGCCCTCTGGCCGCCTCCTCCGACCGTTCCGCCCGACCCCACCTTCGGCCCTCGACGCCGCTATGCGAGGCACTTTCCCTGGTCATCCCGTCGCCCATCCTCGTCGCCGGAACCTTCTTCTCGGACCTCTCGGTGGGCACTCGTCCCGTGAGGACGGGCGGGGGTCGGCGATGGGCGGCGGGTCCGTGGCGGTCGGTCGAGGGCCACGCAAGTACGTCTACGATCCGGTTCACGGCTCCGTCCCGCTCACCGGGCCGATCCTGGAGCTCCTCTCCCATCCCTTCCTCCAACGTCTGTGGGGCATCCGCCAGACCGGCCTCGCCCACCTGGTCTTCCCAGGGGCGAACCACACCAGGCTCGAGCACTCCCTGGGGGTGCTCTGGGTCACCCGGGCGATGACCGCGGGCATCGAGCTCGAGGCGGAGGAGGCGCTTCCGCTCGAGGTCGCGGGGCTGCTCCACGATCTCGGGCACACGCCCTTCTCCCACACCTTGGAGCCGGTCCTCCACGAAGTGACCCATCAGAGCCACGAGGACGTGACGGGGGCCCTCCTCCGAGGCGACCCGCCGGCCTCCTTCAGCGCGATGGCCCAGGGAGTGCCAGGCTCACGCCACCGGACCATCCCGGAGGTCCTGGAGCGACACGGCCTCTCGCCCCGGGAGGTCCAGGAGCTGCTGCGCGCCCGCCGCCCCCGTACGAGGCCCTTCCGCAGCGAGATGCTCCACGGTTCGGTCGACGCGGACCGTCTGGACTACCTGCAACGCGACGCCCACTACACCGGGGTCGCCCACGGGTTCATCGACGCGAACCGCCTCCTTGAGACGGTACGATTGGACCGGGGACACCTCGTCTTCGCCGAGAAGGGACGGGCCGCGGTGGAGGGCTTCCTCTTCGCGAGGTCGCTCATGTACTCCTCGGTCTACTACAACAAGACCGTCCGCATCGCCGAAGTGATGCTCCAGTCCGCCCTCGAGAGGCTCGAGAGCTTTCCCGACATCGAGCCGCTCCTCGCGCTGACCGACGCGGAGCTCCTTTCCCACCTGCTTCGAGAGGGCGGTAGAGCCTCGGAGTTCGCCCGACGCTTCCAGCTCCGGGAGCTCTACAAGCGCGCGTTCACCCTCTCCTGGGCCCAAGCGGAGCCGCGAACGCGCGCCCTCGAACGTCTCGCAAGGGATCCCATCGAGCGGCGCCGCGCGGAGGACCGCATGGCCGAGCGGCTGGGGGCCCCTCTCGGCTCGGTGCTGCTCGACCTGGCCTCCACCCACCGAGGGGCGACCTCGGGGGACCGGGGCGCCTCGGCTTCCGACCCCTTGTGGATCTGGGACGCGGGAAGGGTCGTCGATCTGGTCCACGAGGGGGGGATGTGGTCGACCTTGCTCGCCCGGCCGATCACCCCCTGGGCCGTCGCGGCCTACGTCGATCCCCGATGGCTCGAACGGACGTTGCGGCGAGGCGCCCGGCTCTGGGACGCTCTCCTCTGAGCCGGTGAAGGCCGAGGGCGCCACATTCGCCGGCGGGGACCTCCCGTATCTGGAGCCTCACCACCCTAGGCGAGCAGGGGCTCCGCGACCGACGGAAGGGAGGAGGAGCGGAGCCAGTCCCCGAGCGTAGGCACCTGCGAGGAGCGGCCCGAAGGTGTGGCGGTGGAGCGGGAGGACGGACGCGGGAGGGCCATGACGGCCGGGACGAGGCGGGAATCCTCGCCGACGCCGTCCAGGGTCCATGCTACGCGGTTCGCCGGGGCGATCGGGGAGAACCCGCGCCCCAGGACCCGTCCGGCCTCCGGGGGCATCCAGGAAGGGTCCCAGGAGATCCAGGCGTGCCCGTGGTGGGCCTCCGCGGCCTCGCGGACCCCCTGGATGAGCCGCTCGAGGTCCGACAGGGGAAGGAGCTTCAGCAGGTCCTCCGTCCCCTCGAAGGCGACCAGGGCTCCCTCGGTCCGTTGGAAACGGGCCGCGAGGCCCCGGACCATGCCCTCCACGAGGTCCGCGCGGAAGCCATGCGGGGTGGTCCGGACGAGCTGACTGTCCCCGACCTGCCACCAGCGGCGAACGAGGCCGGGAACCTCGTCGGTGAACGCGAGCCGGGTCGCGGGGGGGAAGCTCCCCTGGAGGGTGCGCCAGATCTCCCCATCGACCGGACTGGAGAAGAGGGCAGCCTCGGGCACCTGCACGGGGGTGAAGAGCGCCTCCTGGATCCAGTCCTCGTTGCCCCGTACGACGCTCGAGCGGAGCTCCTCCAGCTCGAAGTGGGCGACCCGGTGCGCCTGCGCCACCTCCCGCAGGACCTCGCGCGCCCGGAAGCGGACCAGGCGATCGGAGGCGAGCTCCAGGGGCAGGGTCGTGAAGGAGCGAAGCGAGCGGTCGGTGGGCGTGAGCATGCCGTTCGACCGATCCGGGAGGGTCAGGAAAAGGTGGACTCCCCCGGGGGTCTCCAGGACGGAATGGCCGAGGAGACGCCGGGTGGCCGGGTCGAGGAGGGCCATCGGCAGCTCGATGGACGCTGGTACCGGACGGGCCCCAGGGGTCTCCCGTACCAGGAAGTGCGCTCGGAGGGACGTCGGTCGGGGAGAGGGCCCGCCCGGACCGGGGGAAGGAACTCTGGTGCAGGGGTGCACGAGGGTCCGCAGCGGAGGGAGGAGAGCCGGGGGCGCGCTCATGTCGGTGAGGAAGCTCGCCGAGAGCCCTGCCTCCACGGACGTCCAGGGCCGGTCACCCTGGCGCTCCGCGTTCGCTCCATACTCCCGGGTACGGATGCCTGGCCGAGTTTGGGAAAAGACCCCGATTCGCTCCATGCCCCCTCCAAGGAACCAAGGAGGTACGTAGACAGAAGGTTCCGTTACGGAACCTGAAGTCGCCTCGCGATTTCTAATAGGAAGAATTTGACCCTGGGGCGAAAGGCCGGATGGGTTCCCGGAGGAACGCCACGGGCAGGCCTTAGCGACCCTCCCCCCTCGAGCGCGCCCGCTGAAAGGCGGGCCAGAACCCGTCCGGCGGTGGGGAGCGGACCCGTCGCGCGTCGAGGAGGAGCTCCCCACCTGCCCGGGAGCGGCCGAAGTGACCGATCCGACATCCCATGATCCCGCGCCTCGCCCACACCGAGAGGACCCGATCGGCGCTCCTCGCGTCGACCGAGACGAGCAGGGTCCCTTCGCTGCTCGCGGAAAGGGGCTCGATACCGAAGTGCCCGCAAAGGGCCCCCACGGCTGGGAGGACCGGGAGGTCCTTCCCTCGAAGCTCGAGCCGTAGACCGGAGGCGAGCGTCATCTCCATCGCCGCCGTGAGGACGCCCCCCTCGGTGCAGTCGTGCATCGCGTGGACCCCGCGACCACGAAGCCCGACCGCGCGGGCGGCGGAGAGCGCGGCTGGGACCGTGGTGAGAGCCCGGAGCGAGGAGGAGAGCGACCGATGGGCCGTCCGACCGAGGAGACGAGCGGCTGGGCCGGGAAGTTTCCGGGCGAGGAGCACCCCGGTCTCGAGCGCGACGCTCCCGCTCATGAGCAGCACGTCCCCCGCCCGGGCCATCGCGGAGGTGACGTAGCCCCGGGCCGGGGCGAGGGCGGCGAAGGTCGACCCCCCTACGAGAGGGAAGGCGCACCCCTCGTACCGGCCAGTGTGCCCGGTCACGATCGTCGCACGGAGCTTCCGAGCCTCCTCGGAGAAGGTCCGCACGATCCTCTCGATCGTCGAACGAGGCGTCCCCGGGGGCAGGTTGAGGTCGAGGGTGATGAGGGTGGGTCGGACGCCCGAGGTCGATAGGTCGCTCGCCAAGATGTGAAAGGCGAACCAGCTCGCGTCCTCCCAGCCCAGGTCCGGGTCGACATACACCGGGTCCGTCGTCAGGAGCAGGACCTGTCCCGTCCCCGGCAGGCGCACCGCGCCGACGTCCACGCCCGTGCGCGGGGGGACGACGACGTTGGGGGGAAAGGGCCCCAGGTGGTCGAGGACGGACCGGGCAAGCTCGGAGGGTGCGAGCTTCCCGGTCCCGCCTTGGGAGGACCGGGAGGACCGGGCCCCTGTCGCGCTCGCCGTCCTCCTAGACCTGGACCCCCCCCTTGCCGGACGGTGCGCGAGGGGCCGAGGCATGGGGCTCCCTTTCCGTCGACACAGCGGGGCCTTGGGGCAACAATGGGCGGTAGGGACGGAGGTCACCTATCGCGCCGCGGCGACCTTGGGCTTGCCCCCGGGGGCCGCCTTGGTGCGCGGGGTGGTGAACTGCTCGCGCTCGGTGGACCCCTCCATGGCGAGGGTGGAGGCCTCCCCGCCGGAGATGACCTGGGCCACCTCGTCGAAGTAGTCCGTGCCGACGAACGCCTGGTGGGCCACCGCCTTGTAGCCGTGCGGGACCGTCGCGAACTCGAGCTCCTGGAACCTGGCGTAGGCGCTCATGCCCTGGGAGCGGTAGGCGCGGGCGAGCTCGAAGATGTGGTAGTTGAGCGAGTGGAACCCGGCGAGGGTGATGAACTGGAACTTGTAGCCCAGCTCACCGAGGTCGCTCATGAACCTCGAGATCTGCTCGTCGGAGAGCTTCTTCTTCCAGTGGAAGGAAGGGGAGCAGTTGTAGGCGAGAGGCTTCCCCGGGAACTTCGCGTGGAGCGCCTGGGCGAAGGTGCGGGCCTCCTCCGGGTCGGGCGAGGAGGTCTCGAACCAGACCATGTCCGCGAACGGGGCGTAGGCGATGCCGCGGGCAATCGCGCACTCGATGCCGCCCTTGTACTCGTAGTAGCCCTCGTAGGTCCGCTTCCCGTTGAGGAAGGGTTGGTCCACCGGGTCCACGTCGTTGGTCACGATGCGCGCGTTGAGCGCGTCGGTCCGGGCGATGAGGAGGGTGGGGACGTCCATCACGTCCGCCGCGAGGCGGGCGGCGGTGAGCTTCCAGATGAACTCCCGGGCCGGCACCAGGACCTTCCCGCCCAGGTGGCCGCACTTCTTCGCGTTGGAGAGCTGGTCCTCCAGGTGCACCCCGGCGGCGCCCGCCTCGATCATGTCCTTCATGACCTCGAAGGCGTTGAGGGGCCCCCCGAAGCCCGCCTCGGCGTCCGCGACGATCGGGGCGAACCAATCGATCGGCTCCGTGGTGAGGGCGTGCTTGCGCTCGTCCTGGCGCTTGAAGGCGTTGTTGATCCGACGGACCAGATGTGGGACGCTGTCGGAGGGGTAGAGGCTCTGGTCGGGGTAGGTCTCGTCCGCCTCGTTGTTGTCGGCCGCGACCTGCCAGCCGCTCACGTAGATCGCCGGGAGGCCCGCCTGGACCATCTGGACCGCCTGGTTCCCCGTCTGGGCCCCCAGGGCCGGGACGAAGGGCTGCGTCGCGATCTGGTGCCAGAGCTTCTCCGCCCCGAGCTCGGCGAGCGTGTAGCGGATCGGCAGCGTCCCCCGTAGCCGGACCACGTCCTCCGCCTTGTACGGACGGAAGATCCCCCGCCACTTCTCTTCCTTTCGCCAGCTCGCCGCCAGTTGGTTCGCGTCCTTCATTCCTTCTCGCATCATGGGTTCGGTCCTAGGGGGCTCGCTCCAGCCAGGGTCCGGCGTGGAGCGTCAGGAACTCTTCAAGCTCCGGGGAGAGGACCAGTTCCTGCAGCAGCTGACCAGCGTGAGCGTACCGCCCGCGTGCGTAGCGCTCCTGACCGACCTCCTCTCGGATGACCCCAAGCTCGCCGGTCAGCATCGCTTGGAAGAGGGAGGGGGTGAGGGTCCGCCCATCGGACAGGGTCACCGCGAGGTGGACCCACTGCCAGAGCTGGGTGCGGCAGATCTCGGCCGTTGCGGTGTCCTCCATCCGGTTGTGGATCGCCGCCGCCCCGACCCCCCGGAGCCAGGACTCCAGGTACTGCACCGCCGCGTTCACGTCCGCCGCGACCCCCTGGGGGCTCGCGTTCCCAGGCGGGGGCGACAAGAACGGGGCGGGGTCGGGGTCGGGTCCGGGGAGGGAGGGGGATATGGGAGGACGGGGAGCGTCGAAGACCTTCGAGACCACCGACACGAGCCCGGGGTGGGCGATCCAGGTCCCGTCGTAGCCGTGCTCGAGCTCGCGGCGCTTGTCCGCGCTGACCCGTCCCACGGCCTCGCTGTGGAGGTCCGCATCGTCGCGCACCGGGATGTCCGCCGCCATGCCCCCGATCGCCTGGGCCCCCCGCTCGTGGCAGGTCCGCACGAGGTAGCGGGAGGCCTGCTGCATGAAGGGGGTGTCCATGGTGAGCAGGGAACGGTCAGGGAGGACCCGGTCGGCGTGGGCCCTCAGGGTCTTGATGAAACTGAAGAGGTAGTCCCAGCGGCCGAAGTTGAGCCCGAGCACCCGGCGCCGCAGCGCGTGCAGGATCTCGTGCATCTGGAAGAGCGCGGGCAGGGTCTCGATGAGGACCGTGCACCGGATGCTCCCGGGGGCGAGACCCTTCGCCTCTTCGGTGAAGGAGAGGACCTCCTCCCAGAGGGCGGCCTCCCTCCCACTCTGGAGCTTGGGCAGGTAGAGGTAGGTCCCTGAGCCCGCCGCCTGAAGAGCCTGGGCGTTCGCGTGCACGTAGAGGCCGAGGTCGAACAGGGAGGCCGGGACCGCTTCGCCCCCGAAGGTGAGCCCCTTCTCGTCCAGGTGCCACCCGCGGGGGCGGACCATGAGGACCGCGTGCGGGGAGCGCAGCGCGTAGTGCTTCCCCTCGGCCGTCCAGTGCTCCAGCTGGCCGCGCACGGCGTCGTAGAGGGTCCGCTGACCTTCCAGGGTCTGCCTCCAGAGGGGGGTGTGGGCATCCTCCAGGTCGGCCATGTAGACGTGCGCCCCGCTGTTGAGAGCGTTGATCACCATCTTCCGGTCGGTGGGCCCGGTGATCTCGATCCGCCGGTCCCGCAGCTCCGCGGGGGGAGGGGCGACCTGCCAGGAGGAGCGGCGGACCTCCTCGGAAGTTGGATCGAAGCCGGGGAGGCCGCCCTCGTCCATCGCGGCCTGGTAGACCTCGCGGCGGGAGAGCAGGTCGTTGCGACGGGACTCGAAGCGCTCGGCGAGGGAGGCGACGAAGCGGAGCGCGTCCGCGGTCACCACTGGCGCGAGGTGGGCGGGCACGGGCCCGTGGAGCTCGAGCGTCTCCCCCTTCAGCTCCAGGTTGAGCGGCTCCCTGAGGTCTTCCTCCTTCTCGGAGCGGCGGGCGACGGTGAGCGGGGTCGCGGTCATGGGACCCCCTGGGGCCCGCCCGAGCTTCGAGCTTGGGGCGCCCCAAGCGCAGGTCCCCCAAGGGGGGCGCACGAGAACAGCAGGAGGGGGAGCGTCCGGGCGATCGAGCGTGCAGCGGAAGCGTCCGCAGGTCGCACGGGTGGGGATGAGGGGTCCCCCATAAGAGGGCTAGCTGGGAGACGTGTTAGACCCCGACGCTCCTCGGGACCCCTGGCCGTGTCGCGAAGGTGAGCAGGTGACCCCCTGCCTCCACGATGCGAGGGTGGCCCCCTGCCGTCTCCTCCCACTGGAGCAAGGCCCGCCAGGAGCGGGGCCCTCCCCGCTCGCTGACCCAGAGGAGGCGGCGGGGATCGTCCCCCAGGAGGGGAGCCATGACCCTCTGTCGCCGGACCAGGAGGCCGCAGCGTTCGAGGGTCCCTCGGACCTCGGAGGCGGAGAGGAACTGGAAGCTGGAGGGAAGCTCGCCCTCCCGGCTCCGCTCTGGAGAGCGGGGCGACCGGTCGGAAGAGGGCGGTGCCCACCCCTCGGCGAGGCGACGGGGGAGCTCCTCCAGGGGGGTCCGGGCGAGCAGCGCCAGGATTCCTTCCCCGTTGAGGGAGGCGAGGAAGCGTGGCCGCTCTTTCACGGCCCCGACGCTCTCCACGATGAGCGTTCCGCCAGGGGCGACGGTCTCGGCGAGGTCCCGGAGCAGCGCGGCCCCCTTCGGGGCGGCGAAGCCGACCACGTTGCCGAGCGCGACGACCCTCGGGAAGCTCTCCCGACGCAAGGGGAGCCTCCTCGCGTCCCCCAGCAGCGGCTCCCACACGGTCTCGGGGGTCCTCGAGGAGCCCCGCGGGACCGGCGGGCCCCTCGGGGCGGACCGCAGGGCCGCCTCCAACATCGCGGGAGAGAGCTCTAAGAGAACGACGCGACGCGCACCCTGGGCGACCCAGGGAGAGAACCGGCCCGGCCCCGGGCCCACCTCCAGGGCTCGCGCCACGGGGCCCGAGGTCTCCAGGGCCCTCTCCAGGAACCGCTCGCGGAGCGTGCGCAGGAGCTCTCGTTGAGGCGTGCCCTCGAACCGGCGCCATTCCCGCTCGACCTCGTAGGGCCCGGCCCGCTGGAACCTCCCCGAACCTCGATACTGCGCCCGGGAAGGTACCCCACCCTTCGGAGCTTCCCCGCGGGAGCGGGAGCGGGGGCGAGGCGGGGAGCGGTCCTCACCGCGGTCCCTCCTCTCCCGCGCGCGTTGCATCGGTGGGGCCTCTCCTCCCCGCTTCGGCCCGGGCCGCTCTACGCGCCGGGTGGGATTCGGACCCACGACGTTTCGGTTAGGAACCGAACGCTCTATCCAGGCTGAGCCACCGGCGCCTAGGACGCTGCCCGAAAACGGCCCTTTCCGGGCAACGCCCCTCGCCCGGCCCGAGCCTTCGGGAGATAAGAGCGTCGCTCCCCGCCCCAGGCCCTTGCGACTCCGGCGCCGCGTTCGACTCGCTGCTCTGCCTCCTCCGAGCCCGCCGTCGTGACACAACGCGCCAACCGTCAACCCCTTCCCCCCGGGAAACCGGGGGCTCCCTCTCCTTCCGTGTCGGGAACGTGCTCCGGGGCGTCTCTGAGCCCTCGACGCGCCCCCCCCTGACACCGCTTACGTCCCAGGAGCACGCGAGGGCTCCCGGCGGTCCCTGCGCCGATTGCGGTTGCTCTGCCGGGGCCCACGTCCGCGGTGGCGACCTCGCGGACCAGCTCGGCGCGTGGTGCCCCACCCACGCTCAGCGTTGCCTCTCGACCGCCGACCCGAGGTGGTAGACCGTGGCCGTCTCCTCCGTCCCGCCTCCTTATCCAGCCCCCATAGAGGATATTGGGAGGGGGTCGTGGGCTCCTGCGAGCCTCCCGGGGGGGGGGTCCTGGGGGTCCGAGCGCCACGCGAGCCTTCCGGGGCAGGGGGCGCGACCGCCAGGCTGCGGGACGTTTCACACCCGCCTGAAGCACGTGGCGCCCGACCACGCGGCGGTCGTGGGGGTCCATCTGGGTTGCTTGACCCCGGGTTGCCCGACCTGCGCGGGGAGGTGCGATGGGACGTTGGAACGGTGTGTGTTGAGGAAGGCGCACGGGGGTGGTGCGTGGGCGCATGAGCTCGCTGGAGAGGAGGCGAAGAAGCTTGAGCTGTTCAGGCGTCTGGTGCAACCTGTATCGAGGGAGAATCCTGGGGGCGGAGGACTGGCGGTGAACTGCCCCCGGTGTCGTGGGAAGGGCTACACCGTGTGCTCTGGATGCCGCAAGGTGCCTCGGATCGATTGCGGGGTGAAGGGATGCCGGGAGCGTTGCACGAGGTGCGGAGGGGCGGGTGTGATCCGGTTGGAGTCTCGGATGTCGGATGGCTGGCTCCAGGTGGTTGTGAGTGCTCCTCCAGGGGTCTACGCGGAGGGGGAGGACGATGGGAAGGTGGTGGCGGCAGTCCGTCGACATGCAGAGAACGTGGCGGGTCTCTGGGAGATGGGTGGTGTCCTGACCGCCGGGACGGCTGTTGTCCATCTCTGGCGGGGTTGTGAGGGGGAGGGCTACACGACGTGGGGCCCGCACGCTCACATGCTGGTTCTGGGCCTGGACATTCGGCGTCGGCATCGGCCGTCGTGCCGTGCGTGCCGTCCGTTCTCAGGGGAGGGCGAGCGGTGCCACGCCGTGGGAAAGGAGTGCCTGTGTGAGAGCCCGTCGGAGAGCTACGAGGCGCGGACTGGATGGGTTGTGAAGGTCGTGACTGCGCATGGAGATCCGGCGAGCCCGTTCGTGTGGTATACGGGGCGGAAGCTTGAGGGACACCTGACCTACGAGCTCGGTCACGCCGCTGTACTACCGAGGGGACACACAATCGTCGAGTTCGGCGCGTTGCGATTGGTGGATATGGACTGGCTGAAGGCGGAGATGCGGAGGCGGCTCGGGGAGGAGGAGCCGAAGGAGCGCGTGCTCGAGTGCCCGATCTGCGGGGCCGCGTGTGAGGGGATCGGTGGGTACGTGTTGGTGGCGCAGGGGGACGGATGGGCGTTGGATCGGAATCCCTGGGCGAAGACGCTGGACGGTCCGCCGCCGCCGTCGTGGATCCGTGATGTGCAGGTGTACGAACTGGTTGACGAGCCGAAGGAGGACGGTGAGGAGGACAGCGCGGCGTTGAATCCGGTGACACCGTCCGAGCTGGGGGCGAGGTACGGAGATCGGTACGGGCCGCATGGACTGATGGCTCCTCGGGAGGAGCGACTGTGGTGACCTACGCGCGTGACGACTCGGCGTCCTGGGCGACGTGCCGGTCGTGCTTCGCCTGGAGGCGGTTGATCGCGATCGTGAGCGAGTTGATGTTCTCGATGGTCGGTTCGATGCGCAACTGCGGTCTGCACAGCGGACACTTCTTGAGGCGGTCCGCGATCTTGAGGTAGTCCGCGATCTGGCGCAACGCCTGGACCTTCTGGGGGACGGCCGCGTGCCGCGCCTCTTTCTGGGCGGCGGTGAGACGCGGTCGTCGGCGGTCGTGGAACTGGAGCCATGGTTCGGCCATCGAGGTGAGGAAGGTGTCGGTGGTATATGTCGTGGGCCCCGCTCGCAGCCTCGCTTCCTTCAGGACCTCTGCGAGGGGGATTTCCCGTTCATGCGACCGTCGCTCCATCTCTCGGAGGAAGGACTCCGGGGGATAGTCCTCCGTCGTCTCTGCCTGGGCCTTGGTGCGGTCTTTGACCATCTCCCTAGGCACTGCGTCGGGAATATATGTTGGGGCTCCCTCCTCGGCGGGCCGTCTTCTGGACGGTCTGTCCGGGTGGTTGGCCAAGCTTGGCCTATCCTATCCCGCATGGTTAACCCCGTCAGGGGGACTACCCCCCCGTGCCTACCGAGAGTGCTAGCGACTGCGGGACAGTAGCGACAGGTCGTGTCGGTAGCGCGGGCCGTCTACGGACTGTGCGTTGGATGCAGAAGTGTCCCGCGTGCGGGTCCCGGCTCCGCCAGGGCTGGCGAGCTCCAGCGTCGTCGGTCACGCCGCGAGACCTGCTGGCTCAGCAGTTCAACGGTCCGGGCCGGATCCACACCGTCGATGAGGTGAGCTACGACTCGCCCGTGGCGCGGTCGTTCCGCGATGCTTGGATTGGTCGTCTTCGACTGGTCCTGGCTCGGCTGTCTGGGATGGCCTTGACGGTCCATCTCGCGCCCGTTCCTGCGGCGGAACCGCGCCCTGCTCTGCGTCGCGTGCGGTGGGGCGGTGCGGTGGTCGGCACGAGTACCTTCCACCTTCAGAGGTTGCAATGAGCGAGGAAACAGAGGCGGCGCGAGCGGCGGCGGGAGAGACTGTGCGGGCGACTCTGGTGCTGTTGGCGCGAGGTCATGCCGCTCTCGAGGCCGGGCTCGAGGTTGGGCTGTCGCCGATGGAGACGGCGCGACGGGCGGTGATCGTGGTCCCCACGGATGAGCAGGCCGATGGGTCGCCTCTCTACGTGGCGGTCGGAGAGGAAGAGGAGCTGGTGCGTGGGACGCTCGAGGGCGCCCGTCGCGGGATCACGGTGAACCTGAAGCTCGTGCCTTCGGCGGAAGGTGTGCGTCCATCGCTTCCGCCGGGTGAGGCCCGGAGCTCGTTGCCCCCACCTCGGGCCGTTCCTGCTCCTTCGGACAAGCCGGAGGAGGGAACGTAGATGCCAGAAGTCGAAGTGGTGACGAAGGAACGCCTTGTGACGAACGAGACCGAGACCGCCGCGCGGACGGTTCCGCGGCCGGTGCTGACCGGGGAGGTCGGGCGGGAGGCGCTGTCCGTCGCGGTTCGTGACGCGTGGCAGAAGCCCGAGCTCCAGGACGTGCGCCGCCAGTTGGCGCACGCCGGAGAGGTGGTCGCGCCTGCCTACTCGCGGGTGATGCGTGAGGTGGCGCCGCGGCTGAGCGAGGCTGCGCGGTTGGCTGGCCTGGGATCGTTGTACGAGGCGGCGTGGGGTCGTCCTCGCGCGGCCCCCCAGGTGTAGGACCGCCGGCCCAGGAGAACCGACGTGCCGGGCCCACCCTCTTCCGCAACCTCTTCCCCCGCGCTGCCGTGTACGGTCGGTGAGGGGTGCCGATGCCTTCTTGAAGGCGGCTCGCCTCGGTAGTGACGGGAGTCCCCGGCGGGGAGGGCGCGTACACCGCTCTTCCCGCCACCTCCCTTGCACATCTCTTCCCCAACGACCAAGTAGGGGACGCCTCCTCCGTTCATTCGGAGGAACCCGCCGTGCCGACATCGGCACGACGGTGGGCAGAGACAGGCAGAGCATGGGTGGAAACGAAACGCCGAGAGGAAAGCAAGTACCTGGGGCGCCCGGGAAGGACGGTGCGGACACAGCTTGCCCGCCTGGGCCGCCTCCTCGCCACCGACCTTGGGATGCCGGTCACGCCGGAACAGTTCGGGCCGTCGCATCTCGCGGCGCTCTTGCCCTATCTGGGCGAGGCCCCGAAGACCGTGCGAACCAACCTGGGGTGGCTGTCGTCGTTCCTCACGGACCAGGGGAACACGACGATTCGCAAGCCCATCCTGGTGCTGAAGCGACGGTTCCCCGACGTGACGGGACCCCTGAGACGGACCACGCGCAAGGAGTTCGACCTGTTGATGGACCACGCGCAGGGACTAGAGCGTGTGGTCCTTGCGCTGGAGTACTTCGCTGGGTTCCGTCGGGTGTCCGTGATGCGGGCGCGCTGCGGGGATGTGCGCTGGGACGCCGCGAAAATCGGCATCAGGCAGAAGGAGGGGTACGACCGTGTGACCCACTGGGCGGAGTTGCTCGAGCCGCTGAAGCGCGAGCTACGGTGGTACGAGAAGCTCCGCGAGCAGTGGGCGCAAGGGCGAGCCCCGTCGGACTACCTGCTGGTCCACGTGGACGGGGACCGGCTGGTTCCGTGGTCGGACCATGCCATCGACATGATGGTCTCCCGTGCGGGGGAGAGGGTCGGGATCCGACTCGCCAACCACGACCTGCGACGCGGTGCGGCCCGCACCCTGCGGGAGCGGGGGGCGACCCCCCACGACCTGCACGACTTTCTGGGACATTCGGCGAAGACCCCCGACACCCTGGCGATGCACTACGCTGGGGAGGACCAGGAGAACCTGGTCAGGGTGTCCCGCCTCCTGGAAGCCCCCGACAAGCCCGTATTGCGGGCGAGATAGGCGAGCGGAGGGTACGTGACCGCGAAGGGGCCAAATCGGGCGACGTCTCTGACGGGGGACGCACCATCCAGGCTGAGCCACCGGCGCACGCGCGGCCCGAGGTGCGGGCAACGTCCTACGGAGGGGCGGATAAGAAACAAGCGTCGCGTCCGCTGGGACGGAGAAGATGCCGTGTACGTCAGCAGGGCCCCCCAAGCGTAGGTCCCGCCCCCCACCTCGTCTCCCCCCCACGCCGGGAGGCGGCGCCGAATGAGCGCGCGACCCGTTCAGAGGAGCTTCTTGAGGTGCTCCTCGATCACATCCTCGGGGTAGGCCCCGACGATGCGGTCGACGAGCTTGCCGCTCTTGTAGAAGAGGAGCGTGGGGATGCTCATGACGCCCAGCTGCTGGGCCGTCTCGGAGTTGTCGTCCGAGTTGAGCTTGCCGAACCCGACCTTGCCGTCGTACTTCTTCGATAGGCGCTCGACGATCGGGGAGACCATCCGGCAGGGGCCGCACCAGGGCGCCCAGACGTCCACCATCGCGACGGAGTTCTCCTGGGGGAACTTCGAGAAACTCGCCGAATCCAGGTCCTTAACACCCATACAGCCACCTTACCCTCGGCACGCCGTGGGGAGTTAAACCCCTTTTCCCAACCGGTGGGGAGAGCTCCCGCGGACCCATGCCCCGGGCGCCCTTCAGCGCGCGAGCTCCTCGACGAGGTGTTCCGCGGCCGGCAGGATGAGCTTCCCGAGGGCGAGACGGCATCCTCGCTCGGAACCTGGAACGGCGAAGACCGGTCGGTTCTGGATCGCGAAGAGGCTCGCGCGGCTCAGCACCGCGAGCGGGCCCACTTCCTCGTAGCTCAGCACCCGGTAGAGGTCGCCGAACCCTTCCAGGACCTTGCCCCCCATCCCGGCGAGGGCCTCGACCGTGACGTCACGGGAGCTCACGCCCGTCCCACCGATGGTGACGATCGCCTCCAAGTGCGTGTCCTCGAGCCACTTGCCGACGGTCTCGCGGATGTCCGCGACGGAGTTCGCGACGAGGGCGTAGTGGGCGATGCGGTGGCCCCCCTCGCTCAGCATCTGCTTCACGAGCAAGCCCGACTCGTCGTCCTCCTCGGTGTGCGTGTCCGAGGTGGTGAGGACCCCGAAGGCGAGCGGACGGGAGAACCCCAGATGATGCCGGGAAGCGGACGGGGCCGAGGCCTGGTTCGATCCACCGGCGGAGAGCGCAGCGGCATGGGACGTCGGAGCGTAGTTGGAACCGGGGGGGGTCATCGTTCACCTCGACCGCGCGACGCGTTCCTTGACCTTCCGGACGACCCGGACCGGCCCCAGGACCGTCGCGGGATATTGGCCGCGCGCATCCTTCTCGAGGTATTTCACCATGTCCCAGACCGTGAGCAGGGCGAGCGTCGCGCCGACCAGGGCCTCCATCTCGACCCCGGTCGACCAGAGCGCTTGAGCCTCCGCCCGGACCCGGACCCCCTGCCCTCCGAGCTCCAGCTCGACCCGGCTCGTCGTGAGCGGGACGAGATGGCAGTGGGGGATGAGCTCGGAGGTGCGCTTCATCGCGGAGAGCCCTGCGAGGCTGCCCGCGGAGAGCGGGTCGCCCTTCTCGACGCGCCCCTCTTCGATCGCCCGGCGGGCGGCCTCCGAGAGGCGGAGCTCCCCTTCGACCAGGGCGCGGCGGTGGGTCACGGGCTTCCCCGAGATGTCGCGCTGCCGGGCCCCTCCACCGCGAGGACCGCGCCCGTGGGAGCGGGCCCGACGAGGAAGCGGGGGGGAGGTTGGGCGGCTCATCGAGCGGAGGGAGCGCTCGCGGAGGAGCTCCCCGGGTGGAGTGTGGAGCGGAGGAGGACCAGTCGGGTCAGGAACGACTCGAGCTGGATCCGTTCAGAGGCCCCCTCGACGATGCGGAACTCGACCTCGGCCAGCGCGTCCACCAGCCGCACCCGCTCCTGATCGGGCACGGCGAGGGTCGCGAGGTAGCCGTGGATCGCCTTCACCACGTCCTCCCCGCTCGCCCCGCGCTCGGTGAAGAGCGTGAAGAGCCGCTCCCGGGCCCCGTGGAAGTCGCCGGAGATCGCCGCGTTGACCATGTCCTGGACCTCCCGAGGCAGGGGGGTCGCCGCGCTCTCGTAGACCGTGTCGGGGTCCACCGTCTCGGCGAGCGCCGAGGAGAGCTGGAGAAGGTTCACCGCCCGTCGCATGTCCCCCTCGGAGAGCCGCAGGATCGCGTCGTAGGCCTCCGAGAGCACGGTCCGCTTCTCCGCCTTCGCGATCCGCTCGAGGTAGCTGTGGATCTCCTCGGGCTGATAGATCTTGAACCGGAAGACCCCGCACCGCGACTGGATGGGCTCGATGATCCGGGAGGAGTAGTTGCACGAAAGGATGAACCGACAGATCGAGGAGTAACGCTCCATGGTCCGGCGCAGCGAGGCCTGGGCCTCGGAGGTCAGGTTGTCGCTCTCGTCCAGGAAGAGGATCTTGAAGGGGACCTCTCCCAGCGGCGCGCTCCGGGCGTAGTTCTTGATGGTCCCCCGGACGGTGTCGATCCCACGCTCGTCGCTCGCGTTGAGCTCGAGGAAGCAGCTGCGCCAGTCCTCCCCGTACAGGTCCCGGGCGAGGCAGAGCGCGGCCGTGGTCTTCCCGGTCCCGGGGGGGCCCGCGAAGAGCAGGTGGGGGAGCGACCGCTTCTGGACGTAGGCCTGCAGGAGGGGCACGATCCGGGTCTGCCCCACCATCTCGGAAAGGCTTCGGGGACGGTACTTCTCGATCCAGATCTCGCCCTGTCTCGGCTCCGCCACGGCTTCCCCTCCTTCGGCCCACCCTCGGGTCGCCCGGCTATATGTCGATTGGTGCGCCCGCCGAGCCCAGGGCCCGGGGCCTCTCCCGTACCACCACCCCCTCGCGCCTCGGTCGAGCGGGCGGCGACCCCTCCTCCCCGTCGCTATCTTCTCCTCGACCTCGTCATAATATACGAGCCGGGACGGTCCACGTAGGCGATGGTAGGACCTGTCCTGGCCCAGGTCAAGTTCCGGGGCACGATCCGCGAGCGCTCCGTCGAGCCTTACCTCAAGCTCCTGCGGTTCGTCCGAGAGAAGCCCAAGTTCCGGGGCCTGCTCTTCGACATCAGCAGCGGAGGGGGGGAGGACATCGCCTCCACCGACCTCTACCTCGCGGTCAAGCGGGTGAGCAAAGTGAAGCCCGTGGTCGCCGCGGTGGGGTCCATGGCGGCCTCCGGCGGGTACATGGCCGCCCTGGGGGCCCACCGGATCTACGCCTACGAGGAGTCGGCGGTGGGTTCCATCGGCGTCGTCATGCCGCACTTCGCCGCTGGAGGGCTCCTAGAGAAGCTCGGCATCCAGGTGGACATGCTCCACCACGGGCGCCACAAGGACGCCTACCAGGGGATCCGGCCGCTCACCGACGAGGAGCGAGTGAAGATGCTCAAGGTGGGCGAGGTGAGCTACGGCTCGTTCATCGACATGGTCGCCCGGGAGCGCCGCAAGCCCCGGGAAGAGATCGCCAAGCTCGCGACCGGGGAGTTCTGGAGCGGCAAGCAGGCGCTCCAGCTGGGGCTCATCGACGCGATCGGGGACCGGGAGCGGGCGCTCGAGGACCTCGCGCACACGGCGGGCATCTCCTCCCGGCGCACGCTCGAGCTCAGTCCTCCTCGGCCCTTCTTCGAACGGCTGGCCGGCGGCCCGATGGCCTCGCTGGGACAGGGACTCGCTGGCGGCTTCCGCGCCTCGGTCCACGATGCGATCGAGGATGTGCTGCTCTACGGGCGGCGCGCCCGTTAGGCTCCCGAAGAGCCCTCCCGCCCTGAGGAGAGGGGCCCTTCCGCGGCCGGGGTCCGCTCCCGCACCTGCCTTCGGCCGTCCAGGCCCGGGTTGGCGGAGCCTGCGGCCGGAGCGCCCGCGGCTCGAGAGAGGCCCCGCCTGGGGCGTGGCACACCTTCAAGGGGGGACGCTGTTCCACCCGCCGAAGCATGCCTCGAATCCCGCCCAAGCCCGAAGGCCCCACGGCGGCGGACATCACCCGTCGGTACATCGATGAGCATCCCTCCATCCGGGACTGCCTCGCCTGGGACGTGGTGAACTTCACGGCCCTCGCCCGGAAGATCCTCGAGGAGAAGGGGCTCCGGAACGAGGAGGCCGTCACCGTCGCCTGCCGACGCTACCAGCGGCAGATGCAGCAGGACGTGGCGCAGGACGAGCGGATCCTCCAGGTCATCCGGGGAAGCCGCATCGAGGTCCGGACGCGCGTCGCGATCATCGCCGCCAGGAACGACTGGGAGGTCCTGCTCCGCGTCGACGAGGCCGCCGGGGAGCTCCTCAAGGACCGACGGCACCTGCTCCAGCTCCTCCAGGGCCCTGGAGCGCTCACCATCCTGCTCGAGGACGATCTCCTCAACAGCGTCGTTCCCAGCCTCGGCAAGGGCTACGTCATCGAGATCTTCCGCGGGCTCGCCGCCCTCACGGTCCGCTCCCCCTCGAGCATCGTCCGAACGCCCGGGGTGCTCGCCTTCCTCGCGAACGCCCTCGCCCGTCGCGGCATCAACTGCCTCGAGATCGTGAGCTCGCACACCGACAGCACCTTCGTCCTCGAGGAGAAGGACCTCCTCGGCGCCTTCCAGGTGCTCGGGGACCTGGTCCACCCTCCCCCACCCCCGGGGGACGACCACACCCGTCGTGAGTCGTCCGTGGGACACCCGTAGCACCCGCGGAGCAAGCAGCGCCCTTCGCGTTCCTTGCGCGACCGCGGGCGGTCCCACGGGACGCCCTCGGGTCCGCGGGTCCCCCTTGCGACGCGATGGGGATGTCCCACGACGTCTCTCCTCCATCTATCGGACCCACCGGGACCGCACGCACTCGAATGACGGAACGGACGGTCGGGGTCGTCGGGGCCAGCGGCTACCTGGGGGGCGAGCTGCTTCGCCTGCTCTCCTCGCACCCCTCTCTGCGTCTCACCCACGCGGTCTCCAAGAGCCACGCGGGAGCGACGCTTGACGAGGTGTGCCCCTGGCTCGCGGACGGCCACGAGATCGTCCTCGAGAGCGACCCGGGCTCCCTCGACGTCGATCTCGCGTTCCTCGCCCTGCCGCAGGGGGAGGCGCTCCCCGTCGTCCCCTCGCTCCTCGAACGCGGCACGAAGGTCGTGGACCTCGGGCCGGACTACCGTCTCAAGGACGCGGAGCTCTACCGCGCGACCTACGGCAGGGAGCACACCGACCCGGACGGGCTCGCCCGCGCGGTGTACGGTCTCACGGAAGTCTCCCGGGAGGCGATCGCCTCTACTTCGCTGGTCGCGAACCCGGGATGCTACCCCACCGCCACCCTGCTCGCCCTCCTCCCGCTCCTCCGCCGCGGGCTCCTTCCGAGCCAGATCGTGGTGGACGCGAAGAGCGGCACCTCCGGGGCCGGGGCCACCCCCTCGCCTTCCACGCACCACGCCCAGGCCGGCGCCTCGGTGAACCCCTACGGCGGGGGCCACCACCGCCACGCGCCCGAGATCCGGGAGGCCCTCGCCGACCTGGGGGGCGGCCCGTCCTCCGCAGCGCTCCCGCAGGTCACCTTCGTCCCCCACCTCGTCCCCGTCGTCCGCGGGCTCCTCTGCTCGATCTACGCGCCCGGGGTCGAGCCGGACGAGGTCCTCCGTTGGAACGAGGCCCTCACCGACGCCTACCGCGCCTCCCCCTTCGTCCGGGTGGGCGAGGTGCCGCGGCTCCCCTGGGCCGTCGGCTCGAACCGCTGCTACCTCGCGACGGAGGCGGCACCTCCCTCCGGAGTGGTCTACAGCGCGATCGACAACCTGGTCAAGGGCGGCGCCGGCCAGGCGATCCAGAACGCGAACCTGATGGCAGGGCTCCCGGAAACGACCGGGCTCCCGCTGGGGGGGCTGGGCCCATGAGCCTGGGGGACTTCTCGGTCTCCGACCACGGCATCACCTTCGCCAAGGGCTACCGGGCCTCGGGCCTCTCCTGCGGGATCAAGCGCTCGCTGCGCCCGGACCTCGCCCTGGTGGTCTCCTCGCTCCCCGCCTCCGCCGCCGGGCTCTTCACGACGAACCGCGTCCGGGCGGCCCCGGTCGACCTGTGCGAGGAGCGGCTGCGCGAGCACCCGTCCGAGGCCCGCGGGTTCGTCGTGGTGAGCGGCGTCGCGAACGCCCTCACCGGACCGGACGGTCTCGAGGACTCCCGGGAGGTCATCGCCCTCACCGAGCGCGGCCTCGGCGTCCCGGAGGGTTCGGTCTACCACGCGGCGACGGGCGTGATCGGCCCCCGCATCCCCGTGGAGAAGATCGCCTCCCACCTGAACGGAGCGGTCGCCTCGCTCGGCGCGGACCGCGCCGCCTCCACCCGGGCCGCGACGGCCATCCTGACCACCGATACCCGCACCAAGGAGGCCGCGGTCTCCGTTCGGCTCGCGGACGGCACCCGGGTCCGCATCAGCGGGATGGCGAAGGGGAGCGGGATGATCGCCCCCTCGGTCGGTCCCCCGCACGCGACCACGCTCGCCTTCCTCACCCTCGACGCCCGGGTCACCCCGGTCGGGCTCCAGCGCCTGCTCGCCCGGGAGGCGGACCGGACGTTCAACATGATCAGCGTTGACGGCGACACGTCGACCAACGACACGGTACTGGCCTTCGCGAACGGCGCTAGCGGCGGGGCCCTCGCGGACGACGACCCGGCCCTCGCCCGGGGGGTCGGATACGTCCTGGAGCACCTCGCCCGGTCGGTCGCGCGCGACGGGGAGGGCGCGACGAAGCTGCTCACCGTGAACGTCCACGGCGCGGACGACCTGGAGGAGGCCCGTCAGGCCGCGAAGGCGGTCGCCCGCTCGCTCCTGGTCAAAACCGCGCTCTTCGGCGCCGACCCCAACGTGGGCCGCATCGCCTGCGCCCTCGGCTACTCCGGGGCGAACTTCGACACCGGGGACCTCGAGGTCCAGCTCGTCGACGGTCACCGTTCCTGGCCTCTCATCGTCCGCGGCACCCCCGCCCCCGGGCTCGACAACGGCCAGGGCCACCGACTGCACGGGGTGCTGCAACGGCTTGACGAGGTCGTCCTCGACGTCCGGCTCGGCCAGGGCCCGGCCCGCGCGACGGCCTGGGGCTGCGACCTCTCCTACGGCTACGTCCAGATCAACGCCCAGTACCGCACCTAGGAGCCCCTCGTGTCCATCTCGGGAACCCCCCGTCACCCCTCCAGCGCCGAAGGTGCCCTCCCTCGCCTCGGCTCGCCCCCGCGCCGGCCGCCGGTCGTCGCGAAGGTGGGAGGCCGGGAGCTCCGCTCGGGCCAGGGGCTCGAGGACTTCGTCGCCTGGGCCGCAGAGACCGTCCGCGAGGGGACGCCCCTCGTCATCGTCCACGGCGGAGGGGAGGAGGTCTCCGACCTGGCGGAGCGCCTGGGGATCCCGACGCTCAAGGTCGAGGGCCAGCGGGTCACCACCCCCGAGGTCCTGCCGGTCGTCGAGGGGGTCCTCGCCGGCCCCGTGAACCTTCGGCTCGTGAGCGCGCTCAACCTCGCGGGCGTGCGCGCGGTGGGCCTCACGGGAGTCTCCGCCGGCTGCGTGGTCGCCCACGACGTGAAGAACGGCGTGCTCGGGCTCGTGGGGGAGCCCTCGGAGGTCGACCCCCAGCTCGTGCGCGACCTCCACCGCGTCTGGAAGGTCCCGGTCTTCGCGCCTCTCGCTTCCGATGGCCGGGGAGGGGTCCTCAACGTGAACGCGGACCTCTTCGCTTCCGGCCTCGCTGAGGCCCTGGGAGGGGACCTGGTCCTCTTCACCGACGTTCCCGGGGTCCTCGGCCCTCAAGGGGAGGTCTTGGCCCGCCTCACCCCCGCGCGCGCTCGCGACCTCATCGAGGAGCGCACGGTCCACGGCGGGATGGTCCCCAAGGTGGAGGCCGCGCTCCGGGTGCTCGAGCAAGGCGCCCACGGCGTCTGGATCGGCGCGCTCCCGCCCCGGGGATCGAGGAGCCTCTCGGGAGGCACCTGGTTCCGTGCCGAGCAGCGCGCCCCTCGCAGCGCTCCGGCCTCGACGGCGAGCGGCCTGCCTCAGCTCCCCCCTCAGGGGCCGCCCTTCTCGCCGAGGCGCCCCCCCTCGCCGGGCCCCGGGTCTCCGGGCCCTTCCTCCCCTTCCTCCCCTTCCTCCCCCGCCTCCCCCTCCTCCTCCCGTCGCTCCGCCTCCCGCGGTCGCTCGGCCCCGGGCCCGGACGACCTCACGCTCCTCCGCACCCTCACCGGGTCGAGAGGCACCTAGAACAGGAAGGAAAGGAACATGGCCGGGAAGCTCAAGCACGTGGTACTCGCCTACTCCGGAGGGCTCGATACGTCCGTCGCGATCCCCTGGATCAAGGAACACTACGGCGCCGAAGTGACGACGCTCACCGTCGACGTGGGCCAGGAAGGGGAGCTTTCGGACGCCGTGGAGCGCGCTCCGGTCAACGGGGCGCGCGGCGCGCTCCTGGTGGACGCGAAGGAGACCTTCGCCGAGGAGTTCGTCTTCCCCGCGCTCCAGGCGAACTGTCTCTACCAGGGCGTCTACCCGCTCTCCACCGCCCTCGCCCGCCCGCTCATCGTCCGGGAACTGGTCTCCGCCGCCCTCCGCCTGGGGGCGGACGCCGTCGCGCACGGCTGCACCGGGAAAGGGAACGACCAGGTGCGGTTCGACGTGGGGGTCCAGACCCTCGCCCCGCACCTCTCGATCATCGCCCCGGTCCGGGAGTGGAACATGAACCGGACCGACGAGATCGCCTACGCCAAGGCGCACGGTCTCCGCATCCACGTGAAGCCGGAGTCCCCCTACTCCGTCGACGAGAACCTATGGGGCCGCTCCATCGAGGGCGGTAAGCTCGAGGACCCCGGGTCCGCCCCCCCGGAGGAGGTCTTCCAGTGGACCGGGCACCCGGAGAGCTGGCCACGGTCGGCCGAGGAGATCACGGTCACCTTCTCCCGCGGCCTCCCGACGCACCTCAACGGCCGCCCGCTCGAGCCGGTCGAGCTCGTCCGGGAGCTCAACGGGGTCGCGGGGGCCCACGGCATCGGGCGTATCGACCACGTGGAGGACCGCGTGGTGGGGATCAAGTCCCGGGAGACCTACGAGTGCCCCGCCGCGATCACCCTGGTGCAGGCCCACCAGGCGCTGGAGTCGCTCGTCCTGCCCCGCGACCTGCTCAACTTCAAGTCCTCCGTGGAGCGCCGCTTCTCCGACACCGTCTACGAAGGGCTCTGGTACAGCCCGCTGCGCGAGGCGCTGAGCGCCTTCGTCGCGAGCACCCAGGAGACCGTCACCGGGGAGGTCCAGCTCCGGCTCTTCCAGGGCTCCTGCCGGGTCATCGGGCGCCGCTCTCCCTACTCGCTGCTCAGCCGCGAGCTCGCGACCTACGACCGGGGCTCGACCTTCCGGCAGGAGGCGGCCGAGGGCTTCATCCACCTCTTCGGTCTAGCCAACCGCCTGGCCTATGCCCGCCGGAGGGATGCGCTCAGCCACGACGCGGAAAGGGAGACCGAACCTGCTGCGGGAAAGGTTTCGCCGCCCACCCCACCCTGAGGCGGCCGCCTTCGGGTCGTCGGTGGAGGAGGACCGGGTCCTCCTCCCCTTCGACCTGCTCGGGAGCTTGGCGCACGCCCGGATGCTGACCCGCCAGGGGTTGCTGCCGCTCTCTGCCGGGCGGGCGCTGGTCCGCGAACTGGTCCGGCTGCGTCGCGAGGCCGAGAAGGGCACCTTCTCGCTCGACGCCGCCCTCGAGGACGTCCACATGAACGTGGAGTCCGCCCTCACCTCCCGTCTGGGGGACGTTGGGGCCCGCCTGCCGACCGGCCGTAGCCGGAACGACCAGGTGGCGACCGACCTCGCGCTCTACCTGCGCGACGCGTTGATGGAGCTCGAGGAGCGCTGCCTGGGGTCCTCCCGGGCCCTCCTCGCCCAGGCGGGAGGACCGCAGGGCCGCTACGTGGTGCCGGCGATGACGCACCTGCAGGACGCCCAGCGGGTCTACCTCGCCCAGATCCTCCAGGTGCACGCCCGGCGCCTCGCGCGCGATGCGGCCCGGCTGCGCCAGGTCCGAGCCTCCATGGTCTTCTGCCCCCTGGGCTCCGGCGCCCTCGCGGGGAGCTCGCTCCCGCTGGACCGCGCCTACACCGCTCGCGCCCTGGGGTTCCGGGAGCCTCACCCCAACGCGATGGACGCCGTCTCGGACCGGGACAGCGCCGCCGAGACGCTGGCGGCGATCGCGCTCCTCGGCGTCCACCTCTCCTCCCTCGCCGAGGAGTGGGTGCTCTGGTCGACGCCCCAGTTCGCCCGTCTGCGGCTCGACGACGCCTTCGTCACGACCTCGAGCCTCATGCCGCACAAGCGCAACCCGGACCTCGCGGAACTCCTGCGGGCGGAGTCCGGTCCGCTCACCGGCCTTGGGGTCGCCCACCTCGTGACGCTGAAGGGACTCCCCCTCGCCTACAACCGTGACCTTCAGACCCTGAAGCCGCTCCTCTTCGAGGGGGTGCGCAGGGCCCTCCGGGCGCTGCGCGTCCTCGAGCCCATGGTCCGCACCGCCCGCTTCCACCCTTCCACCGGGAGCGAGGCGCGCTCCTCCCCCACTGCGAGCGTCGAGCTCGCGGACGAGCTCGTGCGGGCGGGCGTCCCCTTCCGGGAGGCCCACCGCCGGGTGGCCCGGTTCCTCCTGGAGCGAGAGCAGGACCCGCGCGCGTGGAGCGAGCTCTCCCGTGCGGAGTGGTCAAGCGCGTTCCCCGAGCTGCGAGAGCGCTCGTGGGCCCCACCCGCTTCCCACCAGGAGCCGGAACGCCGAAGGACCTCGGGCGGCAGCTCCTGGGCCGAGGTGTCCCGCGACCGCAGGCTGCTCACCCGGGCCCTGGAGAGGTCCCGGACGTCGCTCCAGCAGGAGCGGGCGCGGGTGCGCACGCTCGAGGAGCGGCTCGAGACGGGCCCGATCGAAGGGCCCGCCTCCCGCACGCACTCCCGGTCCTCCGGTCACTAGGCCCCGCACCCCCAGGGGCGAGGCCCTTGGGGGGGGCGGCGACGGTCGGCTTCCCGCGTCTCACGACGGGGGCGGCGGGGGAGGAGGGGTCTCGGGGCCGCCCGGGGGTGGCGGCGGCGCAGCCGCGGGCTCGGCGGTCCCCGAGGGAGGGGGCGCGGAGGCGGACGAGGAGCGCTTGCGGCGGAGCAGCAAGGCGAACGCGACGATCGCCACCACGGCCACGATCAGCACGAGGAACAGCAGTGGGTTCGAGAGCAGGCTCCCCCCTGGCGAGGTGGTCTGGTTGTTGTTCCCCCCGCCCGAGCTCGAGACCGTGATGGTCACGCTGCCCTGGCCGGTCTTCCCGGCGCCGTCCGTCACCGTGAGGGTGATCGTGAAGGTGCCGGTCGCGGCCGGAGTGCAGGTGAGCGTGGCCGCGTTCTGGCTCGAGCAGCCCGTGGGTAGCCCCGTCCAGGCGTAGGTGTAGGGGGTGGTGCCGCCCGTGACCGAGCCCGTGAGCGTGGTCGCCTTCTGGACCGGAACGGTCGTCGGGTTCGCGCTGACCGACACCGTGGGCGCGCCCGGGTTGGACGTGGTGACCGTGAGGGTCGCGCTCCCCTGACCGGTCTTCGCCTGGGCGTCGGTGACCGTGAGGGTGACGGTGAAGGTCCCGGCGGCGGTCGGCGTGCACGAGAGCGAGGCCCTGTTGGCCGTGGAGCATCCGGCGGGGAGCCCGGTCCAGGCGTAGGCGTAGGGGGTGGTCCCACCGCTCACGAGGCCCGTCAGGGTGGAGGTGGCACCCAGGGCGATCGAGGCGGGGTTCGCCGTCACCGAAACCGTCGGGGATCCGCCGGAACTTCCCGAGTTGACGGTGATCGTCGTCGCGGTCGAGGTGGCCGTGCCACCGTTACCGTCCGTGACCGTGACCTTCGTGGAGAAGGTGCCCGCGGTCGTGGGCGTGCAGGACACGCTCGCTGCGTTCGCGCTCGCACATCCGGTCGGCAGGCCGGTCCACGCGTAGGTGTCCGAGGGCGCGCCGCCGGAAAGGATCGTGCTGATCGAGAGCGAGGCTCCGACCTGGACCGGGTCGGGGGTTGCGACGGGCGCGGTCAGCGTGGGTAGGGCGTAGACGGTGAGCGAGAGCGCTCCGCTCGTCCCGCTCCCCCCGTTCGCATCGGTCACCTTGAGGGTGATCGAGGAGGTCCCGGCCGCGCTGGGCGAGCAGGAGAGGGTGGCGCTGCTCGAGGAGCATCCGGCGGGGAGCCCGGTCCAGAGGTAGGTGAGGGTGCCCGCACCGCCGGTGACCGTCGCCGTGATGGTGGTGGTCTGACCCACGTCCACCGAGGCGGGGGTCGCCGTGGGCTTCCCGACGGTGGGAGCGGCCGAGACGACGAACCTGAGGAGTCCGCTCGGGGCCTTTCCCCCGGAGGAGTCGGTCACGTTGAGCCCCACCTGGAACGTCCCTGCGGCGGTGGGCGTGCAGCTGGTCGTGGCCGCGTTCGTCCCGGTGCATCCCGTGGGGAGCCCCGACCAGACGTAGGTGAAGCCCCCGCTACCGCCCGAGGCCGTCGCGGAGAGAGAGGTCGTCTGCCCGACGTCCACGGTGGCGGGGGTGGCGGTGGGGGTCGTCACCGAGGGTCCCGCGATCACGGTGAAGCTCAGGGTGGACGGCGCGTAGGGGAAGTGGTTCGAGTCGAGGACCGTCACCCCGACGGAGAAGGTCCCCGTCGCGGTGGGCGTGCACGAGAGCGGGTCGGCGTTCGAAGGCGCGCAACCGGTGGGCAGGCCCGACCAGGAGTAGACGTAGGTCCCGCTGCCGCTCGAGGCGGTGGTCGCGAAGGAGACGGTCTGGCCCACCTCAACGCTCGACGGGGTCGCGGTCGGGGTGGTCGCGGTGGGGTCCGGGTGGACGACGAAGGAGAGCGCCGAGCTCGCCCCCGTGGACACCCCATTGGAGTCCGTCGCGGAGACCGTGACCGAAGCGGTCAGGGCCGTGGAGACGGTGCAGCTCACGGTCGCCGCCGTGCCCCCGGTGCAGCCGGCGGGCAGGCCGGACCAGGAGTAGGTGAACCCGCCGGAGCCTCCGCTCGCGGTCGCGGTGAAGGTCACGGCCTGACCGACGTCCGCCGAGGTCAGGTTCGCGGTAGGGGCCGCGATCGTGGGGAGACCGTAGACGGTGTAGGAGGCCGAGGTCGCCGTGACGGTCCCGCTGTTCGAGTCCCTCACGGTCACCGAGATGGTGTAGGAGCCGGCGACGGTGGGCGTGCACGATATCGTGGCCGTGGTCGACGCGGCACAACCGAGCCCTGCCCCGGAGGGGCTCCAGGTGTAGGACGTGTAGATCCCCGAGCCGCCCGACGCGGTGGTGGAGAAGGTCACGGTCTGGCCGACGTCGACGGAGGCAGGGGATGGTGAGGGGGTGGTCGTCGCGAGCGCAGCGTCCACGGTCAACGCGGCGCTGGTGAGCGTGCCGCTGCTGCCGCTGTTGGAATCGGTGATGACGACGCTCGCGGTGTAGGAGCCGGCCGTGGTGGGCGTGCACACCGCGCTAGGGCCGTTGGCGAAGGCGCAGCCCAGGTTCGTCGAGGACTGGCTCCACGCGTAGCTGTTCCCTCCGCTGCCGCCGGACGGTGACACCGTGATGGTCGAGGTCTGGCCGAGGTCGATCGCGGTGGGGCTCCAGGCGAGGGACCCGGTGGGCGTCGCGTAGACCGTGACCGTAGCCGTGGTGTCGAGGGGGGCATACATGCCGGCCGAGTCCTGCATCAGGACCGACAGGGTGTAGGTCCCCGCAGCGGTCGGTGTGCAGGAGGCTCCCCCCGCCACCAAGGAGCAACCAAAGTTGCCCGAGGACTGGGTCCAGCTGGTGCTCTTGACCGGGGGCGTGCCTCCATACATGGTCGGGGTGGGGACCGTGAGGGACTGTCCCACGTCCAGGGAGAGCGTGCTGGGGATGAGGGGGCTCAGGGTCGGGTCCCGGTGGACCCGGACCGCGAGCTCGGGGATCGAGGCTTCCCCTTGGAACCCGGGGGTACCAGCACTGCAGGGGTTGAGCGAGAACGCGTCGATGTAGGAGTTCGGTCCCCCCACGGTGTAGTTGCCGGTCGCGCCGTAGAGGTGGCTCGCATCCCAGACATTGTACCAAGAGCTGAGGCCGCCCCAGCCGAGGACGCCGCCGTTGCACAGGTTCGAGTACGAGGTGCCATCGCCCCACTGGAACTCCGTGTTGCAGTTGCGCGCCTGGGTTCCCTCGCATTGCGTGTTCGCGTCGCTCAGGTTGAGCATCAGGTTCTGACCCAGGTCGATCTGGGGCGCGGAGACGTTCCAGAAGGCCGCAGGTACGTTCTCCGGGGAGACCCGTATACTTGCGATGTACGTCGACCAGATCGCTCCGGTCTTCTCGTACTCGCCCTCGATCCAGATGAGGCCGGGGTCGCTGGGGTCCGCCGCTGCGCCGAAGTAGTCCCCGTATCGACAGACGCTGGGGGCCGCGGTGCACGAGCCGTAGGCGTCCTGGGAGTTACCGTACGCGGCATACAGCCAGAACTCATCACCGTTGGTGGTGTAGGTGTAGTTGCGACCCATGACGGTCAGCCCAGGATAGACGGACGTCGACGAGTACCCCACCGCGACGGCCGCATCGCCGAACCAGTCCGTCGCGATCGCAGGGTAGTAAACGTAGGAGCCGACAGCGGACATGGTCACGTCGTTGAGGATCGTGTCGGTCGTCGTGCTGAACTCGATGTACTCGACACAGGACCGCGGCTGGGTGTCGCCCGTGGGGGTGCATCCAATATCGAAGTCGAACCAGAGGACCCCTTTCTGCCAGACCGCGTTCATCTCTTGGGCGCCGCTCAGCGCGACCGATACGTAGGGGGCGTTCGTCCCCGGTTGCAACGCGTCCGGGGGAGCGGTGAGGGCGGTGTGGGCGTAGTTGGTCGAGGTGAGCGAGGCGGGGTTGGCCGTTGCGCCTCCGGTCTCAAGACCGAGCCAGATAGGCGTGGAACCCGAGTTCGTGCTCACGAAGTACTGGGTGCCCGGCGTGCCCGCCGCGGCGTTCGTCCAGTCGTCAACGGGGTGGACCGCATAGAAGCCCGCGTTGGTCCAGAGCCAGTAGTAGTACCCCGCGTTGTTCTCCAACATCGTCTTGTTGACGACGAGCCACTCGGCCTCCACGAACGCGCCCCCGTTCGTCCATACGTTGCCCCCAAGGCCGATGACGTAGTCGCTCACGCCCAGGATGGGGCGGTCGAGGTAGTCCCCCGACGGGGCGACGCTCAGGTTCAGCAGGTACCAGGTGCCGGTAGGGTCCGAGGAGGTCGATGTGCAGATCCAGACCGTCCCGTAGGTGAAGTCGTCCACGGTCATGAACCATCGCTGGGTCATGTTGTCGTAGAGCACTTGGACGTCCCCCAGCTTCGAGTTCCCCGAAGGGAGGAAGGTCGTGAGGGCGTAGGGTCCGTACGAGCTGCTGCCGTTCTTCGTCCAGAACTCGTAGTTCGCGTTGACCACCTGCATCACGAAGGTGGGTCCCACGGCGACGACAGGGTCCGGAGGCACCCAGGCACTGGCCAGGCTGTTGATCCCGGCCCAGGAATACGATGCCTTGGTCGCGGTCCGAGGGTTACTCCCAGGACCGAGAGAAGAGGGAACGTTGGAAGCACCGGGAGACGGGGAACCGGGAGCCCCGAGAGAGGAACTAGGGACGCCCCCGCCTGCGGGCTCGACGCCCAGCGCGGCCTTTCCTCCTCCAACGTTGAGGGAGGTGGTGGGTACACCGAGGGCGATGACGCGGCTCGGCGCTCCGTAACCGCCCCGGGTGGGGGTCAGCCGGTGGGAGACGGGCTGGGAGAGGGAGGTGGGGGCGGAAGCTGAGTGGGACGTGGGGTACGGAAGGGCCCCAGAGGCCCCCGAGTGGCCCGTGGAGAGCGCACCCGCCGGTGCCACCATGAGCGCGACGACGAAGAGGAGCAGGCTCCCGGTCAGAAGGCGACCGAGGCGAGGGAGCACATCCTGGTGCGGATGCTCAGAGGTCAGAGTGGCCGGCGAGGGAATTGTTGCGTGCATCAAAGAGCCGACCTGGACCGGGGTTTATGAAGCTCTCCCCTAAATTCGCGGATATTCAGGCCCCCCGCTCTAGGCAGGGCACCCTACCAGACCGCCACCAGCGTCGCTCGGGCCGCCCGCGTCGCGTGGGCCCTTGCCTGGGAGAGCCGACCCGAGAGCGCCAGCAGACCCTCGGACCCCTTCCTGGGCACCGCGGCAGGGTCGGGGAGGGCCCCCTAAGGGAGGGATCGCGAGGTCTCCCCCTGACCTCAGCCCCGCGAGGGCCAAGCGAACGACTTCCCGACGTTATCCTTTTCTACCCCGAGTGACCCTGGGGTGCCGATGGCGGACAACAAGAACCGCGGTTTCCAGTCCGCGGCCGGTCTCATCCAGTACTACGACATGGAGGAGACCAAGTCACTCAAGATCCCCCCGGAGGTCGTTGTGGCGATGGGCCTCATCGCCGCCTTCGTCGTGGAGATCCTCCACTGGAAGTACTCCTGAGCTGCCTCAGGGACGAGACCGTCCCCCGGTACCCCTCGATCGAGCTTCCCTGGCGGAGGCGCTGAGGTCCCGGGCCGCGCTCGGAAGGCCCCCGGCGAGCTCAGTGGGGGAGGAACCCCTTAGATCGGGCGTGCTGGAGGATGCTCTCCACGCACTGGTCGACGTGCGTGTTCGCGGTGTCTACGATGAGATCGGGGGCGCTGGGCTCCTCGAAGGGGTCATCGACCCCGGTCATCTGCTTGACCTGCCCCGCCTTCTGCCCCTTGTAGAGCCCCTTCACGTCGCGCTCCTGGCAGACCTCCAGGGGGGCCCGGACGTACACTTCCGTGAACCGCTCCCCGATGGAAGCGCGCGCGGCCTTGCGGGACGTCTCGTAGGGCGTGATGAGCGCGACCAGGACCGCGACCCCGTTCCGGGACAGCACGCGGGCCACGTAGCTCACGCGGTGCGCGTGGGTCTCTCGGTCCTTGCGGGTGAACCCGAGCTCGGGCGAGAGCCCCCTGCGGACCTCGTCCCCGTCCAGGATCTCCACCCTCCAACCGAGAGCCGTGAGGCGGTTCGCGAGGTGCTTCGAAAGCGTCGACTTACCGGCCCCGGAGAGCCCTTCCATCCAGAGCACGAAGCCGGAATGGCCGTTGGGCGCCGGTGGGGGGACCGCTGAGGGATGGCCCGCGAAGGAGTCGTGCGACGTCAAGGAAGCCACCCTGCAATGGGCCTGCCCTGCATAAAGCTCGGGGGCGACTCTCCCAGGAGCTCGAGCAAGCTCGGAGCGACGTTCAGGATGTCCTCCCTGGGGCCGGGCCGTCCTCCGGTGATCGGGCGGCGCGGGTCGGAGATCGCATAGACCCCGTCCCAGCCGTGCACCGCGTCGTCCGGACCGGTGTCGTTCTCCTCCAGGAAGAGCCGGCCATGCCCCACCGTCCCGGCCGACCGCCAGGAGAGGTCGCCGAAGTAGGCCATGAGGTCCGGAGCGTCCCCCCGGACGCTGCGGTAGGCCTGCGCCGGGCGGGTGAGGCGGACCCCGAGCGGTCGTCCGTCGGGCCGGCGGACGGAGGAAAGCTCGCGCTCCAGGCGCGAGAGGAGCGCGGGCACCTCGTCGGGCCTCAACCGCCCTTCGGGCTCGCGCCCCTTGATGTTGAAGAAGAGCCGGGCGTAGTAGCCGCCGGCGCCCCACACCTTGGTCTTCTTCCAGTGGACCTCGCACTTCTCGATCGGCGTTCCGGGGGGCGGCGCGTGCCCCTTGAGCCGGAGCAGGCCCTGGTCGAGGAGCCACTCGTTGATGCAAAAGCAGCCATCCATCGCCTTCGAGCCGTGGTCGCTCGCGACGAGGACGACGGAACCCGGGTCGAGGAGCTCGATGAACCTCCCGATCTCCTGGTCGAGCCGGGCGTAGTAGCGCTCCCCGATGTCGAGGAAGGGCCCCTTCGGGTCGTGGCGGGGATGGCTGCGGTCGGAGTACTTCCAGAACGCGTGGTGGAAGCGGTCGGGACCGATGTCGTGGAGGGCGAAGAGGTCCCACGGGCCCCGGCGGTAGACATCACGAGCGATGGCCCAGCGCTGCGTGGTCATCGCGAGCAGCTCCTCGAAGAGCTTCTCCCGAGCGTCGTGGCGGAACTCCACGTCGAAGACGAAGGGTCCCCCGGCGACCTTCTCGAGCTCGGGCTTGAGGCTCGGGGGATAGACCGGGTCCGGCGCCCCGTCGGGGGTGAGGAAGTCGGAGACGTAGACCCCGTTGACCGCGGGAGGTGGGTAGCCGGGCGGCATGCCCAGGACCGCGACCCGCTTGCCCCGTCGCGAGAGCATGTCCCAGATGGGAGCGGTCTGGAGCGTCGAGGGCGTGGGGGTGTACTGGTCGAAGTAGGTCCCGGCTCGACGGTGACGGAACCCGTAGACCCCGAGCGTGCCCGGGTCGACCCCGCTGAAGAGGACCGCCCAGGCCGGCACCGTGATCGGAGGTTCGCACGTGCGCAGAGCGCCGAAGATCGAGCGGTCCAAGAGCTTCGAGAGGTTCGGCATCTGAGGTCGGAAGCGCTGGAACAGGAGTTCCGGAGGGACCGAGTCCAATCCCAGAACGACCACGCGGGGCATCTCGAGCGACCCGTTCCCGCAGGAACCCGATGATATAGGAGGGACGGGGGAGACGGGAAGCGGGATGGGCAGGTGAGGCGCCGCCCCCCCCCCAAGAGGAGATGTAGCCTTGCGACTTCGCCCGGACGTGGGAGGAACGGGGGGCCGAACGGGTGCACCCGGGAGGGGGCACCGTGCGCGCGCGGGAGCCGTCGCCGTGGTCGTCGTGGTGGTGATCGTGGTGGCGGTCCTCTTCGTTCCCCTCCCGTTCCAGTTCAACGTGAGCGACCCCGGTAGCGTTACCTCGGTCTCCTGCGGGTCGAGGAGCTTCGACCAGGGGGTCGCGGTCCAGTTCCACTGGAACACCGCGGACGGCTCGAGCGTGCTCTTCACCGTGAAGGACACGAACGGGAACACCCTGTACAGCCACAGCGGTTCGGGCGGGTCCGGCAGCTTCACCGGCAATGGCAACCCCTACGACTTCTGCATCTACACGTGGACCTCGGAGACGGTCACGGTCGCCGGGAACGCCCCCTTCCTGTAGGGGAGCGACGCGCGGAGGGGCTCAGGGCCCCGCTTTCGCGTCCGCTCGGGAGAGCGCCGCCTTTCCCTCGGTGAGGAACCTCCGCAGGGCGAGCGCTTCCTCCTCCCAGGTCCAGGCAAGGAAGGTCCGGTGACAGCGCTCGGCCATCTCCCGGGCCTGCGCGGGGTGGCGGGCGATCCACTCCATCGCGTCCGCGAGCGCCTTCGCGTCCCCGGTCGGCACCTCGAGGAAGTCCTCGCCGGGCTTCCCCTGGTCCACCGAAGCGTCTGGGGTGGTCACGATCGGCAGACCGAGGCCCGCCGCCTCCGGCACCGGCAGCGGCGAGCCTTCGTACCGGGTGGGAAATACGAACGCGTCGGAGGCCGCGAGGACCCTCCGTTTGGCTTCGCCGTCGCACCAGCCGTACCCGATCTCCAAGGGGCCCTTGCCCTGGACGTTCCCCACGTTGAGGATCGTCCAGGGGACCCCGCGCTCCTGGAGCAACCGGACGCTCTCCCGGAGGACGTCCAACCCCTTTCGGTACCAGTCGATCCCGACGAACGAGGCGTAGGAGCGCCCCTCTTCGAGCCCCAGCGCCCGGCGGGCGTCCGCTCGCTCCTGGGGGGTCACCGGGGGGACCGGGTCGAAGCCGTTCGGGAGGACGCGTACCTTCGAGGAAGGGATGCCGTAGTACCGTTGGAGGTGCTCCGCGTTGCGGCGGGAAGGTGCAAGGATGAGGTCGGCCCTCCGGGCGTGACGGGCCTCGAACCTGGGCAGCCAGAACCGCTCGGCAGCGAGCCCCAGCTTCCCTCGCAACGAGTCCCGACGCACGTGGGTCAAGAAGAGGGGAGCTACGCCCTGGAACCAGTCCACGCCGAGCACCCCCAGCGCCCGGGCGCGGGAGAAGAGCGCCGCCCCTCCCAGGTCCGCGGTCTGGACCACCGCATCGAAGGACCTGTCGAGCTCTTGAGCCACCCTTCGCGGGTACTGCAGTTCGGCGAGGCGCGAGTTCCTCCCCTCGAAGCGGAAGGGGATGGGGACCACGTCGATCCCCTCCCATCGGGAGGGGGCGCCGCCCGAAGCTGTGGGGACGAAGGCGACGAAGGTGTCCCCCCGTTGGACCAGCTCCTTCCCCACCGCACGAAGGAAGCGGGTGTGGCTCCACTGCGCGTTCGAGGGATGGGCGTGGAAGAGCACACCGATCTTCACGGGCGGGGCTCCACGGACGGTCGGAAGGTGCCCCGGGAGGCGGCGATGGCCAAGCAACGGCCAGAGGGAGCGCCGTGACGGGCTCCAGAGGAGGCCCCGGCGCCGCCTCGGATCGGGCTCACTTCTCCCCCGCGCCGAGGCGCGTCCTGAGGACCCGAGCCAGCGCTTCGGAGTTCTTCCTCGCGTCGAAGAGTTCCTCGACGCGCTTGCGCCCGGCCTCTCCCATGCGGTCCCGCAGCGCAGGGTCCGCGACGAGGCGGTCCACGGCGTGGGAGAGCCCTTCCGGGTCGTCCGGCGCGAAGAGGAGGCCCGTGACCCCCTCCTGGACGACCTCGGGCAGGGCCCCGCTGCGCGAGGCCACGGCAGGACGGCCCGTCGCCATCCCTTCCACGATGAACTGGTTGAACTGCTCCCGCCACTGGTCCGTCGGGATCGAAGGGGCGAGCAGCAGGTCGGTCCCCCAGAGGACCTTCTCCTGCAGTTCCCCATGGGGGACCCGTCCCCAGAACCGAACGCGCGAGCTGACCCCGAGGTCGCGCGCACGACGGGCGACCTTGCGGTCCTCGCCGACGCCCACGACGTGGAGGCGGACCCGGGGGTCCATGTCCACGAGCGACTCGAGCATCGTGTAGACGCCTTTGAAGAAGCCTAGGCGGCCCACGAAGGTCACCACGACCTCCTGCGGGGCGGCGCCCAGGGCGGTGCGCCCCCGCGCGCGCTCGGCGAGGGTGGGTGGCCGGAAGGCCCGGGTGTCCACGCCACAGTAGACCAGTTCCCTCTTCTCTGAGGGCACGCCCATGAGGCGCAAGCATCGTTCCGCGCTCTTGGAGAACGGGACGAAGAGGTCCGCCCGCTCCAGCACGGCTCGATAGTGCTGCGCGAGGGGACGGTCCTCCGGCCAGTTGAACGGGATGTTCTCCCAGACCTGCACGACGACCTTCGCCCGGGGCCGGTGCTTGAGGCATTGGAAGCTGGTCGGGTGCCCGAAGTCGACCGGGAAGAGGATGTCCGACCCCCGGACCGCCTTGTCGAAGCCGACCAGGTACTCGTGGAAGTACCGGTAGGGGGAGACCTGGCCGATGAGGAACCCCCCGGCCGCCGTGCGGCTGATCCGGCCGGCGATGGGCGGGACCGGTAAGCGCCGGACCGGCATGGGGACCTCCGCATCGGTGTAGTTGGTCCGGCGCGCCCCGAGCAGCTCCGGGTCGAACCCGTGGTCCTTGAGGTGCGCGTAGATCTGGAGCTCCGATAGGTTCGCGAGCTGGGTCCCCCGGATCACGGTGAGCCGGGGCCGGTGCCCCTCCGATGCCGTGGCCGCCCCTATCCCCATGTGGGCACCTCGAAACCCCTACCGGACCTCGTCGTCAATCGCTCTCGTTCGGGAGGGCTCGCTCACCCCTTGAGGATGCCATGCACAGCGAGCTCCTGGTGGGCCTGGCGCACGTGGTCCTCCGAGGGGCGGTCGCGGCTCCAGGCGTGGAGCTCCTCGAGCCCCTTCTCCAAGGTCACCTTGGGCTCGTACCCCAAGAGGGACCTTGCGCGGGAGATGTCCGCCGTGCAGTGACGGACGTCCCCGGGACGGAAACGGTCGGGGAGCTCCAGCCCCAGGTCCTTCCCCTCGAGCTTCATCAGTAGGCGGGCCACCTCCTTCACCGAGGTCCCCCGTCCCGTCGCGATGTTGATCGCCTGGCCAACCGCCCTCGGCCGCTCCATCGCGAGGAGCAGTCCATCGACCACGTCGTGGACGGAGACGAAGTCCCGGGTCTGCTCCCCGTCCTCGTAGACGATCGGGCGGTGACCGTGACGGATCTGGGAGAGGAAGATCGCGGCGAGGCCGGTGTACGGATTGCTCAACGCCTGGCGGGGCCCGTAGGTGTTGAACAGACGGCAGGCGACGGCGGGGAGCCCATAGGCCCGTCCGAGCAGGAGCACCAGCCGCTCCTCGTCGTACTTCGTGACCGCGTAGACCGTGCTGGGGTCGAGCGGCTTGTCCTCCTCGGTGGGGGCGGGAGCGCAGACGGACCCGCAGGAGGGACAATGCACCTCCCAGTCGTGCCGCTCGAGCTGCGCTTCCGATCGCAGCCCGGGCGCGACTGGGCCGCACTTCGGGCAGCGGTGCCGTCCCTCCCCGTAAAGCGTGTTGGACGAGGCGACGACGAACCGCTCGAGCTTCGCTTTGCGGTCGAGGAGGCTCTGGAGGAACGTCGCCGTGGCGAGCGTGTTCGCCCGCACGAAGGAGTCGACCTGGTACATGCTCTGCGCCGTGCCCACGGCCGCCCCCAGGTGGACGATGGTGTCGGTCCCGGGCAGGACCCGGTCCAGGGCCTTCGTGTCGCCGACGCTCGCGGTCAGGTAGTGGGCCTTCGGGTTGAGGTAGTCCGGCCTCTGGGGATGGACCTGGGGCAGCAACGGGTCCAGGACATGGACCTCCTCTCCCCGAGCGACGAGGGCATCGACCAGATGGCCCCCGATGAAGCCCGCCCCGCCCGTCACCAGGACCTTCGACATCCCTGCACCTTCGCCCGAGGTCCTCGCCGGGACCGTCCCTTCGCTCCCGGAAGGGTCGGGACGAAGGCTCGACAGGGTAGGGGTCTCTTAAACTCGTTCCGGGGGCCCGCGGCGCGCCTCAGGAACCGCTCGGGACCTCGGTCGAGCGATCGTGCGTCGACACGGAGAGCGGCTAGAGCATCGACAGGGCGCGCTCGAACCGCACGGCGCAGACCTGGGGAGAGAGCGCCTCGGAGAGGTGCTGTCGCAGGAGCGGGAGGGAGGGGGACTCCCTGGGAGCCCCGGTGAGGAAACCGACGAGCTCCTTCATCGATCGACCGATCCGGACCGCGTCCGACTCTCCCGTGATCACCATCCAGGGCTGGGCCACCTCCGCGACGACGGGGGTCCCGCACAGGAGCGACTCCGGCCCCACGAGGCCGAACCCCTCCCACTCCGAGGTGATGTAGGTCGCCCGGACGCGGCCGTAGAGCTTCACGAGCTCCGCTTCCGTGAGGTCCACGTGTCTCCTCGAGCGCGCCTTCCCCAGGCGCTGGTAGAGGTGCTGGGTCGCGTCCACGTCCCCGAAGAGGTGGACCGGACCGGCCGCGGCCGGGAGGCCCTCGAGGACCGGCAGGAAGCTCGAGAGGGGGCGGTTCCCCTCCGGGCCCACGAAGACCAGGACCCCCGAACGCTCGCCCGGAGGGGCGGGGGGACGGTAGAGCGTCGAGTCGATGCTGGGATAGACCACGCCCAGCGGTCGGATCCCGTAGAGGAGCTCGAGGAGCATCTCGCAGTAGTAGCTGATCGCGACGACCCCGTCCATCGAGCGCAGCAGACGCTGGTAGCGCCGGGTGATCCAGGGATAGGCGAGGTAGCGACTGAGCCCGCTCCTCCCCTGCAGCATCTCCAGGTGGTAGAAGCCCGAGGTGAAGGTGACCGCCTTGGCGCGGTTCTCGGAGCGGATCTCGGAGAGGACCTGCAGGCTGTCCACATGGTCCTTCGAGTAGACGACGTCGGGCCCCAGGGCGCGGACCGCTTCGGGGACCTCGGAGAGGTCCCCACAGGAGCGCACTTCCGCGTCTCCCAGCCTTCGCCTCGCCTCGCGCGCGACCTCCTCGCTGCTCTGGACGAGCACGGCGCTCGCCTTCGACCCCAGGGCCCCCAGGGCGGCGGCGAGGTCCAGGGAGGCCCTCATCCCGGGGCTGAAGACCCGGTTCCCCCAGAGGATGAAGGCGACCCGCACGTGGACACCCTGGTCCTACACCGAGGCTCGAGCCCTATGAAGGGCTCGGTGGAGGCGCAGAGGGACCTCTTAGATGGGACGGTGCCCTCCGCCCTCGCTTCCCTGCGCAGCGTCCCGTTCCAGGCCTTCCGGAGCCGGCTCGGGGGGGCCGTCGTCACCCGCGCCCTCCTCCTCGTCCTCCGGATCGATCCAATGCTCCGGGGCCTTGGGATGACCCCGGGCTCGGGGAGGACGGCGGCGCTCGAAGAGCCGGGGTCCGAAGCCCACCATCACCAGCAGGACCAGGACCACCAGGACCAGGCCGTCCCACGACCCCGCGGGGACGTTCTGCGCGTCCGGGGTGAAGAGGAGCTTCAACGAACCGACCCATGGGATCATCCCTTGGGCGATGCCCTCGACCCACCCGGGCTCGACCAGGCAGGAGATCCCGGCGAGGCAGGCGCCGCTCTGGTCGAAGTCCCCGAGGCCTCCGCCGAAGTTGTTGTCCCCCATCGTGAGGAAGCCCGAGTGACCGGAGTCGTTCTCGAGCAATCGCAGGTCGATCTGGACCTTGACCGACTGCCAGCCCACGTGGAGGAGCTCGAGGTAGCCCGTGATCAGCGACGAGGGCGAAGCCGGGCAGTAGCCCTCTCCCGAGGAGTTCCCCCCCGGGAACCAGAGGTAGCCCGCGTGACAGGAGAGGTCCGATAGGGAGGGAACGACGAACTTCCGATAGGTCGAGTTCCACTCGAGCCAGAGGATCGCCCGGTGGATCACCGGCGTGGTCGAGCGGTCGCCGTTCGGGGCGTAGAGGATGACGTTGCCGTACTCTCCATAGCTCGACATGCCGCTCGCTTCCCCCTGGGCGTAGGTCGTGACCTGGGAGGGGACCTCCACGCGCTTCACGAGGACGAGGTCGCCCGCGTTGATCACGCCCAGCACGTCCCCGGACCCGTGCTGCATGCTCGAGGACTCCACCACCACGAGCGGCGGCCAGTTCTCGGTGTAGGCGTAGAAGCTCCCGAGCAAGGCGACGATGATGAGCAGCGTCATCCCGAGGTCGAAGAGCGGGTGGTGGGAGTAGGCCATGAGACGCTTCCAGACCCCGGAGGTCTCCCGGGGGGAGGAGCGACCTCCCTCGGGCCTCCGACCGATGGTCCGCCCTCCAGGCGCGTCCTCTACCTCCAAGACCCCGACTCGCCCTCGCTCTGATGCGCCCAACGCTGAGAGCCCAGCAGTCACGCCACGCCGTTTGAACCCTCCGTGACGGGACGCTCGAGCCGCCTTGGCGGGGGCCTCCTCGCGAGAAGGCACCGCGAAGCTCATGACAAAGCGGCCTTCTCCCTCCGCGCGCGTGTCGGTCGGTCCCCCGCCACCTCCACCGCCGATGCCGCCCGGGGCGCCGACCTCGGCGGTGGGAGCCCCCGGGCCCTCTAGGAGCGAGCTTTGGCGGGCGAGGGTCCTGCTCGTCGCTCTCTCGATCTCCTTCGCGGAAGTGCTGACGGGTTCGACCCCGTGGCGGAACCTCCTCTCACCCATCGCCCTCGTGGGGCTCCTCGGGTTCTACGGCGCGGGGTCCCTGCTCATCCGCGAGCTCTCGCTCCGCTGGAGGAACGGCTGGGTGAGCACCCTCTGCCTCGGCCTCGCCTACGGCATCTGCGAGGAGGGGCTCGCCCTCAAGACCATGGTCGACCCCGCCGCCGGCGCACCGGGGATCCTGGACCTCTACGGACGTTTCCTGGGGGTCAACTGGGTCTTCGCGTTCGACGTGGACCTCTTCCACGCCATCTTCAGCATCGGCCTGCCGATCCTCCTGGTGGGCCTCGCCTATCCCTCCACGCAGCGGCGGCCTCTGCTCCCCAACCCGGCCCTGCCGGCCCTCTTCGCGCTCTTCGCCTTCGTGGTGACCTGGACCTACCTGTTCTTCGATCCCAGGTACTTCGAGGGGCCTCTGGTGCTGGCGGCCCTTCTCCTCGCGGTGGGAGCGCTCGCCTTGGTCGCATGGTATGGGCCCGGCCGTTGGCTCCTCCCCCCCACAGCCACCCCCGACCGTTCCCCGAGGTGGTTCTTCCTCGTGGGCGCACTGGTCGCGCTCCTGTGGAACCTCCTCTTCTACCTCGCTCCCAAGACCCTCCCCGTCCCGGTCCTGGTCATCCTAGGGACAGGGCTGACCGTCTTCCTCGCAGGAAGGAGCGTCGTGCGGCACAGCGGACGGCGCGGGAACGAGCGGCACTTGCTGAGCCTCGCCGCAGGGCTCTTGCTCTGGTTCGTGCCTCTCGACCTGGCGATGGTCGTCCTGGGCGCGGACGTCCTGGTCGCGCTGGACCTCGTCCTGATCGCCCTGCTGCTCTGGCGCTTGCACCGCGCCTACCGCCCCGCTCGCTCCGATCAGGTGATCCCTGCGTAAAGGAGCGGAGGGGACCGGGCCCTTGCCCGACGGAGGCAGGTGCGGAGCCGCGTCGCTTTTCGTTTATGAGAATATCATTTACACACACATCACATCGTATCAAATAATATGCTCATTAACAATTAATTGATGAATCATACCCCACCCCCCCCCGCCGCCCCATCCACCCCGTCGACCCCCCTTTGGAAGGGAAGGGGAACAGAAAGTCAGAGCGTATCCGGAGTAAAGGCAATGACGTTATTGTGGGTCGCAGTAAATCGTTTGGCTTAACACTCCTCCACCCATCTCGAGGTGGATCGAAGTAGAGGCCCCTCCCAGCCCTCGAAAGGACTGGATGCGGGTGTTCGGACCTTCCGAGCAGGGAAGTAGCCCCCCCGCCGCCTCCCCGAGGGTGCCGTATAACAGCAGTTATACGGCATTTCGACCCATCGCGGCCTCACGATAGGCAGTATGAGGAAAGACAGTAAAGCTACATGCTTTACTCAAGATAGAACGTATGACAAATGGGCCCTAAAGAGGCGTCAAACACCCCCTATTCGTGCCCCGTTCGTCGGTAGAGTGGCCCCTGCTCGTCAGACGCGGACGACCTTCAGACCGTGGAGCCCCCGGGGGAGCCTTCGCCCCCTAGATGTGTAGAGCTCGTCCACCCCCTGGGCGAGGCAGATCCCCGACATCAGGACCACCAGGTCGCTCGGGCCCTTCTGACCTCCCTGGAGCAGCCCCCCCGCCCTACGGACGCCCTCTGGGCCCAGGGGCAGGACCGTCAAGGCCCGACGGATCTCCTCGAGGGCTTGTAGACGGCGTCGGAGCCCCGCTCGGGGGGTCCACCGCCGGGCGATCTCGGTGAGCTCGTAGAGGTTCACCTCGGTCGTCGCGAGCTCGGACCCCCCCTCGAGCCTCTCCACCCAGCGGTGAGCCCGGCCCCTCCCGAGGAGGAGGTCCTCGAGGAGGGGAGTGTCGAGGCACCTCACAGGCGCCCCCCTTCCGGGGTCCCTCGGACGCTTCTTCGGCCCTCCGATCGGGAGCGGCCGTCCGTCGAGGAACGGGGGATCTCCCAGAGGCCCCACAGCCCTTCCAGAGGGTGGCGCCGAGAGAGGAGACGATCGATCACCTTCGAGAAGCTCTCCCCCCTTCGCTTCTCCTTCCGAAGGGACTCGTACACCACCTTCCGTATCATCAGGGTCTTCGAGGACATCGGAATCAGCATTCATATGAATATACATATACATAGCTATCCGGCGGCGATGCCCCACGGCTGTCAGGCGCCTGGACCCAGCCCCGGCTCGACCCACCATGACCCCGATGGGCCATGCCCGACCAGCGCGCCGGCACCCGTCCGACCATGCCCTCCCTCGGGGAGACCCCCGTAACCTCCGACGCGGGAAGCACGCGGAGCCCGGAGGACGCAAAGACCCCCGCCTCGGGATGACGGTCCTCGCGGGCCACTTCTGCCGCCAGTCAAGCCCGCCCGCGATGAGGGCGAACCCCACCACCGTGTAGAGCGAGAGGACCCCGTTGGCCAGGGTGGCCGTCGCGGTCTGGGAGAGGAAGATGGCCTTGAGCAGGATCGCTCCCCAGCTGAGGGGCCTGGCGTAGGCGATGTACTGGGCGAAGAGCGGCAGCGCGGTCACGGGGTAGTAGATCGGGGCGAAGAACGTCATCATGACCCCGACGAACTGGGCCAGCTGGTTGACCTGTCCAGGCGTTCGCCCGTAGACGGCCACCAGATAGCCGATGCCGGTGGTGGAGCTCCAGACCAGCACCAGGGAGAGGACCAAGATGACCGGGGAGATGGTCAGATGGATCCCGAAGAGGAGGATCCCCGCCGCGAGGGTCACTCCCGCCGTGAGCAGCGAGATGGGCAACCAGGGCAGGGCCGTCCCCAGGACGTAGACGATAGGGCTCAGCGGGAAGGAGACCCAGAGCTCGAAGAAGTGGCTCGGCTTGTCCTGGGCGAAGCTCTGGGCGAGGACGTTGATGTTGACGAGGGCGATCTCCATCGGGATCGAGCCTGCGAGGATCTGGGGCCGGAGGTCGGGGGGGCACCAGGAGCGAGAGGAAGAAGAGGAATCCCAGAGGAAAGAGCAGGAAGAAGGCGATGAAGGTCCCGAGCTCCCGCTGCGAAAGGGCCCCGGAGGTCTCCTCCTGGCAGCTCACCGTTCGAGGCGACGAGTTCCTCCGGGCCCACTGAAGGATGCGTAGCTTCTTCGGTCCCATCGAAGGATAGGTCGAGCCGCCCCCCCACGGAATGGTAAAGCAGGGGAGCCCTTGGGTCCCCCCGGGTGGACCGTTGGAAGCCTGGGACGTCACCGGGGGCCGGTCGATCGCCGAGCGTACGGAGCGGGAGAGGGCCCGGTGGGCCGCGATCGTGCTCGTGCTCGGGTCGGTCCAGTTCGTCCTCGAGATGGCGGTGGAACAGGCCTTCTACCCCGGCTTCGACCCCTTGACCCGCGCGATCAGCGACCTCGGAGGCCGGGGCGCGGGGGCCATGGGGGGCTTCTTCGACCTCTCGGTCTACCTGGTGGGCGAGGGTGCCCTGCTCGGGGCGGTGCTCCTCATCGGTGCGCTCCCCCAGCGAAGGTCGCTGCGCCTGGGCATGGTGCTGCTCGTCCTCGCCGGCATCGGGGCGATGGGGGTCGGGCTCTTCCCCGAGTACGATGGCAGCATCCACGGGGTGATGGCCGCCATCGCGTTCATCGGTGCTGGTCTCGCGCTCCTCGCCATCGGCCGGGGATTCTACAAGGTGGGGGAGAACCGACCTCTCGCCGTGGGCACGGCGATCGGAGGGGTCGTGGACCTAGTAGCGCTGGTCCTCTTCACCCTGTCGTCCCACATCCCAGGACTGGAGGGGCTCTACGGGCTCCTGGAGCGGCTGATCGTCGCCCCGGTGCTCCTTTGGGCCGTGGTCTATGGGGTCTGGCTCTTGAGCGGTCGGGCGCGCCTTCGCTCGGCTGCCGTCCCCGAGCTCCGTGACTGAGGGTGGGGTGGCCTCTCCCCGGACTGCGGCCCAGGGAGGAGGAGCGCGGTTCAGTTCCGAGTGCACTCGTCGCCCTTCCAGGTGAAGACCGGGCGGCGTCGCTTCTGCCAGTCGGCCCGGCGGTCGTAGAGGGCCCCGACCAGGAGCGGGAGCGCGACGGAGGCCTCCACGAAGGCCATCGCCTTCGTCGCCTTCGTCGAGACCTTCCCCCAGCTCATCGCTTCGTCGAGCGTGCTGCCGGAGAGCCCGCCCCAGTGAGGGACGTCCGTCGTGACCTGCAGGGCGTAGAAATGGCCCTCGCCCTCCCGCTCGTAGTGGTAGTTCGCCATCACGATGCCGTCATTGATCCAGTTCTTGGGCGTCCCACCGCCCACGTAGATCACGGCGGTCCGAGGGGAGTGGACCAGGATCTGGACGAGCTCGTAGTTGTCCCGGACCGCGTCCAGGATGAAGCGCGGCTTTCCGCGGTTGCGGCCGTAGTGGAGCGTGAGCCCGATCCCGATCGAGCTGTCGATGAGGGCCGGGCTGAAGACCGGGACCCCCTTGCGCGCGCACGTGGCGAGGATGGAGTCCTTCGCCGGGAAGCGCTCGCCCAGGAACTGGAGGAACTCCCGGGAGGAGGCCGGGCGGGCCGGGAACTCCTCGGTGATCCTTCCGATGGCCCGGTCCGTCTCCTCGAACTTGATCTCGTCGACGTAGGTGTCGTAGATCCGGTCGATCGCGAAGGCGCGCAGCTTCGCATCGTCCGCGTTGGGCGACCCCATGTAGTGGCGATAGCCGAGGGACTGGTAGAGGTCCTGGTAGAGCACCGCGCCGGTCGAGACGACCACGTCCACGAGGCCGAGCTCGATCATCTCGCGGATGACCGACCGGAGCCCCGCCGCGATGAGGGGCCCGGAGAGCCCCAGGAGGATCGTGGGCCGCTTCGGGTCCGTGAGCATGTTCTTCCAGACCTGGAAGCACCGGCCGAGGTTGCGCGCCTGGATCGAGGTGCGCTGGAAAGCTTCCAGGAGGTCGCCCATGCCGTGGAGCGAACGAACGTCGATGGGGACGACCGGGGTCGAGAGGATCTTCTTCCGGGCTTTCGCGTCCATGGAGGGCACCAGACGCGCCACGAGGCACGGAATATTCCCCTTTCGGTCACCAGCGACCTCGCGTCGCTGGGGCCCTCGACGCTAGTTCCGGTCCTAGTCCCTCTCCCTCGTGCTCGCCCTCTGTGGTCAGGGGTGGCCTGCCTGATACCACGGACCGGTAGCCCTCTCAGCGGAGACCCCGGGCCGGCCGGTCTCGACCCTCGTGGGAACGGCCGCAACCCTGACGGGGCGAGCGCGCTCCGCGACCCCGCTCCGTGCCAACGGTTTAGGGTCCAACGCTGCAAGCTTTGATGTGGCACCCCACCGCGGTGTGCTCGGGGGCCGCAAGAGCCGCCGGGGCCCGAGTTTCTTCGCGGGGTGTGCCCTGCTCATCGCTCTACAGTTCGCCGCGCTGCCCCATTCACGCCTGCTCCTTCCTCCGCGCCCCTCCCTCCCACACCAGGAGATGTAGCGAAAGGAGCCTCCCCCACCCCCAGGTCTCCGCGACCGCTTCCCCGGACCCGGCATACTCGCTCGTGCCCGTCTTCTTCTCCTTATGGGGGAGCGGTGGGCGGAGCCTTCGAACACTCCGTAGAGCCGGACGATCTCCCGCCGTGGCCCACCGAACCCCTCGCGGTCTACGAAAGCACAGACCCCAGAGGGATCCTCCACATGGTCCAGGGACACCGACCGGACCTCGCTAGCTTGCTCCTGTTCGTCTCCGACGATCCAGAACGCGTTCGCGAAAGGTACCAGCTCCAGGGCGCCTCCATCCATCGGATCTCACGCCTCGAAGGCGAGGGGAACATCTCGCCCGCCAACGTGGACCGCGCGGGACAGGTCGCCGAGCTCCATTGCAGCCGGCGGAAGGGTAAGACCCTGGTCCTGATTCCCGTGGTCGCGGAGGTGGCTGCGGAGGGCGTCAAGCCGGTCACGCGCCTCCTCGAGGTCCTCTACGAGGTGGCCGTCGCGCAGGAGGGCGAGGTCCTGGTCCACCTGGACCCGAGGAAGCTCACGCTGGCCGAGCGCAGGTCGCTCGAGCGGAGCGCCCACGTCGTACGGGTGGGGAAGTCCCGCGACCTTGCCCCCGGGACCTCGAAGGAGTAGGTCCGGACGAGCTCCGTCCCTTAACGACCCAGGCGTGGGGGGGATCCGGGCCTCCATTCGTACCGGCAGACCCTCCTTCGGCCTCGCCGGTACATCTCGTGGTCCACCGGCACGTCGTAGGTCCCCAGCAGCTTCCCGCCGATTCGCTCGCACGTCCGTCGGGAGGCGATGTTCTCCGGCGCGCACGTGATGAAGAGGGGGGTCAGCCCGTGCAGGAGCGCCACATTGCCGATCAGAAGGCAGGCACGGGAGGCGTAGTGATGCCCCCGATAGGGCTCGTCGATCCCGTAGCCGATGTGGCCGGAGGTCAGGAACGACGGGTCCGTCCCGACGCGGAGGTTGATCCCACCGATCCTGGCCTTGGAGCCGTGGAGCGTGATCCCGTACTCGTACATCGGGCTGTGACCCTTGAGAGGGTCCGCCTCCTTTCGGGCCGTGAGCCTCAGGTCCACGACGAGGTCGGTCAGGAGCTCTGGACCCAGAAACTCGAAGGACAAGGGTGCGACCTCGACGTCCGCGGAGGGGAGCGGCGGAAGAGAGCGCTCGAACGATAAATCGAGGGCTGAGCGCCCTAGATCGGGGGGAGGAGGTTCGGGAAGAGGGCGACGAGGATGGTGAGGAGGCCGACCACGACGAGGATCCCTCCCAGCAGCTTCTCGAGCAGGTCCACCGGGACCCGCTTCCGAAGGAAGGCCCCGCTGCGCGCCCCGATCGCGGAGGTACACCAAAGGGCGAGGGTAGCGGCCGCGAAGATGACCAAAAGGACCACGAGGCCCGGAGCGCTCCCCGCGCTCGCGACGAACTCGAAGGTCAGGATCTGGGTGTTGTCCCCCATCTCCAGGAAGAGGATGAGGGCGAAGGCGGTCATCCGTACCCTGCCGGGGGGGAGCACGCCGCCCAGGCGGTCCTCCGCGTGGACCTCCTCCACTTCCTCCTTCTCCCAGATCTCTCGCGCTCCGAAGGCGATGAGGATCGCGCCGCCGGCCACCTTGACCCAGAGAAGGTAGGAGGGCAGCAGATGGACGATCGCCGCGCCCACGGCGACGGATATCGCGGAGGAGACCACGAAGGCCAAGGCGGCCCCGGTCCAGACCTGCAGCGGAGGATGCTTGCCCGAGAGCGAGACCATCGCGAAGTTGGTCCGGTCGACGATCTCGAAGAGGAAGATCACGGCGAAGACCGTCAGGCCCTCGGTCAGGAGGTCCAAGGTCAACGGGAGCGGCCCCCCTCACCGTGCGAGGTGGGGGAGGAATTCCTCCATACTGCGCTCGCAGTAGGCGCAGCGCACGGCCAGGGGCCGCCGGCGGACCACTTCGAACTCGCTCTCCACCGGCTCTCCATGGTTGGTGATGCAGTTCGGGTTGGGGCACTTGAGCACGCCGACGAGGCGGTCGGGGAGCGAGACCGGATGCTTCTCTCGCACCTTGTAGTCCCGGATGATCGAGATCGTGGCCGTCGGCGCGATGAGCGCGATGGCGTTCGATTTCTGGGGGGAGAGCTCCATGTTCTCCACCTTCACGATGTCCTTCCAGCCCATGCGCTGGCTGCGCACGTGGAGGGCGACCGAGACCTCGGAGTCGCGGTCCAGGTTCTCCACCTTGAGGACCTTGAGGACCTCGAGGGCGAGGCCCGAGGGGATGTGGTCAATCACGGTGCCGTTGCGGATGGGGGTGATCCGAAGCTCCTTCCCTGAGGGCTGGCTCGATGCGCCTGGCATGGTCCCTGGGTCCTTCCTCCTCTCCCGATCTCTCCGAGCGGCCTTGGTCTCCTTCGTGGCTCCCGTGGACCTAACCGCGGGCCCCCGTCCGGCCTTCCAGGATGAGGGAGAGCAGGGCCATTCGCACGGGGACCGCGAGGAACGCCTGTCGGAAATAGGCGGCGTGCGGGGTCCGGTCCACCTCGGGAGGGATCTCCGCGACGCGGGGGAGCGGGTGCATCACGATGAAGGTGCTCTTGACCTTCTGCAGGAGCGCGGGATCGAACCGGTAGGAGGCGGAGACGCGCGCGTACTCGGCCAGGTCCCCGAAGCGCTCCTTCTGGATCCGGGTGACGTAGAGGACATCCGCGTCCTTCACGGCGCGGTCCAGGTGCTCCTCCTCCCTGACCTTCGCCCCCATCTGGTCCAGGTCGCGGTGGACCTCCTCGGGGAGGCGCAGCGAGGGGGGGGAGGCGAGCACCAGCTCCGCACCGAAGACCCCCAGCGCGTGGGCGAGGGAGTGGACGGTCCGTCCGTAGCGGAGGTCGCCCATGAGCACGACCCGAAGGCCCGAGAGCGTGCCGAAGCGCTCGAGCATCGTCGCGAGGTCGAGAAGCGTCTGCGTCGGGTGTTGGCCCGCCCCGTCCCCCGCGTTCACCACAGGCTTGTCGGAGAGTTGGGCTGCGAGGCGGGAGGCGCCCTCGTAGGGGTGCCGCAGGACGAGCGCGTCCGCGTAGCACGAGAGCATCCGCACGGTGTCGGAGAGGGTCTCGCCCTTGGCGACCGAGCTCACGGTGGGGTCGGCGATGGTGATGACCTTGCCTCCCATCCGCTGCATCGCGGTCTCGAAGGAGAGCCGGGTCCGGGTGGAGGGCTCGAAGAAGGCGAGCGCGAGGAGACGCCCGTCCAGGGTTTCCAGCCGCTTCTTCCCCTCCGCGACGGGGATGAGGTGGCGTGCCGCGTTGAGGACCTCCAGGATCTCCGAGCGAGAGAGGTCCCGGATCGAGATGACGTCGCGGCCCTTGAGCGACATTCGATGCGCCGGGAACCGCGGAGGTTAATTCATCTTCGCTCGGCCCCCCCGGGGGGACCCCCGCGTCCTCGGGCGCGCTCGCCGCACGGCGAGGGGAGCCCGGTCGCTCCTCCCCCGATGGAGGCTTTAAGGACCCGTAAGAATCCCGCAGGGGAACGTGGCCACCCCCTCGGTCCCCCCTCCTCCCTTTCCACCCGGCTTCCAGGCGACGCCTCCGCCGCCAAGGCCCGCGGACGCTCCAGGGGCCGTGCCGGCCCAGACGGGGCTAGGGGAGACCCGGGCCACCTTCGTCGATTGGATCGCGACCACCAGCACGAGGAGCGGGCTCTGCCCCGGGGAGCTCGGCATCGTCCTGCTCTTCTTCCTCATGCTCGCGGTCCTGCTCGGCGTCTCGCTGAGCACGCGCCCCTTCCCCGCGAGCGCCTTCCTCTACAACTTCTCCATCGTCATGGCGGCCCTGGCGACCGCGGCGGCCGCCTTCGAAACCTGGAGGAACCTGAGGCAGATCGAGCGGACCGACGAGGGCGGGATGACCCCTCACCTCTGGCTCATGGGGGTGCGCCAGCACCGCTCCGTCGCCGGGAGCCAGCAGCCGCAGGTCGTGAGCGGTCTCCGTGAGCTCTACCTTCACAACTACGGGCCCGGGCTCGCGGTGGACGTGAGGATCCTCATCGACACCAAAGCGGTCGACCGCATCCCGTTCATCGCCCCGAGCACGTCCGTCCAGGTGGGAGGCGCGCTCCACGGCCACGGGATGGAGGGCACCCACCGCCTCGAGGTCCTCTATGAGGCGTCGAGCGGCCGGAGCCACCGGCTCGCCGGGACCCTGCTCCGGGACCGGGACATGGACGAGCTGCTCTTCCGCTCCGAAGAGCTGAGCCACGTCTACACCATCGCGTGATCCACCCTGGGACCCCTGATCGTTTCGAGCACGGGCGGAGGGAGCTGACCTTGCCTCGGTCCCGACAGAGGGCGTCCACGGAACCGGTCCGGGCCCGGGAGGTCCTCGAGGTCGAGACGTCGCTGCTCGAGGGCTTCACCTTCCACTGTCGACCCGACTGCGGACTCTGCTGCTTCACCACGCCGGCGGTTGCGCCAGGGGAGCGCGCACGCCTGGTGCAGATCGAGCCCTCCTTCCCCCTCCTCGAGCCCGCGGAGGAGGCTCCCGAGGAGGTCCTGCCGGTGATCGCGGCGCGGCCCAACGGCGGCGCCTGCCACTTCCTCGAGGGGAACCGTTGCCGGGTCCACGCGGCCCGGCCGTTCCCCTGCCGGACCTTCCCGCTCCACGTGACCCTGGGACAACGGGTCCAGGCGACGGTCGTCCTCTCCTGCCCGGGCGTCGAGTGCGGCGACCTCTCCCGTTGGGGCCGAGCGCGAGGACGGTCGACGGGAACGGGCCCCGCGCCGCTCGCCCCCGCCACCGGCCTCGAAGGGGAGCTCAGGGCCGTGCGAGAGGAGCTCCTACGACCGGAGACCGTGGACCGGCTCGCCCGTACCTCCGCGAGGTGGGCAGGGGTCCTCCGTCGTGTGCGCCGGACGACGGGAGAGGAGGACCTCGGGGCCCTCATGGAGCGGATCTCCCGGAACCCACCGCGCCCGGGGTCCGCGGACCTCCCGATCGAGCCCCCTCCCTCCGAGGAAGCCCGGTTGGAGGAGCTTCCCTTGACCTTCCTCCCGAGCCGGGGGGTCGTCGCCCTTCGTGGGGCGATGCACGGCTGGGAGGTCCTAGCGATGCGGGCGGACGGAGAGGAGCCCCACGTCCTCGCGGTCTATCCGGACCCCGCGGAGGTCCCCCGGACCACCCCTGAAGGGACCCGTCTCCTGCAAGGCTACCTCTCCTACGTCGCGCGCCGGGACGTGTTCCTCTCCCTCGCGCTGGCCCGATGGGCCGACGACCCGGTAGAGGCGCCCACCGTGGGGGAGATCGCGGAGGCGATGCTGAGGGACCTCGCCCTACAGGCGTTGGGGAGAGCCCAGGTCTTGGCCCGCCTGCGTGGCCGTCCGGCGGACCCCCTCGGTCCCGAAGAGGTCGAGGAGGGGGTCCGTGCGATCGACATGGACTTCCTCGACCAGGCCGCCTTAGGGGAGTCCCTCTAGGACCGTCCGGAGCGTCCCGAGGCGATCCGAGCCCCGGAGGTGCGGGGCGATGCACCCGGGCCCCGAGGCGAGACCAGCTTGATACGGTGCCACCCGGTCTTCGGTGGGAGCAGGTCCCCCCATGCCCTTGCGCATCGACTCCCAGTTGGCCGTGCCGGGGGGACACCCCAGGGGCCTCACCTTCGACGGCGACGCCCTGTGGGTCGCCTGCGAGGATCCCTTGGAGCTGCTGCGTATCTCCCCTCGTGACTCGAAGGTCCTCGCGAGGGTCGCCCTGCCGATCGTCACCCCTCGCGGCTTGACCTGGGACCCGGACCTCCGTGTGCTCTGGCTCGTGGACACCGAGAGCCGCACGCTCATCGAGGTCGACCCCTCGAACGGGGCGACGGGACGCTCCCTCGACCTTCCCGTGATGAAGGGCCCCTCGGGGGTCGCCCTACGGCACGGTCGGTTCTACATGGCCGACCTCGAGGCGGGAGAGGTGGTCGTGGTGAGCTACGGCACCGGGGAGCTGCGGGAGCGCTGGCATGTGGGACGCGGTGTCTGCGGGGTCGAGTGGTGGGACCGAGATCTTTGGGTGGCTGAAGAGGGGGGAAGCCGGCTGGTCCGCCTCGATCCCACCCGAGGCTTCCCTGCCCACTCCGAGCCTCTCCCAGCCCCGCTCAAGGGCCGCCGCCTGATGGGGCTCACCGTCGATGGGGAGGCCTTCTGGATCGGCGACGATTCGCACGGACAGGTCCTGCGACTCCGCCCCGAGGGGGCGCTCCCCCCCGGCTCGGGCGGTCGGAGATCCAACTGAGCCTCGCCCGACGCGGGGCGTTCGAGAAGGGCGGGACGGGCCGCAGGGCCCTTCGCGCCCTCACGCGGAGCGCTTGCGGGCGGCGCTCATCTGCTCCCAGAACTCGGGGGGCATCTGCCGGAGCATCTGGAAGGAGTTCCCGACGAGCCACTCCCCGCCGTCCGCGACGACGCACTCCCCGGTGATGAAGGAGGCGGCGTCGCTCAGGAGGAAGGTCGCGAGGTCGCAGAAGTCGGAATGCTTGCCGAAGCGGCCCACGGGCAGGTGCTCCTGCACCGCGTCCTCCACGCCCGAGCCGGGCACGAGGTGGCCCCAGGCTCCCGCGGTCGGGATGGGCCCCGGAGCGATCGCGTTGAGCCGGATGCCCTTGCGGGCCCACTCCACCGCGAGCGATCGCGTCATGGCGAGCACGCCCGCCTTTCCGGCGGCGGAGGGGACCAGGAAGGCGGAGCCCGTCCAGGCGTAGGTGGTGACGACGTTCAGGACCGAGCCGCCCTGCTTCTCCCGGATCCAGCGCTGCCCGGCCGCCTGGGTCACGTAGAACGTCCCGTGCAGCACGGTCTCGACCACGGCCTGGAAGCCCTTCGGCGAGACCTCCTCGCTGCGCGCGAGGAAGTTGCCGGCCGCGTCGTTCACGACCCCATCCAGGCGGCCGAACTTCTTCCAGGCCTCCTCGACGAGGGCGGAGGCCTGAGCTGCGTCGCGTACGTTGGTCACCCGGTAGGTGGCCTCGCTCCCCGCCTTGCGGACCTCCTCGCAGACCCGTTGGAGGTTCCCCTCGTTCCTCGACCCCAGCACCAGCTTCGCGCCGAGGTGCGCGAGGCGCAGGCTGAGGCTCCGGCCGAGCCCGGAGCCTCCACCGGTGATGAGGACGACCTTCCCCGCGAAGAGGTCCTTCCGGAAAGGCCCCGTGCCCTGCACGCCCTCCTCGGCGCGCGCGAGGGTGGTCCCCCCCAGGGAGGAGAAGTCGCGTTCGGGCATGGCGAGGGGGGCAGACCGCCGGGACATAAGGGCAAGGAGCCAGGGCCCCGAGGGCGCCTTCGCCTCGCGGAGGAGGCCGGACCTCCGACCGCGCGGAGCTCCAGCGCGGAGGCGGACCTCCTCGGGCCTCCGGAGACGTCCTTTGGGTCGCCCGTAGGTTCAAGTCGGCGGGGCCCATCCCCCTCAAGATTGTCCGAGCCCACTGGCGTCGCCTTTCCCTTCGTTCGAGCCTGCCACCATGCCAGGTGCCTCGCGCATCCCATCCTCACGGCCTCCCTCCAGTTCGAGGAGGGTCCCTCGTTCCAGCGGCGGATGTTGGTCGACTCCGGCTGCGACCTGGTCCTGCTCTCCTTGGACGTTGCGCTCCTCCTCGGCATGCAACCGTGGCAGCTGCGTTTCGGTCAAGCCCGGATGATCGACGGAAGGCTCACGCCGGTCTGCCACGCGCCCACCGGTCTCAAGGTCGGGATCTGGGGATTCAACGCCCGGGAGCTTCCTGCGATCGTGCTCGAGCGACGGTCGCCGACGCCGGTGGCGCACGACTACTTCGGCCGCTCGGCCCTCTTCGGTCCTCTGACCTTGGTCTTCGAGCTCAGCCGTTCCGGCCCGAGGGTGGCGGTCTTCCACCCCCGGGTGGAGCTCTTCCCTCGTCCGCCCGCCTCGTCGGGGCTGGAGGACCCGTTCGATGGCATCTGGAGCTCCTCCGAGCCCTTCGGCCGCGCTGGGGGCGAGGGCTGGGAGAGCTTCGCTTGTGAGAAGGACGGGCCGCTCTCGATAGCGAAGCCGCTGGTCCCGGTCCGGCTCTGGAGCAGGGAGGACCGCTGGGTCGAGGTGCCGATGCTCGTGGACACGGGAGCGGACCAGACGGTGGTCCCCCTCTCCCTCGCCCGCCAGTTGGGACTGCCCCTGTGGAGGATGCCCAAGCGACGGATGCTCAGGGCTGACGGGAGCCGGCACGAAGCCTCCGGCGGGAGCGGCGTGAAGCTCCACGCCCAGGTCGGAGAGCTCCCTCCGGTGACCTTGCCTTTCGTGGTGATGGAAGATGCGGCCGAGCGTGGATGGCAGGGCAATCTCTCCCACGTGGGCCTGCTAGGCAAGTACCGGCTCATCTTCCACCGACACAGGGGGAAGGACCGGGTGACCTTCCTCGACGCAGAGCGTTTCCCTCCGGTGGAGGGGCCCGGGTTCGAAGGTCCCCCCACGGCCTACGCCATGGACCCGACGAACCGAGCGTTCGTGGACTAGGCCGATCGCCGGGTCGCCTGGTCGGTGCGTCTAGCACGAGAGGGCGATCCCCTCGCCCCGGGCCACTCTTCGAGGGTCGCACACCTAAAATATGACGAATGGATGCCATTTGTCAGACATGCGTCAGCCACGGACCGAGGTGGAGGTCGGCGCGCCGGTCCCATCGCTGCACCGAGCGTCGCGCCCAGGCGTGCGGACCTCGGACGGGATCGGCGGGAACGGGGGAGAGCGCTCTCCTTTCACCGACCGGAGCCGACCCATGGTCTGCCGGTGGTGCGGCGCCGACGCGGCGTCGAACCCGATCCTCAAGATCACCTTCTGTCCGGTCCACGGCCTCGAGAGCCCTCTCGACCCCCCCGGCCTGCTCCTCTTCCGGTGCACGCGGACCCCGGCGGCGGACCACCCCCCGCTCGCCGGGGCCCGCGGCTCATGGTCGGTCCCCGCGGGATAGACCACCGCGGGGACCGGCTTTCCCCCGGGGAGCGGCGCTCCACTCCTGTCGGACCCCAGTTCATCGGGCGTCGGTTAAGCCTCCCTCACCCTGACCCATCTCGAGTGGAGCCCGCCGGGCTTATCGAGGGGTTCCCACACCCCCTCGATGTTGGCCTCTCCAGCACCGCTCTCCCCTGCCCCGAAGTCTCCTGACGCGCCAGCTCGCCGCCTCCCGCCGAACTCCCTCAGTAGGACGACGATCCAAGAGAGCCTCGAGCGGCTCCTGCCCTCCGAGACCGTCCGACAGCTCGCTCGCGACACCGGGTTCGTGGTCCGCGAGAGGGCCATTGAGCCCGAGGCTTTTCGTCTGGTCCCTCATCCTCGGCTTCGGGGTCGAGCTCCACCGAAGCCTCGAGGAGCTGCGGGAGGCCTACATCGAGTCGGCCGACCTCGAAGATCTCGCTCATTCCTCGTACAACATGCGCTTCACCCCCGAGCTCTGCGAGTTCCTCCGCCGATGCCTTCAGGTCGCCATCGCCAACCTCGCGAAGGAACCCGACCGGGAGCTGGACCCCCGTCTGAAGGCCATCGCCGACGGCGTGGTCATCAAGGATTCCAGCGTGGTCCGCCTCCACGCCTCGCTCGCCAAGAAGTTCCCCGCCACCCGCTCTCGCAAGGTCGCGGCCGGGCTGAAGGTGGACGCCCTGATCTCGGTCTGCGCCAACGGACCCAAGAGCGTGGCTCTGGTCGGGGAGCGGACCGCGGACATCAAGACCCTGCGGTTGTGCCCCTGGGATCGGGGACGCATCCTTCTCGCGGACCTGGGCTACTACAGCCACCGCCACTTCGCGAAGATCGCGGAGCACGGCGGGTTCTTCGTCAGTCGCCTGAAGGAGAACGCGGACCCTCTCTTCGTCCGTTCGAACACGGTTCACCGAGGTCGGGCCATCGACCTGAAGGGAAAGTACCTGAGCGAGGTCCTCCCCCATCTCGACCGTGGCATCTTGGATGCGGAGGTGGAACTGACCTACCGCAAGCGGGGCTACAACGGTCGGCGTGCCTCGGACACCTTCACCTGCCGCCTGGTGGCGGTGTGGGACGAGAAGGCACGACGCTACCACACCTACCTGACCAACATCGGCCCGGAGCGGTTGAGCGCGGAGGAGGTGGCCACCCTGTATTCCATGAGGTCGGAGATCGAGCTCACCTTCAAGGAGATGAAATCGAGCTACGCGCTGGACAAGTTCAAGACGAGGAACGAGCACGCGATCCAGGCGCTGATCTGGGCGGCGCTGCTGACGCTGGTCGTGAGCCGGCGTCTCCAGAACGAGGTGAGGAAGAACGCGCTCCCCGAGCATCGGCCACGCTACACCCAGCTACGATGGGGGCGGGCGTTCCGACGAGCGGCCCAGCATGTGCTGACCCTCCTGCTCCACCACCTGGGGCTCGGCCCCAGCGAGAAGGATGCGAAGGTGACCTTCCCCAAGATGAACCGTGCACTGACCCGGTTCTCTCTCGACACCCACGTCAGTCGCCACCGCATCCGGGAGGAGTGGTCAAGCTGACGGCGGGCTTAAGCGACGCCCGATGCGATCCCCACCAGCGCTTCGCACCTGAACCCCATCGAGAGCCAGTTCCGGGTGCTGAAGCACCGAGCGTTGGACGGGAGTGACTACCGGAGCTGGAGGGAGCTCGGGTGGGAGGCTCAGAAGGCCATCCACGAACTGACCCGAGAACGATTGGTCCCCTCACGAAAGGTCAAACGCTCTTTGTGGTCGCGGCACTAGGCCAGGCCCAGGGGGCGCACGACCAGGACCGCGGCATGGGTGTGGTGCACCACTGCATCGGAGACGCTTCCCAGGAGAAGGCGGCGCGCACTGGAGAGACCACGGGAGCCCATGACCAATAGGTCGGCGTGCTCGGCCTCGGCGTAGCGGAGTATCTCCTCCGCCGGATGTCCCTGGAGGAACTCACCCCGAGCGTCGGAAAGACCCCGCTCCTTCACATGGTCCATCGCACGGGAGAGCGCCTCCCTCAAGGCGCGCTCGACCTCCTCTCCCGGGTAATCCGGAGGCACGGGTCCGAAGGCAAGCACCACCGGAGGCTGGTACACCATGACGACGCTCAGATGCGAGGACCAGTCGCGGGCGAGATCGATCGCCGTGTCCAGGGCGAGCTCTGCGAGCGGCGACCCGTCGTACGCCACGACCAAGCGCTTGTAGTGAGGACTCACGCGCCACCCCCGGCCTTGGGCTTGGGACCGTCCATCGCTCCCTGCGCTGCCTCTGAGCTCACCCCGCGGGAGCCGGTCGGGGCGTCGCTCGGGGAGCCTTCCACGGAGGCGGCGGCAAGATCCCCCGGGCGAGACCCCCTCTCGGCCCCTGCGCGCGCCTCCTCCGTGTCCCGCTGAAGCGCCTTCGGGAGCCGGGACGAAGCGGCAGGGCTCGATTCTTCGTGGACGTAGCGGTCACCCCGTAGGAACGAGATTACCGCCGCCACCAGCGTGAGCCCCCCCGAGATGATCAGCGCTTCATGCACGCCATCCAGGAAAGCGGGAGCTATGGCGTTGGGGAAGAACTCCTTGGAGGTCAGGACACCATAGACCGGCGAGCCGGGGGGGATCGCCACCGGCAACGGTACGGTGGCCAGGAGCGTCCCGATCGGGTTGATGCCTAGGAAAGCTCCGAAGATGGCCCCCGTCGGGTCGCTCGAGAGCACGCCCCCCAGGATGGGCTGGTCCGGGCCTGGGACCCCCGCGCTGGCCAAGGCCCCTCCCACCGAGGAGGAGAGGCCGTGCGAGATCCCGAGGATGACGATGGTGAAGAACATCGCCATGGAGAGCTGCATCCCGGCGTTCTGGAGGGTGGTCGCCATCCCCGAGGCCGCACCACGCTGCTCGGCCGGCACCGCGTTCATGACGGCGGCCCTGTTGGGGGCCGCGAACATGCCCATCCCGCAGCCCTGGAGGAAGAGCAGTACCCCCATCTCCCAGTAGGGGAAGTTGTAGGGGAGGGTGGCGATGGCGAAGAACGTCGCCGCGCCCAGGGCCATCCCGGCGCTTGCGAGATGCTTCGCCCCGTGCTTGTCCGAGAGGCGCCCGCTCAGGGGACCCATCAAGAGGAACCCGCCCATCATCGGCAGCATGTAGATGCCGGCCCAGAAGGGGGTCTGGGTGAACGAGTAGCCGTGGAGCGGGAGCCAGATGCCCTGGAACCACATGATGAGGATGAACATCATGCCCCCGCGTGCGATCGATCCGAGGAGGGACGCCAGGTTCGCGGCCGCGAACGCCCGGATCCAGAACAGTTGCAGGTGGAACATCGGGTCCCGGACCCGGGTCTCGACGAGGAGGAAGAGGATCAGGAGGGCCAGTCCGATCCCCACCCCGGTCCAGACCCAGGGGTTAGTCCATCCCATGGATTGCCCGCCGTACGGAAGGAGCCCGTAGGTGATCCCGATGAGGAGCACCGTAAGGCCGGCACCGAAGGTGACGTTCCCGACCAGGTCGAGATGCTGTCCGCGACGGATGGTCGCGATCTCGTGGAGACGCAGGTAGGCCCAGACCGTCCCGATCACGCCCACCGGCACGCTCACCAGGAAGATCGTCCTCCAGGAGGGGATGGCCATCCCGTCTAGGTGAAACGTGGGCACGCCGGCGAGGATGCCACCCAGGACCAGACCCAGGACCGAGCCTCCGATGGCCGCGACCTGGTTGATCCCGAGGGCCAGCCCCCGCTCGTCCGGGGGGAACGCGTCGGTCAGCAGCGCCGGGGAGTTGGCAAAGAGGAAGGCGGCCCCGACGGCCTGTACGAGGCGGAATCCCACGACCTCCCACCCTCCGGTGACCCCCGTGTTGGGGGTCAGGAACAGCAGTACCGACCCTACCGAGAAGACCGCGAACCCCAGGTTGTACAGACGCGCTCTACCGAACATGTCGGAGAGGCGGCCGACGGTGACGAGGAGCGTCGCGGTGACCACACCGTATCCTAGAAGGACCCAGATGAGCAGCGTGAAGTTGGACCCGACGAACGGGTTGATCCCAAGGCCGTTGAAGATCACCGGCAGCGAGATGAGGATGATCGTCCCGTTGATGGAGGCCATCAGGGCCCCCAGCGTCGTGTTGGACAGGACGACCCACTTGTACTCGACCATCGGTTCCCCCTACTTCTCGCGGAACGTTCGCGGCGATACGAGGGAAGGATGCTCCAGGGTCGCTCGTAGCGACCGAAGCCCCCGAGCGAGCGCCCGCTTCTCAGATAGGGGAAACCCCGCTCCAAGGGCACGAACGCGCACGCGGTAGTCCCCGCGCGCCTCGCGGAAGGCTCGCACCCCCCGAGGGGTCGCCCGAAGGAGCATCGCCCTGCGATCGTGAGGATCCAGCGCCGACCGTGCCCATCCGCGCTTGAGGAGACCCCTCGCGAGCGTCGTGAGGGTCGCCGGGCTCAGTCCGAGCCGTTCCGCGACCTGACCCATGGGCGTGGGCCCCGCGACCAATACCTTGAGGGCCTGGAACTCGCTCAGCAGCATCCCATGCCTCTGCAGGACCCGTTCGAGCTCCCGCCGGAGGAGCCGGTAGCCGGTGATGAGGTCCTCCCAGACGGCATCGTCCTTCTCCAAGAGATCGCGACGGCCGGAGGGTCCTCGTCGGGACGGCTCCTGAGCCCTCTTGCCCCCCATGCTACGCCGCGAGAGGCTCATGGGGGAACGCCCGCGTCCGCATCCACGCGTCCGCCGCGGCCTCGGGGTGGTGGACCTGCGGGCGCGTGTCGTTGAAGAACGCGTGCTGGGCTTTCGGGTAGATGCGGTAGGTGAAAGGCACCGAGGCGGTCCTGGCTGCCTCGACCAGGGCGGGGACCGTATCGGTGACCCGGTGGTCCTCCCCGCCGTAGAGCCCGAGGAGCGAGGCGCGGATCTTCGGGACGAGCTCAGGGGGAGGGTTCGCGCCGTAGAAGATGACGCCGACCTTGAGCTGGGGGTCCAAGCCCGCGACGAGGGCGGTGATCCCCCCCCCTCCCATGCTGAAGCCGAGACAATCGGTCCGAGCGGGGTCCACGCCGCTCTGCTGCCGCAGCCATTCCAGGGCCGCGACCGCGTCCTTTGCGAAGCGGCGAGACTGTTCGGGGTCCATCACCCGCATGAGGGTCTGGAGGCCGGACCTCTCCTCGGGGCTCTTCCCGTCCTGGAGCGAGGCCATCTTGCGGGGGTCCTGCTGGGTCCCAGGGGTGGCGCTCCGCAGAAGGCCCACGGCCCCCCTGATGCGCGCGGGGGTCATCGCCGTCTTGAGCTTCCCCGCGTAAAGCTGGGGACCGAGAGCCACCAACCCCTCCCGGGCGAACCGGTCGCACACGTCACGGATATGGGCGTCCAGTCCCCCGATCTCGTGGATCACGACGACCGCGGGCCTCCCCTTCTGGGGCCCCTCCGGCCGCACGAGGTAACCTTCCCTGGACTCACCGTCGCGCGTCCAACCGACCATACCCCCCTTCGGGATGGAGCCCCCATGCATGGCAGAGGAACATCGGCCGTTGAATATTACGGTATCGTAGCAATTCCTGGGTAGCCCACGAGGTGGAGCGAACGCCACGCGGCTCCTACCCAGCTATGGAGCGGACGCATCGCGGCCCCTCGCGGCGCGAACGTGGGATCGCCAGATCACCCTGAGGAACATGCAGGCGGGTGATCGCTGTTGTGGCCTTCCGTGGTGGCCAGCCATGGGTGAACCCGCCCACAACCCCGTGAGCTTTCTCGCCGTGACCACGGCCTCTTCCTTGACGTGAGCGAATTGCTCTCCCTCGCGGGCGAGGTTCCTGTCGACGAGGTGCACGTACTTCGCGTCCCTCAGGTGCTCCATCAGCAGCAGCCTGGGTCATTCCCGCTGGACCAGGGCTTTTACCTCGGAACTCTCTCGGACACGGTGGCCGCGCCGTCGTAACCAGCCGAACTGGCCCTCCGCCCAAGCGGTCGTACGAGGGATCGGAAGGACCCACCGGCGCCGGTGGCCTTCCCAGAGGTTCTGTACGCCGGCGCAGTAGGTGCGTTCGGTCCCATCCTTGAGGGCGCGCTTGTTGGGGCAGACCAAGGACACGGCTATAGTGGAAACACTGCCACGCGTCCCACAAAGACGTCTCTGATAGAGAGAGAGGGATCACGTACCCACGAGGTCGGGCCGGCAACTGCTGGTGGCAGCAATGGTGGACGAACGCCACAGGAGCGCACCGCCCTTCCACGATGCGGACCTGGTACTCCCAGAACCGACCCGTGCCAGGGTCTCGCGAGCGCGGGTCTCCTACGAAGAGCGAGCGGACCTCCGCGGCGCTGACGCGCCCGTGGAAGACCTCGTAGGAATCCATGACCCGTCGGTCGGAGCGCCATGGAGCCAGGGGAGGAGTATCCTGATCCTCGAGGGCGCGGAGCAGCAGGTCAGCGGGGGGTCTGGAGGACCTTCATCTTCGCCCCACCGAGCCACCTCAAGGTTCCTGGCGCTCGCGGAACCCTCGCGCGGGCCAACGGACCAGCGAGTAGGTCCGAAGGAACCTGCCCGTCTTGCCAGAAAGGCGCGCTCGCGCGATCGGGAGGACTTTCTCGAGCACCCGGGACGTCACGTCGAGGAGGGTCCGGTCGGCCCGCTTCCGGATCCATTCCGGGCGCGCCTCGGGTGACTCGTCCACCTTGATCCCCGGGAGGACCCTCCGGCGCTCAGGAGGACAGTGACTTCGCCCGCACGATGGTCAAGGACGCGGCCGAACCGAGGGGGCCGAAGAACATACCTCGACCGTGCAGACAAAATGCCAATCCGTCCTTCGGGAGGAGCGCTTGAGCCTGGGAGCCTGGCCCAGGAGGATCCCAGGTACCGGGTCGTACCCCCCTCCAGCATCGCATTTTCATCCTTTCTCACACCGGAACGGACGCGAGTGGACTCGGCGTCTGGTGCAGCCTCAGGATGGTGAACGGCAGAGACGCGAGACCATGAAGGGCCGCTCAAGGAGGGTGAGCGTCGGAGATGGAGTGTAGCTCGGTCACTGGGCGATGGGGGACGAGACGGGGGGTTGCTCCACGGGCCACCCCTCCTCCCAGAGCCCCCTGATCTCCTCGGAACTCAGGGGATCTCCCTTCGCGTCGTACCCCAAGGACCAGAGGATCTCCGAGTCACCGCTGCCATGCTGGACCTGGACCATCAGGCCCCACCGTTTCGCGGACGTGAGAAGCGCACGGGCGCTCTCCTCGGAAAGCCCGACAACGAACGGCGTCTTTCCGCTCCAGCGCAGCACGTAGGGTCGACCCGCGACGCTCGTCGCCTCCGCGAGTGAGAGCTCCGCGAGTGAGAGCTCTCTGTGCGAGTTGGTGACCCATCCGCCGCCCGACCCGTCCGCAGGGACCTCATTCCACAGGATGGCGCGTTGCTTGCGCGCGCCCTGCTGGACCTTGAACCCATCGTCTTCGATCGATACCGACGTATCGGAGGCGAGCTGGACGGCCCCCACAATGCCGCCTCCAAGGTTCTGGGCGGGAGCCTCTTCTTGTCCGAAGCGGCTGAAACTGCGGATCAGAACCACCATGGCGAGGGCCGCTACGTCGATGAGCGCCACCAAACCCCAATTGGAGAGAACCGCGTACTCGATGTCCCAGTCCGAGATGGCCACGACGCCCACGCTCAGGACCGGCGGACCTGGCCCCGCGCGAACGACCCCGACGACCGTCAGATACTGCCCCCCAGAGAGCCCGCTCGAGGGAAGGTTCCCGTAGGTCTGTAGATTGGAGGTCACTGGGACCAGGACCACAGGTTGCCCGCCGAGCGTCGCGTTGATCTCCGCCGGGAACTGCCAGGGGTTCGCGCAGCCGAAGTCGTTGGAGTCAAGAGCACACTCTACGGTCTGCGGCGATGTCAGGGGCGGTGACCAGACGACCGTCTCGTTCGCTGGATAGGCCAACAAGACGCGAATCCGCACGGAACGCCCGGAGTGCAGGCCACCCACCGAGGCCACCGAGGGGGCCAGAAAAGCGGAAGACGCGGGGTATCCAACCCACAGGAGAAAGGCCGAGCTTCCCACGGCGACGACGAGGATTAGGGCCGTCAATTTGCCGAACCGTCGTGAGGTTGGTCGCGTCCGAGAGGAGGCCATTGAGGTGAAGGCGGGATTTCCGCGAAACTTAAGGGTGATGGCCCCCACCGGGTGGCCAGGGGATGAGATCGCGCCGCGGGCGGAGTAGGCTGCCGTCAGCCCGGTCTGCCGCCGCCCAGCACCACGACCTCGTGCTTCAGCAGCGCCTGGAGGTGGACTCGGGCTTCACGGAACCTCGGTTCCCACCCGGTCTCTTCAAGGAGGGCGCTCATGGTGAGGACGGCAGCCGCCTCGGCACCGCAGGCCCGCGCGATGGAAAACAGGGGGCTCGCCTCCATTTCCGCGGTGAGGACCCCCGCTTTGCGTCAGGTCCGCAACTCCGCCGGGGTCTCCCGATGGACCGCCTTGACCGTCCAAGTTAAGACTTAACCGCCCCGGGGCTCACAGTAGGGGTGGCCCAAGAAGGCGTTTCGAGACCGGAAGCCAAGGTCTCCGTCCGAGAGCTGGCGACCTTGGACTTTGGCTCGCTCTGGGAAGGCAGGCAGCGAACCACCGAGGTGGAGTCCGGGGTCCTGGCCCATCTCCTTGATCGAGCGGATCGACGGAGGATCCTCGAGGTGGGTACGGGCGAGGGACGACTGACTCCCCTTGTTCGGTCCCGCTCAGGCCAATACGTGGGCGTGGATGCCGTTCCGGGGTTCTTGGGTTCGCTCCGCGCGAAAGGTCCGTGGCGGACGGAGGACGCCCTCATGATGGCGAATGCCTATCGCTTGCCTTTCGTACCCGGGACCTTCACGTCACTGGTGTGCGTACGAGTGTTCAACTTTTTCGAGCGCACAGACCTCGCCCTTCAGGAGTTCCGGAGAGTCCTTGCCCCGGGAGGATCGTTGATACTGGGGGTGCAGGTTCGCCCCTCCCTGGCCTCCGTGGTCGATGACATTCGGGCCCTTCTCCGGGGCGTCCGAGGAACGTCGCTCACCTTCACCCGCGTTCCTGTGGTTCGCGTCCCGATGACCGTCATTCCCACCTGGCAACCCCTCCGCAGCGAGATGAGGCGTAGCCTATCGAAAGCGGGATTCACACTTGCGGAGGAGGGTCACTCCGGTCTCGAGGACTATTGGCCGCTCAACCACCTCCCTGCGCGCTTCTTCGTAGGTCTCTCGAAGATGTCGGAAGGGCTCTCGATCTTTCCGACTGTCTTCATCCGGGCGGTCAAGGGGGGCACCCGTCCCACAGAATTGACTCCGTGGGGAGCATCGCTGGCTTGTCCCCGTTGTCGACGGGCCTTCCGGTCCTCGGAGGCGGCCAAAGTTGGGAAGACGTCGTGCGGGTCGTGTGGGTTCGCCGTGCGGGAGATCCTCGGTATCCCCGACGCTCGCTGGGGCATCGACCCGTGAGGGGTAGCTGTTCAGGGCTCTG
>DAHUZP010000078.1 GCA_027306505.1 Thermoplasmata archaeon | reverse complement strand
GTTGTAGATCCCGACGAGGACCTGATAGCAGCCCGGAGCAAAGCTGAGCGCGCTCTCATCGTAGGTCGTGGTTGAGCTGACGACCGAGGCGACCTTCGCCGACACCACGTTGCCCGAGGAGTCCGCGATCGCGATGTCGATCGAGAGCTGAGGGCCGAAGCTGCCCAGCCCGGTGGTCGTCCACGTGACGTTGAACCCGTAGAGCGGCGCAGCGTAGGCCGAGTTCGCAACAGGGCTCGTGATCGTGAGCAGGGCCGGGACGTAGTTGATCACGATCGGCGCACCGGAGCCCACCAGGTAGCTGCCACTGTCGGGGACTGCGACGAAGCCCGTGATGTTCATCGCGAACCACTCCACGTACGTGGGCTCGAGTCCCGCGATGGTCGCCAGGCTGGCGGTCGCCGCCGAGGTCCCGCCGACCGAGAGCATGCCGAGGGAACACATCTGCGTGGTCGTGCAGATGCTAGCGCCCCAGACGGTGGCAGCAGGGAGGCCGGACTCGACGAAGGTCAGCTGGTAGGTGGGCATGCCCGAAGTGTCGCCAGGGCAGTAGTCCCCACCGAGCTGGATGTTGCCGCCCGCGTTGTAGGGCAGCATGGCCGAGCCACCCGCGGTGTTGCCGACCCAGGTGTTGCCGCACACCCAGGTCGCGCCCATGATGCTGCCGGTCAGGGTGAAGCCCTGGGCCGAGAACACCGTGGTGGACGCCACAGGGGCAGCTCCGGTGAGGTTCCAGCTGTCGTTGGTCAGCTGACCATAGCCGCTCCAGATGTTCGACTTCGAGGCAACGGCTTCGGGGAGGGTCCCGAAGAAGTTGTTGAAGATCGTATCGTGCGCTTCGTTCTCCATTAGGCCGAGGGGCGCGGTGGTGTACTGGCCGCTGGCGGTCATGCTGAACCAGTTGCCCCAGATGACGTTCGTGCCGGAGGCAGGGGAGGTGCTGTTGAGCAGGAGCAGCCCCGTGCTCATGTCGGAGAACACGTTGTCGCCGACCACGGCGTTGGACGCGCCCCAGAGGACCACGGCGGCGTCAGGGAAGCCGGCCTGGTACCCGGAGGTCCAAACATTGAGGTTGTTCGCGCCCCAGAGCGATGCGTAGTCCGTGTTGTAGAACTGGATCTCGAGGCCGTTCACGGCGTTCAACTGGAGCCCCGTGTACGGGAAGTTCGTGATCACGAACGCCCAATAGGGGCTCGAGAAGAACTGCACCTGGAACGGCGCCGGCTGGGTCACGTTGACGTGCACGGTGGTCCCGTCGAGGAGGATCCCGGCGAACGTGGGGAAGAGGTAGTCGTTCATCTGGAGATAGAACGACGACAGGTTCCCGGCGGGCGCAGGGTTGTTCCAGAGGGTGTCCGTTCCCGTCCACATCTGGGCGGTCAGCTCCGCGTTCGAGAACGCGGTGAGGGGGGTGTAGACCCCGCGCTGGAAGTTCTGCGTCAGGGTAACCGCCTGGATGTAGGCGTTCGTCAAGTCATAGGTCAAGGCCACCGGGTTGTAGTTCGCGTACTCAGCGACCCCAGCGTAGCCCGTGACGCACGTGACCCCGCACGCGCCCGGCGGGAGGTTCCACGTGAGGGTGGCTCCCGTCGTCGTCGGCGCCCAGCGTGCTCCGTCCGTCGTAACGGCGCTGGTGCTGCCGGGCTGCAAGAACAAGAACATGTTCTGCGGACCCGTGGCGATGGTCGTGGTCAGCGTGGCCGTTCCCTGGGTGCCGGGGGCACCGCCCCAGAAGGAGGTGGGAATCGCTGGCCCCGTGCCCATCCAGACCTTGCCGGCGGTCGTGTAGTGCTCAGCGACGCCGACCGCGGTCTCACCGGTGTCGAAGCCGAAGTCCCAGACATCAGGGGCCATGGTGGGGAGGCCCGTGGTCGTGCTGATGTAGTTGAGGGACATCGTCCCGTTGAACCCGTAGAAGACGGTGGAAGACCCGCCGCCCGGACCGCCAAGGATGAGCTCCGCGTCGGAGGGGAGCCCGATGGGGGTGAGCTTCTGGCCGTTCACCTGGAACATGGGGCTGGGGATCGCGGTGTCGTTCGCCAGGGAGGCGAACTGGACGCGGTCGTAGTTGTTGGCGTAGAACCCGGGGATCTCCAGGCCGAAGGTGACGGAGGAGTTCCAGTTCGTGATGGGCCCCATGCCTCCTTGGGTGGTGTAGGGGACCATGCTCGCGTTGGTCCACAGGTCAACGGTGAAGGGCATCGCGAGGCCCTTCAGCATGAAGAAGTCGTAGTAGAACGACCCCGTCGCCGTGCCGTTGCCCACCGCGAAGGTGCTGGCCGGCTCACTGGCTCCGGTGAAGTTCCAGATGTTGTCGACCACGAAGAGCTGCTGGGTGCTGGGGACGTACTCAACGACATCCTGCGTCCAGTAGATGCCCGCGCCAGAGTTGTTGGAGACGGTCACGTTGTGGAGCACCGTGTTCAGCTGAACGCCGAACGCGTCCGGGCCGTCGTTGTTGATCATGAACGGGCTGGCGGAGTTGATGGTGATCTGGCCCTCCCAGCTGCTGGAGTTGAAGACGGTGGGCACAGCGGATCCGGTGCTGTTGTCCACACCGATGGTGCCGATACCGATGGGGTTGGTGTCAGGGGTGGGGTTGACGTAGATGGGTCCGTTGCCGGGGCTCGGGCGGGCCGCGGTTTGAGTGTAGTCCGGAGGAAGGAAGGCCTTCGTGGGGACGTGATTGGCGTTGGCGTTGGAGACCGCCGCCTGCTGCCAAAGGGCGCGCTGAGCCAGGCTGGGCAGGCCTTGGAAGCTGCTCGAGTAGCTGGAAGCGGTGAGGTGGCTCGACGCGGCAGATACGCCGCCCGCGTGGGCAGCCGTGGGGAGCGGGGCTTGGGCCGGGGTCGCCACTGTTCCGATCCCAATGAGACCCACACCGGAGACCAGCATCACTAGGATGACCAGGGTCACCAGGAAGGGAGCCAGCATCTTGGCCCAGACGTTCAGCTTCGAGCTACTCTCGGATGCGGTCGGTGCATTGCCCATTGTCGTTCACCCTTGTGTCGGTCCTCCCCTCCGCAGAGGGGGGAACGCCGCCCCATCAAGAGGGTCCCTATAAATACGTTCGCTTGACCCTGCGTGGCGCACGGAGTGGCATAGGGAGGTCCATGTCACCTTATGCGGGGGCCCCTCCTCCCCAGGCGTGGTCCGCACGTATGCGCTCACAGGGACTCCCGGGACCGGGAAGAGCAGCGCTTCAGCGGTCCTCCGCCGCCGCTCCGGCAGCGGCTGCAGGGTGGTCGAGGTCTACGAGCTCGAAGGGTCGCCCGTAGTTGAGCGGACCACTCCGCGCAGGTCCACGGTTACCGTGGACATGGACGCGGCCGCACGGCAAGTGCGTGCCCTCGCCCGCCAGCGTGGATCCCCCTGGGTCGTGGTGGGCCACCTTGCCCATCTGCTGCCCGTTCACCAGGTCATCGTTCTGCGGACCCGGCCGGACGTGCTGGTGAGGCGGCTTCGGCGTCGGGGAGACCTTGCTTCGGATGTACGGGCGAACGTGGAGGTGGAGGCCATCGATCTGATCCTGCAGGAAGCTCGGCACCTGAGGCGCCCGACCTGGCGGATCGACACGACGGACCTCACGCCCGCGGAGGTCGCACGGGAGGTCCTGCGGATCGTGCGTTCCAGTGTGGGGCCTCCCAAGGGGTCGTCGTCCTGGCTGCAGGACCCTCGCACGTCCAAGACGCTCTCCACCCTGCTACGGACCTCTGGACGTGGTCGGTCCTCAAGGAAGGGGACGAGGCCTACCGCGATCCGTTCGGTACGGAGGACGCGCCCCTAGGGATCGCACGGTCACTCTCCCAAGCTCCTCCCCCTTCCGGCATGGGGGCTATTACTACTAGTGACAAACGAGGGAGACCTCGTTGATGAACTGGGCTGGGAAAGCCGGTGTGGTCCGGGCAGGATATGCCTCAGGTCAAGATCTGCCGGAACTCGGCCGTCCCAGGCGCTCGGGTTCAGGCCGCCTGAGCGACTTCCCCTCTGGCCTCTCCGACGCGTCCGCTACCGCTTCCGGATCGCCTCCCTGCCGTTCCGGTGCCACCGAGCGAGACGCGTCGTACGGATTCCCTGCGCCCTCCCCTGCGCTCCCCTCCAAGTAGGGGTTCGCTCTATCCCGGCTCCAGAACGGTGGCGGCCGGCCAAGGAGAAGGAGATGCTCGACAAGCACCGCTCACGCGCCACGCCTTACCTGGACCAGATCGCAGATGCCGTTCCGGGTTGGACCCCAGATGGTCTCAGCTGGCTCGCCTTCGGCCTCTTCGCTCTGGGGGCCCTCGCGCTCGCGCTCCTTCCCCTCGCTCCCCGGCTCTCCCCCTGGTTCGTCCCTGTGCTGTTCCTCTCCGCCGCCTTCCTCGTCTTCACGGGCGGGGTCTTCGACGCGCTAGATGGCCACGTGGCGCGCCGTCGCGGCCTCGCCTCGAAGGCCGGCGACCACCTCGACCACGTCCTGGACCGCTACGCGGACGTCCTCCTCCTGGTCGGGATCGCGCTCAGCGGGTGGGCCCAGCCCGTGCTCGCCCTCCTCGCGCTGGTGAGCCTCCTGCTCGTGAGCTACATGGGCACGCAGGCCCAGGCCGTGACGGGTCGCCGTCAGTACGGGGGCGTGCTCGGGAGGGCGGACCGAATCGTGCTCGTGAGCGGGGCCTCCTTGCTCCTGGGCTTCGCGCTCATCTTCGACGCCCTCGTCCCTCGCTCCCTCTCGGTCCCGCTGCGTGGGACCCTCCTCGGGTACTCCCTCACGCCGATCGATCTGCTGCTGGTCGTGTTCGTCATCGCCGGTCAGGCGACGGCGTACTGGAGGGCCCGGACGACGTGGCGCTCGCTTCGCTCTCCGACGGGACCTTCGGCGCCTCCGGGTCCTGGCTCACCCCCGAGGGATCGGTCCCGGCCGTAGGCGCCCTGGGGCCCAGGCTACGGGCGAGGGGTCGGGTCCGGATCCGATAGTAGTTGAGCGGGTTCTTCACCTTCGCCGGGTCCGCGCAGGGCGAGGGCCGTAGGTCGTCCTTCTCCCGGAAGCAGATGCCGTTCGAGGCCATCGTGGCACAGTCGGGTGGGGTGTACCCCGCTCCTCCGTCGTGCTGGGCGATCTGTGTCACCTGGTAGCGGGTGATCCCTTCCTTGAAGTTGGGCGCGCCCCGGAAGGCGTCGACCATGGTCTCCGGCTCGGCGCCCACCTTGTGCATGAAGCTCGCGAGGGCGAAACGGGAGGCGTGCGAGGCGTTCTGTCCTCGCGCGAGCAGGTTGCGGATCTCCCGCATGCAGGGGGGAAAGAGCTCCGGACGGACGGCGACCCCGAAGCCCCCGGAGGCGAAGGTCGGGACCAGGGCTCGGATCCGGGCGAGGATCTCCTCCTCGTGTTCCTTGAGCACTCTCTCGAGCTCCGGCTCGAGCCGCAGGGAGGCCATGGAGTCCAGGAGGTACTCCCGGACCCCCTCCTGGAGCATCTCCACCGCGAGCCCCCTCTCCACCTCCACCTCGCCCTCCCTGAGGTCCTGGCGCGCGAGGCGGAACCGCTCGTCGCGGAGCGAGGCGGAGAGGCTCACGTAGGAGGGGAGGGAGAACGTGAAGTGGTGGCGCCCCCCCGGAAGGGGGGAGAACTCGAGCTCGAGGGTCTCGGCGAGGGTGGAGAGCTCGGTGTCGGGAACGTCGGCACGGGCCATCTCATCGCCAGCGCGGCGGGCGACCCCATCGCACCATCTCCGGGCGACCTTCTGAGTCGAGGGAGCCGCCGCGACCAGCATCCGGGCGTAGAGGAAGGAGAGGACCCGCTCCTCCGGATTGGCCCGGGAGAACGCGCCCGTCTCCGCGGGGGCCGAGGGCGCGGACGCGGGGGAACGGGGGAGGAGCGAAGCGATGAGCTCCTCACGGGCGAGGTGCCGCACCGGGTCGTAGACCTGGTCGGTCACGAGGTCCGAGAGGGACGGGGCGAGGTCTCCCAGCACCCGGGAGGCCCCGGGTAGGAACGGGTAGCGGGCGGAGAGTTCCGCCCCGATCATGGCAGATGCGGGATGATGACTTCCCAGAGGATCAGGAAGAAGACCACCAGCGTCGCGGAGATGCTCGCGGCGTTGACGACCCCTTCGAGCTGGGCCGACGTCCACGCCGGTCGGAGCCGACGGGCGACCGCCGAGGCCATGTCCCGGAAGAGGAAGCCCCCATCCAGCGGCACCGCGGGCAGGGCGTTGAAGATGCCCAGGAGCAGGTTCATCCAGACGAGCCAGTAGAGCGAGTTGACGACGATCCAACCGTTGGCCCCGTTCCCACCCAACGCTCCCAGGGGTCCGCCGACCGAGTAGAACTGGGCCATGGTGCCCTGCACGGGCAGCTCATTGGTGATGGGGAGGGCGATGAAGAGCACGGAGGAGGCGAAGACGTCGTTGTTCGAGTTGATCATGGCCCCGGTCCCGGTGGCGGCGGGTCCCTTGGTCAGCAGGTCGAGGATCGTCTGCGGCGGGAGCGTCGTCTCCCCCACCCCGAGGATGGAGGTGTTCCTCAGCAGTTCCGTGCTCCCGCTGAAGTACTGCGGGAAATGCAGTGCCTCTCCCAAGGTGACGGGCGATGAGACGATCCCGCCACGGGTCTGGGAGTACCATTGCACTTGTACCGTCTGCCCGGGATGCGTCGCGTGCAAGGCGCTCTCGAGGTCGATGATCGATGGGGTGGCCGTCCCGTTCACCGCCGTGATGAGGTCTCCCGCCGCGATGCCGTCCGAGCCCATGGTGACCGTGGTGTTCGCGGCAGGGGTGTCCGCGAGCACGGAGAGCACGCCCACCCCGTTCGCCTTGACGTGCACCGAGGTGACCAGGAGCCCGGAGAGGAGGAGGAAGAAGAGGAGGGCGAGCGCAAAGTTCGCCATCACCCCGGCGGCCGCGATCCGGTCGCGCTTGCGCGCCGGGGCTTGCGTCAGGTCCTCTTCGTCCTGCTCGACGAAGGCCCCCATGGGGACGACCAGGAAGAGCACGCCCAGGCTCTTCACGCGGACATCGTTCGCCCGGGCGAGGATCCCGTGGGAGAACTCGTGGAGCACCACGGAGACGATCAGCGCGAGGAGCCCGTAGCCGATCGGGACGAGGGGGTTGAGCCCGGGGATCACGAGGGCCTCGGTGAGCGGGGGGGCGGCGGAGGCCGGGATGGAGGAGGCGCGCCAGGCGCTCCAGAGCAGGACCGCGAACATGGCGACCATGCCCAGCAGCCCCAGGATGATCCCGAGGTCGCCGAAGGCGTTCCAGAAGCGCCGGTAGCGGCCCAGCCGGTCCAGCAGCCTCCGACCGTGGACCGTCTTCCAGAGCAGAAGCGGGCCGAGAAGGCCGAACGGGCGGTCCTTCCCCAGCCAGCCCTTCCGGTGGAGGGCAAAGATCACCCCTACGTAGAGGAGGACCGGTACGACGAGGTAGAGCAGAAGATCGACGTAGAGCGAGGACACCACGGGGCGCTCCTGAGGAGGACGACGGTCCTGCACGACCGCTCGTGGTGAGATAAGGTCTCCCGGAAGCACCGAGGACCCTCCGGAGGTGGACCCCCTTCCTTCTCCCCCGCGCTGGGCGTCGAACCGTACCGGTCCGCGGAGGAGCGCTCCAGGGCGCTCCTCTCCCCGTCCTTGCCAGGGTCCGAGCGGCCCTCCCTTCCGCGTCTGTCTCCCCGGACGGCCACCCCCCATCCCCCCCGCGTCCCCAACGTGTTGGGTGGATAGCCTATGGTCGCCGGTGGTCTGAGGAGGACCGCCCTCCCCTCGGAGGATCCTCCGCGGACGGGGCCAGGGGACCGATGCAGCAACGCAGCAGCACCGCCAAAGGGGCGCGGACGGATCGCTCGGGTCGTGGACCCTCCTCGTCGGCGCCGCCCCCCCACCCCGCCATGGTGACCTTCGATCTTTGGAACACCGTCCTCCAGATCTCACCGCGCGCCGCTCGACACTACGAGCAGGAGATCGAGCGTGTCTGGTGCGAGCAGGTCGCCCTCTGGCCCATGCGCCACGACCTCGCCCGCCCCCCGGTACCCATCGCGCAGGCGGTCGCGGATACGCTGCGCCTGGTCCGGGAGCACGCCTGCGAGGGCAAGGGGCTATCCATCGCCCGCCGGGCCGGCATGATCGGGGAGGCGACGGGCCGCATCCCGCAGTACCAACGGCTGGAGCGGGCGCTCGAGCGCACGCTCCGAGGGCTCCCGGTCCGGATAGCCCCAGGAGCACGGGCGCTCTTGGAGGAGCTCTCGAGGTCCGGCGTCCAGGTCGGGTTCGTCTCCAACCTCATGAGGGAGCCGGCCTCGGTGATGCGGGGCCTGCTCGCCGAGCACGGCCTCCTGCGCTACGCGGACGCCCTTGCGCTCAGCGAGGAGCTCCCCTGGGCGAAGCCCTCTCCGAGGATCTTCCTGCACTGCCTGGAAGAGGCCGGGACCCCTCCGAACCGCGCGGTCCACGTCGGCGAAGCACCGGAGGACGTCGAGGGGGCGGTCGCGGCGGGATACCGGCGGGTCGTGCGCATCCTCCGCTCCTCCCCCGGGCCGGAGAGCGCCCGCGAGGGGGGGAGACGCTACCCTTGCAAGACCGAGGTGACCTCTGCGGCCCACCTGCGCGACCTCTCGATGCGCCTGCTGCTGGAGGAGGGGGGATCTGCCCGCACGCGCCCGAGGACGCCCGGTCGTCCCCGCCCGACCCCTTGAGGGGGTCCCTCCTCAGCCCTTGATCACGCCGAGCGGTGCCAAGCGGACCACGGGGAGCGCGAGCCCCGACCCTTCCGTCGCGCGCACGACCTCTTGCACGTCCTTGTAGGCGCCCGGGGCCTCTTCGGTGACCCCTTCCTTCGTCGCGGACTCGACGACGATGCCGCGGGAGGAGAGCCCCTGCGTCACCTCCTGGAAGCGGAACCGGCGGTTCGCGGCGGCCCGGGAGAGCACCCGCCCCGCACCATGGCAGGCGGAACCGAAGGAGCTCTCCATGGACCCTCTCGCCCCGACGAGGACGTAGCTCGCGGTCCCCATGTCCCCCGGGATGAGGACGGGTTGGCCGACCTCCCGGTACCGCTCGGGGACCTCGGGCCTTCCCGCCGGGAAGGCGCGCGTCGCCCCCTTGCGGTGCACGATCACCCTCGCCCTGCCGCCACCGGGCACGGGGTGCTCCTCGACCTTCGCCATGTTGTGGGAGAGGTCGTAGACCACGTGGAGGCCGAGCTCCTCCGCGCTGCGAGAGAAGACCCGCGCGAAGGCCTTGCGGACCCCGTCCGTGATGATCTGACGGTTGGCCCAGGCGAAGTTCGCTCCAGAGGCCATCGCCTCCAGGTAGGCCCTGGCCTCAGGAGCGTCCGCCCTCGCACAGGAGAGCTGGCGGTCGATGAGGGAGAGACCCTGGGAGCGCAACCCCTCGTCGAACTGAGCGATGTAGTCGGTGGCCACCTGGTGTCCCAATCCCCGGGAACCGGTGTGGAGCATCACCACCGCCTGGCCCTCCTTGAGCCCCATCGCGGCGGCCGCCTCAGGGTGGAGCACCTTCTCCACCTCCTGCACCTCGAGGAAGTGGTTGCCCGAACCCAGGGTGCCGAGCTGCTTGAGCCCCCGCTCGTGGGCACGAGCGCTGACCCGGGAAGCGACCGCTCCCGGGAGGCACCCCTGCTCCTCCTGCAGGGTGAGGTCCTCCGCCCATCCGTGGCCGTTCTCCACGGCCCAGCGGGCGCCGCCCTCCAGAACCCGGTCCAACGTCGGGGAGTCGAGGTGGACCCCGCCCTTGCTGCCGACCCCGCTAGGTACCGCTTCGAAGAGCGCGCGGATGAGGGGGCGGAGCCGGGTCCGGACCTCGGAGGCCGAGAGCTCCGTGCGGATCAGTCGGACCCCGCAGTTGATGTCGTAGCCGATGCCCCCCGGGGAGACCACGCCTTCGGTGAGGTCGAAGGCAGCGACCCCGCCGACCGGGAAACCGTAGCCGAAGTGGATGTCGGGCATCGCGAGGGCGCTCCCCACGATGCCGGGGAGCGTCGCCACGTTGGCGAGCTGCTCCAAGCACCCGTCCGAGACGGAGGCCTCCACGAGCTTGGGGGTGGAGAACAGGATCCCGTCGGTCCTCATGCCGGGGACCGTCGAGCGGGGGACCCGATAGCGCCAGCTGTCGATCGCCTCCACGGGGATGGTGCGGGTAGGGAAGGGCATCTTCGGAGCCGGAACGAGCTTCGCGGTTGCTTAAGGAGGTGATGGCCCCCTCTCCGAAGGCCCGGTGCCACACGGAGGTGGAGGGTGCCCGTCGCGGGAGCGGCCGAAGGGTCCCCCGGACCGCTCAGCCCGGGACCACGCGCAGGAGGACCTCGTGGGCCTTCACCATGGTCCCGGGCCGCGCCGTGAGGCCGGCGACCTTCCCTGCGGAGGGGCTCTGGACCTCGTTGCGCATCTTCATCGCCTCGAGGACGAGGAGGGTCTGGCCGGCGACGACGCTCTCCCCCTCCTTCACCCGTACCTCGAGGACCTTGCCCGGCATCGGTGGGGTGATCGCGGTCCCCGGTCCCTCGGCCCCAGCGGGGCCCTTCGCGGCAGGGGAGCTCGCGGAGGGGGAAGCCGGACCGCTGGTCGAGGGAGCGCGGCCCGCGGCCGGACCGCCCAAGGAGCCTTCCACCGCGCGAACCTCCAGACGATGGAGCTCCCGGTTGATCACGAGCGTGCGCGCTTCGCCCGGGGCGGTCTCGGGTGACCAGCCCTCGAGGACGAAGCGTTCGCCGTCCAGTTCGAGCTCCGCGCGCGTGCCCTGGTCCGACACGACCCGGAATGGGACAGGGTGTCCGGAGAGACGGGCCTCGCCTCGGGCGAGGTCCACCTCCACCTCGTGCCTCTCACCGTCGACGACGAGCTGTATACGCATCTTGCCACCGATGGACGTCCATGCTGTGGATCCGCCCCGCGAGCGCCCACCCCGCCGCGGCGGGCGCTGGGGAGGCCGACGGGGAGGTCGTGGGGGAGGAGGGGGCGGGAGCGGCCGCCAGGGCGGACGGGGGAGAGCGGAGGGCGGCGAGGATGCCCGCGGCGGCCGCGGTCAACACCTCCGCGTCGTACCCCTTCTGCCGTCCGCTCAGGTACTCCTTGAACACCTGGGGGAAGATGGCGTAGGAGAGGACCTCCTCCTCCTTCGCCGCCGGGAAGATGGAAGCGAGCTCCGTCCTCATCCGCTCATACTCGGGAGGCAGCAGGTCCGCCGGGCGTCCTTCGAGCGGGCGGGCCCCTTCCAGCACCTTGCGCTGGAGGTCGGAGGAGACCGGGCCGGGCGCGTGCCCGTAGAGGCCCTTCACGTAGTCGCGGACCTCCTTCGTGATCTCCTTGTAGCGTCCGCCCAGGAGGACGTTGAAGACGGCCTGGATGCCCACGATCTGGCTCGTCGGGGTGACGAGGGGAGGGTAGCCCAGGTCCTCCCGCACCCGCGGGACCTCCTTCAGCACCTCGGGGAGACGCTGGAGGGCGTCCTGCTCCCGGAGCTGGGAGAAGAGGTTCGAGAGCATCCCCCCGGGGACCTGGTGCAGCAGCACCTGGGGGTCGACCTGGAGCGAGCGCAGCTCCAGCATCGGGCGGTAGCGCTCGAGCACGCCCTGGAAGTAGTCCGCGAGATCGGCGAGCGGTTCCAGGGAGAGGCGCGTCGCGTAGGGGGTCCCTCTTAGCCCGCCCACCACGGACTCGGTCGGAGGCTGGGAGGTGCCGCCGCCGAAGGGCGAGAGGGCCGTGTCGAGCGCGGTCGCCCCGGCCTCGGCGGCGGCCATGAGGGCCATGAGCGCCATGCCGCTCGAAGAGTGGGTGTGGACCGTGATGGGCAGGCCCACCTCCTTCTTGAGGGCGGAGACGAGCGCGCGCGCCGCGTGGGGGGGCATGAACCCTCCCATGTCCTTGACGCAGAGCTCCTCCGCCCCCATCTCGGCGAGGGCGCGTCCGAGACCGACGAAGGATTCCATCGTGTGGACCGGGCTCTCGGTGTAGCAGATGGTCCCCTGCGCCCTCCCCCCCGCCTTGCGGACCGCCCGGATCGCGGTCTGCATGTTCCTGGGGTCGTTGAGCGCGTCGAAGATCCGGAAGATGTCGACCCCTTCGCTGGCCGCCCTCGCGCAGAAGCGTTCGACGAGGTCGTCCGAGTAGTGACGGTAGCCGACCAGGTTCTGCCCCCGTAGGAGCATCTGCAACGGGGTCCGCTTCGCCCGGCGCTTGATCTCGCGGAGCCGCTCCCAGGGGTCCTCGTGCAGGAAGCGCAGGCAGACGTCGAAGGTCGCTCCGCCCCAGACCTCGAGCGAGCGGTACCCAGCGGCGTCCAGCCGTTCCACCGCGGGCAGCATGTCCCGCGTTCGCATCCGCGTCGCGATGAGCGACTGGTGCCCGTCCCGAAGGACGGTCTCGGTGAGCTCGACCAAACCCCCTCGCCGCCCCTCTCCCTTCCTTCCCGGGACCTCAGAGGGGGATGTTGCCGTGCTTCTTGGGCGGCCGGTCCTGGCGCTTGCCCCGGAGGACCTCGAGCGCCTGAAGGAGACGCGTCCGGGTCTCCGACGGCTCGATGACGTCGTCCAGGTAGCCGCGCTCGGCGGCCAGATAGGGGTTGAGGAACTCGGAGGCGTACTCCTCGGTGAGACGGCGCCGCATCGAGTCGCGCTCCCCCTCGGGGGCCTTCTCCAGGTCGCGCCGGAACAGGATGTTGACCGCCCCCTCCGCGCCCATCACCGCGAGCTCCGCCTGCGGCCAGGCGACGTTGTAGTCCGCCCCGATGTGCTTCGAGCACATCACGTCGTAGGCGCCCCCGTAGGCCTTCCGGGGGATCACGGTGAGCTTGGGCACCGTCGCTTCGGAGAAGGCAAAGAGCAGCTTCGCGCCGTGCCGGATAATGCCGCCGTACTCCTGCTGGGTGCCGGGGAGGAAGCCGGGGACGTCGACGAAGGTCACCAGCGGCACGTTGAAGGCGTCACAGGTGCGCACGAACCTCGCCGCCTTCTCCGAGGCCTCGATGTCGAGGGTGCCCGCGAGGACCTGGGGCTGGTTCGCGACAACGCCGACCGGGTGGCCGCCCAGGCGGGCGAGCTCGGTGATGATGTTCGGCGCCCACTGGGGGAAGATCTCGAGCACGCTCTCCGGGTCCACGACGCGGCCGATGACCTCGTGCATGTCGTAGGGCCGGTCCGCCTGGGCGGGGACCAGTCCCTCGAGCTCGGAGGCTGCGGAGACGGGAGGAGCGATGGCGGCCGAGGAGGGCGGGTCCTCCAGGTTGTTGGAGGGGAGGTAGGAGAGGAGGCGGCGGGTGAGCGCGAGAGCGTCCGTCTCGCTCGGGGCGACCAGGTGGGCGACCCCGCTCCGGGAGGCGTGGGTGTGGGCCCCTCCCAGCTGCTCGTGGCTCACCTCCTCACCGGTGACCGTCCGGATCACGTCGGGCCCGGTGATGAACATGTGGCTCGAACCCTCGGCCATGATGACGAAGTCCGTCATGGCCGGGGAGTAGACGGCCCCTCCCGCACAGGCCCCGAGGATGACCGAGATCTGCGGGACCACACCGGAGTAGAGCACGTTGCGGTGGAACACCTCCCCGTACCCTCCCAGGGAGACCACCCCCTCCTGGATGCGCGCGCCCCCGGAGTCGTTGAGGCCTACCATCGGGGCGCCGACCTTGGAGGCGAACTCCATGATCTTCACGATCTTGCTCGCGTGGGCCTCGCCCAGCGCCCCTCCGAAGACGGTGGGGTCCTGGGCGAAAGCGGCGATCACCCGGCCTTCCACCCTTCCCCAACCCGTCACGACCCCGTCCCCGGGGATGCGCCGCTCGGCGAGCCCGAAGGAGGTGATCCGGTGGGTCACGAAGGGGTCGATCTCGACGAACGTCCCGGGGTCGAAGAAGGATTCGAGGCGTGCCCGCGCGCTGAGCCGTCCCTGGGAGCGCAGCTTCTCCTGGCGCTCCTTGCCGCCCCCCTCTCGAAGGCGCGCCCGCTCCCGGTCGAACCGTTCACGGGGCGAGCGGGGGGAGGCGATGCGCTTGGGGGAGGCACCCGCCGGCGGGGGAGCCGTGCCCGCGGGGGGAGGGGTGCCTTTCGCTCGGGAGGACGCGCTGGCAGCGGTGGGCGCTTCGGGGGCGGTCATGGGGCCTCGAGAGTGAGCTCTCCCGCTCGGAACGCCTTCGGGGGACCGCCGCCGCCCAGTTCCACCAACGCCTCCCCTTCCTCGCCGATGCCGCAGAACGTTCCTCGGGTGCCTTCCACGGCAACCGAACGTCCGAGGCCGAAGAGGTGGGGCTCGAGCTCCTGGGGAAGCGACTTCCTTCCCTCCGGGGAGGAGACCCGCTCGCACGATCGAGTGATCGCATCCTGGATCGGCTGGAAGAGCTCGCTGGGCTGGATCGGACGGTCGGAGAACTCCCGCAGGGAGGCGACCTTGCCGTGGAGCTCGGTTGGCAGGTCGGCCCAGCTGATGTCCACGTTGAGGCCCACCCCCAGCACCGCGAAGGTGGGGCTGCCGGGGCGGGAGACGATGTCCGTGAGGACCCCTCCCACCTTCCGGGCCGGGCGCTGGCCATCGAGGGGGGCGAGCATGAGGTCGTTCGGCCATCGGATCGCGAGGTGGCCCAGAGGGACCAGGCGGGCGAGATGGTGGTGGAGCTCGAGCCCCGCGGAGAGGGAGAGGAGGGGGTACGCCTCCGCCTTGGGACGCAGGACGATCGAGCTGTAGAGCCCTCCCTTGGGGGAGGACCAGGAGCGTCCCTCCCTCCCGCGCCCGAGCAGCTGGGTCTCGGCGGTGACCGCGGTCCCGTGCGGGGCGCCTTCCTTGGCGAGATGAAGGGCGACCTCCTGCGTGGAGCCGACGATGCTGTAGGCGATCGACCGGGGCACGCTTCCCTCCGAGCGTAGCTTTAGCCGACCTCGGACTTAAAGGGTCTACGGGCTTCCAACGTGCATGACCCGGACCAAGCTCCCCGTACCCGCGGGTCTCGACGGGCTAAGGACGGCCGACGTCCGGAGCCCCATCGGCACCTTCCGCGTCGGGTACGACGGCCGCAAGGTCGCCTACATCGACCTCATGGAGCGAGGGATGGAGCGCAGCGGTCCCTCCGACGTCGACCGGGTCGAGCGTCGGGGGTTCGCCCGGGGCTCGCCTCCCGAGCAGCTGAGGGAGTACTTCACCGGGGAGAGGCAGACCTTCGACGTGGAGCTCGCCTTCGTCTCCGGCAGCCCGTTCGATCGCAAGGTCTGGTTCGGGCTGAACCAGATCCCCTTCGGCAGCTTCCGGAGCTACGGGGAGGTCGCGCGACGGATTGGACAACCCCAGGCCGCGAGGGCCGTGGGCGGCGCGGCCCATCGCAACCCCATCCCGATCATCGTGCCCTGCCACCGGCTCGTGGGACAGGACCGGTCGCTCACCGGTTTCGGCCTGGGGCTCTGGCGCAAGCAGTGGCTCCTCCGTCACGAGGGCATCTACCCGCTCCCCACCAAGGGCCGCTCCCCCCACCGCCGTGAGGGCCGGCAGTCGACCCTGGAGGAGAGCCTGACCGACCGGAAGCGCTCCCGCTCCTCGTAGAGCCGGTCGCGCCGTCCCGTCCCCTGCGGGGACCCCCTCGCCTGGCGTTCAGCCCGCGTAGTAGGAGGCGTCGTAGGGCTCGGGCTTGAGACCGCGCCGCGTGCGGACCTCGGCGACGACCGGGGTCTGCAGCTCCTTCGGGAGCTGCTCGTAGCCGAGGGTCTCCGTGCTCCAGAGCACCTTCCCCGCGGTCGCGCTGCGCAGGTCGCTCGCGAAGCCGAAGAGCTCCTTGACGGGCACCTTCGCCACGATCGTGTTGAGGTCGCCCACCTGGGTCATGTCCATGATCTCGCCCCGGCGCCGCTGCATCTCGCGCGTCGCGCCTGCGAGGACCTCCTGGGGGACGTTCACGGTGACCTTGCTGATGGGTTCCATCAGGACCCGGCCCGCCGTGCACATGGCCCCGTAGATCGCCGAGCGCACCGCCGGGATCGTCTGGCCGGGCCCACGGTGGATGGAGTCCTCATGGAGCTTCGCGTCGATGACCCGGACCAGGAGGCCGCGGCACTTCTCCGCCGCGAGGGGGCCCCGGTCCATCGCCTCCTTGAAGGCGTCGATGACCAGGTCCATCGTCTCGTGGAGGTACTGGATGCCCTTCGTCGCGTCGAAGAGGATGTTGGTGTCCTGCACCGCCGTGATCCCCTTGGCCTCGTCGCGGTCGATCCCCAGGTCCACCAGCTTCTGGACGACCGATTTGATGTCCTTGAAGGACTTCCCCTGGTGGATCTCCCCTTCCTGGATCGCCTTCACCACGGCTTCAGGGAGCCGCTCGGTCTCGATGTAGAACCGGTTGTGCTTGTTCGGGGACTTCCCCTCGAAGGCGTGGGGCGTCTTGCCCGCGACGGTCTCGCGGTAGACGACGATGGGCGGGGAGGCGGTGATCTCCACGTGGTAGTCGTTGATGATCCGGTACTGGGTGATCTCGAGGTGGAGCTCGCCCATCCCGGAGAGCAGGTGCTCCCCCGTCTCGTTGTTGATCTCGACGCGGAGCGAGGCGTCCTCCTTCGCGACCTTCCTCATGGTCTCGATGAGCTTGGGGAGGTCGCCCATGTGCTTCGGCTCGATCGCGACCGTGACGACGGGCTCGCTCACGTGCCGGATCTCCTCGAACTCGACCATCTCGGGGTCGGTGGAGATGGTGGAGCCGACGAAGGCGTCGGTGAGACCGATGACGGCGGCGATGTTCCCCGCCGTGACCTCCTCCACCATGAGCCGCTCGGGGCCCATGAAGAGGGAGACGTGCTGGATGCGGTTCTTCGCCTTCGTCCCGACGATGTTGACCTCGGTCCCCTTGGCGACGCGACCGGAAAAGACGCGACCGGTCGCGATCTCCCCGGCGTTGGGGTCCATGGTGATGTCGGTAATCATGAAGGCGAGCGGTCCCTCCGGGTCGCAGGAGACCTCCGCCTGGCCGACCCGGCTCTCGAGCGGGCCCTTCCAGATGTGGGGGATCCGGTAGCGCTGGGCCTCGAGCGGGCTCGGCAGGTGCTTCACGACCATGTCGAAGACGACGTCGTTGATCTTCGCGACGTTCGCGAGCTCCTTGCCCCGGCCCGTGTTGACCATGTCGACGATCTGGGGGAACTTGACCCCGGTGCGTTGCATGTAGGGGATGCTGATCGCCCAGTTGTCGTGGCCGCTTCCGAAGGCGACGGTCCCGTTGGTCGGGTTGACCATCCACTTGTCGATGAACTCGTCCGGCGCCATCCTGCGGATGAGCTCGTTGACCTCGGTGATGATGGTCGCGAAGCGCTTCTGCATCGCGTCCGAGGTGAGCTTGAGCTCCCGGATGGCCCGGTCGACCTTGTTGATGAAAAGGATGGGCTTGACCTTCTCGCGCAGCGCCTGGCGGAGCACGGTCTCCGTCTGGGCCATGACGCCTTCGACCGCGCAGACCAGGACCACGGCGCCGTCCACGGCCCGCATGGCGCGGGTGACGTCACCCCCGAAGTCCACGTGCCCGGGGGTGTCGATGAGGTTGATGAGGTAGCTCTTGCCCTCGTAGGCGTGGACGATGGTGACGTCCGCGTTGTTGATCGTGAGCAGGCGCGCCTGCTCCTGCTCGTCGAAGTTGAGGTAGAGCTGCTTGCCGGCGAGCTCCTCGCTGATCATCCCGGCGGCGGCGAGCAGGTTGTCCGAGAGGGTCGTCTTGCCGTGGTGGATGTGCGCGACGATCCCGATGTTCCGGATGTTCTCCCGGACGTGCATCATCTGGGGAATGGCCCTCGCGAGCTCGGCTCGAATGTGTCCCATGGTGGCTCCTCCTCTCCTGTTCTCCTACGGTCCCGTCCGGTCCTGCGGCGCGCTCCCAGGGCGCTCAGCGGGCGGACTGCGCCACACGCTCGACCTCGTCCTTGCGGGCTACGGCGTAGGACGCGGCGTCCCCCTTCGAGGCCAGCAGGATCTCCTTGGCGAGCGCGTCGGAGATGGAGACCCCAGGCCCCTTGTTCGCCTGGATCGCACCCTGGGCGAGGTTGCGTAGGGCGACCGCCAAGCGGCGGGCCGGGGCGGAGTCCACGGCCCTTGGAACGGAAATGCCTCCGAACTGGAGACGGGTGACCTCCTCGCGGGGGGCCGAGTTCTCGATCGCGTCGACCAGGAGCTGCAGCGGGTTCGCCCCGGGCTGCTTCGCGAGCACGACCATCGCGTCACGGACGGTCTTGAGCGCCTTCGCCTTCTTCCCGGTGAACTTCCCCGTCTTCATGAGGTCGTTCGCGAGCCGCTCCACCACGTGCATCCGCGACTTCGAGAAGGGCTGGACGGCGAGTCGGCCCTCCGAGTGCGGCAGGTAGACCGGGTCGAGGAAGAGGTAGTTCTTGAGGCCCGGATCGTGGACCTCGACCCCCTCGAAGCTGAACTTCCCGAAGAGGGGAGGGAAGGGCAGCCGCGGGCGGGGGGGCTCGGCCGGTGCGCTCGTGGGAAGGACCGCGTCCTCTCCCATCGCTTCCGAACTGGGGACAGGGGCCCCGGCGGGCGCGGGGGGCGAGGTGGGGGCGCCGGAGGGGGCGGCGGTGGACTTCTCCTCCCTGGGCGTCATCGTTGCGGCTTCTCCTTGCGGCCCCGGACCAGCTCGTCCAGGGACACGTTGTTGACCTTGATGACCTTGTACCGGACCCCGGGAATGTCACCGTAGGACCGTCCCATGCGTCCACCGATGCCCTCGACCAGCACCTCGTCGTGCTCGTCGATGAAGTTGATGGCCCCGTCCCCCACCGCGAAGGCGGTGACCTGCCGGCCGTTCTTGATGAGCTGGACCTTGACGCACTTGCGGATCGCAGAGTTGGGCTGCTTCGCCTCGACCCCGACCTTCTCGAGGACGATCCCTCGGGCCTGGGGCGCGCCCTCCAACGGGTCCGAGCGCTCCTTGAGGTGCTCCGCCCGTCGCTTGTAGTATCGGTCCGACCATCGGCGCCGCTGGTGGAGCTGACGAAGCTTCCCTGCGGAGAAGGTGCCGGACGGTGGGGGTGGAGGTGCCATGAGGGGTCCCTTGAGGGGGTCGGGCCGACATAGGTTCGCTATAAAATGCTGTCCATGGCCGTGCAGCGCCGGCGGACCACCAACGTGAGGGGCGGAAGGGACGGACCAGCGCGAATCGATTAAGCCCGCGTCCCCGTGCCCCGTGCGTGGGGATGGCCGGTCGGGGGGTCCGCGCTGCTGACGCGAGCTCCCCCTTGTTCGGGCGGTCGTCCGAGACGAACGAGCTCCGCGCCTCGCTCGAGCGAGCGAGGTCCGGCCAGGGGCAGGTCTGGGCCATCGTCGGTCCAGGGGGGATGGGCAAGACCCGGCTCCTCCGAAGCCTGGAGGAGGACGGACGGGGGCTCGGGTTCCAGGTCCGGACCACGACCTGCCTGAAGGAGTCGCTGGCCCCCTTCTTCCCTCTGGAGCAGGTCTTCCGGCACGCCTGCGTCGCACCCTCTACGGGCGGTCGATCGGCGTCCGCCGGTCCGCAGGACCGTTCCTTTCCCCCTTTCCAACTGGTGGAGGAGGAGCGCCCGCGCCGCTTCTGGTCCATCGTGGAGGCCCGTGCAGGACCGGGGAACCTCCTCGTGGCCACCCGAGAGAGGCCCGCCTCCCTCCGTCAGGCCCGGCCCGCGCTCCAAGACGGGACCTCCATCGTCTGGGTGACGCGCCTGGAGGGGCCGGATCACATCGCGCCCGGCGCTCTGGACCAGCTGGGAGAGCGGCTCGAGACCCACCTGAGAGGCGGCCCGGGTCGAACGGTCGCCCTGGAGGGGATCGAGTATCTCATCAGCCAGGGCTCGTTCCCGCCCGTGCTGCGCCTGCTCCAGTTGTTGAACGACGTCGCTTCCGAGAGCGGCGGTCACCTCCTGGTGGCGCTGAACCCCGCGTCGCTCGAGACCCGGGAGGTCTCGCTCATGGAGTCCGACGCCGAGGTCGTGCGCGAGGCTTCGGCCGAACCCCCCGGAGCGACGCGCGGAGGTCCCACCTCTCAGGAGACCCCTGCGCTGACGCTCCTCCGCTACCTCAGCACCCTGGAGGAGCTGAGCGCCGGGTCGCCCCAGCTGCTCCTGATGGACGACCTACAGTGGGCGGACCCGCAGTCCGTCTCGGCCTTCCAGTTCCTCGCGAGGAACCTGTCCGGCCTTCCGGTCGTCCTGGTCGGGGCCCTGCGAGAGGAGGACAGCAAGGACCGGACCAGCTTCCCGAACGGGCTCGACGAGGTTCGCGACGGTCTCGCCCGGGAAGGGCTGCTGCGGACCCTCACCCTCCGCGGGTTGCGCCAGGGAGAGGCGCAGGAGCTCGCCTGCTCCCTCGTGGGCGTCACTTCCCTAGAGCAGGACCCCCCTGACGCCATCGCCCGCATCGTCCATCGCACGGAAGGGAACCCCTACTTCCTCCGGGAGATCCTCCTCCAGCTCGTCGAGGGGGGGCGGCTTCGCGGTGGCCCTCAAGGCGGGTCCCTCGACCTTCCCGCGAGCGAAGCTGGGGAGGAGGGGAACCTGCTCCCCGGGTCGATCCGGCGGCTCGTGGTCCGCCGCCTGGAGTCGCTCACGACGGAGGAGCGCAAGGTGCTGGAGTGCGCCTCCGTAGCCGGCAGCGAGTTCGACCTCGCCCCGGTGGCAGCGGCGCTGGACCTCCCGCTCCCCACGGTCCGTGAGATCGTTCAGCGGCTCCATCGCGTCCGTCGCCTGGTGGAGCCGGAAGGGGACCGTTGGGGCTGCGCGCACCCTCTGGTCTGGGAGGTCACCCTCTCCGACATGGAACCTGCCCGGCGACGGGAGTTCGCCGAGCGGCTCGCCAAATGGTGGACCGTCCACCGTCCCTTGGACATCGAGGCCTGCGCGCGGTTGCTCTACGAGGCCCGGGCCGGGGACCTCGCTCGAGAATGGATCGTCCGGGCGATCCGATCCGCTATCGACCGGTCGGCGGTCGAGGTCGCGGGGACCTACCTCCAGTGGGTCCGCCAGCTCCGCCGCTCCTCGGGCACCGAGCGATGGGACCTCTGGCTCGAGGAGGTCCGAACGGCCTTCGAGCTCGACGGCCGCGGGAACCCCCGGGTGCCCCGGGACACGCTCCAGGCGCTCCTCTCCGAGGGCCCCCCCTTCGCCATGCGTGCGGAGGTCCTCGCGGACCTCGCGATCTGCCTTCGCGACCTCTCATTGAAGGAGGCGGACGAGCGGGCCCGGGAGGTCATCGAGATGAGCCAGCGGTCCCCGGGGGAGATCCCTTCGGACGTGGTCGCGAAGGCCCACCTCGCCAGGGGGGCGTCCCTCATCGCCCTCCAACAGTGGGAGCCCGCCCTGGAGCAGGAGCAGCTCGCGGTGAAGCTGCTGGAGGGGAGGCCCCCCTCCCCCCTCGGAGCGACCACGAACATCCAGGTCGCCTTCGCCCTCTCCTTCCTGCACCGGTGGGACGAGGCGAGGGTCGCCCTGGAGCGCGGGCTCGAGATCGCCAGGGCGTGCGACGACGCGGGCAAGCTCGCCGCCGCGATGAACACGCGAGGGGCGATCGCGAGCAACGCGGGAGACTTCTCCGGGGGCTACCTCGACTTCTTGGAAGCCTACCGCCAGTCCCGAAGGATCGGCCAGATGGCGGGGTGCGCGATCAGCCTCGCCAACGCCGCCTCGCACCTCAACTTCCTGGGCGACGCCCTGCGGGCGGAGCGCCTCGCGAGGGTGTCGCTCGACATCGCGCTCAAGTTCGGCGTGCTCCGCGCGGAGGTCTCCGCGACGTCCGCGCTCGCGAGGTCGCTCAAGTTGCAGCGGAGGTTCCCGGAGGCCCGGGCGGCCGGGGAGAGGTCACGCCTGCTCTCCCACAAGGTGGGTCACCACGAGTACGATGTCGAGGCCACGATCCTGAGCCACGAGGTGGAGGGAGAGATCACCGGGGACCTCCAGGGGGCGCTCGCGAAGCTGGACCACCTCGCCGCCACCATCCCGAGACGGGCCGACAGCGACGAGCACATCCAGATGTGGACGACGATGGCCGACTTCGCGACACGGCTCAAGGACCCTGCCCGAGCCAAGGGCTACCTGGAACGCGGCCGCCAGGCGTTCTCCCTGCGCTCCGGGAACCAGTACCAGGAGGCGCTCTTCGTCGACCTCGAGGCCCGCATCGCCCGTCTGGAGGGGCGGCTGACGGAAGCGGAGGCCACGGAGAAGCGGTCGCACGGGCTCATGCAGCTCGCCGAACGCTCCTGGCCGAAGGACCCCCCGGGCCTCTCCCTCGAGCTCCCTCGCGCCCGCTCGGCGGAGTGAGGGGACCTTCTCCCATGCCGAGAAGATCCCGGGGCCCTCGAGGGCCCTCCCCCGCCGAAGTGGTCGCCCCGACCCCTTGGGAGCGCCTGCTGCCGGAGATGCAGCGGTGCGCGCGCTGCGACCTCGCCTCGACGCGCCGCCAGGTGGTCGTCTACCGCGGTCCGCCCCGACCGTTCTTCCTCTTCGTGGGAGAGGCGCCCGGAGCGCAGGAGGACCTCCAGGGACTCCCCTTCGTGGGAAGGGCGGGGCGTCTCTTGGACGCCGCCGCCGCTTCCTCGGGGCTTCGCCCGGAGGAGTGGGGGGTGACCAACGTGCTCATGTGCCGACCCCCCGAGAACCGCTTCCTTCGGGAGGCGGCGTCCAGCTGCCGGCCCTGGCTCTCCTCGAAGGTCGCCTCCCTCGCCCCCCAGGTCCTCATCACCCTCGGGGCCAACGCTCTCGAGGCGTTCCTACCGGAGGCGCTGCCGGTGTCGTCGGCGACCGGTCGCACGCTCCGATGGGGGGGACGCCCCCTCTTCCCCATGCTGCATCCGGCGGCGACGCTCCACTCCCGAGCGTTCGCGGACCGCTGGCGGCAGGACTGGGCGAGCTTCGCCCAAGCGCTCCCGGGCTGGCGCGGGTCGGCCGCCTTCACCGCCGCCAAAACCCCTTAACCGTCGCCCGGGTCCGAGGGGCATGGCCCGGTACGAGCTCTTCCTCCTGGGGGGATCGTACCGCCAGCACCCCGATGGGGGGTCCGTCGTCGTCGAGCTCTTCGGAAGGACCCGGGAGGGTCGCTCCGTCACGGCGCGATGCTACGACCACCGACCGTGGTTCATGCTCGTCGAGCCCGACGCGCGGGCGAGGGAAGCCCTCTCCCACGACGATGACGTCCTGGAGCTCCAGGACCAGAAGGTCTTCTACCGCGGAGCGGAGAGGGATGCGCTCCGGGTGACGATCCGATTCCCGTGGAAGGTCCCGGACTACCGGCGCCGCTACGCTCACCAGGAGGGCGACGAGGGGGTCCTCGCCTGCGACATCCCCTTCGCGCACCGGTTCCTCTACGACCGCGGCCTCGGTCTCACCGTCGGTTTCGAGGCGGAGCCGGAGCCCGAAGGTGTGCGCGGCCTCTACACCACCGACGAGGTGGTCCACGTCCAGGGGTCGATCGAGCCTTGCCCCCCCTTCCGGCCCCCGCTCACCTACCTCTCCTTCGACATTGAGAACTCGATCAAGGACCGTCAGATCTACTGCCTGTGCGGGGTGGTCCAGAAGGGGGATGGGCCGACCCAGGGCTTCCGGCTTCAGGGGGAGGAGCGATCGATCCTTGAGGGCCTTGCCTCGACGATCCGCAAGGAGGACCCCGATGTCATCGTCGGCTACAACATCGGGGGGTACGACATCCCTCTGCTCCAGGAACGGGCCCAGGCGCTCGGAATGGAGCCGCTCCCATGGGGGCGGGACATGGCCCCTCTCGGGGAGGTGGGGGAGCGCATGTGGAGGGCCCACGGCCGCGCCGTCGCCGACGCCTGGTGGTTCGCCCGGCAGATCCTCCGTCCGAAGCAGGAGTCGCTCGAGTTCGTCTCCCGAGCGATGCTGGGGGAAGGGAAGAAGGACGTCGACCGCCGGAACATGGACGAGGAGTGGGCTCGCGACCCCGCGAAGGTCGTCGAGTACTGCGAGCACGACGCGGTCCTCGCCCTCAGGATCCTGCGGAAGCTTCGGGCGGTGGAGCGAGGGGCGGACATGGCCACCGTCGCTCATCTCTACCTCGAGGAGGGCCTGAACGGCCGCACGAGCCTCCTCGTCGACTCCCTGCTCATCCCTGAGGCCGACACCCGCCGCATCGGGGTCCCGCCAACGCGCCGCTCCGCGGGCGAGGCGCCCATCGAAGGGGGCTATGTCCACGCGATCAAGCCGGACCTGGTGCGCTGGGTCGTCGTCCTCGACTTCAAGTCGATGTACCCGTCGATCATCATCTCGAAGAACATCTGCTTCACGACCCTCTCCCCGGAGAAGGGGACCGTCGTCGCCCCCAACGGGGCCCGGTTCCTCGCTCCGGAGGTGCGTCGGGGCCTCATCCCCGACATCCTCCGCTCGCTCATGGGGGAGCGCGACCGGCTCAAGCGCGAGCTCAAGGCGGCGAAGGACGAGGACGCCCGCCTCTACCTGGACGGCCTCCAGAACGCGGTCAAGATCCTGATGAACTCCTTCTACGGGGTGCTCGCGAGCTCCTTCTACCGGTTCACGAACAAGGAGATCGGCGCCGCGATCACCGCGTTCGCCCGGGAGACGACCAAGAGCGTCATCGCCGCCGTGGCGGCGGAGGGCGCCGAGGTCATCTACTCCGACACCGACAGCATCTTCGTCCGCTCGCCGGACCCCTCGCTGGAGGGGGCCCGGGCGCTCGGCGAGAAGCTCTCCTCCACCTTCTCGCGCGAGGGGGCCTCCCTCGAGTTCCAGGGGGTCTACGCCTCCTTCTTCAGTCACGGCGTGAAGAAGCGCTACGTCGCCCGCCAGGTCTGGCCAAAGGAGGACACCGTCGTCCGGGGGTACGAGACCCGGAGGACGGACTCCTTCGACGTCCAGAGCCAGAGCCTCCAGGAGATCTTCGACCTCATCCTCTCGGGGGAGGTCGAGCGCGCCTGCGAGCGCGCCCGCGAGGTGGTCCAGTCCGTCCTGCAGGGGAAGTACGACACGGAGCGCTTCATCATCGCGCGGACCGTCCGCGGGGAGGAAGGGTACAACGAGGCGACGAGGGACGCCCTGCCCTTCCTGCGCGTCTTCCGACAGCTCAAGGAGGAGGGCTACCCTGTGGTGCCGGGGATGAAGGTCGCCTGGATCGTGACCAACGCGAAGAAGAGCCCCCAGCAGGTCGAGCCCTGGTTCGAGGGCCGGGAGCTCAAGGGGAAGCCCGACTACCAGTACTACGCGGAGCGCGTCGCTCAGACCCTCTCCCGCGTGACCGAGGTCTTCGGCTGGGACCAGGCGCGGCTCCTGCAGCGGACCCAGCAGCAGGACCTCTTCGGAGGTGGGGTCGCCTCCTCGACGGCGACCGGTCGGACCCCGGTGGAGGCGGGCCCGAAGGTGGGCCCCACGACCAGCGCCGCCGAGGCCCTCGAGACGGGACGACGCAAGAAGCGGCAGGCGAGCCTCGGCGAGTTTTAGACCTCTGAGCCCTGCCCGCCGCCATGCTCGAGACCAAGTTGGTCCATGCGCCGGGAAAGGACAGGGAACTGGAGGCCTACCTCACGGTCCCCGAGGACCGAAAGGGGCGGGGACCGGCGGTGGTGGTGATCCACGAGATCTTCGGACCGGACGCGCACATCCAGGACGTGACGCGCCGGTTCGCGGCGGAAGGTTACCTCGCGCTCGCCCCGAACCTCTTCACCGGAGAGATCCAGGCGCTGCTGACCCCGCAGGCGGTAGCGACGGGGTTCCTCTTCCTCCGCAGCCTGCCCCCGGAGGTCCAGCGCGATCCCGCGGCGATCCAATCTCGCATCCGCGAGCGGCCGGAGGAGGAACGCAGGCTCCTCGAGGCGCTCATGCGCATCCAGGACCCCGCGATGCACCGGAAGTTCGCGGAGGACCTGCACGAGGTCGCGGACCATCTCCGTCAACGGGACGACGTGGAGCCCGGGAAGGTCGGGTCGGTCGGCTTCTGCTTCGGCGGAGCGATGTCCGCGCTCATGGCCGGGGCGGACCCGAAGCTCGCGGCGGCGGTCATCTTCTACGGCAACTCCCCGCCCGACGACGTGCTCGCCCGCGTCAAGTGTCCCCTGCTCGGGCTCTACGGGGGCGAGGACCACCGCATTACGGACACGGTGCCGGCCCTCGCCGCCTCCGCCCAACAGAAGGGCGTGCGATACACTTCCCATGTCTACCCGGGGGCCCAGCACGCCTTCTTCAACGACACGCGGCCCATGTACCAGGCGGAGGCCGCCCGCGACGCCTGGAAGCGGGTCCTCGCCTTCTTTGGAGAGAACCTGGGACCCAAGGGCTGAGACCGCGTCGGGGACGGGGTCCGCCGGGTGGCGGGACCCCTCCCGGTCCCTTCTCAGTTGGTGGGCTCGACCGCCTCTTCCAGGTGGATCTGCGTCCAGTGCTCTCCACGGCCACGGCGCAGGGCGAGGGGAGCGTCAGCGCCGATCCCGCTCTTGGAGAGGGCCTCCAGGAGGTCCTTCATCCCCCCCAGGTCGTGGTCGCCGATACGGGTGAGGATGTCACCGGGCCGAAGGCCCGCGCGTTGGGCGGGGGTGTGCGCGTCCACGCCGACCACAAGGATCCCACGGTCGCTGGTCAGGTCATGGACCCGGGCAAGCGTCGGCGTTACGGTGATCCCGACGATGCCGAGGTGAGGGCGGACGACGCGCCCGTGCTTGAGCAGCTCCTCAGCGACCCACTTCACGGTGTTCGCGGGGACGGCGAAGCCGATCCCGTGGGCGAACGGGACCATCGCGGTGTTGATCCCGATGACGCGCCCGTGACGGTCCGCGAGGGGGCCTCCGCTGTTCCCGGGGTTGATCGCGGCATCGGTCTGGATGAGCCCTTCGAAGACGAACTGGGACCAGGGCATCGGCCGGCCCAGCGCGCTCACGACGCCGGTGGAGACCGTGGGGCCCCCGGGGAGGCCGAGGGTGTTGCCGATCGCGAGCGCGAGCTGCCCCACCTTGAGCTTCTCCGAATCAGCGAAGGTCGCGGCGGAGAGCCGACCGGCGTCCACCTTGAGGATCGCGAGATCGGTCTGGGGGTCCGAGCCCACCACCTCCCCGGTGAACTCACGACCATCGTGCAGGGCGACGCGCACGCGGGTCGCGTCGTCGATGACGTGGTGGTTCGTCACAATCGTCCCGTCCTCCCCCAAGACGACCCCGGACCCGGTCCCTTCCATGGGAACGATCCCACGGCGCGGATGGGCCAGGATCCTCTGGCTGTTGATGCTCACCACGTGTTCGCTCAGTCCCTCCACCGCGGAGGTGATCTCCTCCTCCAGCAACGATAGCGCCATGCTCTTCCACCTCTTCCTTCGGGCCCTGCCCGTGCCCCATCTCATGCCCGGCACGGACCATGTTGACCGGCTCGCCCCGCCGCCGGTCACCCGAGAGCCTTCGGAGCGAAAGTGGGAGTCCGAGGCTGGGCGAGGGTGTGGGCGAGGGTGTGGGCGAGGGTGGGCGAGGGGCGATCCTCGCTTACCTCAGCCCTTCTTCTGCTCCTCTCCCTGGGCCCCCTCAGAGGGGGGGGCGAGGACCGCGATCGCGCTTCCCACGAAGGCGAGCGGCACGCCGAGCCAGGCGAGAGGGGGCACGGGGAACCGCAGGGCGGTGACCAACAGGAGGGTGAAGACCGGGATGAGGGACTGGAGCACCGCCGGAATGAGGATCGTGGTCTTCCCTGCCGCCCAGAAGTACGCCCACTGGGCGAGGTAGAAGCTCGAGAGCCCCATCACCACCAGGACCAGCCAATCGACCGGGGCCAACGGGACCGCGAGCCAGGCGGTACCCAGGACCGCAAGGGCGCCAGCGGTCCCCAGGAGGGCGGCCATCAGCGCCGAGGCTCCCAGCACATCGCCCACGGAGGTCCGTCGGCCCTCCTGGTTGACCCAGACGAAGAACACGGCTACCAGGAAGGGGAGGGGGATCAGCGCCAGCAGCCCTGCGAGGGAGAGCGGGCCACCCGACCGTCCCCCGGCGATGGCTCCGACGGACCCACCGGCGGCGATCACGACCCCGAGCCAGAAGCTGAGGGAGCGGAAGCGCTCCGTATCCTCTCGGAAGAGGGCGAAGACGAGCAACGGGGTCGCGACCACGTCCGCCAGGAGCGTCACCAACGACGCGTCGACGGCGCCCGCCCAGCGCGTCGCGAGCACCACGTCCAGTTGCAGCAGCAGGAAGAGCCCACCCTGGAGGAGGCCCCGGACGGTGAGAAGCCGTCGCAGCAGGGTGCTCCGGGAGCCCGAGGTCCGGCCGGGAATGCCCGCGAGGAACGCGAGGCCACCGACCGCGAACGGGACGACGATGACCGTCGCGTCGGGCGCCCCGGGGAGGAGCAGGAGCAGGACGTAGTAGCTGGCCCAGATGAACGCCGCGAGGCCCCCGGCGAGGCCTGCGAGCGTCCTTGCCGATCCCCTGCTCACGGTCGGACCGACGTCAACGGACGTAAGAGCCCTCTTCGACGGGGGCGAGCTGGCGGTCCCGCCGTCCCTCTACCCACGACCGGAGGTCGGGGTAGTGGATCGGTGGCGCGTGCGCCCCGCACGCCCGACAGCGGATTGAGGCCGGGCCCTCCGTGCCTCCCTCCACCCAAGGGCAGAGGCAGCGCCCGCAGACCGTCCATGCCCGCTGCGCGCACCGGGCATCGGAAGCAGGCCCCGGTCCGGTCCAGTAGTTCCGGAGCCTCTCCTCCTGGAAGGCCCTCCACTCCTCCGAGGAAGCGAACTCGAGGGGGATCCCCCGGAAGCCGCAGGCCGCGCAGGATCCCGTGCCCAGAGGCTCGTGATGGTAGACGACGGGTCCCTCCCAGGCTCGTCCCGGGTGCACCGTGGGACAACCGCAGCGTCCGCATGCCCGGACGGCGATGGCCGCCCCAGCCCTCCTGTGCCTCACGATGCCCAATCCCGCGGCAGCGCCCTCGCCGTCGCGCGGGAGGCCGCACAAGGCTCAGTACGTCTCGTACCGCACGCCCTCGCCCGGAAGGTAGACCCCTCTCCCCTTCTCGATCCGGCCGATCACTCGGGCCCCCTTCTCTCCGGACTTCCGGAGCAGGCCGAGGGCGCGGTCCACCTGTTTAGGCCGCACCGCGACGATGAACCCGATCCCCATGTTGAACGTCTGATAGAGCTCCTCCGATGGGAGGCCGGAGAGGGTGGCGACCCACCGGAACATCCCCTCGGGGGGAGGCAGTTGGTCCAGCAGGAAACGGACCTTGCCGTTGAGGCGGATGAGGTTGCGGAGTCCGCGACCGGAGATGTGGGCGAGGGCGACAGCGAGTCGGGCGTCCATGAGCGACTCTACCGGGCGGGTGTAGATCCTCGTCGGCGCGAGGAGGCGCTGGCCGAGGGGCAGGCGGTCCCCCGGGAGGGCGCGGGTCACGTCGACCGCGTTCTCCTCCAGGAGCCTGCGGATGAGCGTGTAGCCGTTCGCGTGGAAGCCGGAGGAGGGCAATCCGATCAGGACGTCACCGGGCCGAAGCTGCGAGCCCGTCACGGGCGACCGGCCATGCGGGAAGAATCCCAAGGCGGTACCGGAGAGGTCCAAGCTCTTCACGAGGTCCGGTACCACCGAGGTCTCGCCGCCGACCAGGTGACAGCGCGACTCCCGGAGCCCCCGGGCCATCCCCTTCCCGATCGCCTCGAAGACCGACGGGACCGGGGTCTGCACCGCGATGTAGTCGACCAGGGCCGACGGACGGGCGCCCACGGCCGCGAGGTCGTTCACGTTCACGGCGACGACATCCTCACCGACCTCCTCCCAACGGTCGAGCGTGCGTGCGAGCAGGAGCTTCGTGCCCACGTTGTCGGTGGTGATGGCGACGGTCTCTCTTCCAAGGCGGATGAGGCCCGCGAAGTGCCCGGGGAGCTTCACAGGCTGGCCACTACCCGGGGGAACGTTCGTCCGGGCGGCGGCGAGGAGCTTTCCCAGCGCGAGCGCGACCAGGTCCTGACGGACCCCTGTCGCGGCGTAGGTGAGCGGGGGGCTCGCGGCAGAGGAGGAGGCGCCGGCCGAAGGGGATGCAGCCCCGGCGGAGGATGCCAGGTGAGCTTCCATCCCCGGTGCAAGCCCCCCCCCAGATAAGGGTGTGTCGCCCCCCGGGAGGCGGTCGTTCCTCGTTCGTTGGATGGGAGGTCGTTGCTGCCGTGAGGGACCTCTTACCTGTCGGGTGACACCAGGACGATCGAGAGCATCCACGCGTGGGGGCGCACCCCCCTCCGCGAAGGAGGCCCAGCGTAAGCTGGAACGGGCGGGACCCTTCAGGGTCCGACGGTCCTCGAGGCTGGGACCCTGCGGACGGCCGCCCCCCTAAGGGGCGCTGTCCATGAGCCCCTTCGCACCGACCTCGCCCCTCCAACAATACTTCGCTCCCCTAACCATATAACGGGACACCCGTAGGTCGTCCATGTTGAACCACCACGGGAGCCAGGCCAGCGACGGGGTGCCGGTAACTGTGGCCTATGGCGACGGCATCGGCCCGGAGATCATGGAGGCGACCCTCCGCATCTTGTACGCCGCGAAGGCACGGTTGGCGGTGGAGACGATCCAGATCGGCCAGTCGGTCTACGAGAAGGGGATCTCCTCCGGGATCGAGCCGGTCTCCTGGGACTCCCTACGGCGGACCAAGGTCTTCCTGAAGGCTCCCATCACCACTCCCGAAGGAGGCGGTTTCAAGAGCCTCAACGTGACCGTGCGCAAGTCGCTCGGGCTTTTCGCCAATGTCCGACCTTGCCAGTCCTACGCCCCCTACGTGGCGACGAAGTATCCTGGGATGGACGTCGTCATCGTCCGGGAGAACGAGGAAGACCTCTACGGTGGGATCGAACATCGCCAGACCGATGAGGTGACGCAGTGCCTCAAGCTCATCTCGCGCCCCGGCAGCGAACGGGTCATTCGCTACGCGTTCGAATACGCCTGTCGCTATGGGCGGCGCAAGGTGACCTGTCTCTCGAAGGATAACATCATGAAGATCACCGATGGGCTGTTCCATCGGGTCTTTGACGAGGTCGCGGCCGAGTATCCCGACCTGACGAGCGAGCACTGGATCGTGGACATCGGCGCGGCGAAGCTCGCCACCTCGCCCCAACAGTTCGATGTGGTGGTCACGCCGAACCTCTACGGGGACATCCTGTCCGACGTCGCGGCGCAGGTCGCCGGATCGGTCGGGATCGCCGGGAGCGCGAACGTGGGGAACCAGATGGCCATGTTCGAGGCGATCCACGGCTCCGCTCCCCGGCGGGCCGGGAAGAACGAAGCGAACCCGTCTGGACTGCTGCTGGCCGCCGTTCAGATGCTCGTGCACATCGGGCAGGGGGAGGTGGCCACCACCGTGCACAACGCCTGGCTGCGGACGATAGAGGACGGGGTCCACACCTACGACATCTACGACCCCGCGATGTCGAAGGAGAAGGTCGGGACCCGCGAGTTCGCCACCGAGGTCATCGGACGGCTCGGACAGCGACCCCAGAAGCTCCGACCCGTCGACTATCCCGCTCACGTACCACCCATCTCGGTGTCGCTCAAACCCCGGCCGCGCGCCCGCAAGGAGCTGGTCGGGGCCGACGTGTTCATCGACTGGTCGGGAACGGCCGATGCGATCGGCAAGAGGCTGGAAGGGATCGCCGCCCCCAACCTGCGGCTCACCATGATCACCAACCGGGGCACCAAGGTCTACCCCGGAGGGGTGCCGGAGACGCTGTGCGTGGACCACTGGCGCTGCCGCTTCGAGAGCGCCGACGGTACGGGGCGGGTGACCCATCGGCAGGTCATCGACCTCCTGTCCCGCTTGGTGGAGGTGGACCTGCCTCCCATCAAGACCGAGGGGCTCTTCACCTTCGACGGGGTACCCGGGTTCTCGTTGGGGCAAGGGCAGTGAGCCCCCCGACGGGGGCCGAAGGCCATGCGGAGCAAGCGTAGAGGACCGTCCCCGGTCCGGCGCCGGACCCGGACCTTCCGCCTCACCGGCGGCAGCACCGACCGGGCGAAGATCGACCAGGCGGCGGCGGTCCTCCGGGACGGCGGCCTGGTCGCCTTTCCGACAGAGACGGTCTACGGCCTCGGAGCGAACGCCTTGTCGGAGGAGGCCGTACTGGGCATCTTCGCGGCCAAGGGGAGGCCCTCCGACAACCCCCTCATCGTGCACCTGGCGTCATCCGGCGACCTTGCGCGGGTCGCGCGGGCCCTGCCTCGCGCCGGCACCCGGCTCGCGAAGCGCTTCTGGCCGGGCCCCCTCACGCTGATCCTCCCCAAACACCCGGCGGTCCCCCTCGCGACGACCGCGGGTCTCGACACGGTCGCGGTGAGAGTCCCGAGCCATCCGGTCGCCCATCAGCTCATCTCCCGGGCCGGGGTCCCGATCGCCGCTCCGAGCGCCAATCTCTCGGGGCGACCTAGCCTCACCTCCCCCTCGCACCTGCTCCGCGAGCTTTCCGGCCGGGTGGACGTGATCCTTCTCGGAGGCGACTCTCCCATCGGTCTCGAGTCCACGGTCGTGGACGTCACGACAAGACCCCCACGGGTGCTCCGGCCGGGCGGGCTCACGCTAGAACGGGTCCGCCAGGTGCTCCCCTCGGTCCGAGCCCCCCCGCTTCGGGCCGGCTTCCAGGAGAGGGACAGGCTTCCCGCGCGCTCCCCCGGGCTCCGACACCGGCACTATGCCCCTCGGGCCCGGCTCACGCTCTTCATAGGTCCGACCCCGCAGGTTTGGGAGGCCCTGGAGCGGCGGAGACGGGAATTGGTCCGTGCGGGGGTGTCTTCGGCCCTGCTCGTGAGCTCCGAGTCTCCGGTGCGTGGGAGAGGCGTCTGGGTCCTCGGCTCGCGCCGCCGGCCCTCCGCCGTGGCCCGGCGTCTGTTCTCCGCCATGAGGGACGCGGATGGTCATGGCGTGCAGGAGATGTTGGTGGAAGGCATCCCCATGCGGGGCATGGGGCTCGCGGTGAGAGAGCGGTTGATGAGAGCGGCCGAGGGCCGTGTCGTGCTCGTCCCCTCCTCAAGGAAGGGCCCTAAGGTCGTTCGGAACGGCCGCTCCCGGGGTCCGAACCGGGCGCCTAGGGTCCCCCGATAGAGCCGTTGCTCGACCCGCGCGAGCTCGCCCCCGTGCGACCGTGGGTTCCGGGCCGTGACCTTGACGTGCGGGGGACCCCCCTTCGGGGCGGGCCCAACCGGCCCGGACCGCCCAGGGCCCTCAAGGAGGGGTGCCGGAGAGACGGGCAGGTCCAGAGCATCTTCGGACGAACGATCTCTCGGGCCGGCCTGGTCCCCTTCCGTTCCACGGATCCGGAGCTGGATCGCCCGTTCGACCGTCTTGCCTTGATGGTCCGAAGAGGCTCGGACCGGTGGTCCCAACCATGGCCGCTCCCGAAAGGGCCTCCATCGACGGCCCTCTACGCAGGACCGGTCCCAGGGCACTCAGGGGCGCCCCCGCGAGATGCGGTGCTCCTCTGGCCCTTGCCCTGAGAGCGGCGTCCTGCCCACCGCCCACCCTCTTCCCTCCTCCCTTATCTTCCGGCAGGAGGCTGCCCCGAACGTGCCGGTCCGCCCCCGGGGGAGCAAGCTGCACTCGGCAGAGCCCGCGAAGGCGGAGTTCGCTCCGGCCCGCGTCTTCTGCGGGAGGATCCTGCACCGCGGCCGGATCATCCCCGCGGAGGTCGGGGTCAGCGAGGAAGGGCGGATCGTCAAGGTCGCCCCAACGGTCCGTGGGGGCCAGAGGGTGGACCTGGCCGACCAGCTGATCCTGCCCTCCGCGATCGACCTCCACGTCCATTTCCGGGACCCCTCGCCCCCCGGGGCCGTGGAGAGCTTCCCCTCGGGCACCCTGCAGGCGGCGCTCGGGGGTGTCGGGGCGGTCGTCGACATGCCCAACACCGACCCTCCCACCACCACCCTGGACCGGCTCGAAGAGAAGGAAGGGCTCGTACGCGGGCGAAGCGAGGTCGACGTACTGCTCCTCGCCGCGCTCACGTCGCGGACCCGTGTGGAGGAGCTCGCTCCCCGGGCCTCCGGGTTCAAGCTCTACCTCGCCCCCACGACGGGGGACCTCTACGAACCGGGGGGGCCGTCGCAGAAGGAACTGCTGGAGCGCGTCGCGCGCTCAGGCTCGGCGGTCCACGTCCACGCCGAGGACCCCGCGCTCTTCCGCAGCGACCTGCGGCCGATGGACCCGGGCGCTTGGGGGGCGGTGCGACCGGAGGGGAGCGAACTCCGGGCCCTACGCGGGCTCCTCCCACCTGTGCCGGGGCTGCGTCTCCACGTGGCCCATGCGACCTCCACCGCCGCCCTGGAGGTGGCGACAGGCGCCGGTTGGAGCACCGAGGCGACCCCCCACCACCTCCTCCTCCACGCGACGCCCCACCAGGATGCTCGCTGGAAGGTGAACCCCCCGTTGCGCTCCCGCTCCACCCGCGACGAGCTCTTCCGGGCGTTCGTCGACGGGCGGATCACCATGCTCGCGAGCGACCACGCCCCTCACCCTCTCGGCGAGAAGGAGCGTCCGTTCTTCGAGGCGCCTTCAGGGGTGCCTGGGGTCGAGACCATGCTCCCGCTCCTCCTGGCCCGCGTCCGGGAGGGGGAGCTCTCCCTGGGTACCATCCTGCGGGCCGCGTCCCGACGTCCCGCGCTCTTCCTGGGGCTGCCACGCGGACAGATCGCCCCGGGCATGGAGGCGAACTTCATGGTGGTCGACTTCCGGGACCGGCGGACCGTCCGGGCGAAGGAGCTCCACGCCCCGTGCGGCTGGACCCCCTTCGAGGGAAGGGAAGGGGTTTTCCCAAGGGAGCATTACCACCTGGGACAGCGGATCGTGGAGGATGGAGAGTTCGTCGGAGATCACCAAGGTCGTCTCCTCCGGCGCGGGGGCGGAGCGGCCCAGCTCCCGACCTCCGCCGACCCCGGGTCCTACCGCCCGTCCGTCCTCCCGTCCGGTGGCCGGCGGGTCGCCTGAAGGCGAGGTCCCTGTCGCGCTCCTGAGGGACGTTCGGAAGACCTACGGCCAGGGAGCGGCCGCGGTCCACGCGCTCCAGGGTGTGGACCTCAAGGTCGAGCGTGGGGAGTTCGTGGCGATCATGGGCCCCTCGGGGAGCGGCAAGTCGACCCTCCTCCACATCTTGGGATGCATGGACGTGCCCTCCTCCGGAGAGGTCGCGATCGACGGGGTACCGGTCCCCAGGGAGAGCGACTCGGAGCGGACCCGTCTGAGGAGCGAGCGCATCGGCTTCGTCTTCCAGTCCTTCCACCTCCTGCGGGACCTCACGGTGCGGGAGAACCTCGAGCTCCCTCGCATCTATCTGCGGCACCGCGAAGGGAAGGAGCTCCCCTCGGCCGAGGAGCTCATCGCGAAGGTGCGGCTGCCGAAGAAGCTCCTGGACCGCTACCCGACCCAGATCTCCGGGGGAGAGGCCCAGCGTGTCGCGATCGCGCGCGCCCTGTCGAACGCCCCGTCGCTGCTCCTCGGGGACGAGCCGACGGGCAACCTGGACACGGTCAATTCGGAGGCGGTGATGCAGGTCTTCGAACACCTCTGGAGCGAGGGGGCGACCATCGTCCTCGTGACCCACAATCCGGAGGTGGCCGAGCGGGCCCAAAGGGTGGTGCGGGTGGGGGACGGACGCATCGTCCGGGAGGAGTTCCACTCCCGGCGTCCACCGGCTGAGGCCCTCGCCCCCAAGGAGGGCTCCGCCCAAGGGGAGGGGACGCCATGACCACCAGGGGCGGGCTCGCGCTGCGCTACATGCTCCGCCAGAAGGGGCGGACCGGGTTCGTCGTGGCCACCTACACCGCGGCCGTCGCGGTGACCCTGCTGCTCACCAGCGCTGTCGTAGGGAACGAGGAGAGCTTCATCGCCGAGGTCAACAACCTCGCCGTCAACTGGATCTACGTCCAGCCGAGCGTGCCGTACTACCGCCCCCTCACCGTGGGGGACGCGAACGCGATCGCGGCCGACGTCCCCGGCATCACCGCCGTCGCTCCCATCCTGTGGGCCGGGGGCGATTTCACCAGTTGGAGCGGGAGCGGCTCGGTCATCACGCTCACCGGCACCACCGGTGCACTGACCTCGATCTTCGCCTTCTCCAAGGTCCAGGGGTCCTTCGACCTCGCCCCTCCCAGCACGCCCGGAGCTCCGATCCCTATCGTCCTGGGCTACCAGCTCTGGACGGAGCACGACCTCTCGGTGGGGCAGACCCTGCCCGCCCAGGTCGTCAACATCCTTCCCAGCGGCGGTAGCCGCCCGGTCGCGGTCACCTTCGTCATCACGGGGCTCCTGGGACCGAGAGGGACCGTCGCCCAGATCGACCTCGACCAGGCGGCGCTCGTTCCCATCTCCACCCTGGTGAACCTCACGGGGCAGCCCACCCTCACCTACATCTTCGCCTCAGCGGCCAACTCGGGGGAGGTCCAGTCCGCGAGCAACGCGATCGACCAGTTGCTGACCGCCCGTCACAACGGCACCGCGGACTTCTCCGTGCAGAACCAGCAGTCGGAGGTCCAGTTCGTCCTCCAACAGATCGGACAGTTCCAGACCATCATCCAGCTGGTCGAGATGACCCTCCTCATGCTCTCCGCCTTCAGCATCTTCGTCGTGATGACCATGGCCGTCAAGGACCGCCGACGGGAGATCGGGGTCCTGCGCGCGCTGGGCGCGGAGCGGGCGGACGTGATGGTCCAGTTCCTGCTCGAATCCGGTCTCATGAGCGTCGTGGGCATGGGGCTGGGGGTCGGCCTGGGGACCATCGCGGTGCGCTACCTCAAGCAGACCGGCACCGGGTTCTACTCGGCGCTCGTCACGAACCCGATCGACCTCGGGTTCTACTTCGTCGAGCTCCTCGCGGTCCTCTGGTTCGTGGGCTTCCTTTTCTCGCTGCTACCCGCCTACCAGGCCTCCCGGCTCGAGGCGGTCGAGGCGCTGCGCGAGATGTGAGGAGGCGTGCCCTCCGGTGGTCGGAGGGCGCGAAGCCTGAGGGCAGACGACCAACCCCCCCGAAACCTTGGGTCGAAGGGGAGCGGAGCGAACGAGCGGTGCGCGGCCCGTCGGGTCGCGGGGTTCAGGCTCGCTTCGGATGGCGGTCCTGGGACCCCGCGCCTTCCTCTGCACCCGCGGGGGAGCCCGAGGCCCGGGCGCGTCGTCGCTCTCGGAGGCGGTACACGTAGTAGACGAGGAAGACGACGATCGCTACTCCCACGATGATGTTGAGGATGTTGAAGATGTGCTCGAGCGTGCCCAGGCTCTGTTGGCCGAGGACGTAGCCCACGTAGACGAGGGCCACCGTGAAGGGGGTCGCGCCGCCCACCGTGTAGATCGGGAAGCGCATCCGGTCCATCTTCGAGGCGCCGGCGGGGTAGGAGATGTAGGCCCTGAGCAGCGGGACCAGCCTCGAGAGGAAGACGGTGACCGGTCCCCTCCGGTCGAAGAACTCCTGCGCCCTGGTGAGGTCCCTCTCCTCCAGGCCGAACGGCCGGCCCAGGCGGTGGACGAACGGGAGCCCGAGGCGGCGTCCGATCTCGTAGGCGACGACCGCGCCCAGCAGCCCTCCGGCCAAGGCGGCCAGCAGGACCGTCGGCCAGGTGAACCAGGGGTCGGCCCCCGAGGCGAGGACGAGCCCCGCGACCGGCAGGATGACCTCGCTGGGCAACGGTGGGATGCCGAAGCTCTCCACGGCCATGAGCACGAAGAGCGCGAGCAGCCCCAGGGGACCGGACTGCTCGATCGCCTGCGTGATGAGGATGACGACCTGCGCCTCGACGCCTGTGACCGAGATCATGCCGTAGGTAGGACACCCCCAAGGATCGGGGAACGCTCGGAGGTCTCGGTCACCAGTCGGAAGGGCTGAGGAAGCCCCACCACCGTGCGCGCGGGAATGTCCTCGAAGGCGAGGGGTGTCGCGCAGCCTCCGCAGGAGACCGAGGGCCGCCGGCGGCCGAGCGCGATCGAGAGCTCGGTCCCGACCTCGATCTCGCGGACCGGCCGTTCGGAGGAACGGACCGCCTTTCGGAGCTCCTCCAAGAGGACCTCTTCCCGGGACGACGCGCTCATGGCCCCCTCAAGGGCAGAAACCCTGCCGATAGAAAGGGTTGAGGTGTTCGGTCCCCGGGCCTGCTCGGACCCGGAGCGACCCTGGGAGGTCCACATCCGACCGGGGAAGAGCCTCGGTCCGGCCGCTCATTCCTTTTCGGAAGAGGGCATCTGCTCGTCGGAGGTCTTGGCGAGCTCGTCGAGCTCCGAGAGGGTAGAGTCGAGGTCGCCCTCCTTGGGCTCGTTGCCCTCGGTCCACTCCCCGGCGCCGCCCTCTCGCGCAGGGCTCCCGGTCCCTTCGTCCTCGGAGAAGCTCGAGGCACCGGCGCCACCCGCGGTGGAGGTGGCCGTCTCGGCTTCCGCGCCCTCACCGCCACCGGTCGACTTCTTGGAGGAGCCGCGTCCGGCGGAGGGGCCGCCACGGCCGCGGAAGAAGAGGAAGAGCAGCGCGAGCACGATGATGACGACCAGGGCGATGCCTCCGATCACGAGCGGGCTCGAGAAGGCGGACTGGCTCGTGGGGGGGGTCGTGTACTGTGAGGGGGCAGGGATGGCCGTCGAGTTCCCCGTGAAGCTCTGAAGAACGCTGAACCCGATCAGCAGGGCCATCGCGAGGCCCAGGGCGATAGGCACCCAGGGATGCCGGTTGGAACGTTCGTTTGCAGGGCTCACGGTGTGCTAAGCTCCTCCGGAGCGGCCCGTTGGGGGCTCCGGGGTATTGTCCCTCCCTCTAGAGAAGGAGGTTATGAACTCTTCCTTCGCCCGTGAAGCGGTCCTCCGGGCCCTCCTCGAGCGGGGAGCCCTCAGGCCGCGGCGTCGTCGCCCTTGGGCTCGTTGGGGAGGGTCTCCTCCTCGTCGTCCGTCCCCTCAGAGCCGAGGTCTTCCTCTTCGGAGGATTCCCCGTCCTCCGGCGCGCCCTCGTCCCCGCCCATCCGGCCGCCGCGCAGGCGGATCGCGAGCATCACCGCGAAGACGATGACGAGGATGCCGAGCACTACCCCCGCGATCACCAGGGGGTCCGCGAAGGGGTTCGAGTTGTTGGTGCTGGGGGTCGTGTACTGGGAGGGGGCAGGGATCGCGTTCGCGGTCCCCAGGGGCCCGGCGAGGACCCCGTAGCCGACCATGACCGCCATGAGGAGCCCCAGGCCCACCGGGATCGTCCATCGTCCGAAGGAGGGCTCGGAGGTCGGGTCCCGTTGGTTTGACTGGGTCATGCAGGTCCTCGGTGCGTCCCCTGAGCGCATGCTCCTCGACCCTATTTCAAATGCGCGGAGCGTCCGTCAGGTTTCCCGAAACAGGACCCTCCGTGGACGGCTACCCCTCCGCCCCGAGCTCGGCAAAGCGAGAAATGCAACCTCCCGCTGGCGAGCTCCCGCATGGCCGTCAGCTTCGACCCGACCTACCCCTTCCTGGGGTTGCTCCTCGTCTACATGATCTACTCCCAGTGGACGAGGCTCGACTCGCGCTATGTCGTCGGTGCCGCCCTGCTCCTCCTCGTGCTGACGGCGGTGGTCGATGCGGCGGGGGCGACCGGGGCCGCGAACACCCTCGCGGTCTACGTCTTCTATCTCCTGGCGGGCGGGGTCGTCCTGCTCCTCGTCGACCACGTGCGTGAGGAGCGATCCCGGGCCCGGCACGCCGCCGCTCGGCCGAAGGGGGGGAGCCCCCCGGGCCCGCCGAAGAGCGAGGTCCCCGCTCCAGCGGCGGCCGCCGGCACCCAGGAGACGGCGCCCTCGGACGAGGAACCGGCTCCGGCCCCTGCCGCCCCGGAGCCCGAGGGCGAGCCCCACGGTCGACATGAGGCAGGGGGGTTCTCACCTCGACCGGTCGGGGAGGGTTCACCCGCCCAAAGTTAGCCCCACGCTACGCGCCCTCTCGACGGAGGATCGGGGTCCGTGTCGAACGTCGGGCGAGCCTTCGTCCGGGGGTGCCCGCGGTGAGCGCGCTCCTCACGCCCAGGACCGGGTGATCCTCGGGGCCTGGCGGGCGTTGTCGGAGAGCTCAGATGAACTCGTCGAGGACCTTGTCCTTGCCGCGGATCCCCGCCCTCTGGTGGAGGAGGGGTCCCGCCTTGAGCGCGGGCTCCAGGTCCTCGTAGGTCGGCCGGTCCACGCGGTAGAAGAGCCCCGTCGGGATCTTCGGGCCGAACTCCTGCGCCCTCGCGAAGGCCTTGACCAGGTCGCCCGTGTCGTGCCCCGCGTTCTCGAGCTTGTAGACCCGCTGCCGGAAGAAGTCGAAGGTGTTGAGGTGGTTGTAGGTCACGCAGGGGGAGAAGACGTCCACCAGGGCGAACCCCCGGTGCTTGAGCCCTCCGGCGATGAGATCGGAGAGGTGCTTCGGATCACCGGAGAAGCCGCGCGCCACGTAGGTCGCCCCGGCCGCGAGCGCGAGGGCGATGGGGTTCACCGGCTCCTCGATGACCCCGAGAGGGGTGCTCTTCGTCTTCTGCCCGAGCGTCGAGGTGGGGGAAGCCTGCCCGGTCGTGAGACCGTAGATCTCGTTGTCCATCACCACGTAGGTGAGGTCGAGGTTGCGGCGCATCGCGTGGAGCGCGTGGCCGAGCCCGATCCCCCATCCGTCGCCGTCGCCCCCGGTCACGATCACGTGCATGCCGTGGTTGGCGAGCCGCGCCCCCTCGGCGACGGGCATGGCCCGCCCGTGGAGCCCGTGGAACCCGTAGGAGGAGAGGAAGTGGGGGAGGTTCGAGGAGCAGCCGATGCCGCTCACCACCATGACCTCGTGGGGAGGGATCTGCAGGGACGCGACCGCCCGCTCGACGCTCGCGACGACCCCATAGTCACCGCACCCGGGGCACCAGGTGGGCTTCGTCTGCGACTTGTAGACGACCTTGAGCGCGGGGCCCGCGGTCTTCGGGGGCGCACTAGCTAGCGACACGGCCGCTCACCTCCAGGACCTTGCCGACGATCTCCCACGGATAGAGAGGCTCGCCGTCGTACTTGAGCAGCTTCACCGGGAGGTCGATCCCGGTCTCGGCCCGGATGAGGCGACCTAACTGCCCGGAGAAGTTCTGCTCGACCAGGACGGGGCGCTTCGCCTCCTTCAGCATGCGGGCGATAGGCTCGGTGTGGAGGGGGTAGGGTTGCTCCACGTTGAGGTAGTTGACGGCGATGCCCCGCTCCTCCAGGAGCCGCATCGCGTCCCGGACGGCGAGCGCGGTGGACCCCCAGCCCACCAGGGTCACCTCGGCCTTCGCCGGGCCCTCGAGCTTGGGGGGAGCGGTCGCCTGGACGATCCCCTGGAGCTTGCGCATGCGCTTCTCCATCATCTTCTTGCGCAGCTCGATGAACATCGGGATGCCCGCGTTGACGTCCGAGATGAGATGCCCGCTCTCGTCGTGCTCGTCCGAGCCCGCGACGAAGTTGAGCCCCTTCTGACCGGGGATCGCCCGGGGGGAGACCCCTGAGGGAGTGAGGAGGTAGCGCTTGTAACCGTTGGAGCCGTCCGTCGGCTCCGGCACCTGGAAGAGCGAGGGAGGGTCGTAGTCCAGGGGTAGCTCCTCCCGGTCCACCGAGTGCAGGTCCTCGGAAAGGAAGAGGTCGGTCGCCAGCAGCACCGGGGTCTGGAACTCTTCCGCGAGCTCGAAGGAGCGCCGCGTCGCCCGGAACGCGGCAGAGGCGCTGCCCGGGGCGAGGATCACCCGGGGGAACTCGCCCTGGGAGGCCCCGAGCATCATGTTGAGGTCCCCCTGCTCCGTCTTGGTGGGTAGACCGGTCGACGGACCGCTCCGCTGAGCCTCGACCACCACGAGCGGGGTCTCGGTCATCCCGGCGAGCCCTAGCGCTTCCACCATCAGCGAGAATCCCCCGCCGCTGGTCGCGGTCATGGCGCGGACCCCGGCGTAGGAGGCCCCGATCGCCATGTTGATCGCGGCGAGCTCGTCCTCCGCCTGCTTCACCAGGATGTCGAAGTCGACCGCGTGGTCGGCCAGCCAGTGCATGATGGAGGTGGCCGGGGTCATGGGGTACTGGGCGAGGAACTTGAGACCCGCGCTCGCCGCTCCCAGCGCGATCGCCTGGTTGCCGCTCAAGAGGAGCTTCGATGCCCCCCCCTTCATCGGAAGGGCCCTCCCGATCGCCCCCATCTCCCGCTGGGCGTGCTCGTACCCCAGCTTGGAGGCCCCCAGGTTCTGCTCGAGGATGTCCTTCTTCTTGCGGAACTGGTCGGTCAGCACCTGGTCCAAGGTGGCGAGCGGGACGCCGGCGAGGGCGGCGCAGGCCCCCATCCCCGCCGCGTTCTGCAGGATCGCCTGCGGGGAGAACTTCCGTGCGAACTCCAGGGTGGGCACCGGGAACGCCTTCGTGCCCGCCGGGACCAGCTCGGAGGGGACCTGGAACTTCTCGGGGTCGTAGACGATGACGCCCCCCTCCCGGAGCGCCCGGGCGTGGACCTCCACCGTCGCCCGGTCCAGCGCGTAGAGGATGTCGCAGCCGTCACCCTGGGACCAGACGCGGTCGTGGCCCGCCCGGGCCTGGAACCAGACGTGGCCGCCCCGGATCACGGATTGGTAGCCGTTGTGACCGAAGACGTAGAATCCGTTGCGTGAGAAGAGCCGACAGAAGACCTCCCCGACGGAAGCGATCCCGTCCCCAGCGGCCCCCCCGGCCCTGAGGGAAATGTCCTTCATGGGTCCCCTGAGCGGCGTTCAAGCGCGCCTTCGTATTAAAGCAGGAATGTGGAGGGGAGACCACCACAGGCGGTCAACGCCGATGGGTCGAGAAGTTCCCCTGGAGGGTGTCCGCTTCCCCCATGGCCCGGCGCTGGCACGGAGCCCCTGAGGAAGCCTCAAGCTCGCCCGCGTCCCCCCCCGGCGATGAAGGTCCTGCTCTTCTCCTCGGCCCGTGAGGCCGCGGGAGGGGCCTCCGAGATTGACTGGCCGCTGGCCGTCGACCGCCCCACGCTCCGCAGCCTCCTGGAGGACCTTGAAGGGGCCTATCCGGCGCTACGGCGGGTGCTCCCTCACGCCCGACTGGCGGTCAACGGCTCCTACGTCCACCCTCCGCTCGGCTCGGTCCGGCTCGAGCGCAGCGACGAAGTGGCCATCCTACCCCCGTACTCCGGGGGATGAGGGGGCATGGAGGGCGGGAGCTTGGGGAACGTGGGGAACATGGGGAACATGGGTCGAATCCCCGCTCGCACGGTCGCCGTTCACACAGCCTTGCACCGGAGGGCCGGAGGGCTCGCTTGGTCTTCCGTCTGACCGCGGGGCGGATCGACCCTGCCCCGTTGCTGGCGCAGGCAGGTCAGGGCGGCTCGGGAGGGGTGGTGCTCTTCCTCGGGCGGGTCCGTGCCGACCAGACGCCCCAGGGGAAGGTGCGCGCGCTCCTGTACGAGGCGTACGTGCCCCTTGCCGAGAAGGAGATGGCGAGGCTGGAGCGGGAAGCGAAGCGGCGCTGGCGGACCGAAGGGATCGAGGTGGTCCACCGCGTGGGGGTGGTGCGCGTGGGCGAGGTCTCCGTCGCGGTCCTGGTCTCGGCCGCGCACCGGGCCCAGGCCTTCGAAGCCTCTCGCTACCTGATCGACCACCTCAAGGCGGAGGTCCCGATCTGGAAGAGCGACCTCACGCCCGGCGGTGGCGCGCGGTCCCGGTCCCGGCCCCGGCGTCCTTCTGGGAAGCCCCGGCGAGGGTGAGCCCGATCCGGCAGTCGACGACGACCGCCCCCTTCCCTTCGGGCAGGGCGAGCAGCGGATTGATGTCGAGCTCGCCCACGAGCGGCTGCTCCACCGCGAACTGGGAGAGGCGGAGCAGCGCGTCGTGGATCTTGGGAAGGTCCGCCCGGGCCTCTCCTCGCATCCCCTGGAGCAGCCGGAAGCCCGCCGTCTCCTCGACCATGTGCTCGGCCGAGAGCGGGGAGATCGGGGCGAGGCGGAAGGAGACGTCCTTGAGGACCTCGACGTAGATCCCGCCCATACCGAAGACCAGCACCGGGCCGAAGTCGGGGTCCCTCTGGACCCCGAGGATGAGCTCCTTGCCGCCCCGGATCATGCGCTCGACGACGAACCCGTCGACCCGGGCCTGGGGCGCGGACCGCGCCACCTGGGCCCGCATCTTCGTGAGAGCGGCCGCGACCGCGGAAGCGTCCCTGAGATCGAGGGCGACCCCACCGACGTCGGTCTTGTGCAGGATGTCACGGGAGGCGATCTTGAGCGCGATCGGGTAGCCGACACGCTCGGAGGCCTGACGGGCCTGCTCCTCGTCCTGGACCAGCTCCCAGGGAGGTACCTCGAACCCGTAGCACTGGAGGACCTCCCGTGCTTCGAAGTCCGCGAGCGCTCTCCGTCCGTCACGGACCGCGCGCTCGAGGAGCGAACGGGCCTTCGCGGCGTCCACCTCGAAGGAGACGAGGGGGGGACGCGGTCGCTTCTTCCACGACTGCCACTCGGCCCAGCGGCCCAACGCCCGGACGCCCTCCTCGGGGAAGGTGAAGTTGGGGATCCCCCCGGCTTCCAGGAGCGCGACCTCCTCGGAAAGGTCCTCGAGCCCGAAGAGGCAGGCCGCGGTCGGCTTGGGCCGGGACTTCCAGGCCTTGAGAAAGGCCTTCGCGATGGAGAGGCCCGTAGAGGAACCCGTGGGGGTCGCGATGACGAGCACCTGGTCCACGGTCGGGTCCCCCAGCACCTCGCGCAGGGCCCGGGTGTAGGCCGCCTCGTTCGCGTCCGCCGTCATGTCCACCGGGTTCCTCACGGCGGCGTTGGGGGAGAGGAAGCTTCGGAGCCGCTCCTGGCGGTGGGGAGGCAGCGCGGGAAGCTCGAGCCCGGCCCTGGGCGCGGCATCGGCGGCGAGGATCGCCGGTCCTCCGGAGTTGGTGAGGATCGCAAGACGCTTCCCTCCGCCCTCGGGGGCCGCCGCGAAGACCTTGGCCATCTGGAAGAGCTCCCCGAGCGTCCCCGCCCGCAGGACCCGGGACTGGAGGAAGAGCCCGTCGTAGAGCCGGTCGGACTGGGCCCGGGCGAGCGAGCCCGTGTGGCTGAGCGCCGCCGCCGCCCCTTGCGGCGTCCGACCGGACTTGATGCAGAGGACCGCCTTCTTCTCCGTGACCTCGCGGGCCACCTCGAGGAACCGGCGGCTCTGGGCGAGGGACTCGAGGTAGAGGAGGACCACCCGGGTGCGGTCGTCCTTGGCGAGGGAGAGCAGGAGGTCGTTCTCGTCGACCCCGGCCCGGTTCCCCACCGAGACGAAGCGCGTGAAGCCGATCCGCTGGGCCTGGGCGTAATGGAGGATGCCCGCGCCGAGCGCGCCGCTCTGCGAGATGAACGCGATGTTCCCTTCGGTGGGCAGGGTGTCGGAGAACGTCGCGTTCAGGCGCACCGCGGGATCGGTGTTGAAGACCCCGAAGCAGTTGGGCCCGACCAGGCTCATGCCCCACTTCCGGGCGGAAGCGACGAGCTTCTGCTCCCGGGGGATCCCCTCCCCTCCGATCTCCTTGAAGCCGGAGGAGATGACGACGACCCCCTTGGTGCCGAGACGGCCGAGCTCCTCCACCGCGTCCAGGACCCCGGGAGCAGGGACGATGACCACCGCGAGGTCCGGGACCTCGGGAAGGTCGGAGACGCGCGGGTAGCAGCGGACCCCTCCGACGCTGGGCCAGGAAGGGTTCACCGGATAGACGACCCCGGTGAACCCGGCCGCGATGATGTTGTGGAAGAGGCTCGCCCCCACGCTCCCCGGACGCCGGGAGGCGCCGAGCACGGCGACGGAGCGCGGAGCGAAGAGCTCGCGCAGCTCGGAGGTTGGGCCGTGCGGAACCGGGGTCATCTCGCTCCTGATGCCGTGCACTCTGGAGCGTGGGACTATCTGTCCCGCGTTAAATACGCTTGACCCGTCGATGGCCCGTGGCCACCGACCCTCACGCCGCGGAGCCCACTGCGCCCTCCTCCCGCCCTCCCTCCTCGTCTCCCACCGCGCGCCGTCCCGGCATGGCGGGCGGCGTCCTTCAGCGGTTGCCCAAGGGGCAGATCCAGAACGTCATCGCCGTGGGCAGCGGGAAGGGCGGGGTCGGCAAGTCCGCCATGACCGCGCTGCTCGCCTGCGAGCTCCAGCGTCAGGGCAAGAAGGTGGGCATCCTCGACGCGGACATCACCGGGCCCTCGGTGCCGAAGCTGCTCGGGCTGGGCGGGCATCTCAAGGACCGTGGCGAAGGCGTCGAGCCCGCGGTCACCCCGGAGGGGATCAAGGCCGTCTCGAGCCAGTTCCTCGTGGAGGACGCGGAGACCCCCGTCATCTGGCGGGGACCGCTCGTGACGCGCCTCATCACCCAGTTCTTTGGCGGGGTCAACTGGGGCGAGCTCGACTTCCTCTTCTTGGACATGCCTCCGGGGACCTCCGACGTTCCGCTCACGGTCTTCCAGACCGTACCCATCGACGGGATGGTGTTCGTGACCACACCTCAGGAGCTCGCCCAGCTCATCGTGAAGAAGGCGGTCAACATGGCCCGGGAGCTCCACGTCGCGCTCCTGGGGATCGTGGAGAACATGGCGACGGTGGAGTGCCCGCATTGCCACGAGGTGCTGCGGCCCTACGGTCCCTCCCGGGGCGAGGAGCTCGCCCGCTCCTACGACACTCCCTTCCTGGGGAGCCTTCCCATCGATGCTCGGATCAGCGAGCTCGGTGACCGGGGGAGGATCGCGGAGTACTCCTCCCCGATGGTCACCTCGGCGGTCCACGGGTTCCTGGAGAGCCTGCGGGAGAGCCGCTCGCGGACCTTGACGGTCCTGTAGGCGCGGGACCGGGGAGGTCCCTACCCTTGCTGATGGTGATGCGTCGGGTCCACGGTCTGGAGCTCGAGCCGGCCCGGCCCCTCCACGTGGATCGCCTCGAAGCTCATGGCATGGCCCAAGAGGCCGGTCCCGAGCGGCTGGTTGAACGTGCGTAGCTGGACCGTCGCGTCCTTGCGGAGCAGTCCGCCATGGTCGATCTGCATCGTCTCCCCGGGCTTGAGGTCGAAGCCGAGGATGTCCCCGTGCCCGTGGTAGGCGATGGTCCCAGGTCCGGTCAGCCGGTCCATCCAGAACCCGACCAGGCGGCCGACGCGCCCGGTGCCGGGCACGTAGAACGTGTCATACCGGACCGTGTTCGTCGCGAGGAGGAGCGAGTGCTCCGCGATGTCGATGGTCTGGCCCGGGGCGAGCTCGAGGACGCGGACCTCTCCGGGGCCGAGGCGGCTGAACGCGGCGTAGCCCGGGCCCTGGTAGACGTGCATGAAGAAGGGCAGTCCCCCGACCATCGTCCTTCGCATGATCTGGCCGAAGCCCCCCTGCGTGAAGGGCCGGATCCCCACATTGACCGTGGGGTCGGAGTAGACCATGAGCCCGCCCTCGCAGAAGATCTCCTCTCCCGGATTGAGCTGGACGAGCGCCACGGGGACGAAGTTCCCCTGGACCGTGACCTGCATGTCACACCCCGCTGTGGACCATCACCTGGCCGGGGCCGGTCAGGTAGAGGATGGGCTTGGGGTTCATCATGAGCCCGGCCATCTGGGCGCCGAGCCAGCCCACGTTGACGGACGTGGTGGGGGAGCTCGCGAGCAGCCCCTCGGTGGAGGTCCGCATCGCCTCCCCCGGTCGGAGGTTGAAGGAGAGGATGTTCCCGTAGGACTGGAAGACGATGGTCCCCGGGCCGTAGAGCTCGTCCGCGAAGAGGTACTCCGTATCCTGGTCCTGCCCGTTCTGGATCACCCACTGGGCGAGGATCATCGGGTTGTAGCGGACGGTCTCGTCGAAGCAGATCAGGTGCCCGGAGCGCAGGCGGATGCCCTGTCCGGGGGCGAGCTGGAGGATCCGTACCTCCCCCGCCTTGTCCCGGGAGAAGGTCACGTTGCCGGGGCCCTCGAACTCGGCGAAGAAGTAGGAGTCCTCGGAGTCCCCCCGGGCCCGCAGCGACATGAGGTGCGCCGTGCTGACGCCCAGGTGCTTCAGGCTCTTCCGCGCGATCTTGACCGGGCCGTCCATGTGCAGCATGATGTCGTGCGCCGCGAGGACCTTCTCGCCCGGTTGGAGCTGCACCAGGACCGCGGGGGTGATGCCCCCGACCGTGTCGGCCTTCAACGCTAACCTCCGGGAGGGCCGCCTTGGACTTCCAGGGCGTAGGTGCCGCCGCAGTACTCGCAGCGGGCGTAGCCGCCGGTGATGTTCTGGGGCTTGATCTTCGCTCCGCAGCTGCGGCAGTTGATCTCCCTCAGCGTGGCCCGGCTGATCGTGACCTCGCTCCGCTTCTTGACGAACTCCTCCGGGACCGGCATGGTTCTCTCCTCGCTCCTCCGTGAGAATGTTCTTTGGACTCAGGTGTGGGGCTTCTTCGGGTCGATGCTCTGCAGGGCGACCTTGCCCGGGCCGATGAGCTCCAACACCTCGTAGGCCTCGAGATGGCCGAGGAGCCCTCCCCCGAAGGGAAGGTTGAGGGACTTCGCTTGAACGCTCCCGCTCTTGAACAGCAACGCGCCGTAGTCGCAGGTGACCTTCTCCTGAGGGGCGAGGGTCATCGAGATGACGTTGCCGAAGCCGTGGAGGGCGATCGACCCGGGACCGGTGAGACGGTCCATCCAGAAGCCCACCATGCGGCCGGGGCGGTGGGTCCCCGAGACGTAGAACATGTCGTAGGGGATGCGGTTCTCCGCACAGAGCAGGGAGCCCTCGGCCACGTCCAGGACCTCGCCCGGGGCGAGCGTGATGTCCCGGATCTCCCCCACGCCGTCACGCGAGAAGGCGACGCTCCCGGGGCCGGTGAACTCGGCGAGGAAGAAGGGGATCCCGCCGACGGTGCTCCGCTTCACCGCGCCGAACGTTCCGCCAGACTGGATGGTCTTTCGGCCGACGCCCACCGTGGAGTCCTTGTAGAGCATGATCCCGTGCTCGCAGTAGATGGATTCCTGGGGGGCAAGGGTGGCAAGGCAGGCGGGAACGATTCCCTTGAGGGTCTCGAGCTGCACCAAGGAACGTCCTCCATGTGGAGGGTCGGGCCCTACATATCGGTTGGGAGGAGAAGCGTCGCTCTTGGGCCGGTCCTGACCCCCTCGCAGCGCGGATCCGCGGGCAAGCCCGGGCCGCCGCCTCTCAGGTCGGGGAGGCGGGCGGTTTCGCCGAGGTGGCGGAGGCGGGGGCCGCGGGTCCCATCAGGGTCTCCAATCGCACCTGGCGAACGGGCAGTCCTGTCGCGGCGAGCGCCTGGGAGAGGCCCGAGACGTGCGCGTCCCCCACCACGGCCGCGACGGGGCCGTAGGAACGGGCGAGGGCGGCGATGCGCTCGGCCATGTGGACGTTCCGTTCGTCGAGCAACACCCTGGAGACGGTGGGGTACTGCTCCCGCAGGATCCCCAGGTACTCCTCCCGATGCTCGGAGTAGGACTGGATCTCCTTCTCCACGAGCCGGGTGGGGATGAAGAGCGCGATCACCGTGGAGACGAGCAGGCGGACCCGCTCCCTGGGCGAGAGCGACGCGAGGAGCCGGGGAGCGACCTCGCGGATCGGGTCGTCCACGAGGAAGCAGGGGAGCGAGCGCTGCTTCGCGAAAGCTCCCACCTGGAGCATCTCCTCACCAGGGACCCCCCCCATGTCGGCCGCGAAGCGGTCCTGCATCTTCGCCCACAGGCGAAGCAGCACGGGGGCCCCGGAACCGGACCCTCCTTTCCGTCCCCCTTCCGCTCCCTGCTCGCGCTCCCGCACCCGTTCCGCGAGCACCTCCGCCCGCTCGGGGTCGAGCTCCACCGCGAGCGCCTTCGGACCGAAGGAGCCCAGCACGTGGTCGAGCCCGCTCTCGAGGTCGAGGACGTGGGCCACGCCGACCAGGAGGATCGAGGGATCGGGGGCGTTGGGGGCCGGCAGGTCGATCCGCCGCGTGCCTGAGGGCATCCGTCCACTGTCCGGAGCACCACCCTTCTCGCGCCGCTTCGCGGTCGCTCCCGTCGCGGAGGGTGGAGGGGACGTGGAGGGGGGGTCGGTGGAGCTCATGTTCGCGATTGGGACCCGGGGGGGGAGGCCCGGCGGGGGGGCGGCCCCTCGGGGGTCCAGAGAGGGAGGTCCATCAACACTTACATACCCTTTCGAGGTGGGCCGGCCCGCATGTCCTGGCGCATCTACGTCACCCCATCCGCGAAGCGTGGCGAGCTCGACGAGATCCTGACGAAGGACGACCTCCTGTGGCGCCAGACCCGGATCGTCCGCGAGGCGGCGCCTCTCGGAGGAGGGAACGACGAGCTCTACCTGTACATGGAAGGGGCGGACACGACGATGGCCCACGCCGACCAGAAGTTGGAAGGCGTCGCGAAGAAGGTCGAGCCCGTGCTGGGGGAGAAGCTCCACGCCCAGTTCAAGGAAGAGGAAGAGCGCTCGGCCCAGGGCATGGGCCTCATGTTCTCCGACTGAGCCCTAGGCGTGCTCCGGGGAGCGGCCCCTCAGTCGGGGGCGTTCGTTCCGCCGCTCTTCTCCAGGTCCTCGCCCCCAGAGAAGACCTTCTGCGCGGTGGCATAGAGGTCCTCGAGCCCGGTGTGGCTCTCCGCGCTCGTGAAGAGCGGCTGCCAGAGCGGGCCGATCGACTCGAGGGCCCGGAAGAGCTCGAGGGAGAGGCCGGTGTCCCTACCGGGGCTCTCATCTCCCACCGCCTCGTAGAGCGCGAAGGGCTCCTCCCCCCACTGCTGGACCCTCTGGCGGTCCTCGGGGCGGAGCAGGTCCGCTTTCGAGAGGACGTTGATGAGGGGAAGCCCGAAGCGGAACTGCACCGTCGCCGAGAGGAGCAGGAGCGAGACGAACCCTCCCGGGCTCTTCGCGAGCGCGGGGTCGAAGAGGAAGGCGATGAGCGAGCGCTCGCCCGTGAGCGCTTCGACGATGGCTCGGGAGGACTCCCGGAAGGCGAAGAGCTCCACCTGGCCCGGCGTGTCGATGAGCACGTAGTCGCCGTTCAGTCGCTCGAGCTCCTCGCGGACCTCGTAGATCTTGAGCGCGATCACGTCGCTCGCCGCGATCTGGGCCCCGTTCGGGCCCAGCCCGTGCTCGGACTGGATCTCGGAGAGCTTGACCCAGTCCCGGATGTCGATGTTGGCCTCGTAGCCCGGCTCCTCCATCCCCGGGTCCAGGTTCACGGTGAGCGCGTCGTACCCGCTCTCCTCCATCCAGTCGTGGAAGGCCCGGGTGATGGTGGTCTTGCCGGCGCCGGCGGTACCGGTGAAGTAGATCGCGATAGGGTCCATCTCTCCGCTCCTAGGCGGGGGCGCGGTTCGCGCCCCCCGAGGCCGACGAGGCGCGCCGTCGAAGCTCCTGGGCGAGCCGTACGAGGAACTGGGCCTTCGTAACCCCCTCCTTCTTGCTCACCTTGATCCGACCCTCAGCCCGCCAGCTCTCCTTCGGGTAGTGCTTGGGCTCGACCTCGATCTGGAAGCCGAGCGCGCTCGCCGCTTCCTTCAGCCGCTCCGCGGTGATCTCACCATCGACCGCGAGCTTCGCGCTGATCCGCCGTCCCTCCGAGCGCGGCACGGAGCGCTTGAGGTAGCTGGGGTAGACGTAGAAGTGGTCGGGCATCCGACCCTCGCTACGACGAGGTGCTCGGACGCTTGGGGAGCAGCACGCCGTTCAGCTGCCCATGTTGTCCCGGACGGGAGCGGATCTCGACCGGGCCGAGCTCGGTCTCCACGATCGCACCACGCGTGATGATGTTGCGCTGAACGTAGTTCGGGTTCGACTTGTTCTCCCGGACCGTGATCGCCTTGGTGATCTTGGAGGTCTTCGTCATCGGGTCGTAGACGTTGACGTCCTGGGCGAGAAGGATCCGTACCTTTCGGTTGGCCCCGCGGACCCGGTAGAACTTGTGCTTGGTGCCCCCGATCGTCGGGAACTGCAACTCGCGACCGATCTCGAAGCGGCGCTTGTTGCGGTTCGGTCGGAGCCGACCGCCGGTCCGCTTCCTGCGCGGACGTCCTTGCCAGATGCCCATCGTGTCCCTCGAAGGGGTTCGGGCCTACCGAGGGACCCTATTTACGGATACCGGGCCCGCTCGGGCTCCCCCGGCAACCTCGGTACGGCCCGGGAACGCCCCCCTGGCGGGTCTAGAGGGCCTCGGGGCCCGGGGAGCTCGCTCGAGCTCTAGGCGTACTCCTGGAGGGCCGCCTTGTGAGGGTCGACCAGGGCGACCAGCTTCGAGCTCTGCTCCGGGGTGAGGGCGACGTTCGGTGCCCGGTACCCCTCGTCGGCCTCCCTCAGGTAGTGGGCGAGGAACTTGAGGGAGGAGGGCTGGGGGCCGGCCCGTACCGCTTGGACCACCACCTCCTGCAAGGCGAGCAGCGGGGCCAGGCGGTCCTGGGGTCCCTTCTCCAACGTCTCCCAGATCTTCGAAGCGAGCCGGGGCAGCACGTTCGCGCTCTCCCAGACGAGGCCGCGCGAGCCCCGTCCCCGGGCCGAGGTCAAGGCCGCCCCGTCACCCGTGAACACCGAGAGCTCAGCGGGGGCCCCCTGCAGCAGGGTGTCCAAGCCTTGGGCGGTGCCCGCCGCGTCGAGGACCCCGGCGAGGGTCCCCTCCTTCGCGAGGGTGTGGTAGACCGCTGCGGAGATGGTGGCGCGAGAGGGCTCCGTCACCTGGTAGGCGAGGAGCGGTAGCTTCGACTGGGCGTGGATGGACCGGAACCTCTCCACGACCGTTCCCGCGTCGGCGGGGGCCGGGGGAGGGAAGGCGACGAGCACTGAGGCTCCCGCCGCCTCCGCGGTGTCCGCTCGGGCGACCGCGTCCTCCGTCGTAGGGGCATCGATGCCGGCCCAGACGTCCGTGCCGAAGGTGCAGCTCTCGACCACCTTCTCCAGCAGCGCCTCCAGATCCTCTGGGGTGAGCAGCTCCGCTTCCCCCGGAGGGCCCAGCGAGAGGATGTGCCGGACCCCATCGTCGATGAGTCCCCGGATGAACCGGGTGTTCTTCGCGAGGTCCAGCTTTCCGTCGTCCGCGAAGAGGGTGATCGCAGGCACGACGAGCCCGTTGAGCGGCACAGACCCGGGGACCCCTCGTCCTATCTAAGTCCTGCTGCCATCGGGGAAGGGAGGAGAGGACGTGGGTCGCCAGAGCACGCTGGTCCCCCAAGGGGAGGAGGCCCCCCGGGCGGGGAAGCTCGGGCTCGACGAGGCCGGCCGAGGGAGCTTGCTCGGCCCTCTCGTGGTGGGGGCCTTCCTGTCGGCCCCCGACGGGACGCCCGGGGACAGTGAACTGCGAACGCTGGGCGTTCGCGACTCAAAGCTCCTCAAGGCGGAGGCGAGGGAGCATCTCTACCAAGAGCTCAAGATCCGCGGGAGGGCGCTCGCCTACCGGGCGGAGCCCGCGCTCATCGATCGATATGTCTCCCGCGGCCGCTACAACGACCTCGAGCTCGACATGATGGCCCGGCTGGTGCTTCGGCTCCGTCCCGAGGAAGTGTTCGTCGATGCGTGCGATGTCAACGAGGCCCGCTTCGCCCGAGAGCTCGAGCGGCGCACGGCCCGGCGAGGGTGGCGGGGCCCCATCGTGGCCCGCCACAAGGCGGACCGGGACCTTCCTCTCGTGGGGGCGGCCAGCATCGTCGCGAAGGTCGTCCGGGACCGGGCGATCGCCCGATTGCAATCGGAGAGCGTGCGCCGCTTAGGTTCCGGTTATCCCGCGGACCCGGTGACGCGCGCCTACGTCCAGCGCTTCCTCAAGGAAGGCCAGGCGCTCCCCGCCTGCGTGCGACGTTCCTGGTCCACTCTCGACACGCTTAAGACGGGTCCTCGTCTTCGGCCCCTCGAGACGTTCCGATGATCGAGGACCTCCTCGTCTCGCTCGTCGACCGCTTCAACCGTCGCACCCAGGAGAACCCTGGTGTTCGCGAGGAGCTGCGGGGTCGGGACCGGATCATCCAGCTCAACTTCACGGACGCTGGGGCGTTCACCCTGGAGCTCAAGGAGGGGAAGCTCTCGCCTCCCCGCATCGGCAACGGGCACGACCCTCAAGTCAAGATCACCACGGACACGACCACGTTCCAGAGCCTGGTCAAGAAGGAGATCGGTCCGATCAAGGCGATGTACTCGGGCAAGCTGCGGATCGACGCGAGCCTCGAGGACAAGCTGCTCCTCCGGCGCTTGCTCTGAGCGCCTAGCGCCCCCCTCCCCGCGCCTCCTCGGGGGCAGGGCCCCGCGAGCGCATCCAGAGCATGAAATACCCCTGGGGAACATCTCCTCCTCGAGGTTGCTCGTCCAGGGCAACTTTCTGGAGCAAGGAGATGTCGATGCCGCCTTCTGCCCCGCCCTCACCCTACGCCCCCGCCGCTCCGCCCGGTTATGGGTACGGGGCACCAGCCGCGCCCGGCGGTCCCGGAGGCGAACCCTACGGCTATCCGGGAGCGCCCCCTTCCCCTCCTCCACCACCGCCCCCCCATGCCCCCTCACGCTCCCGCCACCGGGGCGCTCTGGTGGCGGTCGCGGCGATCGTCCTGGTCCTCATCCTGATCATCGGTCTCGGGTATGTCGGCGTGCTTCCCATCGGCATCGCTCCGGGGGGCGGCGGTAACGGCGGCCAAGGTGGCGGCGGAACGCCCACCGCGCTAACCTACCGGGAAGCGCTGGCCGTAGCGAACTCGAGCGTCGTGCACAGCCGCCCGGGAGGTCCCTGGCAGGTCGCCCGGGCCGAGGCCTACCAGATCGGCGCAGCCGTCCACTTCCCGCTGCGGAGCCCTTGCAGCCTGGAGGGCTACGCCCCGAACTCCACTTCCCTCATGGGGACGGGCTCAGCCGACCTCTGGTACATCGGGTTCGTGTCGGTCCCCTTCACCAGCTGGTCCCACGCGCTCTACGTCTCGGTGTGGAACGACTCGGGGGTCCTCACCGCGCAGGTCGACCCGGTCGGGTGGTGTTCCGCCTTCGGGATCTACAACCCCGTGCCGTGGAACGTCTCCGACTCCCCCGCTCTCATGGTCCAGGCGAGCGCATGGGGAGGGACCTCCTTCCTCCGCTCCCACCCGTACTCCTCGGTGCAGTTCGGGGTGAGCTTGTCCTACAATGGCCCCGGCTACGGGGTGGAACCGGTGTGGTCGGTGCAGTACCAGTCCATCTACCCGCGCACCGGCGGCCCGTACAGCTACCTCTACCTCGACTTCCAGGCGAACACCCTCGCGCTCCTCAGCAGCACGTGGGGGAACGGGACCGCGGGGGGCACGAACACCCATCCGATGCCCTTCCAGGTGACCTTCGCCCGTGGCTCGCAGGGCTCCTCCGGCGCGGGCAGCGTCTACTACGACAACGTGTCCTTCACCGCCACGCCTCAGGGGATGTCGACCTTCAACCTCAGCCTCTCGATCCAGCAGGCCAACGCGACCCTGGTGAACTCCGGGGCCCCGGGCACGTGCACCCCACCGTTCACGTCCTGCTCAGCGCCGGCAGGAGGAGGCTGGATCGCGGTGCTACGCAGCGCGGCCGGCGCTCCGGTCGACGAATATCCCAGCTCGGCCGGATCGACCTCGTGGAGCTTCGTGGGCTCGGTCCCGATCTCCGGGACCATGACCCTGGAGCTCCTCTCGACCTTCCCGCTCGCGGGGTCCGGCGACACGATACGCGCCTGGAGCTACTACGACGACACCTCGGGGCAGGTCGTCCTGTAGGGCCTGGGGCCCTTGGGGTCCCGCGCACGGGACCCCGGTCGCCCTCAGCGTAGGAAGACGCAGGCCGCGATGCAGACCCCGTAGTGGTCCATCGGGATCGAGAGCTCCTCGGTCCGGTAGAAGATCTTGCGAAGCTCCACGCCCCGGAAGTGGGCGATCTCCTGCATGCGCCAGCGCAGGAACTCCTTGAGCGCCTTCTGCGTGCCGTGGATGTGACCCTCGGCGACGTATCCGCCGTGGCCGTCCGTTCGGAAGCCGTAGGCGATGCCGGCGCTGATGACCTCGCCCTCGCCGCCCTGGTGGCGGGCGAGCACACAGTGGGTGATCGCGCCCATGGGGAGGACGTGGCGGTCCACCTGACGGATCCCGTCCGGTAGCACCGAGGAGACGGACACCAGGTTCTGTTCCCCGATGCCGGCCTTGAGGAGCGCCAGGTCGAAGGCGTTGAGCTCGCTGGTCTTGTTGATCGCGCGACCGCTGCTCACGAAGAACCGCGTCGGGATCGGGACGAGGGACGTGGTGTCGGTAGGATGCTCGCTCCGGGGCACGAAGGAGGGCGATGCACGCTGCGCTTTAAGCTCATGGTCCGAACAGCTGACTCCAGCGGCCGTGGCCGCGCTCGTGCGTGGCGCCTCCGCCCCCTCGCCGGGCCGGTCTCAGGATGGGGGTCGGCCGCCCCTCTGGCGAGCCCTCCACAACGTGTATGAGGACCCTGGCACATTCGTGCTGGCCCATGGCTGAGCTCGAGCCGCGCCCCTCCATCCAGGGACCACTTCCGGGACCATGCGCGCGACATCGGATCGGCCCCCTTCCCCGGGCGACGGGGCGCTCCTCCGCTCACGGGGACCGTCCCGACGGGGGGTCCCCGTGACGCTCAAGGAGAAGGACCGTCGGCTCCTCGAGGAGCTCAGGCGCGATGGACGGGCCACCCTTACCGCGCTCTCGCACCGTCTCGGCGTGCCGCGCGTGACCCTCCACGACCGGCTCGAGCGGCTGAAGCGAGACGGCGTGATCAAGCGCTTCACGGTGATCATCGACCCCGCCGAGGAGGGCTACTCCACCTCGGCCTTCGTGCTGGTGAGCTTCGAGAAGAGCGGAAGGGCGACGCAGCGGGCTGTGGCGGAAGCGGCCGGGCGACTGCCCGGGGTTCAGGAGGTCCACGTCATCGCGGGAGAGTGGGACATGCTCCTCAAGGTACGGGGCGAGAGCCTGGAGGCGATCGGTCGACTCGTGGTCGAGAAGCTGCGAGAGGTGCCGGGGGTCGCATCGACGACGACGCTCCCCTGCTTCTTCACCGTGAAGGAGTGCCTATAGGGCGAGGGGGACCCCCGTCCTACGTCGCGTGGACGAGGGCGCCTACGCGCAGAGGGCCCATCACGCCCGCCGAGAGCGCTGTACCGAAGGCCCCGTCGACGGCGAGCGTCACGAGCACCACGGTGATGGCGAGGATGAGCAGGAGCGTGATCACCACCCAGGCTGGGGGCCCCGGCCGTCGGGCGGCGAGGTACGGTCCGTCCGTGGGATAGGCCGTCGTGACCGCGGTCACCTGGGGCACGTGGGCCGAGGCCTGCGCGCAGCGGGGACACGCCCCCGTGGGCTCGGAGGAGAGGTAGCCGCAGACGCCGCAATACCGGCGTATGGGGGAGAGCTCCTCGGGCACGAGGGGACATGGGGCGCCCAGGCCAAAGGCCTTGCGAACCGTGGAGGCCCGTCCCGGGATCAGACCATGATGGCGTGGCGCTGCCGAAGGGACTCCTCGTTCTCGCCCCGGGCCTGCATGAGCTCCGCGATGATCCCGTCGGAAAGGCGCAGGCTCCCCGATTCGAAGAGGGTCCCCAGGGGGGCCAGCACCGGTCGGTCCGCGTCCTCGCTGAAGGCGAGGAGCAGGAGATGGTTCGCCGCATGGGAGAGCTTGCTCGTGCCCCGGGAGGTGATGACGACGAGCTCCGCGCCCTCCCTCCGGACGATGTTCGCGGTCTGGAGGGAGGACTGGCTCTCCCCCCTGTTCGAGAAGATGACCACCAGGTCCCCTTTGCGCACGATCGGGGTGACGGACTCCCCGATCACGAAGGCGGTGACCCCCACCTGGACCAGCCTCATCGCGAAAGCCCGTGCGATGATGCCGCTGCGGCCCGCTCCGTAGACGAAGACCTGCGGGGCGCGCTGGATCGCCTGGACGACGCGCGAGACGTTGGGCGGGTCGATCCGGGCGAGGGCCTCGGTCACCTTCGCGCCGATGTACCGGACGGCGCGAAGAAAGTCGCTCCCACCCGCAGGGGAGGCCTCGCTAGCGCTTCCGGGCATGGGTCCCGTTGGGGCGGGGCTTCGCCGGGGGCTTCGAGCTTCGCGTCGCAGGAGCGGCGGCGGCCTTGCCCTTCCCTTTCCCCTTCGTCGGCGCGCGGGCCTTCGCCGCCGTCCCCTTCCCCTTGGCGGGCGGGGCGGGCTTCTCGGCGGGTGCCGCTGCCGGGGTGGGCGGTGCGTGCTTGCGGGCGAAGCGCTTCGCGAGCGCCCGCTCGTAAAGGAGCTTCATGTACATAGCGTCGTGCTCGAGCAGCGGCGAGGAGCTGATCACCGTCCCGTCGTACTCGCGCTCGGCGAGAACCTCGGCCACATGGTCGAAGTGGACGGCTCCACGCTTGATGGGGGTCAGGCGGAAGTCTCCCTGGCCGTAGAACTCCACCCCTGAGAAGTTCATGTAGAGCGAGCCACGGCTCGCCTCGACGAAGTCGTCCACGAGCTGGTGGAGCTCGGTGCGGTCCTCGAACTTCTTGTTCTCGCGCGCGGCGATGTGCGCCAAGTTCAGGACCGGCACGACCCCCTTGATCTCCTTCGCAAGGGCGAGGATCTCTTCCCGGGTCCCGAAGACCTCCGGGTGCCCGGAAGGCTCGATCCCCAGCTTCAGGGAGCCCTGGTCGAGCCGGTCGAGCCATCGGCGGATCTCCTTGAGGTCCTCCCGGGTGCGGTCGTAGGCGGCGGCATGGTCGCCGGGCCCGTAGAACCCCAGGTGGCCCACCATGGTCTCCGCTCCCAGCGCCGAGGCGAGCGCGGCCGCCCAACGGAACTGTCGGAAGGTCCTCTCCCGCGCGGCGGTGGAGGTGGCGAAGTCGACATAGTACGGGGCGTGGAGGGCGACGTGGACGTCCACGGCCCGGGAGAGGACGCGGGCCTGCTGGAGGTCCGCATAGCTCTTCGCGAGGAACCAGGAGAGGACGGTCGCGTTCGCCTTCTTCGGGATGGGCTGGGTGAGCGCGCTGGGGTCGGGGAGCAGCTCCGCCTTCCCGCCGGAGGTGACCTCGACGACGAGCTCACCGGGCAGGTCGTACGGGCGTTTGCCGATCTCCTCGTCGGTGACCGGCCGAGTGTGGGTGTTGACCTTGATGAACTGGACCTCCATCGCCGTGAGGCCCAGACTGTGGATGTCCGAGATCCCATCCCGCAGGGTTCGGCCCTTGCAAGAGAGAGGGATGCCTGCTGGACCGAACCGAATCATCCCGAAAACCCCCGGTTCCCCGGGCGCGAGCGGGCGCTAGGTAGCGCTCGAGTTAAACCTTACGAAGTGGACCCATCCACCGTCGGGGCGGTCTTGCCGGACACGAACAGGCAGGGTGGACCGTGCCGGTCCTTGACCAGGGCACCTCCCACCTTCCTCCAGCGCTCGAGGTGGAGGACCCCTCCATTCCCCCAGGGCGCGAGAACGTAGCCCCCTTCGGCGGTCTGCTCCCCCCAGGCGGCCGGGAGGGGCCCCCGCACCGCGAAGGAGACGAGGACCCGGTCGAAGGGGGCCACCTCGGCCCAGCCCTGCGACCCCTCGCCCTGCCGCACCCGTGCGATGCCCTCTCCCACCTCCGAGAGCGTCCCCTCCGAGCGCGCAACGAGCTCGGGCTCGATCTCCAGGCCGAACACCTGCCCACCCGGGCGGACGAGCCTCTCCATCACCGCGAGCAGGTACCCCGACCCGCTCCCCACCTCGAGGACCTTGGTCCCGGGGGTAAGACGGGCGTATCCTACCTGGAGGGCGACCATGTGGGGGGCGGAGATGGTCGCGTTCGGTCCGACGGGGAGAGGCGTGTCCTGGTAGGCTTCCGCCCTCCAGCGGGGAGGGACGAACCGATGGCGAGGCACCTCCGCCATCGCCTCGAGGACCTGGGGCTCCTCCCCTTCCAACAGCTCGACCATGCGTCGGGCGAGCGCTCTCCAGCGTGGGTCGAGCGGGTCCGGGGAGCGTTCCTCCCCCGGGGGGACCGGGGGGTCCCGGAGGGAGGTCATCGTCCTGGGAGCAGCGGTCCGGGGTCCTCCGCCTGGGGCGGGTGGGCGGCATGCTGGGGCTTGCTCGCTCCGCCCGGCGCGGGTCGGTGGAAGCGCCGCCCAACGAAGTAAACCTCGGAGGAGGCCTCCCTGGAGGCGGCGGGCTTCGTCACGTCCAGCCTTTCGAACGACCTCGCGATGCGTCGCCGAAGGTCGTCGGCGAGGTCGCCCTGGAAGACCTTCACCGCGAAGGAGCCCCCCGGCCGAAGGACCTTCTGGGCGACCCCGAAGGCGAGCTCGGCGAGCTCGACGCTCCTGGCGTGGTCGATGTCGTAGTTCCCGCTCACCGAGGGGGCCATGTCGGACAGGCAGACATCGAAGGGCTCCGTCCCCAGCCGCTCGAGGAGCTTCGGGTCGCCCACCCGGCCCCGCACGAAGGTGATGCCCTCCGCGGGCTCGAAGCCTCGGAGGTCCACGCTGACGACCTTGCCCCGTGGGCCCACCAGGTCCCGGGCGACCAGGCTCCATCCTCCGGGGGCGGCTCCCATGTCCAGGACCCGCTGGCCGGGGCGCAAGAGGCGGAAGCGGTCCTGGATGTAGCTCAGCTTGAAGGCGGCGCGCGAGCGCAGCCCTTCCCGCTGAGCCGCGCGGTAGTAAGGGTCGCGCCGCCGCTCACCCGCCCAACGAGATGGCACGGCGGGCCTACGCATCTAGAGGATAAGGGTGGTACCTTTGGCCTCGGGCCTCCCGGACCGGCAGGAGGTCCGGCCGTTATGGGGACGGGACCGGGGCCGACGACCTCCGAACCGGTGTGGGATGGACGCGGGCGTCCGCAGGGGTTCTGAACGGATCGACGCGGAAGGGACGGGGGCCGCTCTGCACAGGTTCCGGGCGGTTTCCCGGTCTCCTGGCCGACATGTTCCGAACCCGTGAGGTTCACGCGAGTTGACGTAGCATTCATCAGGCGGACCCCACACGCGCCTCGAGGGGAAACGGCGATGGACGAGCGTCCCGAACCGGAGAGGAGAACGCGCCGAAAGGAGCCGGAGAGCCGCGTGAAGCAACTACTTCCTTTCCTTTCCGTGATCGTGGTCACGGCGTGCGTCAGCTGGTTCGCCTTCGCGATGGTCTCCGGGGTACCGGTCGGTTTCGCGAACGGCAGCGGGACCTCAAGCTCCAGCTCCGGCGGGGGCAACAGCGGCCCCGACTTCGTCTACCTCACCATCAACGGCGGATGCGCCTGGTGCCCAGGGCCCTTCAACACCAGCGACCAGCTCTCCCCCGCGAACTTCTCCGTTCCCGCCCACACGCTGATCATCTTCACCATCGTCAACTTCGACAACGGTCAGAACCCTGGAGGGAACGGCACGCCCTCGCCGAGCCCGCAGGTCCAGGGCGTGTTGGGGAACGTGGAGTACCAGAACGCGACCCCCCCGGACAACTGGGGCACTCCGGTGACCACGATGCCGCTGGGGGACGTCTCCCACACCTTCAGCTCGTCCCCGGCTGGCGTTCCCATGGCCACCGGGGGCTTCAACGTCCCCATCCCGGCGAACGAGGGGCCTCAGGGGACCTCGGTCACGTTCAAGATGTTCTTCAACCAGACCGGGGCCCTCAACTGGTACTGCAACGCCCCGTGCGATCCCTGGTCGATGAGCCAGGCCGGGTTCATGCAGGGCACGATCACCGTGGTCGGCTGAAGGTCGGCTCTCTATCGTGAGATTCGAGGGGGGGGGACGCGCGCTGAGCCACGTGTACGCTCGGACCGCAGCCGTGCTCGCGGCACTGCTCGGTCTCTCCGTGCTGCTCCTCGCCTCTTCCTCCGGCGCCCTCGTGCCCGAGCTCGCCCCCTCCGTCTCTCACGGTGGGATGCGGATCTACGCGACGAACTCGAGCAGCTCCTCCCAGGACCTCTGTCCGACGCCCGCCACCCCCTTCCTCGGGATCGAGTGGTCGTGCGTCAGCGTGCTGAACCTGGCCGAGGTCGCCCTCATGTTCATCGGGCTGCTCATCGTTTGGTACATCTACCGAGACTCCGATCAGGCGGAGCTGCTCGGGCAGAGCTCCGAGGTGCCCCTCACCGCAGAGGAGCTGGAGCGTCACCAGTACGCTCGGCGGAACCCGTCCTCCAAGGGGTCCGTCGACAAGGCACCATCGACCGAGGACGAGCAGGAGCCGGAGCCCGAGCCCGAGCGCCCGGTCGATGAAGCGATCCCCGCCCCGAAGGGACCGGAGGGGGCTGCATGAACCTGGGAGGGCCCTCCTCGATGGAGCCGGGCGCCTCGTGCGAGGGTTGCCCCCGGTCCCTCCTCGGGGAAGATCGGTTCTACGCGCTGAGGGCCCATGTCGATGCCCGTGTCCCCGCCGGTGTGGTCCGCCGGCTGCTGCCCGGTCCGGCCCCCTCCGAGGTCGAGGTCGACGAGGCGAAGCGGAACACGCTGAAGCTGGTCGCCATCGGAGGGGCGGTCGCCCTAGGGACGGGGGGCCTCGCGAGCTTCCTGCGCTTCGCCGTGCCTCCGCCCGCGGGAAGCTCGACCTATCCCAAGGTGCAGCTCCTCTACGACGACGGCACCCCGGTGCTCGTCTCGAAGTACCGTCACTCCGCGAGCGACAACGCGCTCATCGTGTTCAACTACCCGCTCTCGGACGAGCCCAACATGCTGATCCAGCTCCCGAACTCGGCCCCTGGGGGCGTCGGTCCCAGCCAGTCGCTGGTCGCGTTCTCGGCGATCTGCCAGCACCTGGGTTGCGCCCCACCGTACATCTCCTACTATCCGGCCGGCACCTGCCCCTCCTTCAACGGTGGGAAGGCCTTCATCCACTGCGTCTGCCACGGCTCGAGCTACGACCCTTCGAGCTCCGCGTCGGGAGGCGGCGCGGTGATCCTGTCAGGCCCGACGCAAAGCCCGCTGCCCCAGGTCACGCTGATGTGGGACCAGACCACGGACTATCTCTACGCCGTGGGCGTGGTCGGCCCTCCGGTGAAGGGCCACACCAGCACGCTCGTGGGAGGCACGGCGGTGACCTCCCCGGTCCAGACCGCCCCGCCGCAGACGCCGACCCAGCAGTGCCCCACTTGAGCGGTCGGGAGGGGAACGAAGATGAGCCGAACGAGCGTGCCAGGCCCGGACCTCCCCTCGAAGGGGTCGTCGGTCCCCTTGACCCGGTTCTACAACCGTTCGCTCGACTGGCTCTGGGACCTCATCGAGACCCGCACGAAGATCTCGGAGTGGCCGTACCGGCCGCAGCCGGAGTTCAGCTTCAATCCCTCCTACTGGACCGGCGCGCTGGTCGCGATCGCGTTCATCACCCAGGCGATGACCGGCCTCCTCCTCCTGTTCTACTACAATCCCTCCGCAGCCGCGACCTCGACCGGCGGACCGCCGGCGGCGTGGGCCTCGACGCAGTACATCATCTCGACCGTCCCGTTCGGTTGGTTGCTCCTGACGAGCCACCTATACGGGGCGTACGCGACGATCTTCCTCGCGTTCGTCCACTTCTTCCGCGGTCTCTACACGGGGGTCTACAAGAAGCCCCGAGAGGTCTCCTGGATGGTCGGCACGGTGCTGCTCCTCAGCATGCTGGGGATGGGCTTCACCGGCTACTTGCTCCCCTACACCGCCCTCTCGGTGGGGGCGACGGACGTCGGGCTGTCCCTCGTGAGCTCCGTGCCCGGCATCGGTCCCATCCTGACGCCGTTGCTGGAAGGGAACGAGACCTATCAGGGGCTCCTCTCGCGCATGTTCGCCCTGCACGTGGTGATGATCCCCCTCGCCCTGGCGGGGCTCCTCTACGTGCACGTGACCCTGTTCGAATCCCACGGGATCGCTCCTCCTGCTAGCAGCGACCCCAAGGCGAAGCGGGTCCTGACCCATGCCGACGACAAGAAGCTCGGGAACTGGTTCCCTCGGATCTTCCTCTACATGGTCAAGTGGGCCTTCCTCTACATCGGCGCGCTGCTCATCCTCTCCGCGACCTTCCTCACGCCGCTCCCGGCCGCCTTCGGCTCCCAGAACCAGGGGGGCGCCTCCCCCGAGCCGGACTGGTACTTCCTGTGGCTCTACAAGCTCGCGGACTTCCAGTACGTGACCCCGATGGTGGCGGTGATCGTCGGCGGCGTACTGGTCGCCTTCATCCTCCTGCTCCCGTGGATCGAGGAGATCGTGGGAGCGCTCGTCCCCCGGCTCAAGAGCCCCCGGGCGCATCCCCGTGACCGGCCCTTCGCGGTCTTCGCAGCGACCTTGCTCCTCTCCTTCTTCGGGCTCATGTCGGTCTGGGGAGGCGTGATGCCCGGCATCGTGATCCCGGCGTCCATGTACGCCTCCTACCTGGGGGCGCTCGCGGCGGTGGACGCGGCGGTCGTCCTCACCTTCTACGTGAGGTACCGGCGAAGGTACCTGCGGCGCCTGGCCGCGCTGCGGGGCGTTCCCGCGCCTCCACCTTTCACCCTCGTGCCTCCCGGCTCCCTCAAGAAGGCCGGAAAGCGTGCGCGCGTGGCCTTCTGGGACCCCACGATCGCGCTCTCCATCATGGCGCTCTCCGGCCTGCTCGTCCCCCTCGGATTCGTCATCGATCAGCGTACCTACGTGGGGACGGGCAACGAGCAGGCCTTCGGGATCGCGACAGCCATCATGGCCTTCTCCGTCGCCGGGATCGTGCATCTCCTGGAACGGACGCTCAACGTCGCCCAGAGGGCCCAGATGGAGCGGGCGAACGCGCCAGCGAAGTCCTCGGTCGGCCCCATCTAGGGGATCCCGCCCCTCCCTGCCTCTCTCCCGCTGGCTCGTCCACCCCCGCCCTGCACGGCCGAGGTGGAGTTCCCCCGCGGGCCAGCGATGAGGGGGCCTCGGCGAACGCCCGTTCACCGGTCTCCCCCAAGACTTGGAAAGCACCTTCGAGATGGCCCCTGCGGACGCCGTCCTCCGTTTCGTGTCCCCGCTGAGGTGGAGTTCCCGTGCCGTGCATTTGCGGCTCACGAGCGGACCCTACAGGGGTCCCTGGGCCCGTCCGCCCATCGGCAGCTTAAGGCCGTTCGAGCGCTCATGGCGGACCATGCCGGCCAAGACGGGCGCGAAGGGATTCTCGGAAGATGAGCGGTCCGCGGTGAAGGAGGCGATGCAAGAACGGAAGATCGTGTGGGGAAAGGACCGCGTGCAGGATGAGCGGGCGGTCCTCGCCAAGATCGCGACCTTCCCGGAACCGGATCGCTCCATGGCGACGCGACTGCACGCGATCATCTTGGCGGCCGCTCCTCAGCTCTCGCCGCGGCTTTGGTATGGCATGCCCGCCTACTCGAAGGGGGAGGACGTGCTGTGCTTCTTCCAGCCGGCGAGCAAGTTCAAAGCGAGGTACGGGACGCTGGGTTTCAGCGACACGGCGAACCTCGATGAAGGGGCGCTCTGGCCGACCTCCTTCGCGCTGCGGGAGCTCGAGGCCACGGACGAGGCCAAGATCACATCCCTCGTCAAGAGGGCGGTGGGCTGACCCGCCGCCGCATCTCCCGTTCACCGGCCCTTGGGCCTTCGGCCGCTCCGACCATTGCGGGCCCAGGGGACGAAAGGAGGTCCCCAAGGGCCAGGCCGCGCGATGTAGGTGCCCGCTCCCGCCAGGGTCGCGGAAGGTGCTCAGGGCTGGAGGCGTCGGAAGGAGAGGGGGATGGGGCCATCCGGATGCAGACCCAATTCGTGTCGGTGGCACCGGCAAACTCCCCACTTCTGGCACGGCTTTTTTCCCCACTTCTATTTGAACCATGCTGGTCACCTCGTTCCCATTCTCGCGTGATGTAGGGGCCTGTTGGCCCGAGACTCGAGTGGAATGACAGGGGCGGGGGTACCCGCCCTCTTCTTCTCCCGGAGCCGGTAGCTCTCCCCTCGCAGGCTGATCGTCGTCGAGTGGTGGACGATCCGGTCCAACGCAGCCGACGCCAGCACCGGGTCTCCCAGGACCTCCCCCCACTCCGAGTAGACTTTGTTCGAGGTGAACACTGTTGAGGCACGCTCGTAGCGGTTCTCCACGATGAGGAAGAACAGGTGCGCCGCCTCCCGGTCGAGGGGATGGTAGCCCAGCTCGTCCATGATCAGCAGCTTCGACCGGCACAGGTTCCGCAGCGCCCTCTCCAGGATCCCCCGGTCCGAGGCCTGTTTCAGCTTCGCCAGCGCCT
>DAHUZP010000069.1 GCA_027306505.1 Thermoplasmata archaeon | reverse complement strand
AGGTAGGTGTCGTTCGCAGTACCTTAGACCGGAACTCTCGCCTCACCGTCATTCCACTGGATAGATTCTCCTCCGAGGATATAACGGTTAGGCAACGTATTGGCGCACGTATTGACAAGGGTTATAAGCGGCGGCGGCTTGGATACATTAGCCAACTAATGCGCCAACACCGAGGAGAAGTGAAGCCCATCGCAACCCTGGGACCCGCCTACGAAGAGAGGCTCGCCAAGGCCATGGAGATTGTCTCCCACGAGCAGATCGAGCAGATCGGCGAGACCGAATGGTCTGTTCCCTCCCAGAGCGGTTTCGGGCGCTACCGGGTCCGGCTCGAGGATGGCGTCTACACTTGCGGGTGCAAGGATTTCGAGGCCCGCGCCCCCGAGCCGTGCAAGCACTGCCTCGCCGTGATACAGTTGGCCGTCCCCATCCCGGGGCCGCTTCCCGCGCCAAGGAAGCAGTACCCCCAGAACTGGCACGCCTACGACCAAGGTCAGACCGAAGAGATGCGCCTCGTTGACGTGATGCTCCGCGACCTCGTGAACTCCGTCCCGGAGATTCCTCGGATGCAAGGAATCGCGGGCAGGCCAGCTTCGCCGCTCTGCGACCAAGCCTACTGTGCCGTCCTGAAGGTCTACTCGGGGATGTCCGGGCGCCGCGCCCATGGTGTCCATCTGAACGTCGCCGACCGGGGGCTCCTCGCCAAGGTTCCGAGCTTCATGGTGGCCTCCCGGTTCCTCAATCGTCCCGAGATGACTCCCGCGCTTCGGGAGTTGCTCCGCCTGAGTGCGGGTCCTTTGGCCGGGCTCGAAGAAGGGGGAGCTATCTCTCCCGACTCGACCGGGGTCCGAACGACCCAGTTCGGGGCATGGATGGGGGAGAAGCACGGGGACAAGCGCGAACATCGATGGGTGAAGGTCCACGCCATCGTCGGGACCAAGACCCATATCGTGATTGACGCCATCGTGGACGACTCCAAGTCCGCAGACTGTCCCCAATTCGAGCCTCTCCTGCGAGGGGCGCTTGAGGCGGGCTTCCGACCCGGGACCGTCCCGGCCGACAAGGGCTACCTCTCCCGCGACAACTACTCCCTCGCCGCAAGTCTTGGCATCGAGGCATTCATTCCGTTCAAGGTGAACTCGGTGGGCCAGCCCAAGGGCTCGCCCGCGTGGCGGACGGCTTTCCCTCTGTTCGAGGCGAAGCGGGAGGAATGGGATGCCAATTACCACCTCCGCTCAAACGTCGAGAGCGTGTTCTCGGCGATCAAGCGCAAGTTCGGGGAGACCATCCGGTCGAAGAACCCCGTCGCTCAAGTCAACGAGACCTACTGCAAGCTCATCGCCTACAACCTGACGGTGGTCGTGCACGAGATGTTCGAGCACGGCATCGCGCCGCAGTTCGTGAAACAGAATTCGGCGGGGTGAAACGGAATGCGCCCCTCAGAGGAGATTACGTTCCAAAGCCGCTCGAGGTGCTCTGGCCCTCGTCAGCGGATTCCGTCCTCCCCTTGTCAGACGCGGAGGGGTTAGAGGCGAGAGACGTCCCCGGGGCCCTATCGGTGGGCGGCGTCCCGGCGTCCTGCGGGTCCGAGGTGGGCCCCTCCGAGCTCTCGAGAACGCGCCCATCCTCCGAGGGTGAGCGCTCCTTCCCCTCGACGTCGCCCTCCTCCCCTTCCTTCGCTCCGCCCTCCTTCTTCTCCTCGGGATCCGGCGGCGGGCGGCTCGTGACCCAGATGGTCACTCCGGCCACGAAGAGCACGAAACCGGTCCACCCAGCGAGGACCGCGGCCGCTCCCATCGCGACGAGGTTGGCGCTGATGTCGCCCGTCGTCCACTTCACGGTCACCTGCGAAGGCGCCTGCGGGGCTTGCGGGAAGGCGATGAGCACGAGGAAGGTGCCGCCTCCCGACTGCAGGGACAAGGGGAGGAAGGAGGGCGCCGAGAGGGAGCCGGCTCCGAGACCGGCGAGGGGGGGTCCCCCCGCCTGGGCGAGGAACTCGCCCTGGACGTTCGCTGAGGTGTTCGACGCGCCGAGGAGGAGGTAGAGCTCGTCCCCTGGGGAGCCCGTGACCGTGAACGAGGTGTTCGTCCCCGGGGTCAGGGTCGCGCTCCCCGTCAGCGTGACGGCAGAGATCGGATGGACCGAGGACGCGTTCCCGTAGCTGGTGTAGAGCCCGGCTGCGAGGAGCAGCAGGAGCACGCCGATGACGACCCCGTTGCGGCTCCACCGGCGCACCCTGCGGATGCGGCGCTTCCGGCTCTCTCGCGAGGGGTGCCCCAGGAAGAGGAAGAGGACGAGAGCGATCACGCCAGCGCCGAGCGTCGTGGGGGACCCTACGCTGACCGCCCCGCCGACGAAGTAGGCGGAGAACCCACCGGCCGCTGAGAGGAGGAGCAGAGGAGAGGTGGTCATCGCCCGTCGCTCGAACCCCACCACGAAGAGGAGGAGCGAGGGCAGCTCGAGCAGTCCCGCGGTGAGGGCGAGCCCGCCGGGGATGGGGAGGACCCCTGGGATCCTCAGGAGGGCCGCGGCGGTCCCGAAGTAGAGGGCGAGAGAGATCGCGAAGGCGACGATCAACGCGATGCGACGCGGGGCGATCCAGTCGTCGACGGGCCGGGAAGCGGTCGCTTCGTCCTCCGGGGAGGAGGCTCTGGCGGAAGAGGCCTCATGGCTGGACTCCTCGACCTCGTCGTGCGATCCCGGGGCCCCGGGGGCGTCCGCTCGCTTCGGGCGCGGCCCCGAGGATGGGCCCTCCCCCTCCTCCGACGGAGCGGAGACGAGGGGGGTGTCGCGCTCCTCCTTCCGGCTCGCGGCGTCGCCCACGTTCGTTCCGATCGTGCGTCAGGGTGGCACGTCCTTACCGCTTGCGTGTCCGAAAGTTGGTCCTCCGGTCGGGCCGGGTCGCTCGGTGACCGGCCGGCGCTCCTCGCCCTTTATGCCCAGGCCAGCGGTGGGGAGCATGAGGCGCCTGGCTTGGAGGAGTATTTCCGCCGGCTGGACGAGGAGGTGACCCGCGCCTACGAGGTCGCGGGACGGGCCCGGGCACTGGGATTCGACCCGGAGACCAAGGTGGAGATCCCTCGTGCCCAGGACATGGCCTCTCGCGTGGAGAAGCTCCTCGGGAAGTGGCCGGTCCAAGGTGTGGCCGACCGGATCCGTGCGCTCTCCTCGCAGGAGCCCAAGATCTCCCGGGAGGAGGTCGCGATCACCATCGCCCAGGAGCTCGCCGGTGACCCGACCCGTGGCGACGTCGGGGCGAGGCTGGACGTGGCCCTGCGCGTGGGCCTCGCCATCCTCACGGAGGGCATCGTGGTGGCGCCCCTCGAGGGCCTGGTGAAGACCGAGGTCCACGCGGACCCCCAGGGCGACTACGTCGACCTCTTCTTCGCCGGACCGATCCGCGCGGCGGGCGGCGGGGCCCAGGCCGTCTCGGTGCTCCTCGCGGACGTGGTCCGTGAGAAGCTCGGCCTCGCGCGCTGGAAGGCGAGCGAGCAGGAGATCGGAAGGTACTGCGAGGAGCTTCCCCTTTACAAGCACCTGCAGCACCTACAGTACTCCCCGTCGGTCGAGGAGATCCGGACCGTGGTCTCCCGCCTGCCCGTCTGCGTGGACGGGGAGGCGACGGAGGGGGACCAGGAGGTGAGCGCCTTCCGCAACCTCCCCCGCGTCTCCACCAACGGGATCCGCGGAGGGGCGTGCCTGGTCATCGCTGAGGGCCTGTGCCTGAAGGCCCCCAAGGTGCTGAAGATCGTGGAGAACCTGCGCAAGCAGGGCCTTCCCCTCGCCGACTGGGAGTTCCTGAGGAAGGTCGGTCAGAAGGGCGCGAAGGCCAGTGACGAGGAGAAGGGGGCGCTCCCGAAGTACCTGGCCGAGGCGGTGGGTGGCCGTCCCGTCCTCGCCTATCCCCACCGTCCGGGGGGCTTCCGTCTCCTCTACGGTCGTTGCCGGACCACCGGCCTCGCCGCTTGCGGCGTCAACCCGGCGACGATGGTGCTCCTTCGACACTTCGTCGCGATCGGGACGCAGGTCAAGACCGAGCTCCCCGGCAAGGCGGCCGCCATGGCCACCTGCGACACCGTGGAGGGTCCCCTCGTCCTCCTCGACGACGGGACCTACCTCGAGGTCCACGACGCGGACCGGGCGGAGCAGCTGCTCCCGCGCGTGCGGAGGATCTTGGACCTGGGGGAGCTGCTCGTCTCCTACGGGGAGTTCCTCGAGAACAACCGCAACCTCGCCCCCGGCGGGTACTCCCTCCCGTGGCATCTCGAGGTCCTGCGGTCGAAGGGGCGCTCACCGGACCGGCGGGCGATCCGCCCGACCTTCGAGGAGGCGCTCGAGGACGCCCGCACCTTGGGCGTCCCGCTCCACCCGCGCTTCAACCTGTTCTGGCACGACCTCACCCCGGCCCAGGTCGTCGACCTCTCCCGTCGGGTCGAGGACCAGAGCGCCTGGAAGGACCACACGCTGCACCTGCCCGATGCCCCCGACCTCCTGGAGCGCCTCCTGGTGCTCGGGCTGCTCCACCACAAGGAGGGCCAGACGCTCGTCGTGGAGCCCGTCCTCGCCCCGGCCTTCCTTCTCGGCCTCGGGCTGGAGGTCGACGCCGTGAGCGGGGAGCTCCACCGAAGGACCCCTCTCTCGGAGGAGGCCCGGGGGGCGGACGCTCTCGCGGAGGTGTCGCGCCTCTCCGGGGTGCTATGGAAGGCGCGGGCGCCCACCCGGATCGGGGCCCGGGTCGGCCGTCCGGAGAAGGCCTACCAACGGGTCATGTCGCCGAACGTCCACGTGCTCTTCCCGGTCGGGGAAGCGGGCGGGGCGAAGCGGTCCATCACCGCCGCGGCCGAGCGCGCACGCGAGCAGGGGCGGAACGGCGGGAACGGGGGCGGCCCCCGCGGGGAGAAGGGGCCCGTGCCGACCCGGGGACCTACCTCCCCCTCCTCCCTCTCCGTCGCCGTGGGGGTCCGCTCGTGCGAGGCGTGCGGACAGGAATCGCTCTCGAACCGGTGCCCCTGCGGGAGCCACACGCTCGCCACGGACCGGGCGATCCAGCAGCCGCTCCCGTTCCACGAGCTGTGGGACCGCTCCGTCCGAGGCCTGGGCCTCTCCAAGTTCACCAAGGAGGTGAAGGGGGTGAAGGGGCTCGTCTCCGAGAGCAAGACCCCCGAGCCGCTGGAGAAGGGCCTGCTCCGCTCCCTGCACGGGGTGAGCGTCTACCAGGACGGCACGGCGCGCTTCGACCTCACGGACCTTCCGCTCACGCACTTCCGCCCGCGGGAGGTGGGCCTCACCGTCGCCAGGGCCCACGCGCTGGGGTACGAGCGCGACTGGACCGGCGAGCCGCTGGAGCGGGAGGACCAGCTGGTGGAGGTCCTGCCGCACGACATCGTCGTTGCGAAGCGGTGCGGGGACTACCTCCTCGCCCTCTCCCGGTTCCTGGACGACGAACTGCGCCTGCTCTACGGGGTCGCACCGTACTACGGGGCCCGCCACCGCAACGACCTCCTGGGCCAGCTCGTCATCGCGCTCGCCCCCCACACCTCGGGGGGGGTGCTCGGACGCCTGGTCGGCTACACCGACGTGGAGGGGTGCTTCGCCCACCCGGTCTTCCACGCGGCGAAGCGTCGGAACTGTGACGGCGACGAGGACTCGGTCACCCTCCTCATGGACGGTCTCCTCAACTTCTCCTTCGCCTACCTGCCCGTGAAGCGCGGGGCGCTCATGGACAAGCCTCTGGTGCTCACCACCCGTCTCGACGCTCGCGAGGTGGACAAGGAGGCCCAGAACGTGGACGTCGCGCTCTCCTACCCGCTCGCGCTCTACGAAGCGGCGGAGCGCGGCCTCTCCCCCAAGGCGGTGGAGGGCGAGATCGACCGGCTAGGGAAGCGCCTGGAGATGGGGCCCCTCCAGTTCTCCCGGATGGGCTTCACCCACGACACCTCCGACATCGCGGGGGGCCCCCGCCAGTCCGCCTACCGGGAGGCGAGGGGCATGCAGCGCACCGTGGAGGACACCCTGCTCCTGGGGGCCCAGTTACGGGCGGTGGACATGGTGGACGCGGTGGGGCTGCTGCTGAACCACCACTTCCTCCCCGACATCATGGGGAACATGAAGAGCTACGCGACGCAGAAGTTCCGCTGCAAGGCCTGCGGCTCCACGCTGCGTCGCCCGGCGCTGGATGGCAGGTGCCCGGAGTACCACAACAAGGTGCGGTGCGGGGGCGAGCTCCTCCCCACGGTCTATCCGAGCAGCGTCCGGAAGTACCTGGGGCTATCCCGATCGCTCGCGGAGCGCTACGGGGTCTCCTCCTACCTTCGTCAACGCGTCGAGGTCCTCGCGAGCTCCTTCGCGAGCCTGTTCCCCCCCGATCCGGGGCATGTGGACCTCGAGGAGTTCCACGCTCCTGAGGAGGCGCTTCCCCCCTCGGAGGGGGAAGGCCCCCCGGAAGAGGAGGAACCCTCCCCCAGAGAGGCCGAGCCGCCGACCTGACCTCCGCTAGCCTCCGACGCCGCTTCCCCCCCGTTCCCCGGAAGAGGCGACGGGGCGGGACCGCGTCGGCCGCCACCGGCGCCGGGGAGTCTCTCCGCACCGCCGTAGGGGGCCTCGAGTCGAGAGGCCCCAGGCCTCCTGCTCCCCCCTTTGACCGCTCCTGAAGCCCCTCGCGACGGGCATCGAACCTGGCGGGCGGTGGATGGCCCAAGCTCACAGATCGGGACCCGTCGGTCCGCTAGTAGGCGGAGTGGTGCCCCGGCAGCTCCGAAGGAGGGGGGTCATAAGCACGGCTGGCTCGACTCGCACTCCGGTGCGGAGAGACTTCATGCCGGCTCGGTCGTGGGATCGAGAAGGGGATGGCATCTCGACAACCGCGCCACCACGGGAGGGAATCCTGGGACACGGGCGCGTCGTCGGAGCCGGCCGTGCCACCCGTTGACCGCTCTCCCGTCTCCCTCGACCCCGCGCCCTGGTCAGGGTCTCCCGGGGTCGTCCTTCCCACTACGGACGCGGCGGTTCGGGGAACGGGGGGGCGGGTTCGAGGGGCGATGGAGCAGGTCCGGGCGACGGGGCGGGTGGCTCGAGCGGGGCGGCCGACGGGCTCGTCGGAGGCCGAGGTGGGGGAGCGCTCCCGGGTCCCCTCTTTCGCCGGCGGAGAGACCAGAGCGCCGCGACCACCACGAGGGCCACCGCGACGAGCAGGGCCAGGAGGTACCCCGTCGCTCTTCCCCACCATGAGGCACCGGACGCCCCGGGGGGGCTCCCGCCCGTGATGGTGATGGTCGCGTTGGCCCAGGCGGTCTTGCCGTTGAGCGAGGCCCGTAGCGTGAGGGTGGTCGTTCCCAGGGCCCGTCCTGCCGTGAACGTGGTCGTCGAGCTCCCGGAGAGGGCGCTGAGGTTTCCGAGGCGGTTCGACAACGACCACGCGTAGGCGACGGTGAGCCCGGAACAGGGCGAGCTACAGGAGGGGGTGGCGGTGAAGACCTGGCTCCCACCGGGCACGACGCTCACCGTGGCGGGCGACACTTGCACCGAGGCCAGGGTGGGGACCGCCCCGTTGACCACCTGGATGACGGCGACCGCGGTCGCGTACGTGCCCCTCCACGACGCGTTCACGGTCAGGTTCGCCGTCCCCGCCCGGGCATAGGCGAGGAAGACCACGGCGCCGCCCGTGGAGGAGACCACGTAGCCGTCCGACATGCCCGTCAGGGCCCAGACGAAGGAGAGTCCGCTCGGGCAGGGCGCGTTGGAACACGTGGCGCTCGCGTTGAGGTCGAGGGCCGCCGCCACCTGGACCACCGGGTCGGCCGGGGTGATCGCGACCGAGACGACCGCCGGGGATGGAAGGACCTGGACCGAGACCTGGGCCGACACACTCCGGCCCTGGGCGTCGGTCACTGTCACGGACACCGTGAACGTCCCCGAGGCGGTGGGCGTGCAAGGGAGGATCGCCGTGTCGGCCGAGAGGCACCCTGGGGGCAGCCCCCCATACGCGAACCGGATCGGCACCGAGCCCCCCGACGCGCTGACGTTAAACTGCATCGGAAGAAGCTCGGTCGCCGGGTTTGGCCACGCGGAGATGCCGCTGACCACCGGAGGGGGCGAGGAGGTCGTCCCGTTCACCAGCCAGAAGAGGGCCCCTGCCCCGGCATCCTCCACCACGGCTCCGTCCGGGACCGCCAGGACCCCTGTCTCGTCGATCCCGATGGGAACGCTCACGTTCCATCGGTGGGCAGGATCGATCACCTCGACGCTCGAGGTGTCGTTGACCACGTACAGGTCCCCGTTCGTCAGGTTCTGGGAGATCCCATAGGCGTCGAGGGCGTAGATCGACGCCACCCCCGTGCCCCGGGTGGCGTTGATGACGGTGATGTTGTGGCTGTTGTAGTTCCCAACGTAGACGTCGCCGGTCGCGGGGCCGTAGGCGAGCGAGGCGGGCCCGTTCCCCACCCCGGTCACCCCGACGGCCCGGTCCATGGTCGTACTGAGGATGGTGAGATTGCTCGAGCTGCTGTCCATGATGTAGGCCTCGCGCGGCCCGGGCGCGTAGACCATCTGCGTCGGCGGCTCGGGAACGGTGATGTTCGCGATAGGGGCGTGGGTCCAGGGGTCGTAGACGGTGACGTCTGCCGGCGCTCCGAACCCCTCTCCCACGAAGACATCGCCGGTCGACGTGTCCACCGTCACGCTGGTCGGGAAGCTCGCGGGCGTGAGATTCGCCACGAAGTGGCCGTTGGCGGCGTTCAGGACCTGGATCTCCTGGCCCGAAAGGGACCCTTCTGTGAGCCAGAGATCCTGCGTCACCGGGTCGTAGGCCATGTCGTTAGGGAAGGTCCCGAGCGGGACCGAAAGGCCCACCTGGAGAGTCGAGTCGCCAACGAAGTCCACGACCGACATCCCGGCCACCGCCACCGCGAAACCTCCGAACACCGGGTCCGGCACCGCGGTCAGGGGGTTGACCGAGGTGAGACGGGAGGCGAGGAGCGCTCCGGTGGACGCCGAGACCACGTCTATGTCCTGGGAATAGCTGTCGGGGACGACCACGGCCCCGAGCGTGGGGAGGTCGAGCGGCCAGATCTGGCCGGCGAGGATCCACGACTCCCCTGGAAGGGGGTCGGAGCGCACCAGCGTGGGCCCTGTGGGGTCCACCACGTAGAGTTCCTGCGTCGAGGCGTCCCCGACGTACACTTCCCCCGTCACGGGATCGTAGGCGATCCCGCTGGTGAACGAACCCAAGGAGAGCGAGCCCAGGCTCGAACCGTTCGACGGGTTCTCCCGGATGAGGTCGTCCGAGCCCCCACACCCCGAGCACCGGAACAAGGCGGAGACGAGGAGGCTCCCGTCCGTGGGGTCGGCGAACACGGCGCTGGTGAAGAGCCCGGCAGGGGAAGGGAAGTCCTTCGTGATGGTCCAGGTCGCGGGGTCCAGCACTTGAACCTCGTTCGCGCCCCAGTTCGAGAGGTAGACGAGGCCGGTCGTGGCATCGTAGGTCCCCCCCGTAAGGCAGGCGAAGCAGCCGGTGATGCTCACGTTCGCAATCTCTCGGTCCGTCGTGAGGCTCGCCACCCCTATCGTGGTGCCATACTCCGACCCCACGACGATTGCGTTCTGGCTCGGGACATAGACGAAGGTGGCATCGTTCCCTCCCCCGGCCTGCGGGACGGAGATGTTCCGGACCAGGGTGTCGGTGGTGGGGTCGACGAGGCTCACGTTACCGTACGAGTCCACGAACAGGGTGTTTGTCGAGGCGAGGTAGAAGAGGTCCCCCCCTACGGCGGCGTGGAGCTCCCCCACGACGTCCAGGGTCGTCGCATTGAGCTCAAAGATCGTCCCGCTCCCGCCCGTGAGGTACAGGAGGTTGGTGGAGGGGTCGTAGGTCGCATAGTTGGCCCCGCTGGGCGAAGGGACCACGACGTCCCCAGGGAGGAGCGTGTCGTTGCCGAGGTAGAGGGAGTGGGCGACCTGCCAGGTCGACGAGCCTTGCACGGAGCCCCGCTCCCCCGTCGTGGGTCCCTCCGAGGAAGAGGCGTGGTGCGATGGCGCCCCCGAGAGGGTCGGACCCACCAGGGGCGCTCCTACCGGACGGGGGGCGGACGACGGGGCATGCTCCGCGGCGATGGGGCAGGGCCCGAGCAGGACCGCGGCGAGAGCCACCAAGGCGAGGACGCGACGGACCTGAATGGCGATCCCTCTCGTGTATCGATGGAGGACGAGGGTTATCATAGTTGCCCAGACGGGAGTCTCTCCGCGCCGGGGTAGGGCCGTCCACGGCGAGAGGCTTCCAGTGGAGCCCCCGTAGGTTATGAGTGGGGGGAGACCGCACCTCGATGCGGCTTGCCCCCCTCCCCAGGAACGTCGACCCCCACCGCCGATGGCTCCCGCGACCTGACCCCGTCCGGGGCCTCCCCATCCCGGAGTGTCGCCAGCTCGCCCATGCGCTGCTCCCCTTCTTGGAGGCCCATCTTCGGTCCCCCCGCCCAGAGCGTGCCCTCCACACCCGTAGAGAGTGTCTGGCGATCCGCCTCCTCGCCGACCTGAAGAACTCCTCCCCCGAGGGAGCCGCTCGGGAGGCCCACCTCCTTCTCCAGTTCCGACACGGGGCGGGTTCCCACCAGGTCCCTTCCTTCGACACCGCCCTCCGGGCCGTCCACACCCTTTCCCCCGAGCGGATCCACCGCGACCTGCAAGGGGTCCTCGATGCCCAGATCGCTCTCGCCCGGGAGGAGGGATGCTTCGCGTCCGAGGAGTCCCGCATCATGCCCGATCGGGCGAACCGCGGCTCCTTCGTCCAGGCCTACAATTGTCAGGCGATGGTGGACGGGAAGGCGCAGATCATCGTGGCCGCAGAGGCGACCCAAGCCCCTCAGGACCAGCAACAGATGGTGCCGATGGTCAACGCGTCCATTCGCAACACGGGGGTGATTCCCCAGGAGCTGGTCGCGGATGCCGGGTACTTCAGCGAGGCGGCGATCCGAGAGGTGGAAGAGCGAGGCATCGACGTCTACTGCCCTCCCGACAACGGTCGGAGGACCGAGAGGGGGGCGTGCCCACTCGGACGGCCCCCCTTGGAGGAGACCTGTGTCCAGAGGATGAGGCGGAAGGTGCGCAGCGAGGTGGGACGGGCCCACTACCGCTACCGGAAGTTCGTGGTCGAGCCGGTGTTCGGGCAGATCAAGCAGGGGAGAGGGCTACGACAGTTCCTGCTCAGGGGGTTCGGCAAAGTGCAGGGGGAATGGCAGCTCTGGGCCCTGACCCACAACCTGAGGAAGTTTCACCTGCCCTGGGTCGCGTAGGATCGAGGAAGGCGGGAAGGAAGAGGGACGCGGAGAGAGGCTCGCCTCTCCCCGAGGGAACTCCCTCGGACTATCGGCCCTCACCGGAGGCTATGCCACAAGCTCCTAGAGGGCACGGAGTGCCTCCAAGCACTCCTCGTAGCTGTAGCCGTCCTGAAGGAGTTGGAGTCTGCCCGAAAACTCCCTGACACGATAGAGAAACTCCTCGCCGAACTTGGTCCCACAGGGGCTCCAGTCCAACTTCTGGATTGAAGTGGAGAACCTCTCGGCTTCGAGGTGTGAAGCATCGCCGCCGAGAGGCCCCCGGGCGTACAGGCAACCTTCCCCAGAAAAAGCCCACGCTCAACAAGAAGCAGCGGAGGGCACGCCGCCGGGCCTCGAAGAAGGAGTACCGTCGATTCCTCCGGACCGGCCTCCTGATGGTTTACACGGCCCTGGCCTAGGCTGTCGCGGAGGCACGTCCTCCCTTCTCCGTGAAGGCCCAGGGAACCCCCGGACGCAAGCCCACCGACCCTCGGGACGTTGTTCACTTCCTTCTCCTCCGCGCCCTCGAGCGATGGTCGTACGACAAGGCCTACAACACGCTCTGCGCGCTCCCCAGCCTGGCCGAGATCCTCGGGTTCTCCAAGCCCCTCGCGATCCCCGCTCCCTCGACCGTGGGAGGTCTGGTGGACCGGATCTCGGTGTCGTACTGGGAGGAACTCGTTCGAAGAACGGGGATCGTGTTCACCCAGGGACCCTGCAACACCGCCGGGGATGCCACCGGCCTCGGCACCCAGGACTTCGCTCGCTGGATGGACGCCCGGTGTGGCGAGAGCGGGAAGCGACGCAAGTTCGTGAAGCTCCACGTCCTCATCGCCACCCGGAAGGAATGGCCCATCTTCCTGGCGGCGAAGGTGACCCCCGGGAGCCGAGGCGATGCTCCCGAGCTTCCGGAGCTGTTGGACCGGCTGGATCCCGAGCTCGAGCTGGGCAATGTGGCGCTGGACCCGGGCTACCTGACCCGGAACTGTGTCGAAGCCATCACCGCTCGAGGAGGGCGGCCGGTCATTGAGATGAAGTCGAACACCACGATCGACCCTAACGGGCCTCCGGAGTGGAAGCGGATGATCCGCCGACAGCGGAGACACCCTCGAGGCTACGCAAACCGGCTTCGCAGGGGGGATGCGGTGGAGGCGACCTTCGGGTCGTTCAAACGTCGGCTGGGAGCAAGGATCCGCAGCCACCGTCGGCACCACCAACGAGCCGAGGTCCTCGCGAGGGTGGTTGTTTGGAATCTGTTGGGGAAGATCTACCACGAGAGGTTCGCGTGAAGTTGCCCTATCGTGTCAGGGAGTTGTCGGGCACACTCAAGGGGTTGCATGAGCGTGGTGTCCAGGCCTTTCAGGAAGCGGGGGGCACGTTGCCAGCGTGCCCGGGTCATCGGCGCTCGATCCTCCACGTTGGCCATCTCCTCCTCGCGGAGGGCCCGGAGAAATTGTTCGTCGCGGAACCGGGTATCCTGAAGGGGGGTCCGGCCCTCGATGGAGTACTCGAAGGCGCGGCAAACCTCGCGAAGGCGCTGCGAGGGCACGAGGGTCAGGGGTCAGATGGGGGGGGAGATGGCCCTTTCGGCTCAACTCGGGCCGCGGTGCGGAGAGACTCCCGGGGGCGGAACCCCTAAGACCTCGGACCTCCCTGCGTGCGCCGGGCTCGTGGGGTAGTTTGGACTATCCTGATGGCCTTCGGAGCCATCGACCCGGGTTCGAAGCTCTACGGCCGCTCGAAACGACCGAGAGAGGAACTCCCGGCGAGCCCGTCCTACCTCTTGAGCGAACGCCCTATTGGGCCCGGGCCTTTCTTGCGGAGCGTGAGCACCGACTCGCGCAGCCGGAAGTCCCGGCGCTGACCGGAGCGGCGGACCCGGGCGGTCTCGAAGCGCTCGACGCGGAAGCCAGCCCGCGTCGCGAGGTGGGCGAAGAGCAGGTCACCCGGCACGTACGTGCCGGCCATCAGGCTGTCACCGTTGACGACGACGAACCGGCCCCCGGGACGGAGCGTCCGATGCACCTCGGAGATCACCGGCACCAGGTCGTCGAAGTACTTGCCGACGATCTCGGCCATGTCCTTCCGCCGGTAGATCGACTTCGAGGCGATGTTCCCCCGGATCCCTGCTAGGATGCCCGGCAGCCAGGGGTCCTCCCTCACGGCGGGGCCCGGCTCGTAGCCGCGGAGCGCGAGGGGGGAGAGGTTGTCGCAGGCGACCATGCGGGACTTGAGGTCGGAGAGGTCCTCGTAGGAGCGGACCAGTCCCAGCCAGGCCATCTCGAGCTTGTAGTTCATCACGTAGTCCATGCCGTTCACGTAGGGCGGGCTCGTGATCGCGAGGTCGACCGAGGCGTCCGGGCAGTCGAGCGACTGGGCGTTCCCTTCGAGGACCTCCGCCGCGGGCCCGAGCGACCCGCGCCGGGCCCGGAGGCCCTCGAGGTCGGAGCAGATGCGCTCCACCGAGGCGCGGAAGAGGGCGAACGGGGTCTCTCGACCCACCGGGGGCTTGCGGGCGTAGCCCAGGCAGGGCGAGCGTTTGAGCCGGCTCGACGCGACGAGGATCCCGGCGAAGGAGAGGGCGAGGAGCCTTCGGGGAGGTCCCTCGGGGACCTTCTCCAGCGCCGCCCGGAGCCGGAGGAGGGAGTCCAGGGCCCCCGGGGAGAACTGCCGGCGGGTCTCCCGGAGGAAAGGGAGCGGGGCAGGCTCCGAGGAGCGTGCGACGCTCACGAGTTCAAGCCCTCGGCCAAGCAGGCTCTGCGATGAGACCTCCCAGGTGTGCTTCGCGCGGATGACGAAGGCGGCGACCGGCATGAGCTCGGAAGCTATCGCGCGCGCCCCGCGGACCCGCGTCTCGACGCTCACGGTCCCGGAGCCGGCGAACGGGTCCAGGACCACCTTGCCCGGGCCGATGTCGTTCTCCTGAAGGGTCCTCCGGACGAAGTCCGCGCTGAACCCCTGGACGTAAGGCCACCAGCGGTGGACCGGTAGCTCCTCGTTCGGGTTGAACTGGATCTCCCCGGGATAGTTCCCTCCGGGCTCGACCCCGGTCTCCTGGAGGAACCGTTCGAGGTACCAGGCGGGTCCCCGGAACCCCTGGGTCTCTCGGGGCTCACCCGCGAACTTGGGGAGGATCCAGAGCCCCTTCCCCACCCGGAGCACCCGGGTGCTCTCCGAGAGCCGCTGGAGCGAGGACTCGACCGAGGCGACGGGCCGGCCCGTGGTCAGGGCGAGCTGCTTCGCGGTGATGCCGAGCAGTCCCGCGTTGTGGATGGCCTCGAGGATGGGGGCCTCGGAGCCGGGCCCTGGACCGCCTCGCACGGAAGGGAAGCTCGGGGACGATGGATAAAGTCAGTCCTTCGCCCAGGGCCCTTCGACGCGGGTCCCCCGGAACGGGAGACGTCAGCCGAAGTAGACCTGCACCTGCTCGGGGACCTTCTTCTCTTCCTCGGGCTTGACGTGGTGCAGGATGTCGATGGAGAGGATCATCGCCGACGGGATGAGCCGGATGCGGCCCTTCGCCTCCTTCCCGTTCGATTCGTCGAGCTCGATGGACAGGGCCTGGTCGCCGCTGCCGAGCCCTACGTAGCCTCGGAACGTTCCGGTGGTCACGAGGGGGTCCTCCCCCTTGTCGCCTGAGCGCACCTGGACGGTGGACCCCGGGGTGAGCGTCATGCTGGAGCGCTTCCTCTCCTCAGGCATTCTTGGGGGTTACCTCGGTTCTCCACACGAGGGGGTCAGCCTATTTCCACCCTACGCAAGCCCTGCCTCAGCGTGCGGTACCGCTTTCAGGGGTGTGCCAGGGGGGGTGCGGGGACCCGTCCCCCCTCCTTCCGGTCCCCCGGGGAGGTCGCGCCGGGACGCCGCGCGACCTCCACGAGGCCTTGCAGGTGGTCCACGGTCTCCCGGTAGCGCTTGAGGGCGTTCTGGGCGTTCGCTTCCACGAAGTCCCAGGCCCGCGCCAGGTTCCCGTATCGGATGCGGTAGCCCTTGCGGCCCTTCCCGCTCTCCTTGACCTCGGGAACCTCCTCGAGCAGGTCCATGGCCTTGAGCTTGTTGATGTGACGATAGACCGTGGGCTTGCTGGTCTTGAGCACCCCCGAGAGCTCCTCCGGATACCACGGTCGCTCCGGGTTGCGGAGCAGGCAGTCCCGGACCAGGCGGTAGGCGATGGAGCGATCGCTCCCCTCCCCCTCCGGGAGATAGCCCACCAAGGTGAGGAACTCCCGAAGGACCTCGTCCACGTCCTTCACCGGAGTGAGCGGGGTCGTGTAGCGCAGCTGGATCTCGAAGGTCACGGCCTACCCCCGACCCAGGGAACGACGAGCCCTCCACTTGAACGTTGCGAGCCGAGGGCTCCGTCCCGGGCCATGCGTCCGGCGGGCGGAGCCCCTGGGCGGGCATGGGAAAGGGGATTGAAGGGTCGCGACTTCGAGGGTCGCCATGCCCTTCGAGCTCCACTTCCCCACCACCTTCGAGGAGGCCTGGGCCCTCCTGGAGAAGGGCCCTCCGGGCTCCACGTTGCCCATCGCTGGGGGAACGGACCTGCTCCTCGCGATGGAGTTCCGCCGCTTCTCCCCCCGCCATGTGGTCTCTCTCTCCCGCCTCCCGCTCCAGGCCTACGAGGTGGGTCCGGAGGAGGTGCGGATCGGGAGCCTCGTGCCGTTGCGCACGCTCGAGCTCGACCCCCGGCTCTGCGCCCGGCTCCCGGCCCTGGTGGAGGCGATCGCCGAGGTGGGGAGCGTCCAGCTACGGCACCGGGCGACGCTGGGAGGCAACGTGGTGCGGGCCTCCTCCTCCTCGGACCTCCTGCCCCCCTTGATCGCGCTCCGCTCGCTCCTCACCCTCCGCAGCCGGGAGGGTCGGCGGACCCTGCCGCTCGAAGAGTTCGTCCAAGGGTCGTGGAAGACCGGTCTCCGTCCCGGGGAGCTCGTGGAGGACGTGCGGGTCCCGCTCCCGCGTCCGGGCACGTATCGCTGGCAGCGCGTGCGGCCGGCGAACGACATCTCCCAGGTCGGGCTCGCCGTGGTCCGCCACCCGGCACAGGCCGGGGGCCTGCGGTGGAACCTGGTCGCCGGGGGGACCACCCCGACGGTGCAACGTTTGATCCGGGCCGAAGCGACCCTGGTGTCGGAGGAACCCTCCCAGGAGGACGTGGCCCTCGCTGCCCAACGGGCGGCCGAGGAGGCGAGGTTCGCGACGGACCTCCGGGCGGCGGAGGAGTACCGTCGCCACCTCCTGCAGGTCCTGGTCCGACGCGGGGTGGAGGACGTCCTCCGCTCTCCGCTCGCGAAGGAGGTCCGTGGATGACCGGACGGTCGCTCTCGCTCAAGCTCAACGGGGAGACCCGGGCCGTGGAGGACGTCCCTGAGGACGAGCGCCTCTTGGACCTCCTCCGGTGGCGGCTCGGCCTCAAGGGCGTGAAGGAAGGGTGCCGGACCGGCGACTGCGGGTCCTGCACGGTGCTGGTCGACGGGAAGAGCACGCTCTCGTGCCTCATGCTCGCTCACGAGGTCCAAGGTCGCCCGGTGGAGACCCCCGAGCACCTCGTCGAGCATAGCGAGGGGGCGAGGACGGTGGCCGAGGCCTTTGCGGCCTCAGGGGCGGTGCAGTGCGGCTACTGCACCCCGGGGTTCGTGGTCGCGGTGGAAGCTCTCCTACGGGAGCGGAAGGGTGAGCTGCCCCGTGACCCCGAGGAGCTCGCGCGCGAGCTTGGCGGGAACCTGTGCCGCTGCACGGGGTACTTCGGGATCCTCCGGGCCCTCTCCTCCCTCCTGCAGGAGACCGCTCCGGCAGGGTCGACCCCTCCGCGCGAGGCTTCTCACTTCGAGGTCGTCCAGGGCGGTCCTCCCGCCAGGGCCCCACGCCCCCGTCAGAGGGCGGGGCCGGGGGACACCGGAGGGCGGAGGGAGGGAGCGTGAGGCGGACCGACGCGCTGCCGAAGGCGCGGGGAGCGCTCACCTACGGCGCGGACCTCGCGGCCCCCCAGATGCTCTGGGCCGCCTACGCGACCTCCGTGCATCCCCACGCCCGTCTCCGCTCGCTCCCCGTCGAAGAGGCCCGGGCCATGCCCGGAGTGCGCGCGGTCCTCACTGCCGGGGACATCCCGCGGGTCCTGCCGAAGCGACGCTGGGACCCCTCGCGCCCGCTCCTCGTGGAGACGGAGTGCCGCTTCCAGGGCGAGCCGGTCGCCGTGGTCGCCGCCCAAAGCCTCGTGGAGGCGCGCGCGGCGGCGCGGTTCTTGCAGTCGAAGGCCGAGTGGGAGGTGCTCCCCGCCTTCACGGACCTCGAGAAGGAGTTCCCGGAGTGGCCGGACGTCGAGACGATGAAGCGGCACGAGCGGGTGAACGCCCACGTGCTCGCCCGACGAGGTGACTTCGAGAGGGCGGTCGCGGAGGCCGACCTGGTCCACGAGGAGACCTTCCGCACCCCGATGGTGGCCCAGGTCCCCATGGAGCCCCATGCGTGCCTCGCGCGGGTCCAGGGGGACGACTGGCACGTTCAGACCACCACCCAGACGCCGTTCGGGATGAGGGAGGACATCGCGGACAAGCTCCACCTGCCCGAGGCGAAGGTCCGGGTCGAGGGGACCTGGGTCGGTGGGGGCTTCGGCGGCAAGAACGAGGCCCTGCTCGAGACCCATGCGCTGCTGCTCTCGCGCCTCACGGACCGGCCGGTCCGCCTTTCCCTCTCGTTCCGGGAGGAGTTCCTGTTCACGCGAACCACGCAGCCCGCGATCTTCCGCATGGCGACCTGCGTGCGGGACGGCAAGCCGTTCGCCCGGCGGACCCGTCTCCTCCTCGACACGGGGGCCTCCCTGCCGGGGAGGGACTTCGCCCTGGGCTATTCCCTCGGCTTCACGCTCGGACCGTACCGCTGGGACACCTGGGAGCTGGAAGGGTACGCCCTCCGCACCCACCGCGCGCCCTTCGGCCCCCACCGGGCTCCCCTCGCCCCCCAGTGCACCTTCGCCTCCGACGGTCACATGGACTCCCTGGCCCGGCGGCTCAAGGTGGACCCGTTCCAGCTCCGCCTGGAGCAGGTGTGGCGTACGGGGGACCGGACCCCCTTCGGTCAGGAGGTCCCCCCCTTCGCCGCCGCCGCGGCTCTCGAGCAGGCCCGGGCCCTCGAGAAGGAATGGAGGAGAGGCCTCGCGCCCGGTCACGGGATCGGGGTGGGGTTGGGGTTCTGGTCCACCGGCACATCGATGGGAGGGGAGGCGGTCCTCACGCTCGGCCCCAAGGGCCTCACCATCCTCCAGGGGGAACGGGAGATCGGCAGCGGGTCCGTCGTGGAGGGCTTGCGGGTCATCGCCGCCCAGGCGACCGGCCTTCCCGAGGACGCGGTCGAGGTCGTCTATGGTGACACGTCCACCGCCCCCTTCGACAGCGGGGTCTTCGGCAGCCGGACCGTGATCGCCCTGGGCCGGGCGGTGGAAAAGGGGTGCGAAGCGCTCCTCAAGGAGCTCGCGCGCCGAAGTGACCATTCCCCGGGGGAAGCCGGCGAGGCGACCCCGCGTCCTCGGACCTCCCGTGGGAAGCTCCGTCTGGACCTCCAGGGCGGGGAAGTGTTCGTCCGGTCCCCTCGTGGCACCGGTCCCCTCTTGGGCTATCTCACGGAGGAGGAGCGCAACGGGGGAGGGCTCCGGGCGCACGGGAAGGAGTACGGCCGGTCCCACGAGCTCGACTCCTCCGGGGCGGTGGAGGGGGATCTTTACGCCTACTCGGACCTCATCGCGGCCGTCCACCTGGCCGAGGTCCGCGTCGATCCCGATACGGGGAGCGTCCGCGTCGTCCGCTACGCCGCCTTCCACGACGCGGGGAAGGTGCTCGACCGTGAGGGGTACCGGGGACAGGTCGAAGGGGGCCTGGTGATGGGGCTGGGTACGGCCCTCTCCGAGGAAGGGCTCATCACCTCCGAGGGGAGGCTGCAGAACGCGGGGCTCCTCGACTACCGGGTCCCGACCATCCGGGACGCCCCCTCGGACCTGCGCATCATCGCGATCGAGGGCTTCCCCGGCAGCGGCCCGCAGGGGTCGAAGGGTGTCGGAGAACCTCCGATCATCCCGGTGCCCGCCACCGTGGCGAACGCCGTCGCGGACGCGACCGGTTCGCGCGTCCTCGAACTCCCGCTCACCCCCGAGCGCGTCGCCCGAGCCCTCGCCCTTATCTCTCCCGGCGCTCCGACAGGACCGGCGGGTCCCGTGACACCCGCGGTGCGGGGGCGACCCAAGTGATCGACCGGGCGAAGGTCCAAGCTCGTCTCAAGGAATACCCGCAACCTCCGGTGGTGGCGGCGGTGGCCTCGCACTCCGCCTTGGACACCTTCGATGGGGCGGCGTCCGAGGGCTTCCGGACCCTGGCGCTCTGCCAGCGGGGCCGGGAGAAGACCTACAGCCAGTACTTCCGGGCCTACCGGGACGTGACCGGGAACCTCCTGCGGGGCTGCGTCGACACGGCGCAGGTGCTGGAGCGGTTCGACGAGCTGCTCCATGAGCAGGTGCAGGAGCGGCTCCGGCAGTCCGGGGTCCTCTTGGTTCCCAACCGGGCCCTCTCCTCCTACCTCTCCATCGACGACGTGGAGGAGAAGCTCGCGCTGCCGATCCTGGGCTCCCGGGCGATGCTCCGCATCGAGGAGCGCAGCGAGCGGGAGAACTACTACACGCTCCTCGAGCGGGCGCAGATCCCCACCCCCCGCCTCATCCCGGACCCGAAGCAGATCGGGGGCCTCAGCATCGTGAAGCTCCCCCACGCGACGAAGCGGCTGGAACGCGGGTTCTTCACCTGCGCCTCGTACGAGGAGTACCAGAGGAAGTCGAGAACCCTCCTTGAGCAGGGCACGGTGACGCAGGAGGACCTGGGGAAAGCACGGGTCGAGCAGTACGTGCTGGGACCGGTGTTCAATTTCAACTACTTCCTGAGCCCGCTCGCCCCCCGCATCGAGCGTCTGGAGCTCCTCGGGATCGACGAGCGGAGGGAGAGCTCGCTGGACGGCATGGTGCGGCTCCCGGCCGAGCAGCAGCTCGCGCTGCCGGACGTGGCCCGCATCCCCGAGTACACGGTGGTCGGGCACGGGAGCCTCACGGTGAGGGAGTCGCTCCTGGAGGAGGTGTTCAAGCTGGGGGAGAAGTTCGTGGACGCCGCGAGGGAGCGCTACCCTCCCGGGATCATCGGGCCCTTCTGCCTGCAGACCTGCGTGGACAAGGACGGCAAGCCCTTCGTCTTCGATGTCGCGGCCCGGCTCGGAGGGGGCACGAACATCCACATGGCCCTGGGTCACCCCTACGGCAACACGCTCTGGCGGGTACCGATGTCCTCCGGTCGGCGCATGGCCTTCGAGCTGCGCCGCGCGCTCGACGAGGGTCGTCTGGAGGAGCTCGTCACATGACCGACCAGGCCGCGAGCGCCGCCGGGGAGGCGGGCGCCTCTCCCGCCGCGCCCCCCCGGCAGACCCCGCTCCACGCGGTGCACGTCGCGGCCGAGGGCCACATGGTCCCTTTCGCGGGCTGGGAGATGCCGCTCTACTACACCCGCACAGGGATCTTGGAGGAGCACCGGGCGGTCCGGGAGCAGGTCGGGGTCTTCGACGTCTCCCACATGGGGATCGTCTCGCTGGAAGGGAAGGGCTCTGCTTCCCTGCTCGCTCGACGGACGCCGGGGAACGCCCTCTTGACGCCCCCGGGGCGCTGCCGTTACTCCTTCTTCCTCGACGCGGAGGCGAGGATGCTGGACGACCTCATCTTCACGCGCCTCGACGAGGAGGCGGAGCCCCAGAGCTTCCTCTTCGTCCCGAACGCGGGCACCGCGCCCCGGATCGTCGAGGTCCTCCTGCAGCACCGTACCGAGGGCGTGGAGATCGTTCCCCACAACGGCAAGATGGGGATCATCGCGGTCCAGGGCCCCCGCTCCCGCGAGCTCCTGGAGAGCCGCTACGGGTGGGACCTTTCCCTCAAGCCCTACACGGGGGGATACTTCCGGTTCGGGGAGAAGGGCGCCCGCCACTTCGGGAAGGGGTTCGCCTCCCGGCTGCTCTCCGGCGCCGAGGCCTTCGTCAGCCGGACGGGCTACACGGGGGAGCTCGGCTTCGAGGTATTCGTCGGGGCCGACCGCTGCGTCGAGGTCTGGAAGGACCTCGTGGCCCACGGCGCGGTGCCGTGCGGCCTGGGGGCCCGCGACACGCTGCGGATGGAGAAGGGTTTCCTCCTTTCCGGGGTGGACTTCCACAGGGACCGGACGCCCGTGGAGGCCTGCATGGATCGCTTCCTCGACCTGGACCATCCGTTCGTGGGACGCGACGCCCTGGAGAAGCAGAAGAAGGAGGGGAAGTACGACCGATGGACCGGTCTTCTGGCCGACGATCCCTCCGTCATCCCGCGGCACGGCACCCCGCTCTTCCACGAGGGGAAGCTGGTGGGCCACGTGAGCTCCGGCTGCCTGTCGCCCACGCTAGGTCAGGGGATCGCCCTGGCCTACCTACCGGCCGCGCTCTCGGGGAACGGGACCCGGCTCGAGCTAGAGGTCCGGGGGCGACGCGCGCCGGCGAAGGTCGTGCCGCTGCCGTTCGTTCCGAACGCCCCTCCTCCCAAACCACGGTCCCCCGCCTCTCCCTCCGCTGGCGCGTCCTGAGCCGGGGGGGGAGCCTCTAGCGGGCCGCTCCGACGCTGCGTTGGGCTGAACGGGCGCTCCTGCGGGCCGCCTCCTCCTCCGCAGGGGGGCGAGAAGCGTCAAGCCTCTCCCGATCCTCGCCGAGCGATGGCCCCTACCGCGGAAGGACACCGTCAGGGGACCGTAGCGGCGTGGATCCGCCTGCGGGTACCCTCGCCCCCCGAGACCCTGGTGCTCATGGGATCCCTCCCCATGCCGCCGTCTCCTCCCTTGGACCTGCTCGAGCCCGAGCCGGTCTCCTCGGACCCCCGCAAGCGTGTGTTCGCCTGGGAGGCTCCGTGGCAGGAAGGGGTCGTACGCCTGCGTTGGGACGCCGATGCCGCGGGGCTGCTGGACGCGGAGTACCGCGTGCCGGAACGTCGGAGGATCGCTCCCGGAGAGGTCCGCGCCTTCTGGGATGAGGTGAAACGACGCGTCGCCCCGTTGGGGCCCCTCGTGATCGAGAGCGCGGACCCTTGGCCCTGATCGCTCCGACCGGGCATCTGCGGACCTTGCACATCGGGGAGAGAGTTCAAGCCCGTCCGAGAACTTATCGCTGCGATGGTGGGTCCCCCGGGATGGCGGGACGGCCCGGCGCTTCCCGGGCCACGCAGTGACCTCGTCGTGGCCTGGGACGAGCCCCGTGACCGGCTCGTCGTGGCCGCCGGGGGCATCGGACCGCGCGAGCCGATCGCCGAGACCTTGGTGCTCGACCTCACCCGGGACACCTGGTCCACCGCCGCGCCCCTGGAGCACCCCAGGTCCGGCGCGGCCGGGACGGTCGTCGGACCCTATCTGCTGGTGATGGGGGGCCTCAAGCCCTCCCTCGCGACGAGCGACCTCGTCCAGGCCCTGCACCTCCCCTCGCTCCAGTGGCGGGCCCTCCCCTCGCTCCCCCGGCCCCTCGCCTGGTCCCGCGCGGTGTCGGTGGGGACGGAGGTGCACCTGGTAGGTGGCTGGACCGTCCTCGGCCCTGAACAGGAGAGGGCCGTGGACGCCCACTACGTCCTCTCTGTCGGGCCCGAGGGGGCGGAGGGGGAATGGCGGGAAGCCCCCCCGCTCCCGCAGCCGACCTTCGGAGGACTTCTTTTCCACCGGGACGAGGAGCTCCTCTGGGTCGGAGGATCGACGCGCATGGGCTGGCCGTCGCCCACCGCACCGTCGCTCTACCTCATGTCGGTCACTCCCAACGTGTGGGCCTTCGACCTCGATTCGGAACGTTGGACCTCCCGGCCCCCGCTGGCGTCCGGCTGCCGGATGGCCGTCGGGGTGAGCTCGGGTGGCGCCGTGGGGCAGTTGGGCGGGCTCGACGGGAGGCCCGAGGCGCTCTCGAGCACCTACTGGCTAGGGCCGGACGGGTCCTGGAGGGAGGGGCCCGGACTGCCGGCGCCGCGCCACCACGCAGCGGGGGTCCGGGTCGGCGAGGAGCTCTGGGTGATGGGTGGGGACCTCCAACCGACCCCTCCGCCCACCTGGCGCATCCCGTTCTCGGACCTCGTCGGCTGAGGTCGGCCCGGGGTCGAGCGCGCTCAGCCTACCCGGCGGAGCAGACCGCCGTAGATCCCGAGAAGTTCGAGGCCCTTGCGCACGCCGGTCTCCGCCTCGGCGATCCGCCGCTCCCCGAGGAAGCGCCGTACCTCCTCCTCGCGGCCGAGGCCGACGTAGGGGACCACCCGCTCGACCATGAGCGTCAGCATCCCGGTGCCGTTGTAAGCGCGCTCGAAGTCCGGGAGGTGGTCGCGGAACCAGGTCCAAACGACCTTCCGGGCGCCGGGGTTCCGGGCGGCGGAGGAGCCGAAGAGCGCGAGGGTTCCCCTGGGGGACTCTCCGCTGAGCGCCCACTCCAGCGCGCTCTGGACCAGGGAGCTGTCCCGGAACGATACCAAACCGGCGAGGACCGGCTCGAGCTCGGTCTCGCTGCGGGCGGACCGGGCGAGCGCGAGCAGAGGGCCGATGGCCGAGCTCTCCTCCGTCCGGGCGTACCCGACGGCGATAGCCTCCCGAAGGTCGGGGTCCTGCTCGCCCCAGGAACCGAAGCGACCGGCGAGCGACTGGGCGAACTCGGGATCGAGGTAGGCCCGGTCGTGGAGCACGCTCTCCCGGATGATGCCGTTGGAGGGGCCCTCCCCCGGGCGCTTCCTGAGACCGAGCCGGGTGCTCTGCTCGACGAGGAAGTGGCGGATGCTCTCCGCCATCGGCCCCTCGGCGCCCAGCACGGCATGGAGCTTCTGGGCCTGCCCCTCCGCCTCCAGGGCGACCATCCAGTCCTGCTCGTGCCGGGACTGGTCGAGGAACTCTCGGTAGAGCGCGGGCTCCACCTCGCCCGACAGCAGGAAGGCGAAGAGGTCCCGGAGGATGGACCAGCGCTCGGGGGCGGGCAGGCTCGGGAAGTGCCGCTGCAGCCGCTGGTAGGTGGGGAGGTCGTACCGCACCCGGTAGAAGCCCACCCCTCCCGCGTTGAGCGAAAGGTCGTCGCACTCGGGGAGCACGAGCTCCCCGCTCGCCGATTCGAAGAGCTCCCTCCGTCCCTTTCCGTTCGCCCGGCAGTTGAGCGGGACGGGCCACGTCCCTTCCTCGCGCCGTCCGTCCAACCGGAACCGCTCCTGGGTGAGGTGGAGCTTCTCACCCTCGCGTCGCACCCGTACGACCGGATGGCCCGGTCGGTGGACCCAGGGATCGAGGATGCGACGTACGGGCACCCCCGAGACCTCCTCGAGGGCCCTCCACAGGTCGTTCCCCTCGGCGTTGCCGTAGGCGTGGCGCTTGAGGTAGGACCCGACCCCTGCGCGGAAGTGCTCCTCGCCGAGGAAGGCTTCCAGCATCCGCAGGACGCTCGCGCCCTTCCCGTAGCTGATCTCGTCGAAGATCTGGTGGATCTCCTCGACGTTGGTCACGGGCACGTCGATGGGGTGCGTGTTCTCCAGGGAATCCCCGAGGAAGGCGGGAGCGCTCTGCCCGACCATGAACTGGCCGAGGATCTCCCAGTCCGGATAGAACCGGTCGACCATCTTGTAGCTCATGAACGTCGCGAAGCTCTCGTTGAGCCAGATGTCGTTCCACCACGACATCGTGACCAGGTTGCCGAACCACTGGTGCGCGATCTCGTGGGCGACGATCTCCGCGATGACCTGCCGGCGGAAGGTGCTCGTCCCCTCGTTGGCGAGGATCGCGGACTCCCGGAAGGTGATCGCCCCCCAGTTCTCCATCGCTCCCGCGGCGAAGTCCCGCACGGAGACCAGGTCCAACTTCGGGAGCACGTAGGGGATCCCGTAGTACTCGGCGAAGGCCCCCACGCTCTTGATCCCGTTCTCCAGGGCCCACGTGGACGACCCCTTCATCCCGGGGGGGCATTTGACCGAGACCCGGACCTCTCCTTCCTTCCCCTCGAGCGTGTCGAACTTCCCGATCCCCAGGTAGAACAGGTAGGTCGCCATCTTGGGGGTGGGGAGGAACTTCCAGGAGCGTCGGGTGCCATGGGGCCGGACCTCCACGGGGTCGGTGTTGAAGATCACCTCGACATCGGCGTCCGTCGTCACCTCGAGCTCGAAGACCGCCTTCGCCTTCGGCTCGTCCACGCACGGGAGGACCCGGCGAGCGGCGGCCGGGGCGAGGTGGGTCGTGAGGATCGAGCCCCTCTCCCCCTGATGGGAACGGTAGAACCCGGTGAGCCCGTCGGGGGAGGCCTTCCCCTCGTAGACGATCCGGACCTCCTCGCACCGGGTGGGGAGCGGACCGAGCTCGATCGACTCCTTCTTGGGGTCGGACCGGACGGTCAACGGGCGGCCCGCGGCCTCAGCCGACCGGATCTGGAGCCCCAGGCTGTTGAGGGTCAGCGGAGCCCCCTTGGACGGCTCGTCGAGGAGCACCTTCAGGTCTCCTCGGAACGCGCCGGTGGCGAAATCCACGTCCAGAGAGAGACGATACGACCTGGGGGGAATGCTCACGCACCGTACCGAGGTGGTATCACTCTTACGGGGGACCCCCTCGTTCGCGCCCCTCCCGAGGAGCGCCCCGTGGGGCCCCGCCGGCCGGGGACCGGTCCCGTTACGCGGGGTCCCTGCGCCCCCGGGGAGAGCGCGAGGCCGCGCTGAGAGCGATCTCGGCCCCCTCGCGCTTCTGGAGCTCGCGCGACCCCGAGAGGAGGTCGTTGCGCAGGTGGGTCTCCATCGCGACGGTCTTCCGGCGGGGGCCGGGCGGGAGCGAGGTGAGGTACCCGTCCAGGTCCCGGACGGGGTCGGTCACCGCGGCCCCGGAGCTACCCGGCACCCAGAGCAGATAGGAGGAGTTCCCCAGCTCGGGGGCGGCCCATGGGGTGAGCTCGGGCCCCTCGTCCAGGGGGAGCCGCCTTCGTTCGAACCCCGGAACGGGACCGCCGCAGGGGGCGAGGAGGGGCCACGGTCCGACCGCGTGGGCCGGGAACGGTGGGTCATGTCCGTGGGGAGGGGGGGGGTTCCCCACATTAGGACAGCGCGCAGGGTCGCCAGCACCACCATTAACCCCGTGAGCGTGGTGGGCTGTGAAAGAGGAAGGGATGGCCGTCGCAACGACGCGGGCGGAGCCACGCCTCATCGGTCGTGGGGAGGTCCTGACCGAAGCTCGTCGGATTCTCCACGAGTCCTCCCCCCAGCGGGGCAGCATCCTCCTGGTGATGGGGTCCACGGGCGTGGGCAAGTCCACCCTGGTCCGCGAGATCATCCGGGAGGAGCGGGAACGGGGCATCCTCGTCCTCGAGGGGCGGGCGCTGCCCATGGACCTGCCGCCCCCCTACTTCGTCCTGCAGGAGGCGCTGCGGAACCTGCCCGCGGTCCGCCGGCAGGCCGAAGAGTCCAGTTTCGGCACCGTGAGCGTGGGGGTCGCCGGCATCGGCTTCCTCCGCCCGTCGGAGCGCGCCGGGCGCGCCCTCCTGCCGCTCGGGATGTTGCCGTTCGAGTCGGGGACCGAGACGGCCCAGGCGCGGGAGGCGCGCCTGCTGGAGGCGCTCTCCGGCGACGTGCCCTCGGTGGAGGAAGGGCGCATGGACCTCTTCGACGCCCTGTCCTCCCACCTGGAGGACCTCGCGGCGGAGTCGCCCTTGCTCTTGGTCCTCGAGGACCTCCATCACGCCGACGAGGGTTCGCTCGAGTTCCTGACCTTCCTCGCCCGCCGGGTCCGCCCCAGCTCGCTCTCGATCATCGGGACCACCCTGCCGGATGCAGAGCTCCCCCCGAGGGCCCGTGGTTGGCTGGAAGCGCTCTCGAAGGAGGGGCTGCTTCGGCGGCTCCAGCTGAGGCCCCTCACCGAGGTGGAGGCGGGGGAGTTCGTCGCGAGCCTCGCCCCGGGGAGCAAGGTACCCGACGCGACCGTCACGAAGTGGCACACGCTCACCGAAGGGAACCCGCTCTTCCTGGAGCAGCTGGTGCGGGGAGAGATCCTCTCCGGCACCACGGATCGCTCGGGGTCCTCCTCCTCCGAGCTCTCCGACCTTCCGCGGGGCGAGGAGCTGCGGCAGGCCCTGCGCCGCAGGCTGAGGGAGATGAAGGAGCCCGAGCGACGGGCCCTCTCCTACGCCTGCGTCCTCGGCAAGGAGTTCTCCTTCCCGTTGCTGCACAGCGCGAGCGGGGAGGAGGAGGAGCGCCTCGCCGAGGCGGTGGAGTCGCTCGTCCACCGAGGGCTCCTGAGGGAGAAGGGGGGAGAGCGGCTCGAGTTCCTGCACGAGGAGCTCCGCGTCGAGATCTACACCTCCCTCACGGAGGTCCGCCGCTCGATCCTCCACCGAAAGGTCGCCGAGACCCTGGAGCGGAGCCTCCCCGCGGAAGGGAGCCCCGACCCTCGGGTCGTCTTCGAGCTCGCACGGCATTTCTACCTCGCCCAGATGGACGAGAAGGCCCTCGAGTACAACCGCCGGGCGGCCGAGCTCGGCAAGCAGTCCCTATCCCCCCAGACCGCCGCCTACCACCTGGAACGGGCCCTCGAGGCCCACCGGCGCGCCCGGCCCGCCGATCGGTCGGGCGGCGTGAACCTGGCGATTGACCTCGCCCTGCAGCTCGACTCCTTCGGCGAGGTCCCGCGGGCCACCCAGGTGCTGGAGACGGAGCTCTCTCAGTCCCACCGGAACCGCGAGGCGTTCCCGCCCAAGGACCGGGCCCGGCTGGCGATCCACGCGGCGAAGATCCTGACCCATGCCGGGGAGATGCAACGTGCGTTCCCCCTCACCACCGAGGCGCTGGACGCCTTGGGGAAGGACGGCGATCCCCAGCTCGTCGGCCACGCCCACCGGCTGCGGGGGACCGTCGAGTTCTACCGAGGGCGCTATGACGCCTCCCAGCACGAGTACGAGCTCGCGATGGACTTCTTCCAACGCGCCTCGAGCCCGCTCGATGTCGCGCGGGCGAAGCTCTCGCTCGCCAACGCGCGCTCGATGCTCCGCCCCCCTGTGCCGGTGAAGGAGGTGGAGGCGCTCTACCAGGAGGCCATCCAGATGCTCGAGAGCCGGGGGGAGCCGTGGGAGGCCGCGACCGCCTCCAACAACCTCGCCCTCCTCTACCTGGAACAAGTGGGCGTCCCCGAGGCGATCGAGGAGATGGAGCGGGCGCTCCACCTCTCCCAGAAGGGCAACAACCCCCGCATGCAGGGTTGGTGCGAGTTCAACATGGCCGACCTCAAGATCCGCGTGAACGAGCTCGACGCGGCTGAGAAGCTCAACCAGCGGGCGAAGGCCCACCTGGAGAAGGTCGGGGACAAGATCGCCCTCATCCAAGTGGCCCTCAACGAGGGCAGGATCTTCCAGGCCCGGAAGGACCACCCCCACGCGGAGCTCGCCTTCCTGGACGCCTACCGGCAGGCGAGGGTGGTCTCCCTGGAGCCGGACGAGATCGAGGTCCTGCTGCGGTTGTGCGAGCTCTCCCTCGACAAGGGGGACCACGAGGTGACGGTCCAGAAGGTCCTCGAGCTCGAGGAGCGCGGTATCCGGTGGATCCGGCCCGACCTGGTACCCGAGTTCGAGAAGGTACGGTCCTCCATAGAGGCCCAGGGGATGGAGGTACCACCGCCCCTGCATCACCCTCCCAGCACGCCAGCCACGGTCCCCCCGAGCGGTGGAGAAGGGCAGGGGGGCGCGAGCGGCTGATATGGAACGGAGGCGCCCGCCCGCCTCGAGAGGGGCCCGCTTCTCGCTCGAGACGCCGGACCTTCGACCGGGGCCGCTCGCTCGCGCCGCCCGGCTCTGGCTGGACGAGGACCGGGCCTTCGAGGATGTGACGAGCGACCTGCTCCTCCCACCTCGCCTCCGTGCCGTAGGGACGGTCGAAGCGCAGGCGGTGGGCGTCCTGAGCGGCCTCAGGCCCGCCCTGGCCGTGGCGAAGGCGGCGGGGCTCCGTGCCCGGCCCCTAGCCCATGACGGCGACCGGGTCCGTCCGGGCGATCGCATCCTCCGGCTCGAAGGACCGGCGCGGGCCCTCCTCGCCTCCGAGCGGACGGTCCTGAACCTCCTCATGCACCTCTCTGGGGTCGCGACCTCGACCGCGAAGGCCCTGACCGCCGCCGGTGCCCAGGGACGGCACAGGATCGTCGTGGCGGCGACCCGCAAGACCCTGCCGGGGCTCCGCGACCTCGAGAAGGCGGCCGTCGTCCATGGCGGGGGAGATCCCTACCGGAGGGACCTCGCCTCCTCGATCCTCGTCAAGAACAACCATCTCGCGCTCGTCCCCCTCGAGGAGACCCTCCGCAGGATCCGCGCGAGGGCGCATGGGGGGCGTCCGGTGATCGTGGAGGTCAGCAACTTCGAGGATGCCCTGCGGGCCGCCCGGGGCGGAGCGGACCGGCTGCTGCTCGACAACCTCCGCCCGGCCCAGGTACGGGCCCTCCTGCGCCGTCTGCGCAGCGCGGGACTGCCTCCCTCCCTCGTGATCGAGGTCTCGGGGGGGATCGACCTGCGCAACGTCCGGGCCTACGCGAAGGCGGGCGCCCATGTGGCCTCCATGGGAGCGATCACACACTCCGCCCGGGCCCTGCCCTTCCACCTCCGCGTCGTGCCCGCCCGGGCCGGGCGGCGTTCGTAGGGGAGGGGTCCGCCCTTGCCGGTCGGGCCGCCTTAAGACCCCAGGGCCCCTTCGGCCCTGAGGGGGAACGGACCGTGTCGCTCTCTACCGAGCCTGCGCCCTCCCGGCCCTCGTCACCGGAGATCGGCGCTCTCACCTCCGAGGTGCTCGAGCTCAAGCGGCGCCGCAACGCGATCCTGCTGGCCCACAACTACCAGTTGGGGGAGATCCAGGACCTAGCGGACCACGTGGGCGACTCCCTCTATCTCTCGCGCAAGGCGATGGAGACGGACGCGAAGGTGATCCTGTTCTCCGGGGTCCGCTTCATGGCGGAGACGGCCAAGATCCTCAACCCCAGCAAGATGGTGCTGCTGCCGGACCTCGAGGCCGGCTGCTCGCTCTCCGACGCCATCACCGCCCCGCAGCTTCGCGCGTGGAAGGCGGAGCACCCAGGTGCGGTCGTGGTGAGCTACGTGAACACCTCGGCCGAGGTGAAGGCCGAGAGCGACTATTGCTGCACGTCCTCGAACGCGCTCGCCATCGTCCGTCGTATCCCCGAGGACAAGGAGGTCCTGTTCCTGCCCGACATGTTCCTTGGCGATTACGTCAAGCGGCAGACCGGTCGGAAGAACGTCCACCTGTGGCCCGGTGACTGCTTCGTCCACACCAAGATGCGACCGGAGACGGTCTTGCGGATGCGCAAGGAGCACCCGGGGGCGGAGCTCATCGCGCACCCGGAGTGCGGGTGCAGCACCGAGGTCCTACCGGAGGTGGACCGGGTCCTGTCCACCGACGGCATGATGCGCTACGCGGGCGAGACGAAGAGCCCGCAGGTCCTGGTCGCGACCGAGATCGGGATCCTGCATCGCATGCGCAAGGTCAATCCCTCCACCCAGTTCGTTCCGCTCTCGCCGGATGCGGTCTGTCCCTTCATGAAGAAGAACACCCTGGAGAAGGTCCGAGACTCCCTGCGGGACCTGCGCTTCCAGATCGACGTCCCCGCGGCCATCATCCCCCGGGCCCGCCGAGCGCTCGAGAGGATGGTCGAGGGCTAGGCGTTCGCCAGCTTGCCCCGGGGCGCTAGCGCCCAGGGCGTTGAGCGACGGACCTGCCGCGCGCCTGGCATTCGACCCCGGTCGTCCGCCAGACCGCCCTCGACCTGGCGCACGAGATGGAGGGCGGGGGCGGAGAGGCCTAGGTCCGCGTTGGAGAGGCGCCGGACCGGCCCTCCGCGGCCCTCTTGCTGACGGTCCGCGAGCCATATAATGCGGCGCGAGCGTCTGGCGGGCTCAGGCGACCCATGGTCCACATGCGGCTTTCGAAGGAGGTGCGAGCACGGGGCTGAAGGAGCTCGCTCGGATCGCGCTCCCCGACCACCCCTCGGGGGGAGGCTTCGACCACGCAGCGGTCGATGCGTCGACCGACCGACTATACGTCGCCCACACCTCGAACGACTGCGTCGACGTGATCGACCTGGCAGCAGGGAGGTACGTCCGGTCGCTGGGGGGACTGAATGGGGTAGCGGGGGTCTGGGTCCACGACGGACACCGTCTTCTCTTCACCTCCAACCGAGGGGACGACACTGCGAGCGCCTTCCAGGTCTCCGGGAAGGGCGAGAAGGAGCTCCTCAGGGTTCGCACGGGGTCCCGGCCGAATGGGATGGCCTACGACCCTCTCCGCAAGCTCTGGATGGTCGCGGGAGTTGGGAACCCCGAGCTTCCGGACGCCCCGCCCACGTTGACCTTCGTGGACCTAGGGGTGGAGAAGGTCGTAGGCAGGCTCTCCGCGCCGGGCCGCACGAGATGGGCGACCTACCATGTTCCGACGGGATGTTTCTATGTCAATGTCGCGGACCCCGCCTCGATCCTGGCGGTACGGGGCGACGACCTCTCCCGCATCGACCGTACCTACCCCATGCCGGCCAAGGGCCCCCATGGCATGGAGCAGGACCCGAGAGGTGAGCTGCTCTACTGCGCTTGCGACGACGGAACGCTTCTCTCTCTGACCCTGGGGAGCGGGAAGGTCGAGAGATGCGGTCGTTTGGCGGGGCCCCCGGATGTCCTGTGGTTGGACCCGGAGCTCCGTCACCTGTACGCTGCGACCGACGAGCCGGCGACCGTGGAGGTGTTCGAGACCGACCCAGTACGGCACCTCGAGACCTACCCCACAGCCCCGGGTGCCCATACCTTGACCGTGGATGCGAAGCGACACCAGCTTCACGCCTTCTTGCCGGAGCCGCACGAGGACCTGGTCCTGGGAGACGCAGGCGGGTCCTGACGCTGACCGATCCCCCGCGGGCCTGGGGGGCTCGGTGAGGGCCTTCGGACCTGGCGGATGAGCTAGGGCGGACCCCCTTCCCGTGTCCGCTCACCCGTCGACCTGAGCCTCGAAGGTCGCCAGGCGACGTCTCGTCTCTGAGGGGAGAGGGAGCGGTTCGATGGATCCTGAAGGATCTGGGCCCATCCTCGCAGGGGCCGAGCGTGAAAGCATGCTGGAGACGTTCTTCCTCGGTGTGTGAGATGTCTTGAGGACGGTCGGGGAGACCGGAGGCCCCAGGTCGCCCCCGCTGCGGCTCAGGACCGGCCCTGAACCCACCCCAGGCGCTCGAGGTACCGACGGGCACCTGTGACCCCGGTGAAGAGGTGCGCGTTCCAGCCGGCCCGCCGCGCGGCGAGGACGTTCTTCCCTACATCGTCGAGCAAGCAGATCGACCGTCCATCGACACCGAGCCGCCGCTCCGCCTGACGGAACGCCTGCGGGTCCGGCTTCACCGCCCCCAGTTCGTAGGACACGAGTCGCGGCGAGAAGCCGCGGCTCCAGGGCCGGGAGAAGTAGCGACGGTGGGACGGGTCCGTGTTGGAGAGGATGGAGGTCCGAAGGCCTTGCCGCCGCAGCTGATCCGCCCAGGTGATGACCTCGATGCGAGGACGCGCCCGCTCCTCCAGGGCGCGCCACCAGAGCTCACGGACCTCTCGAGGGACCGGGCGTCCCAGGTCTTTGGAGATGAGGTCCCAGAACCCCTGGATGCCGATGCGACCGGCTTGGAGGATCGGGCGGTAGGGGTGTAGGAGCTCGTGGAGTCGGCGCGGCGGCACGCCTAGGGCACGGGCCGCGTCGTCCATGACCCAGCGGTCGTCCCACCGGATCAGGACCCCCCCCACGTCGAAGACCACCACCTTGGCCTTCCCCAGGGGTGGGTTCCGCGTGAGGGCTCGAACGTCCCGCGTGCCCTTCCGGCGGGGTGGAGGGCTCATCGCTTGGCTCCCCCGTTGGGACCTCGGCGTGAATCTGCCGGTTCCTCAGGCGAGGTCCACCGGACCGGCTCGGGACGGGCGTTCCAGACCTGCTCCTTGAGGGTCCACCCCCGCCGTGCGACGCCGCTCGCTAGCAGCAATCGCGGCAGCTCTTCGGGGAGCCGCGGCCAGCCGGAGAGGGCAAGCTCGGTCGAGCCTTTCGCCGCTTCGCGGACCCAAGGGGTCTCCGTGACGACCTTCTCGTGCGACACGGCCACCTCCAACACTCCGGCCGGGCCGCTGCCATCGACCAGGTGCTTCCAGGTGAGATGCGCCATCTCGAGGTCCTCTGCACCGAGGTGGCCCAGGAACGATGGCAGGTCGGGAGCAGAACGGCGGACCTGCCGGATCCAGGCCTCGGGGTCCGAGACCGCCCGCGGGGGGAGCCTCCCCACCAGGAAGTCCGCACCGGCGGGCGCCGTGGGCCATCCGCTCGTCCCGAGGGCCACCTCGGCCCCCAGGAGCACCCGGACGCCCTCGAGCTCTCGGGGAAGTGCCGCTCGCAGCGCTGACCACTCCGGGGAATCCAGGGCGAGCTCCTGAGACCGCACGACGAAACCGGCGTAGGTCAGTCCCATGCGACGAAGGATGGGGACCCAGGTCTCCACGTCCTCCGCGCCGATCGAGGAGGGGACGTGGATGTGCATCTCGCCCCGGAGGTCGCGGTCCTGGACGACGGGCGGCATGGGCCCCAAGGCCGAGGCCCCGATCTCTCCCTGGTCCTCCCTCATCTCCGGCGGGACCCAGGCGAGCCCCAGCGCGGCGTAGACCTCCTCCTCTCTGGGCATCGGGAGGAGCTGTTCGCCTCGGGTGAGCCCATACTCGTTGAGGCGGTAGCCCTTCTTGATCGCGAGGGAGCGCAGTCGTACGTTGTGGTCCTTCGACCCGGTAAAGTACTGCAGGGCCGCTCCGAAGGCCTCGATCGGGACGACCCGTAGGTCCACCTGCAGCCCTCCTCGGAGCCTCACGGTGGACTTCGTCTCGCCCGAGAGCAGCACCTCCTCCACTTCCGGCAGGTGCACGAAGAGGTCCATGACCTCTCGAGGCGTCGAGGACGCGGCGAGAAGGTCGAGGTCTCCCACGGTCTCCCTCCGGCGCCGTAGGCTCCCGGCGAAGATGCAGCGGTCGATGGGCGCCTTCGCGTCGTGAAGGGCCTGGAGCAGCTCGTCGGCTCGTTCCTGGGCCTGGGGCAGCGGGAGCCGTCCGTCGGAAGAGGCGCCGAGGGCCGGGGTCCCCCGGGTGAGGGCCTTCTTCAGGAGCTCGATCTTGCGGTCACCGAACCCGGAGACCCCGCGAAGCTTCCCCTCTTGGATCAGCCGCTCCAGGTCTTCCGGACCGGTGACCTCGAACTCGAGGAAGAACCGTCGCGTGGTCTTCGGCCCCACCCCCTCGAGCCGCATGATCTCGAGGAGCCCCGGAGGCCACTTCTCCCGGAGACGGAGCAGGTAGGGCACCTCTCCCGTGTTCACGAACTCTCGAACCTTCTCCGCGAGCGCCTCACCGATGCCGGGGACCTCCCGGACCCTTCCGGAGCGGACCAGGTCCCCCACGTCCTCGGGGAGCTGGGAGAGCGCACGGGCGGCTCGCCGGTAGCTTTCCGGCTTGAACTTGGCCCCTTCGAGGTCGAGCAGGTCCGCGATGTCCAGGAAGATCCGGGCGATCTCTTCGTTGGGCACGGAGATGGGCATCCAGAGCGGCTTAAAGGGCGGCCGACCCGGGGTCCCCAGGGGCCTCCTCCATACCTTCAGGGAGGAGGGCCTCCTCCCGCGTCGACCCACTGTCGAACCGCGATCCGCCGGAACCCCAGGGACCGGTAGACCGAGAGGGCGGGCTGGTTGTCCGCCCTCACGTACAAGGCGCAGTCCGCCCCGGAAAGATGCGCTTCGTCGGCGAGGCCTCCGGTCACCCGGCGACCGTGCCCCCTTCCTCGTTCCTCCGGCTCGGTGTAGACCCCTCCTACGATCCATACCTCCGGGAGCTCGGCCAAGGTGCGGGCCACCGCGACCAAGGTCGAGAGGCCTTCCCGCTCGACGATGGTCCCGTAGAGGCGGACCCGCTCCAGGTCGGCCTCTCCCAGGGCGGCGAGAGGGGGGTCCGCCCTGTGCCGGGCGGCGAACCTGTGCAGGAGTGGCCGGTCCTTCGCCATCAATCGACGGGTCGTGGGATCGCCCTTCGAGCTCGTGACCTTGTCGGTCGGAGCACCTCGTTGCGAGCGGGCCCAAAGCTCCAGGGGGAAGCTGCGTCCGGGCGGTGGCCAGCTCACCCCGGCGATCACCTCCGGGGGAACGAGGGCGACGAAGGGAGGCTTGGGCAACGCCATGCTGAGCGGCAGGGACTCGGTCCCTCCCGCCCAATGGACGACCGGCTTCGACGGGTCCCCGTACCAGATGAGCAGGTAGGCGACCGGGCGGCCGTCCCGACGCAGGCTCACGAACCGGACCTTCTCCGGGAAGTGTTCCATGTCGTAGAGGGCGAAAGCGTGGGCGATCCTATCGTCACGGGCGAGCTCCTCCAGCTCACGGCGGAGCAGCCCCTCGGCGACACGGAGCGCGGGACCGTCCTTCGGCACGTCCGGCTAGACCCGATGGTCCTACATCGGGTTGCTGGAGGACCCGACCGCAGGGTTATCGCATCCCTCCGTCCTGGGAAGGGCGTGAGCCGTCGCTCCCCCCGCTCTCGGCTCGGCGACCACCTCGACCTTCTCAGCTCGCGCTTCCCTTTCGACCGCTCCCTCCCGGAGGACCCGCTCTCCTTGGTCCGACCCTTCTCGCCGGACCGCAGAGCCTCCGAGATCGCGGGCGTGCTCGCCTCCACCCTCGCGGTGGGGAACGTCCGATCCATCCGACATGCGCTCACTTCCCTTTTGGAGAGGATGGACGGAGACCCGGGGCGCTACGTCGAGAGGTTCCCTTCCCATCGTTGGCGGATGGAGCTGCATCCCTGGAAGCACCGGTGGATCCGGGCGGACCAGATGGGCTTCCTCTGCGTCCGTCTCCAGGAGATCTACCGGCGCTACCCGGGTGGGCTCGAGGAGGTGTTCCTTACAGGGCTCGCGACCGCGGGGCCAGGAGCTGAAGCGGGGGCGCGCTTCGCCTCCGGTCTCCACGCCCTGTCAGAGGCCCTGCGCTGGGGCTCGCACGATCGATCTCCCACGGTCTTCGAGCCTCCGCCGGGCTATCTCGCGCTCTTCCCCACCCCCTTCGCCCTTGGACACCCGGCCTGCAAGCGAGCCTGCCTCTTCGTCCGATGGATGGTCCGCCGGGCCTACCCCGATCTTGGGCTCTGGACGAAGGTCGATTCGTCGCTCCTGCAGGTCCCGCTGGACACGCACGTCTATTGGATCGCCTACCATATCGGGCTGACCCGTCGGCGGAGCCGGACCTGGCCCACTGTCGTGGAGATCACCGACCGTCTTCGCATGTTCGACGCGACCGATCCGGTGAAGTTCGATTTCGTCCTGGCCCACACGGGGATCTCCGGGGACTGTCCGAAGAGGAGGGACCCCGCGGTCTGCGCCCCCTGCGAGGTGCGTACCGACTGTGACCTGTGGAAGGGTCACTCTCTACGTCCCATCGCATCTTCCGGTGTCGCCATGACGGCGGCGCCTCTCGTTCGGGGCGACCGCACCCCCCCAGTCAGGCCCTCTCGTCGGCGGGACCCCGAGGCTCGCGCGTCCTCGTCCGCCCCGCCCTCTCGGGCGAGAAGGGGGGGAGGCTGACCATGTTCGGGCCCGTGCTGGATCCCCAGCTGGTGGCGGCCTGCCAGGAGTACGCCCACGGCTTATCCTTGAGCGACGAGTCCGAGGAGAAGCTACCGGAGAACCGGGGACTGGTCCGAAGGATGCGGATCACGCGGGGAGAGGAGACGGCGATCCGGACCGAGATCCGCTCGATGCTCACGGACCGGGTGATCGTCGACGTGAGACCGTTGGGGGCCGTGCTCATCCTCCTGGAGATCGCGAAGCGACGCACGCCCCCCCGCCGCCTCGTGGTGCTGACGGGGGACCGGGCGGGAGAGTATGCCCAAGGGGCGATCGAGGCCGCCTGGGGTGCGGTCCTGATGGAGGGGTCCCGCATGAACCCCATGGGCGAGCGGTTCCCGGTAGAGCCCCGCAGGCTCACCCTCCCCCAGGTGATCGAGCTCGCGGAGACCGTGCTGGACCGCGGCTTGCTTGGGGGGGTGGGGGGGCCCGGGTGAACCGGGGCCTCACTTCTTCGCCGGGGCGGGCGTCTTCGGGGTCGCGGGGGCCTTCGAACCTACTTTCCGCACCCTGAGCTCGACCTGGACAGCCGGGGTGAATCTCCGACAGGGACGGTGTAGCACCTGTACGCCGGTACCCTCGGCCTCTCGAGGAGAACCTCTCACGCCACCGAGGGGATGAACCGCCCCAGGTTCAGCTTCGAGAACACCAGGGCCTCTTCCCGATCCATCTGCTCCAGGACCATCTTCGGCGAGCCGTCCTGGGCTCTCACGAGGACCACCCGGATCCGCTCCAAGAGCTCCACCAGCCTCGGCATAGACATGTTCAGCTCCCGCAGCTCCCACTGGAGGTAGCGGAGCAACAGCAGCCCCATCACGCACAGGAAGAGGTGGCCGGGCACCGTCGCGTCGTGCCAGAGGTAGAACGGTTTGACCGACACCACGTGCCGGTCCTTCAGCCACCGGAAGTCCTCCTCGATCTGGGCTCGTGCGGTCATCCCCTCCACCAGCTCGGCATCCGAGAGCTCCTCGGCCGGGAGGTCTGTGATCAGCGCCGCCTTCCCGAAGGAGGCCAGGAGGCGCGCCTCCGCCCCCTCGTCGACCCGCACTGTCGGGAGGTACCCCTTCGCCGGCTTCCCCTTCCTCATCACCGGGACCTCCTCGACCCTCACCTCTAACTCCGAGGAGTAGTCCCTCGGGATGAGCTCCGAGAGCCTCCGCCAGAGCCCCTTCTCCTGCCGCGCCGGGGCCTTCCTCAGCTCCTCCCCCCCGGCCAGGACCCGGGCCCGGATCTCCTCCCAGGTCTTCCGGTCGTGCTCCGCCTCCGCCTTGCGGTAGACCACCAGCACCCTCCATTCCTGCCCGAACCCCTCCCAGAATGTGGCGAGCCCCCGGATCGGCCTCTCCTCGCGGTCCTTCGACACCTCACGGAACCTCTCCAGGGGGACCTCGAAGAGCTTGCGGGCATGGGAGCGGTTGAGCGCGGCGATCACGTGCATCGCGCCGGTGACGAGCGCGAAGTTGGCCTCGGAGTTGATCCCCCGGTCGAAGACCATGATGAGCTTCTTCGTGGCCACGTCGAGGTCCACCAGACGCTTCACGAGGGTGTCGAACACCCGAGCGAAGACCTTGGGATCGGCTTCGTTGGCCGGGTAGACCTCCGTCAGGCAGGGGAGGTTCCCCAGGGTGACCATCCCGAGCCCGACGTGGAGCTTGTCGTAGCGCTTCTCCTTCCCGTGGGCCCTCCTCCAGAGCTGCCCGCCCTGGTGGTAGGCGAAGAAGTTCGTCGTGTCGAAGAGGAGGAAGC